>CALRVE020000094.1:0-3069 GCA_943371535.1 Asaia bogorensis | reverse complement strand
GATGGTAAAGCAGAAATTTGGGATTAAAGAATTTTTATTAAATCATACAAAAAGGGTTTCAATTGCTGAAACCCTTTTTTATGTTTATTCTGCTTGTAACATCTATTTTTAAAAACTACACAAAATATAATTTCGTTGTTTATATTTATAATTTTATATTTGTTTCAAACGTTTGAATTAATTACTTTGAACACTTTCCTAAATTATTATATTTAGTTCAAAAACAGATTGCCAAACATATAAAACTATCTATTTATGAAGAAATTTTTTCTACTTATCTTGATTGCATTAACATTTCAAGTTTCTAAAGCACAACTTGTGATTTATTCCAATCTGAACTTAGGAGGAACATTTGGTACATGTATTGCTCGAACTATTTATAGTGGCAATAGTATACCCAATGGATTGAATAATACTATAGAATCTATTATTTTAAATCAAGGGTTTATGGCAACCTTAGCAGAAAATGAAGATGGTTCAGGAGAACGATTTACTTATATGGCTAATACAAGTAATTTGCAAGTAAACCTTGCTTTTGTATTACAAAACAAAGTTTCATTTATAAGAGTAATGAAGTTACCAACTGTACCAGTAAAAAAGAAAGGATCTGGTAATACGAACAATGCATTTACAAACGATTTAAATGCAACTTGGTTTTATGATTGGGGTCCATTTGATGTTTCTACACCAACAAGAGAATTTGTACCAATGGCTTGGGGCACTAATCATGCGTCAGACGCTAATATTAATATTGTAATAGCTAAAGATTCACTTACTCACTATTCATCTTTTAATGAACCCGACCACACAGGTCAATCAAATATGTTTGTTTCAAGAGCAATTCCATTATATAAAAAATTATTACGTGCAGGTCTAAGAATGGGTTCTCCAGCATGTACAGAATCTCAGTATAGAGTATGGTTAGATAGTTTTATGGTTGTAGCAAAACAAGATAGTATGCAAGTAGATTATGTGTGTGACCATTGGTACGATTGGGGTAATTGGCTTAGTACACTAAATCCTAATCCAAACCCTGTTGATGTATTTAATAGATTCAAAACTTACATCACTAACCTATATGATTTTCATAAAAAACCGATTTGGCTTACCGAATTCAATGCAAATGTAAATCGTTCAGCTAGCGTTCATGAAGCCTTTATGCAACTAGCTTTACCTTGGTTAGATGCCAATCCAAATGTTGAGCGTTATGCCTACTTTTTTGGTAATGATTTACCTATGTATAGTTCGCCAGGAGTTTTGTCTACTGGTGGTAGTATTTATGCAAATCATGCGTCGGTAAATGCATACACTAAAAATATTTATGATACTAGACCATCTTCTCCTCTTGTATTAGCAGCTTGGAACCCTTCAACATTTTTACAGGGTGGTAGAACTGTAACCGAATTTGATGCTACAACTTTAAATACAAATATGACCAATCCATTAGGTCTTATTAGAGGTTCAGGTGTAGATTTACCAACTACTGCTGCATCTGATGGCTACTGGGGAGGAAATAATTGGTCTACAACTACTGCTGCTAGTGGCGTAACTGCAAACAGATTTTTTAGATTTAGCTTGAGATCTAAAAATGGAAAATCTGTTAATTATCATTCTATTGATAAGTTCAATATCAGAATTTCAAGTTCTGGTCCAATACAATTTCAAATAGATTATCAAATTGATAATGGAATATTTAGACCTATTACAACAATTTCAGGTATTCCAAGAACAACAGGTAATTATGTAATTGAACCTATTGATTTGCATAATGTTGATGGTTTGCAAGATGTGCCACCAACAAGTACAGTAATTTTTAGAATTACTCCGTTTGATGCAACTAACTCTTCTGGATCATTTTTAATAGGTAGCGGAACTGGAGATACTGAACCCGATTTAATTATTACTGGAGGTTTTTCTGATGCTAATTTAGTTTCATCATCATTGCCCATTAGTTTAATAGATTTTCAGCTGAAGCGTAGCAATAACAATGTTTTATTGAGCTGGGAAACCGAATCTGAAGTTGATTTTAGTCATTTTGAACTAGAACATAGTAAAGATGGAAGCTATTTTTATACGATAGCAAAAGTTAATGGTTCAAATCAATCAACTGGAAATAAGTATAACCATACACATAGAAATGTTGCTTTTAAAAATAATTATTACCGATTAAAACTGATTGATAAAGACGGCACTTATAAATACAGCAATATTCTTACAGATAATTTAGATGATGCTGAGCTACCATTTGCAATTTATCCATCAGTCACTACAGGCAATACGATTAGAGCAAGTTTTAGTAATGTACTGAAAGGAGCTCTGTTAAGAGTTATCAACGTAAATGGTCAGGCTATTTCAACTTTTAATTTGCAAGAAGGCGTAAATTATCAAAACATTGAAACTACCCATTTAGCAAAAGGAGTATATTTAGTAATTCTACTAAACCAAGGAAAAATTGAAACAAAGAAGTTTGTAAAACAATAAATGAGAGGTGGAATAAATTATTTGAAAGTATATTGATGAAACAATTTTTAAGCGAACCTTAAACAATAAAAGAATAATCAAATTTGTCTCTTTAGTTTCTGTTTATTAAATTATTAAATTCATTTTTTGGTTAATTATTCAGTTGTAAATGCCTCTTGTTAATGTTTTTCACTCTAAATGAGTGGGATGTAAATAGATTGAATGAATATTGAATTTACAACGACCCCATGCTGGAAGAACATGAAGAATTAAAATTTTGTCTATTTACATTTGATGAATTTAGCAACCATAAAAAACCAAAAATATTATGTATTGAATGGTTGCGAACTAAATACTTAATCTTAAAAATAATAATCATTTCTCAGTATTATACTAATAAAAAAGGATTTCAAAATTGAAATCCTTTTTTTATTTTCAAAACTATAGAGGGAGATATTAAATGTTAGTATTTTTTCTTTTATCCCTCATTTTCTTTGCACCATAACCTACACCTGCTGCTAGCCCCTATCCCCTAAAGGGAGATTATGATTTTTTTCTATTTTTTATTTTTTTTGCTCCGTAGCCAACCCCAGCAGCAACTAAAAGTGA
>CALRVE020000093.1:0-3489 GCA_943371535.1 Asaia bogorensis | reverse complement strand
ATTTTAGCAGAAGCTGGTTTCCCACTTTCTTTTCCTGAAGAAGTGATGAAAGAAGCCAATCAGTTGAATGATGATTTCCCTGAAGCTGAAATTAAGAAACGAAAAGATTTTAGAGAAATACTCACATTTACCATTGACCCTGTTGATGCTAAAGATTTTGACGATGCTATTTCAATTCGAAAAATTAAAAAAGATGTATATGAAATTGGTGTTCATATTGCCGATGTAAGCCATTACGTAACACCTGATTCCAAATTAGATGAAGAAGGCTACAAAAGAGCAACATCTGTGTATTTGCCAGATAGAGTAAACCCAATGTTGCCAGAAAAAATTTCTAACGAATTGTGTTCACTTCGTCCACATGAAACCAAATTTACTTTTTCCGCAGTATTTGAAATCAATGCTAAAGCCGAAGTGAGAAATTATTGGTTGGGTAAAACCATCATTCATTCTAGTCATCGATTTACTTATGAAGATGTACAACAAATTATAGAAGAAAAACAAGGGCAATATGCTGAAGAAGTATTATTGCTAAACAACTTGGCTCAACAATTTCGTAAAGAAAGATTTAGTCATGGAGCTATTAATTTTTCATCTCAAGAAGTACGATTTAAGTTAGATGCAAAAGGCAAGCCTATTGGCATTATGGTGAAAGAAAGTAAAGAATCGCATCAGTTGGTAGAAGAGTTTATGTTATTGGCCAATAGAACGGTGGCTGAACATATTTTTAAGATAAAAGTAGCTGATAAAGGAGATGCGTTAGGCAAAAGTTCAATTCCTTTTCCATATAGAGTGCATGATCAACCAGATGAAGAGAAGTTAAAACCATTTACTGTTTTTGCAAAAAAGTATGGACATAAATTCGATACATCAACCCCTGAAAAAATTGCTGAAAGTTTTAATCAGTTGTTGTTAGATGCTAAAGGAAAGCCAGAGCAACAAGTATTAGAGCAATTGGGTATTAGAACCATGGCAAAAGCGGTGTACACCACCAATAATATTGGGCATTATGGGTTGGCTTTTGAGCATTATTGTCATTTTACTTCGCCAATTAGACGTTACCCTGATGTGTTAGTGCATAGAGTTTTACAAAGTGTGCTTACCAACAAACCCATCATTGATAAAAAGATGGAAGAGAAATGTAAGCATACCAGTGAAAGAGAAAGAGCTGCAATGGAATGTGAACGTGCAAGCAATAAATACAAACAAGTAGAATATTTAAAAGATCATTTAGGTGAAGTGTTTGAAGGCGTAATAAGTGGTGTTGCCAGTTTTGGCTTTTGGGTAGAAACCGTTGCACATAAATGTGAAGGTTTAGTAAGTATAGTAGGGTTAAGTGATTTTGATGATTTTAGAGCTATTGAAGGAGAATACAGTTTAGTAGGTAGAAGAAGTGGGAAAGTTTTTAGAATGGGCGATAAAGTATTTATAAAAGTAGTGGCAGCTAATTTAGATAAACGTCAACTGGATTATGAATGGGTAATGAATCCAAATGCAACAGAAGAAATTACGAAGAAGACTATTGAAAAAAAGAAGAGAAAGAAGTAATTTAAAAGCCATTTTACATTTGTAAAATGGCTTTTAAATTTTATACCATTAAACACCTTGCTTACGTACATATTTCGTTAAAATAACAATGGTTTGACCTTCAATTTTGCCTTCTATTTGTTCGGTATTTTCTGCAACCAGTCGAATGTTTTTTACAACAGTTCCCATTTTTGCATTAAGTGTACTGCCTTTTACATCTAAAGATTTTATTAAAACTACCGTATCACCGCTTTGTAAAATTTGTCCATTACAATCTTTGTGTAAATCAACCGAACCATCATTTTCATGGTCGCCTGTAGCTTTTGCCCATTCAAGGTTTTCATCGGTTAAATACAACATATCTAAACTTTCGGCAGCCCAACTCTCATTTCTAAATCTATTCAATAAACGCCAAGCAGTAACTTGAACAGCAGGTATTTCACTCCACATAGATTCGGGTAAACATTTACTCCAATGGCTACTGTCGGGCTCTTCTTTCTTTTCAATTTGAGCAATACATTTACTACAAGCAATAATATTATTGTCTTTGTTGGTAGTATCTTGAGGCAATACTTCGTACAATTTAATGCCTTGGGTTGATTGGCAAAGTTCACATTGATGATTACTTCTTTCAAGTAAAATATCTTCTAGTTTCATGTTATAGGGTTGTTTAAAGGTTGCGAAACTATAGTAATTAGTATGAACTAAAAATGATAGTTGTGTAGAGAAATTAGCGTGGTAAAGAAATGGATAAAATTAGTTACAATAAGTTACAATAAGTATAACGAGGCTATAAGATTAATTTAACTTTTTACATAAGGTTACTTTTAGTGCAACACAAGTATTCATATTAGCAGGCCTGCAAAATTTATTTCATCATCATTTAAATTTCCTGCATCATGAAAAAAACAATGTTCGCTGCAATCATTATTGCAGTATCGGTAACCTTATTTTCTTGCGATTGGTTTAGTAGTAAAAAAAAGCCTCCACAAACAACTATTGTTGGTACTTGGAAAGTAGATAGCTTGTATCCTGCTGGAAAAGATAGTAGCAGTTTTTCATTACTCATTTTTGCAATGGCAAATACTGATTCAACAGTATTACAATTCAATGCTGATAGTACTTTTAGCGAATTGTTGACTAAAGATTTAGTTTTAAACAAATACTATGTACAAGGCAATGAACTTTTTTTACAAGAAGATACTACGTATGTAGGTTATCAACTTTCTTTTCCTCAAGATAGTACTGCTAAACTAATGTCAAGAGATAGTTTAGTAATAGTTTTGAAGAAAAAATAGTGCGTTAATTTTTTAATTATCCGAAGTCTATATACTTCGGATTTTTTGTTTTTCCGAGTTTGCCACTCAATTTCAATAATGGAATAATTCAATTTTTATTCTTGCAATACATATAATTTTTTACCTTTCCAACATGGTAAAAAAGAAATTAGTAATACTTACGGGAGCAGGTATTAGTGCCGAAAGTGGTTTGAAAACTTTTAGAGATAGTGATGGATTATGGGAAGGTTATAATGTATATGAAGTTGCAACGCCAAGAGGTTTTGCTGCAAACCCACAAATGGTATTAGATTTTTATAACCTTCGACGAAAAGATGTTGCAGCTGCAAAGCCCAATGCTGCTCATATTGGCTTGGCAGAACTGGAACAATATTTTGATGTAACCATTATTACCCAAAATATAGATGATTTACACGAACGTGGAGGAAGTACAAATGTGGTGCATTTACATGGTCAAATTTTTGAAATGCGTAGTGTAAAAAATACAGAAAAAATATTTGAAATACGTGGCGATATTCATTTTGGTGATTTAGCAGAAGATGGAGGTCAACTTCGCCCAAATATTGTTTGGTTTGAAGAAGCTGTTCCAATAATTGAAATAGCAGCAGATATTACATCGTTAGCAGATATTTTTGTTGTGGTAGGCACTTCGCTACAAGTGTAT
>CALRVE020000092.1:0-3743 GCA_943371535.1 Asaia bogorensis | reverse complement strand
ATCAACTTTTTTAAAAATAAAATTAAAAAAATCGCTAACAAATGTTAGTTGTAAGGCAATACTGTAATGCCTATTGCTTGTGGTGTATTAGCTGCAGCACTAGGCGAACCTTTTAGAACAACCGTATATATTTTGTTGGATTCTAAATTGAAATTGGGTAAGCTAGCAATGGTATTGCCTGCTACATCTTTTACTTGAAGTTGCACCAATCCTGCATTGTAAGTTGAAAATTTTTGTGTTGCAGTGTTGGTACTTTGATCGTTAAAAACTCTGTTACTATCAATTTTTATGTTGTTTAAAAATAGGTTAGTTGTTGCTGTGTTTTGGGCTAAATGAAAAAAACGAATTTTCGATTTTCCATCGCCTGCACTTGTAATATCTTCTTTAAGAAAACTAGATTTTAGTTTGTTCAGTGAATCAGTTATAATGAATGAATAAATTTCAAACTCTTGTACATTAAATGTTCCATTTGCAATAGTTAAACCAGGAAAAGGACCGTCTAATGCAGCAATTCTTAACGAAGCATTGCCAGGGCTAACAAACAGATAGCTACTTGCATTTGGGAAAGCAATGTCTGTTGCCAATAAAGCACCATCGGCAAAAAGCTCTAATTTAGGAGCATTGATAGAGGCATTAATAAATTTTATTTGTGCTCTTGTATTCAGGCTATTGTCTTTTGAACATGCAATTAAGCCAACTGCTAGAATACAAAAAATCAATACTTGCTTATTCATTATCATGCTCAAATTTGCTACTTAATTTTTAGTACTGTAAAATAAACTTTGTTAAATTAGGTGTATGTTTTTTCTTTCTATTTAATTCGTGTGTATAAATAGCTTCTCCTAAGTGTTTCATAAACGGAAAGCCGATGCTTTCGTATTCATATTTATCATCGTTATAAATGCCATCTGTATTGCAATTAATGGTTGCACTCAGCATAAATTCAATATTGTTTTTGGTGTCAATGATGTAGGCATTGTCAATTAAAAATCCATAAGCATCGCCTACTTTGTTAAATATTCTAATATTGGTAGGAGGGGTTGTTTTCTCTGAGCCCAACAATAAAAATTTGCAATAACTATCCCAATAATTGGTTGTATCATAAAAAGGGAATTTGCTTTCTTTTGGATAAGCACTCATCCATTTTAATAAAAAAGATTCATCGTTTGGAGTAAGATTGAAACGTTGTTTTTTAGGCATGAACTCATTGAACAAAACTGATCTTAGTATTTGATGTAAATCTTGTAAATAAATTCTATTTTTTGTAGAAAAATCAAATGGTTCGTTTACCAATTTATTACCTCTATAAAATCCTTTTCCCAATTTAGCAGTATAAGTTGGAAAAATGGCTTGGCTATATTGTGCAGGTTGATTGTACAATACATTGCCAGCAGTATCTAAAAATTGAATGGCATTGGTAGCTTTATTTTGTTCGGCAGTTAATGCAATTTGTAATCTATGTCTTATAGCTGCATCTTTATAACCCTTTTGTTGTAACTTTTGCTGTATATATGCTTGACCTAAAAATTCGTACAATCGATTATAAGCGTCATTATCACTTACTAAAAAAATTTGTTTAATATAATGAGCAATTGTAGGATTGCTATTCTCGGCAGATGGATGTGTAAAAACCATGGATTGCTTTTCGGCACTGCTATCAGTAATCATAGTAGTGTTTGCATCTATGTTCAGTTTTTTTAGTTCATTCAATTTTTCCAAAGCTAAAAAAGCAATGGGCATTTTAACTGTACTAGCAGGGTAGAAGTATTCATTATTTAAGTTAAAAGTATAATCGGTAAAACTGGGTTTGTTGTTTTGGTCTCTATTAATTTGAGTATAAATAATTTGAATGTTCAATTCCTCTTTTCTGCTCAATAATTTTTTTAAAGATGTATGCTTATTGAATATCTCCGTTAAAAAAACATCTTTTTGATGGTTGATTAAATTTGGAGTTTTCTTTTGTGATTGCACCATACAGTGAATAAATAAAATAGGAATTAATAGCAGTAATCGTTTCATGGTATCAAATATAAAATCAAACGAGTGATTGTTTATTATTAGGGTTAAATATTGTTATAAACAATTGAGTTAAACAACATTTTAAATGTCTAATATGGGCAACATAGTGGTTCTTTGGGTTGATGTTTCAAGTTGTAAAGCATCAATTTTGTAATGCTAAAGACATTCGATTTTAGGTCGTTGTTAATCTATGAATCACCCTTGTACCAACAAGGGTTTTTTTATACAACTGCTTTTCTCAATTTTACCAATTGCTCCAATAAATTTTCCAATAAATGCAATGGCAACATATTGGCTCCATCACTTTTTGCAACTGCAGGGTTGGGGTGCGTTTCAATAAATAAACCATCTGCACCTGTAGCAATAGCAGCTTTAGCAATGGTGCCAATTAATTGAGGATTACCACCTGTGATTCCTGTGGTTTGATTGGGTTGTTGCAAGCTATGGGTAACATCCATAATGACAGGAGTACCATGTTCTTTCATCCAAGTAATATTTCTATAATCCACTACTAAATCTTGGTAGCCAAAAGTAGTACCACGTTCGGTAAGCATAATTTTTTCGTTACCAGTTTTTTTAATTTTATCCACTGCAAATTGCATGCTTGGTCCGCTTAAAAACTGTCCTTTTTTCACGTTCACAATTTTATTGGTATCGGCAGCAGCCAACAGTAAATCGGTTTGTCGGCACAAGAAAGCAGGAATTTGTAAAATATCAATGTATTGAGCAGCAACAGCACATTCGTCGTGTGCATGTACATCGCTAGTGGTAGGTAAGTTGTAAGTAGTGCCTACTTTTTTAATGAGGTCTAATCCAATATCATCACCCAAACCAGTAAAAGAACTAGCACTTGTTCTGTTTGCTTTTCTATAACTCGCTTTGAATATGTAAGGAATTTCTAAGCGTTTGCAAATGCCCGAAACTTTATCGGCAATTTCCATTACCAGTTCTTCACTTTCCACCACACAAGGGCCAGCAATTAAAAAAAAGTTATCGGGATTGTACGATTGTTGTTTTACTAAATCTGCTAAATAGTTGGGTAACATAAAGGCTAATTTGTATTACCGCAAACTTACAAGAAGATGGAGTTTTTGAGAGAAATGTTTTTATGTCTATTACGAGTAAATAATCTTAGCCACGGATGCACGGAAAACCACGGATTCTTTATTCCTGCCTTTGTTTGTTTTCGCTTTCCTCCTCGCCAATGTTGTGTGTTGTTCACCAACATTGTATTACATAAAACGTTGTTGGTAGGCTTTGCCATACCAACCTTTAGGTTTGCACAGAACAAGTATTCATTAAAACTACTATTACTACTACTTTCTTTTTTTGCTACTTTTTTTCTTTGTTAATAACTGATTTTTGTGGATAATATACAATCAAATAAAGCCTGTGAACTATAACACCAAAGGTATTAAAAGATACATCCGTTGATGCAGACAGGCTTTAAATTATATGAGATGCTTCGAATAGAAATTAAGACATACAGGTCTATTAAAGGTTTTAAAGAAGCTCATATTATTGGTTGTTTAAAATAAAAAATATGAAAGCGTACAAACAGTTTTTTGGAGTTGACATTTCAAAGAAAACAATTGATGTTACATTACTTCAAAACAATGAAAATGTTCATCATCAATTTAGTAATGATGAAATAGGAATGCAGCAACTTTTGAGTTGGTTGCAAGAATTAAAAATAAAGCCTGCTGATACTTTATTTTGTATGG
>CALRVE020000091.1:0-3833 GCA_943371535.1 Asaia bogorensis | reverse complement strand
TTGTTGCATTCTATTTTACCGAAGAAACTTTTCATAAAGATTTAGATTATTTAGAAGTAGAAGAAATGTTACCATAGAAAGTTGTGTAGTTTAAAGTTTAATAGTTTAAAGTTGAATGATTGATTATAAATTATACATTTAAACTTCTTAATTAATTAGCTTTATTTGCTCATATCAATTATTCAACAAATAGTATGAAATTTCTCATCATTCGTTTTTCTTCTATTGGCGATATTGTTTTAACTACACCTATCATTCGTTGCTTAAAACAACAAGTACCCGATGCTGAGGTACATTTTTTAACCAAGAAATCTTTTAAAGGCATTCTTGAAACTAATCCTTACATAGATAAACTAATTTTATTGGATGAAAGTTGGGAATTGATGTTGCATGAATTACAACAAGAAGAATATAATTACATAATAGACTTACACCATAATATTAGAACTCTTCGAATAAAAAAAGCACTAAAAGCTCCTGCATATTCTTTCAATAAATTGAACATTAAAAAATGGTTACTCACTGCTCTTAAAATTAATACTTTACCCAATATTCATATTGTAGATAGAAATTTTGAAACCGTAAAAAGTTTTGGTGTAAGCAATGATGGAAAAGGATTAGATTATTTTATTCCTGCAAAAGATGAAATTAAAGGCAATGATATTCCAGCATCTCATCAATTTGGATATATTGGGGTAGTAATTGGTGCAGCATTAAATACCAAAAAAATGCCAGTAGCCAAACTAAAAGAGTTATGTAGTAAAATTGATTATCCAATTATATTGTTAGGTGGACCAGAAGACAGAGCTGACGGAGACCGTATAGCAGCTTTAGATGAAATTAAAATATACAATGCCTGCGGTAAATTTAACTTAAACGAAAGTGCCGATTTAGTAAGAAAATCTAAACTTATTATTACCCACGATACAGGTTTAATGCATATTGCAGCTGCATTTAAAAAGCCCATTCTTTCTATTTGGGGCAATACTGTTCCTGCATTTGGAATGACTCCCTATTTTGGTAATGCCAATATTACCCATCAAATATTTGAAGTAAAAAAATTAGGATGCCGCCCTTGCAGTAAAATAGGGCATCAAGAATGTCCAAGAGGTCATTTTAAATGTATGGAGTTGCAAAATGTAGAACAAATTGCTACGTCTGCATTGAAGTTGTTATAAAAATTTTCTTTTATACAATTTAATGGTGCTACTTTTCTTAAAATCACTACTCATTAAAACTTCGTACCTTCTTGTTCCATCATAAATAACCAATACGGCAGTATTGGGTGGAATGCTGCCTAAACTTTCGGCAAACATGCTCAACTCGTTGTAAGGTAAACTTTCATCGTATGAAAGGTTTAATACAATGGCCGAATTTTCTAATCTAGCCAAGGGTAAAACCAATTGATTATTAAAGAATACAGAAATAGAATCTCCATCTACCGCACCATTATCATAAAATTCTAGTCGAACACTTTTTGACGTAATTTCAAATTCTTTGGTATATACTTTTTCTCTTTTTACAAATGCTTCTTTTTTTATTGAATCTTCAATAGCTATAGGTGCCGCAACTATTTGAGGTTGAACAATTGTTGCAACAGTTGGAGTTGAACTTGAATCTGTATTATCCGTTTCATTTTTTGTTATAGGAATGGTAGCATCTAAACTTTCTTGAAAATTTTCTTTCTTTAGTTTAAAGTTAATATCGGGACAAGTATATCTAAAGCTTTTATTGGCAAACATAACACCTGTTAATACCGATTCTGCTTTAGCAATTCTTAAAACAAATCTTCCACTCATAGCACAATCAACACCAGTATTGGTATTACTCGATTTATGAAAAATAATTTGGGTAGAATTTAATACCAAGGTTCTACTTGCAGCGTCAAATGAACCAGATATTTTATTGCTGAATAAACTATCTCTAAAATAATAAT
Source organism: Asaia bogorensis (assembly GCA_943371535.1). Classification (GTDB taxonomy): domain Bacteria; phylum Bacteroidota; class Bacteroidia; order Chitinophagales; family Chitinophagaceae; genus UBA1930. Next base: position 1,897 of record CALRVE020000091.1, on the reverse strand, counting down.
TCAACAAGCCGCTGATGTTTTTACCTTTTTGTTCAAGAATTAACTCACTCATGTAGGCATTGGAAGCACCATTTTGTAATTCTACTTTTCCAACACCATACCATTTACCCGTAACATTTTGTGCTTGTGTTGCATAAAATGTGCATATAAAACAGCAAAAGAATAGAACAAGTTTATTCATAGGCTTGCAAAATAGCCCAACACAATCTTTACAAATGGTTAAAGTTGCTCACAAAATGCATTTTAATGGGGATTTTTTTTGAAAAGGCAGAAGACAGAAGGTAGAAGGGAAAAGGTGGAAGGTAGAAGGTAGAAGGAAGAAGAAAGAAGAAAGAAGGGAAAAAGCAGAAAACTAAATTTAAGTCATGTTCTTTTATTTACCTATAACTCATAACCTATAACTCATAACCTATAACTTATAACTCATAACCTATAACTTATAACCCATAACTTATAACCCATAACCCATAACTTATAACTCATAACCTATAACCTATAACTCATAACTTAAATCTCAAGCAGAATAAAAAATAACTACTGTTATTCGTTTTGTATTTTCGCAGCTATGCAAGTACAAAATATTTCTGTAGACTCAATTTTACAGAACCTTAAAATAAAAGAACTCAATGCAATGCAGTTGGTTTCTTTAGAAGCACATCAACAGCAGCAAGATATCATACTTTTATCGGCAACTGGTTCTGGTAAAACTTTAGCATTTTTATTGCCAATTGTTCCTTTGTTGCAAACAAATAAACAACAAACTCAAGTTTTAATTATTGTGCCTAGCAGAGAACTGGCACAACAAATAGAGCAAGTATTTAAGCAAATGGGCACAGGTTTAAAAATCACTAGTTGTTATGGTGGTCATAAACGAGAAACAGAAGAAAATAATTTATTAGAAGCACCTGCTATCATTGTTGGAACGCCAGGTCGTTTAGCCGATCATATACGTAGAGGCAATATTGCCATTGATACCATTGCACATGTTATTTTAGATGAGTTTGACAAAAGCTTGGATTTAGGCTTTACCGAAGAAGTTTCTTTTATCATTGGTTCTTTACCTAACATTCAAAAGAGAATGCTAACATCGGCTACCGAAGCTATTGAAATACCTAGTTTTATTGGTATTGACAATCCAATAAAACTAAGCTTTTTAACCGATGAAGATTTACCTATTGAAAAATTGGCCATTAAATTGGTTCACAGTAAAGAGAAAGATAAAATTGATACTTTGTTCAATTTACTTTGTCAAATAGGCGGACAATCTTGCATTGTTTTTTGTAATCATAGAGAAAGTGTAGAACGTGTAAGTACTTTGCTAAAAGAAAAAGGAATAGCCAATGAATACTATCATGGAGCTATGGAACAACAAGAAAGAGATAGTGCTATTTGTAAGTTTAGAAATGGTAGTACCTATTTTTTAATCACAACCGATTTAGCAGCAAGAGGTTTAGACATTCCAAACGTTCGTTACATTATTCATTATCATTTACCACATACCGAAGATATGTTTGTACATAGAAATGGTAGAACAGCTAGAATGGAAGCTAGTGGTACAGTGGTATTGATTTTATCGGAAGAAGAAACCATTCCAAAATACATCACAGCTGCTGTAGATGAATGGAGTATTCACGATCAAAATGAACTGCCAGAAAAACCTAAATGGACTACATTGTTTATTGCTGCTGGAAAAAAAGACAAAGTCAATAAAATTGATATTGTTGGCTTCTTGGGCAATAAAGGGCAATTAAAAAAAGAAGATATTGGTTTAATTGAAGTGAAAGATTTTTTCTCTTTTGTTGCAATTCGAAAAAACAAAGCAAGCACCACTTTGAATTTAATTAAGAATGAGAAAATAAAAAATAAAAAAGTGAAAATTGATATCGCAAAATAAGTT
>CALRVE020000090.1:0-4068 GCA_943371535.1 Asaia bogorensis | reverse complement strand
TTTTGATAACAAAGATTACAATACCGCCAAATATTATTGCTATAAAGCATTAGGCATTAGCCCAAATTATGCAGATATAAGAATTTTTTTGGGTAGAATTTATACTTGGACAGATAATTACGATAGTGCTAAAATTTGTTTTGAAATTGTACTACAAACTCAATCAAATTATGAAGATGCAGCTATTGCATATGCCGATTTAGAATATTGGAATAACAATTACAGTAATGCACTCAAAGTGTGTAATGCAGCAATAATTTATCATCCAAAATCAATTAATTTATTAACTAGAAAAACAAAAATTTTAATTGCCCTTAGGCAGTTTATTGAAGCCCAACAAATAATTGATACCATTTTTTCAATTGAACCTACAAATGCTAATGCAAGATCTTTGGCTGCAAATATTAAAGATGTTTCGGCAACCAATAAAATTGGTGTTAGTTACGATTATACTTATTTTGATAAACAATTTGATAACCCTTGGCACTTATTAAGTGTAGATTATAGCCGAAGTACTAAACTTGGTTCTGTTGCAGCAAGAATAAATTATGCCAACCGATTTAAAGAAAGTGGTGTGCAATATGAAATAGATGCTTACCCTAGAATTAATAAAACATTTTATGCGTATGTAAGTGGTGGACTTTCAAATAGCGATGGTGTTTTTCCAAAGTCGAGAGTTGGATTTTCTTTATATGCCAATTTGCCCAAAAGTTTTGAAGCCGAAGCTGGGTTTAGATATTTGTATTTTAGTAGCGAAACCTGGATTTATACTTTATACCTTGGTAAATATTATAAAAATTGGTTGTTTAATGTAAGAACATATTTAACTCCTTCGAGTAGTAACATTTCTCATTCTTATAATGTTGGTGCAAGGTATTATTACAAAGGCAGTGCCGATGAGTTTATTTGGTTAAATATTGGTACAGGTTTATCGCCAGATGAAGGAAATTTAGCTCAACAATTGAATAGTACTTACAAATTGGTTTCAAATAGAGCTTCAGTAGTTTGGCGATTTAATGTACAAAAATTCAATAGCCTTTCTTTAAGTGCAGGTTGGATTAATCAAGAATATTTAAAAGATACTAGAGGCAATCAGCTTGAAGTAGGTGTTGCATTTATTCATAGGTTTTAACTCTATAATGAAGAAAAAAAACATCATTATCACCGGTATTATTGTAGTATCTGTAATTCCATTATGGATGTTTTTGGCTTGGGTAATTTGGCCAAAAAAAAAATTAACCGTTGCTATTATTGATAAAACTGTACTTACTAATAATGGGCAAGAACATGTTTCTTTAACTTGGGTTTTAAATAACCAAAAATTCACTAAAAATAAAACCGATTTATATAAAGTAGATAGAGATTATTTTGGTTTTTTCCCAAAAGAAAATCAACAGTTTAAGCTCAAAGGGTTAGAAAGGTTTACCGAACAAGAACTAGAAAAATTAAGTGTAGATGCCGATGCTGCTTATATTACAGATGCTTATGGTGTTTACAAACAAGAATGGTTTAGCAGAAAAATGAGCACTGAACGTTCTGGTGTTTTATATGGTGGCATGAGTGAACAAGACATTAGTTTGCTACAAAAATTAAAAGCAAAAAATAAACTTATTGTAAGTGAGTTTAACTGTATTGGTTCGCCAACAAGTATTACTGTTAGAAATAAGTTTGAACAATCATTTGGCGTAAGATGGAGTGGCTGGGTTGGAAAATTTTTTGATAACTTAGATACCAATATCAATAAAGAATTACCTAGATGGTTGGTAAAAGGTTATTTGCAACAACACAATAATCAGTGGCCTTTTAAACAATCGGGAATTGCATTTGTACATGAAAATAATACAATAGAAATAATTGAAAATACCATTCATTTAACCGAAGCGGTTCCTTTCATTGCAAGTACTGAACTAGCACAAGAAAAGTTTCAATTACCTGCTAAAATTTATTATCCTTTTTGGTTTGATATTGTACAAGCACATGCTTCTAAAAACACTATTGTAGCTCAGTTTGAACTTGGTTTAACGAATAAAGGAAAAGAATTTTTACAAAAAGTTGGTATACCACCTAAATTTCCTGCTGTGCAAATGCATGAAAGTAAAGAGTATAGATTTTATTATTTCTCTGCCGATTTCTCTGATAATCCAATTAAATTTTCCAACTCATATTATAAAGGCATTCATTATTTAAATTGGATGTTTGATAAAGGCAATACAAAAAATGCCGATAGAACTACTTTTTTCTGGAAATTTTACGAACCACTCATGCGAAATATTTTAGATAGTTACTACAGCAATAAAAAGAGCTAACTTATTTTGGTACAAATTTATAGTATGTAGAATCTGGGATTAGTTTTGCACCTGCAGCAATTTTTTGGTTACGTTGTTTAATTTGCTGAAGCGTAGTTTTCAATTTATTTTTTACTGCTTCATCTGAAATAGTGGTTAAGCTAAAATTACTGTTCAACTCAAAAAAGCTTTCTTGTTCTAAAAAATAATTGCCTTGTATTAGTGCATTAACACCTTCTTTAGTTTGCATAAATGCATATTGGTGTGTATTTCTAAATGCTCTCGAAGTATCTATACCACTTCCTATAAAACTATTTTGTTTAGGTGTTTTAACTTGATAACTTTTTTGCAACCAAGCTAATATGGTTGGAGCAATATCTACATGAGACGATACACTAGAAAATTTTGCAGTTCTTTTTAATAAGGGTGAATAAATAATTAATGGTACATGGTATCTATCGAGTTTAGTGTTCATAGGTATTTCGGGCATTCTATGATCACCGGTAATTATAAAAACAGTATTGCTATAATCTGTTCTTTTAGAATAAGATTGTATAAAATCTTTAATGGCATCATCTGTATATAAAATACTACTGTATTGATTTTTATAGTTTCTATAATCTCCTTTTTGTGATTCGCTTAAACCCAATTTTTGTAAATGTTGTTCAAATTTTTGATGATAATACTGTTGTTCGTTTATTAAAAACGGGCTGTGTGTTGATACAGTAAGCAATACCTGTAACAAAGGAATTGTACTTTCTTTTTGTTTGCTTAAATAATAATTGAACAACTCTTTATCGCCAAAGCCCCACGAAAAGTTATTATTTGCTGGCATTTGTTTATAGTTCTTTGGGAAGTTATTGATATCGGTAATAGATGCAATTTTACTTTTTCGTAAAAAAATATTCATATAATCAAATGCACTATTACCACCATAACTAAAGCCTGTATTATAACCATTGCTGCTTAATATATTAATTAAGTTTAAGTTATTTGGAATAGAGTTTTTCATTTCTAAGAATCCATTTTCAGCAAATGGTAAAGAGCCTAAAATCGATGGTAATACAGCAAAAGTTCGTCCAGATTGACTTAAGAAGTTTTCCCAATACAAGCCATTCTCACTTAGTGAATCTAAGAAAGGAGTGAAGCTGCCTAAATAAGCTCCTTTGTTAGAGAATGCTCTACCTAAACCTTCTACTAAAATAAAAACAATATTGGGTTTTTGATTGGTAGGTTTGAAAAATGGAGATAAGACATCCGTCAGGGTATCATTATGTAAAAATGGATATAGTTGATCATTTACGTAACTAAAGTTTTTAATAAAAGAGGTGCTGCTAGTATCTGTATCATAAATATAGCTGTCTGCATAAATGTTAATATCGGGTTCGGATGGAAAAAACTTAAGAAGAGATTGTTTATAAAAATAATATGACTTATTAATGGCTAAGCTATTGCCTTGTTCGGTTGATATAGTTAGTTGATTGCTAACTTTTGCTAAAGAAAAAAATTGTGCAATACTGCAAATACTTAAAACTATAAGTGCAAATTTTAGCGATGGCTTAAAACGTTTCGTTAATTTTATAAATGCAAAAATGCATGCAGCAAATACAAGTAACAAAATAAAAACAATACCCCATTGAATGCCAGCTGCACCAACTGTTTGTTTAATATCGGCAAAAGAATAAGTCCATAAATCAGCACCAAGTGGTACTAAGGTTGTCACAAAATAGTGGCTCAATATTAATTGTGTTATTGCCATTAATACTGCAACAACGGTGTAAAT
>CALRVE020000089.1:0-5068 GCA_943371535.1 Asaia bogorensis | reverse complement strand
TTGATGCTCTACAGTTGGCACAACCGATAATATACAGGTTTCTGTTAAATCTTTACTTTTTTCTAACCCAGACCAATACAATAAATTATCTAAAATTATTAAACCGTTATTGGTATTTTTTAATAATGTAGGAATGAACTCATTGAACTCTTGAGAATTAATATCTTTATCTCTGTACAATAAAAACAAAGATTGTATATTGGTTAAAGGTGCCCTGAAATTATGCGATATTAGGTGTAAAATTTTTTCATTTAATTGAAGAGACTTTTCTAACTCTTTATTTTTTGTTTCAATTAAATTATTTTTTTCGGTTAACTCGTCTAAAACATTCACAACAATTATATTTTGCTTTTTTTGCTCTAATAAGTTCTCTTTAAGTATTTTACGTTTCCAAAATAAACTTGCTGCAATTAAAAAAAATACAACAAATAATAACCCCCAAATTGTTGATGTTTTATTCTTATTATTAATTTCTTCGTAAAGAATTTTTTGTTTGTATATATAACTTAAAGTAGATGATGCTACTTGTTGACTAAGTTGATATGTGTTTTGAATATCTTGACAGCTATCGTGCAGCATAAGCATTTTTAGTGCCATATCTGTTTGCCCTTGTTGCTTATAACTAGAAAATAAACTGTAACTAGCCTCTTCTTTTCCTTTTATATAATTGACAACATTAGCTAGTTGTAATGCGTTGAGGGCATAAAAAATTGCCGTATCGAAACTGTTTTTTATTACATATATTTTTGATTGGAGGTTGTAATTATCTATTTGATAATGTTTGCTTTCTAAACCATTTGCAATTATATTAGACTTTATTAAATAATTTGTTGCACTATCTAATTGCCTTGTACTTAAATAATATTTTGCTAGTAAATTATATTGGTAACAAATTTGAGCAGAATCGTTTTTTTGTTTGGCAAAGTTTAAAGCTTTCTTTACATACAGAATTGAAGAATCAATGATGTTTTTTTTAAAGTAAAACTGACCTAAATGATTGTTGGCATAAATTAAACCTTCAAGATTATTTGACTGTAAAAAAAGGTGATAAGATTTTTTTGAATATATAAATGCCTCGCTCAAATTGTTACTTTCAATATAAATTGTTGAAAGTACATCGTAACAAAAAGCTAATCCATCAATATAATTTAAGTTTTCTGAGAGAGCAATGGATTGATCCAAATATTTAGCTGCATCTGCATTATACTCATAAAATAAACCTATTAAAGCTTTGAATCGTAAAAAGTCTGCTTTTGAAAATAAATCTTTTTCCTGTTCGGCTAACCCTATTCCTAAATCGGCATACTTTTTTGCTTTATTAATATCTTGTTGCCTATAATACCAGGTTAACTGCTTATACCGAATAAGCTTATTAGGGTTACTAGCATGTTCTAATGTTCTTTCTAAGCTGTCTGCAACAAAACTATTGATAGATGTACTTTTGCCAATTGTTGCATTAGATTTATTTTGAGCATTCAACTCAATAAATAAGAAGCAAAATAAACCAATACAAAAAGGCTTCATTATAGCTGTTAAGGGTGTTTGTTTGTTTTAAATTTTTTCTTCCATTTTAACTCCACAGTAAAACTCAAGTCTAACAGCTACATAAGTGTCTAACAAATCGTCGTTTACAATGCAATGACTTCTTAATAAGTCGTCTATAAAATAGGATATATAATAAATTGCTTTTTCATTTAAAGAAAAGCCTAATCTATCTGGTTGCCAATAAGCTTTATTGTTGTAACTATTTTTTAAAATTTGATAATACCTTACCAAGTGAACCCTAGATTGTTCATTTAAAAAAATTGAATTCAGTTCTTTATCTAAATACGCAACAATTGCTTTGGCTAATTTTTTCTTTTTATAAATCTCAAAAAAGCCATTCATTGTGGTAAATAATTTCATGGGATTATTTTGTACAAACTTCATAAATTAAAAAACAATTAAATACCCCTTAAACTAGGTAATAAGCTTCCACAATTGGTACTGGTAAAAGCATTAAATGAAATAAATGGGTATTCAAATTATTGTATGAATAGTTCAATTTTTTTGGTGGGTTATAATTGTATAATTAAAGTTGTTTATGCTTTTACTGTTTTAAAAATCAACACAATCAAAAATAATCGAGTTGTTAAGTTGAGCCGATAGCTATAGACTGCCAATTACAGATATTGTAAATCAGTGAATACCATTTGTAAACAAATGTTTATTTATTTGTCACGGATGTACAAATTAGCATGGAGTTTATAATAAACTATAAGAAAGAATTCGTGATTTTAGTTGCAACTGTGGCAACAATGTTATTTCTGTTTGCCGTTAGGCAGGTTTAAACTGCTTTTCTGCGAAGCAGCAATGGTTTACTCAGGCTTACAGCTTTACTAACTATATAATTACTAAATTCAAAAAGTATAAACAACTTCATGATTAAGTACAAATACTCTTCTGTAATTCATTTTTTCAATAAATATATTTTTCGTTTTATACACCCTTAAACAAGGGATTTTTTAACACTCGTAAACAACCCACATTTGCACTCTCGTAAGTAAATATTGAATTTTATTCAGTTGTACTTAAAAGATCTTTAGAGACAAAAGAATTTGCTTAATAGTTTGATTTACAGCGTTTATATACATTATAACAAGCTTCAAATTATTAATTAATTAATAGTTAATAAATGATTTTTTTAACGAAACAACACTTACGTCAGTATCTAATATTCGTGCTAATTCGCTAACCATTCGGCAAAAGGCCGTTGCAACCTTTGAACATACATCACAATCAAGTATTCAACTTGGAAACTGAGCTGCTTTAAAAAAAGCAACCTGGTAAAACAAGTATTTTGTTTTAACCAATTTGAATATGAAAATTCTCAAAAAGAAAAAAATTAGTATGAAGAAGTTTGTAATCAATCAAAAGGATACCGCCATTCTAAAGAGCATTATATCCTTGGTATTGTTGTTTTGCTTTGCCATTACACCAATGGCACAAATTGCACAAAGAGGTACACGTACAAATAGTACTAGTACCTCATCTACTATAACAATTAATAAACCTACTGGAGTACAGGCTGGTGATGTTTTAATTGTCAATATTGTTCAAAATGAATCAGATATTGGTACTGCTGTTTTATCAAATGCAACTGCAACTGGTTGGGTTTTAGTAGCAGGAAGAGAGATATACAGAAATGGTTCAAACTCTAATAGTGACGCATGGCATGGAACTATTCTTTACAGAGTAGCAGATGGCACAGAAGGCACTTCATTTGCTTTTACTTTACCAACTGGCATTAATATGGCTATAGGTTCAATTGTTGCTTTTTCAGGTGTAAATTATAATGGTGGTTTAAGACCTGATGGTACAGTGGGTGGTCCTTTTGATGTAACACCTGGTACATTAAATCAAGTTAATTCTGCTACCGTAACTGCAACTTCTATTACTTCTCAAACAAATAATGCTGCTATAGTAATGTTTGCACAAGTAATGAAGGATAGAACATACTCAAACTGGACTACCACCTCACCGGGAACATTAACTGAATTATATGATTTAAATACAAATACTGCTGATGATGCTTCTATTGGGGCTGCATGGGCAGTAAAAACCACAGCAGGAGCTACTGGTAATGGAAGTGTAACCATAAGTGGCTCAGATAGGGCAACAGCTATACTATTAGCATTAAGACCTTGTATTGCTCCTGTATTTACAGTACAGCCTGTTGCTCAAACATTATGTTCGGGTGCTGGCATTAGTTTATCAGCAACAGTAACAGGTGCTAGCAGTTTACAATGGAGAAAAGACGGAGTTGCTATTTCTGGTGCAATTACTAGCTCTTATACAAAATTAAATGCAGCTTCTTCTGATGCTGGCATTTATACTTTAGTGGCTACCAATGCTTGTGGTGCTGTTACAACATCTACATCTGTAGCTGTTACGGTTAACCCAACTCCAACAGCCATTACAGCAACAGTAAATAATGCTACTATTTGTAGTGGTTCATCTGTAACATTAGGTGGGCCAAGTAGTGCATCGGGAGCAATAGAAAATTTGGGATTACAAAATTTTGAAAGTACTGGTAGCACAATGAGTTATACAAGAAGTGGAGATGGTAGCACTAAATCTGGTACTACTTCAACAAGCGATAGACCAAGTAATATCTCATATGCTACAAGTGGTACACAAGGTTATTGGTTAAATGATGGATCAGGTACAATAACTTTTGCTAATGTAACAAGCTTGCCTAATGGTTTAAATAAAAAAATTAGTTTTAAACTAGCAGCATTATCAATTGGTAGTACAAGTAATGGTTTAGATGAAAGTGATTTTGTTCATGTTGAAGTTTCTTTAGATGGTGGTACAACTTGGTCTAGAGAAGCTACAATTAATGGAAATAATAATGCTATTTGGGGTTATTCTAGTGGAACTGCAACTGCCCAAGTAAATTATGATGGCAATAATACTGCTACTGTATTTGCACCTGCAGGTGGTGGCAGTAGAACTACAGATGGTTTTAGTACTGTGGTAGTTAATTTGCCAGCAAATGCTACTCAAGCAAGGGTTAGAATTTTAATGGAGAATAGTAGCGGCAGCGAAGCGTGGGTAATTGACGATGTTCAAATTACAGGTGATTATCCAACTTATAGTTGGAGCTCTAGCCCAGCTGGCTTTACATCTACTAATCAAAGTCCTACAGCTTCTCCTACAGAAACCACCACTTATACATTAACCTCTAGTTTTGCAGCTTGTAGTGCAACAAGTACAGTTACAGTAACTGTAAATACTACAGCAGCTCCAACAGCATCGGCACAAACATTTTGTAGTGGTTCAACTGTAGCCAATTTAGTAGCTACAGGTACTGGTATTAAATGGTATAGTGCATCAACAGGTGGCACTGCATTGGCTAGTACAACTGCTTTAGCTACTGGCAATTATTTTGCAAGTCAAACATTAAATAGTTGTGAAAGTGCAACAAGAACATCAGTTGCAGTAACTGTAAATCCTTTGCCAACTACCAATAGTGTAACAGTATGTGCAGGTGGTAATGGTGCAGTTACAGTTACAGTAACAAATT
>CALRVE020000088.1:0-5105 GCA_943371535.1 Asaia bogorensis | reverse complement strand
CAGCAAGGCAACAATGTAAACATGTGGGGTCAACAAATTGGTATGAATAATCCCAATCAACAGCAACAAACGCAGTTATTAGATATTTATGGCAATCCCGTATTGATGGATCAAAATGGCAATGTATTATACGATGCACAAGGAAATCCCTTGGTAGATTCTGTTGCACTGAATAATATGGGTCAAGTTGAATCTGGAGGTATACTACCACCACCCGACGATCCAATTGATATTCCTTTAGATGGTGGGGTAGTTGTTTTATTAACCATTGCAACAGGGATGGGGTATAAGAATAGGAAGAAGGTTTAGGGTTTAGGGTTTAAGGTTTAAGGTTGGATGTTTGATGTTGGATGTCATTTCGACGATAGGAGAAATCTGTTGATTAGAAGACGGAGGACAGAAGATAGAAGACAGAAGTTAGAAGATAGAAGACGGAAGACGGAAGACGGAAGACAGAATAACTCTAAGCTCCATCTAACATGTCATTTCGACGATAGGAGAAATCTGTTGATTAGAAGACGGAAGATAGAAGACAGAAGATAGAATACGGAAGACAGAATAACTCTAAGCTCCATCTAATATGTCATTTCGACGATAGGAGAAATCTTTTGATATTGTAATTTTCAATAATAAGTCTTCATGTATTACTGGTACTTTTTTACAAAGCAGAAATTGCTATAAAAGATATTCTTGAGATTATTTATAGCCAATGTCTATTTCCAATCCAATGGTAATCGTATAGTATAAATCAATGATCAACTTCAATAAGAAAATTGGTTGATAAGCATCTATGGTAAAACATAAAATTATAATCGAATCTCTTATTTAGAGAATCCCGTAGTGATAGACTATCAATGTCATGTTAGTGAAACGAATGAAAACTATTTATCAATAAATGATATTAGTATACCAGATTATCTAAAATACACAAGGGAAAAACTTCGTTTTTCCCTTGTGTATTTTGAAGCGTTTTTGTTAAAGTCAACAGTTTCAAAAAAGGCAATCTAGTTTCATTTTTTATCTGTTCTTTTTGTAGTATTCGTTTTAACTTGAGTATTGCTTTTACAACTATTGGTGCTTGTTACAGTAACTAAGCAGCAGTTGGGTACGAATGAATGAAAATTTCATGTAAAAAGGGTTTACTTTTTAATAAGAAGCATTCACAGGATATATAGTTGCAAGTTCAAATGTATTAACTTGAAATTAATTTTCCTAATATGTTTTTCCGTAAAAAAAGGGTGATTTTATTCAAATCACCCTCATCAGACATATTTTATAAATTTATTATCCCATATTATGAAAAACCTTATTCACAATTTGGCATTAAGGAGTAGATGTTCTTACAAGATTAGTTATTCACAACAGTTACACTTTTTGCTGGTAAGTTTATAATGAAGTAATTATAGTGTCTATCGGTAAAATGCGGAGTTAGTTTTTTATTTTCAATACTTAAATTCTCTTTTGAACTACTAATAAATGTAAAGCCATCTATATTAATTTCATTATCATTTTTAATCATACAATTTCCTTCGGGTGAATATTCAATAAAAACATTTTGAAGTAAAATATTATAAGCTGCATATTCACCCATATTGGCATTCCATATTTCTTTTGATTGTACTTTTTCTTGTAAAACATCTAAAAAAGAAATCCATTTTTCGGATAGAAGATATTGATTGTTTTCTTTTTCAAAAATTGAATTTATATAAGGCAAATCATTTAAAATATATGTATGACCAATATGTGTTCCATTTTCATCAATTAATTTTTGTAAACTTTTTTTATTATATATGTCAACCAAATGTGTAGTTTCAAAAGTGTAAAACATTAAAATATCTTGCTCAACATATTGTGCAAACGGAATTCTCTCTTCTAAATACAAGGGTTGTGAATATTTAAGTACATCAATATTATTATACGGTACTACTTCTTTATTTCTAAATTTATTAAAATTTAGAATCATTTTTAAATAGGCTTTACAGTCTTTTAAAAAAGTACCTTTTCGTTTTTGTAAATTAATAAAGATTGTTTTTGTGTTCCCTAACGAGTACATCAAAAAATCTATTAAAATACTTTTACTATAATTTCTATGAATGATGGTTCTAAAATAGTGTCCTGCAACAAGAAATTTTCCAGCAAAAATATTTATGAAAATTTGTTTAATTAATTCGGTAGGAAACTTTTTTGCTGTAGTTAGAATATTTAGCGTTTGGTTTGCATCAATATTTACATCATCAAAAGCCCAAAGATTGTTATAACCAAATTGTTTCATTTTTTCAATTAGTGAAAAATCTGGATTTTCTTTACTTCCTTGACTATAACAATATTTAATATAGCTGCCATGGTCAATCCAAGTTTGCGGTTTGTACTTTTGTGCAAATTTGTTGAATGTATTAGTAAAAGTTTCTTTAGATAGTTGACCAGAATGTTTAAGTGCATGATGAACTATTTCGCTTCCATCTTCAAATAGTTCGTCAATTAATTGAGGATAAGTTTCACTTTCTAGAGAATCAGATTTTTTGATTTCACCTTCTTTTGCACCTAAAGCAAAAACACCTTTTGTAATTTTTAAACCTCGGTTTAACCAGCCATTGTTATTATTGCCATACAAAAACGTTTGTAATTTTTCAGTAGTATCAAAATCGCAATGATCGGTTAGAATGAATGCCGATTTATAGCCATTGGGATAAGGAAATTTTTTTATCGCAACAATTTGTTTATTAGCTTCAAGTTCTATTATATCAAATTCAATTTTATATTGTCTATTCTTTTCAACAAATGGATTAGCAGTAGAGAAACGTTGACCTTTAGAATAATCCCATGCAGGGTGCAAGAATGGTGCGTCAACAATTATATTTATATCAATAGCTTTATTGGTATATGTAAAATTAAATGCGTAGGCTTTTTTAAAAGTATAGATGAACTTTCTTTTAGAAGTAATAATTTCTAATTGATCGGGTATGAAATATTTATAACTTAATTGTGGTAATAGTGATTGAATGTGTTTAATATTTTCGTTTTCATTAAACTCAATATGTATATTTAAAGTGGCTTCAACTTTTGTATTTTGTAATACATTCATTTGAAAATGATAGCTACTTTCATTGGTAGTTTTATTGATTATGCATTCAAAAATATCGCTACAATTAACTGAATTATTAAACTCTAAATAATTCTCTTGTGCTAAATTATTGAAGTTTTTATAACTGAGTTTACATTGAATATTCATCATATATGCTAAAACTTTTTTGTATAAAGATTAATGCCTAAAAAGCGATACATTTTAAATTGGTATAACTTATGAAATCCAGCTTTCTCAATTCCTCTAATAGAAGCAATATTATTAGGTTGCACAAAAACTACTAATGTTTCGTTTTTATAATCAGCTTTAATTTTTTTAAGAATTGAAGGATAGATGCCTTGGCCTTTGTAGGCATTACTTGTAACACATTCACCAATTGTAAATGCGTTTTTAAAACCTAGTTGATTTGCTAATAAATTATTTTTAAACATACAACTTACATGTACAAATTTATCATTATCTAAAACTACATATGCCTTATAATATTTTTTACTATCTACATGATTTATATTGGTTTTACTGCCTTTATTAAAAACTTTGAATGGATATTTTATATCAACTGGTTCAATTAAATCATCGGGTTTATTGATGTATATCAATGATTCAATTTTTTTTAATTTTAGTTTTTTTATTAAATTTCTCATGTAGCTATTTTGTAATAGAACGTATAAACTTTCTTACTTTTTTTACATTTTTTAAACTCAAGGCTCTAAAAATGGAAGTTGCCCATTTGTTTGAAATGTAAGTATAGTATGCAGGCATATCTTCAACTTCAGGGTTAAACGAAGACTTAAATTTATATACATCTGAATCGGGTCCAGAATAACTGATGTTATAATATTTTTTTTCTTCTATATAAAAACAATCTTGCATAGCTAAATAATGAAGCTTTGCGGATGGACTATTTTTCGAGTCATAACCTTCTACCATTAAGCCTCCTGATAAATAGTGGTAATAATTTTTGTCTTTTACTATAAACCCTGCAGCAACAATTTTATTGTTTAAGCTTGCTGTATAAACTGTACATAAGTTATGCACTTTGCCATTGTTGTAAATTTCTTTATAACTTTTATAAGATCTGTATTTAAAATTTTTTTTGCTACCAACTTTTGTAAACAGTTCATAAACTTTTTTAAGTTCATCCTCTGTTTCAACATATTTGTATGTAAAATCTACCGCATCTGCATGTTTAATTTTTCGCCGACACATTTGATTAAAACTTGCCAATAAAGCATCAGCTGATTTATTGCTAATATTGAAATTTTTATTTTGAGAACCTTTGTAGTAAGGAAAATAATCTTCTGGTATAAATAAATTGTTATTAGCCAAATAATCTTCTAACAGTTGCTCCGCTGGATTAATTCTCATAAACATATATCCTGCTTTCTTTGCATATTGTTGCAAACCTGTAAATAATTCGTCTACATTAATATTAAAGTTAACTAAAATAGGACCTCTTATAATAAGTCCAACCTTAAATGGATAAATACCAACTTCCATAATTGTACAATATGCAGCAATTGTATTGTTGAGCATATATTTAAGATATACACTTTTTGAACGAAGAATAAATTTATAGCCTTCTGCATAATAGGGATATTGAAAAAAAGATGCATCGGTTTGTTTCAATGCTTCGTTTATTTCAAAATATTCAGTGGGGAGTATTTTTTGCCAAGCCAATTTTATTGATTAAGGGTTAAAATAGAGTAAGAAAATATTTTACTGTGAAGATACAATTATGTGGTTATCATATATTTTTTTATACATGAAAAAAGGGTGATTTTATTCAAATCACCCTTTTTAGACATATTTTACAAATTCCTTATCCCATATTGTGAAAAACCTTATTCACATCTTCATCTTGTTCTAAACGTTCTATTAGCTTACTTACATCTTCGGCTTGTGCATCAGTTACTGGAACTGTAGTGGTTGGAATCCACTCCAATTCGGCACTGAGTGGAGTAATATTTTTTTCTTCTAAAGCTTTTTGTAAGCTACCAAAATCGGTAAAAGCACAGCGTAA
>CALRVE020000087.1:0-5678 GCA_943371535.1 Asaia bogorensis | reverse complement strand
AGAACTTTAATGGCTTTTCGATTAGCATCGGCAAGATATAGAATTAAAGAATTGTCAGATATTATGATGGAAGAAGAAATTTCTAAACCAGAGAAAGTGCTACAGTTGAGTAACGAATTGGCTGAACATTATCAACAACCCTCATTTTTAAAAGCCACTACTATGGGGCAAATTGTAAAACTGCAATTGAAACAAGAGTTAAGAAAAAGCTTGGAACATATACCTAAAACCAGCTTTAGAATTGCAGATTGATGTAATGAATTGTTGTTTAGTAATACAAACTCTATATTAGCATTTCATTACATACCAATGCCCGATACAATTTATCTAAATAATCAAACCGACTCACTTGTTGATGTGGGTTATTCACCAATAATCATTCATGGTCGAGATTCAAGTATTGACACTACTTTGAATGAAAAACAAGAGGACAATAATTACATAGATTCTTTCATCATTTTTGCATTTATACTTTTTATTGCTGCCAATAGCATTTATAAAAATCGTATCAAACAATTTCTACGTAAAAAAGGGTTGTTTAATAATGCAATTTATCAAACTACAACAACAGCAGTTCAACCCAATTACTTAGTATATAGTGGTAAAAATTTAGCTTTCTCAACTCAAGAGTTAGATATAATTCTAAATAAGTATCATCCTTACTACAAACAGTTGAATCCACTTTTAAAAAACACTTTTGTTGAACGATTAAAATCTTTCATGGCAAAAAAAATCTTTATCATTCATGCAAAAGAAGGATATAAAGAAATGCCCATTCTATTAAGTGCCGCTGCCATACAAATAACATTTGGTTTAGATAATTATTTATTGCCTTATTTCAAATATTTACAAATTCATCCACAAGAATATTACGCAGCCAATAGTTTTAGAATATTAGCAGGCGATGTTACTAGCAATAGTATTACAGTTGCCTTTAATCATTTATTAGAAGGATACGAAGACTATACAAGTGGAAGCAATGTTGGTTTACACGAAATGGCACATGCACTTTATTATCAAGAAATTATTGTTAACAATACACCTGAAGATAGTTTTGATTATTTCTTTCATAAAATTATGGATGAAGGTCAAGAAGTGTACAACCAAAAACACTTAAACACTTTATTTAGTAGTTATGCATTTAAAGAATTACAAGAGTTTTGGGCCGAGAGTGTAGAACTGTTTTTTGAACGCCCAACCGATTTACAAACGCATTTTCCTGAATTGTTTATATTAATGAAAAAGATGTTGAACCAATATCCTCAAAATGCAAGCAACCCAATACATATTCAAGACTGATTTATTCTATACATTCAAGCTATACATTTGCAGCAATCTATAAAACAATGCATTTAAATACCGTAATTTTTGATATGGATGGTTTACTAATTGATAGTGAACCTTTATGGCACGAAGCTGCCGACGAGATTTTTAAACAATATGGGGTTAGTTTAACCGATGAACAATACAAAACCACTACAGGTTTAAGAACAAGAGAATTTGTTCAATGGTGGTTTAGACAATTTAATATTGGCGATGAAGAGTTGGCTAAAGCCGAAAAAAAAATTATTGGTCTTGTATTAGAAAAAGTAAAAACAAGAGGCAAAATAATGGCGGGTGTTCATCATATTTTCAATTTCTTTCATCAAAAACATTTTAAAATTGGGTTAGCAACTTCATCGCCCCAAGAGTTAATTGATGTAGTGGTTGAAATTACAGGTATCAAAAACTTTTTAAACGCAACTGCTTCCGCTGAACATTTACCTTATGGCAAACCTCACCCTCAGGTATATTTAGATTGTGCTAAAAAGTTAGCAGTTCATCCACATGAGTGCATTTGTTTTGAAGATTCTTTTAATGGAATGATTGCAGCAAAAGCAGCTAGAATGACTTGTGTAATTGTTCCTCATCATTCACAAACAAAAGATGAACGTTGGGGTGCAGCCGATTTGAAACTTTCATCACTACAAAATTTTGGAGAACTACACTTTGGTTTATTGAGTAGATAATTTTTTTAACCCTGTGCAACCTTATCATTTCTACCATCGTCTTATGTATGGTTTTTCATAGAATATTGGATTAAAACAGGGTTGGATTTCTATCCATTGCCCTTTTTTTTTGCCCAAAATTTTATTTTTAAAACCCTATGCAACCTTTTAATTAAAATTTACTACTTATATGCAGTGAGTATGAAATTATTTAAATACTTACTTTAATCCGTACTTTTTTCATTTCAAATAAGCATATTGTTTGAAAGTATAACTCCAGTCTGTTGAAGGGTACTGGAGTTTTTTTATTGAAAAAATTTGAATCAGTATTTAATCATGCGTTTTAAACCAAACAGGGGTTGCATCGTTGTGAACTGCGTTGTAGTTGATGGTTAATTCTTCACCAGCGGCAATATCTCTCACTGTTTTTATGCTTATGGTATTTAAATCGTAGTCCATTTCATATTCACAACTCGAAAAATAATGGTGATTGTACATGGAAACATATCCAAAGCCCAATGCAGCTTTTTTTCGATTATTGCCCCATTCAAATATATAATTATTTAATAGTGTTGCTTCTACAACGCTTCTATCAGCAGCACTTAAAACTAAAACAGGAGAAATTTCAATGGTTGTATTTGCAGGAATGGCTTCGGCAGTAAAAACTCCTTTTCCTTTTTTACCTGTATCGCCAATAAATAAAATGGGAAGAATCATATTAAGTAGAATTGCAACGAAAATACAGTTAAAGTAAATTGACTGTACATTAAATTGCTTTAGTTGAAAACAGAATTTATAAATAGAATATTTATCTTGCAAGCATGAGCATGGAATTAGAACAAGAAGATATTCAAGAACAGTTTAAAGAACTTATAGCAACAGAAGATAAAATTGCTATACGTGATTTTTTAAATGAACAAAACATTAGCGATGTTGCTGAATTAATTTATGCTTACCCCGATGATGAAGCTACCATTATTGCCAATATGGCTATTAACAGAGCTGCAAAGGTGTTTAAGATTTTAGATTTTTCTACACAAAAACAAATTATTAAAGAATTACCAAGTAATAAAACTGCTGAATTATTAAATGAACTCCCTGCCGATGATAGAACAGATTTTTTAGAAGAATTACCTAAAACGGCAATTAGAGATTTAATTAAACTGTTAGATCCCGAAGAGAGAAAAATTACCTTATCACTATTAGGCTATCCAGAAGATAGTGTTGGTCGTTTAATGACACCTGATTATGTGTATGTTTTTGCACATAATACAGTAACGGAAGTATTTGACACCATTAGAAAGTATGCTAAGAATAGTGAAACTATTGATGTGATTTATGTGATTGATGAGCAAGGCGAATTGATTGATGATATGAGAATTAGAGATGTAATTCTTGCATCGCCTAGAAGAAAAGTGGAAGAATTAATTGACGGACGTGTGGTTGCATTAAATGTAAACGATGATCAAGAACATGCCAATCAAATTTTTAAAATGAACAACAGAGTAGCATTGCCTGTAACAGATGATAACAATAAATTATTGGGCATTGTTACAATTGATGATATGCTATGGGTAGCAAATGAAGAATTTAGTGAAGACATGCAAAAAATGGGTGGCACAGAAGCTTTAGATGAGCCCTATTTAGACATGCCTATTTTGAAATTATTTAGAAAAAGAGTTACTTGGTTAATTGTTTTGTTTCTTGGAGAATTACTTACTGCATCGGTAATGGGTTATTATGAAGAAGAAATTGCTAAAGCAGTTTTTTTAGCTTCTTTTATTCCATTAATTATTAGTAGTGGTGGTAATAGTGGTTCTCAGGCATCTACATTAATTATTCAAGCAATGGCAGTAGGAGAAATTACTATTACAGATTGGTGGAGGGTAATGCGAAGAGAAATTATTAGTGGATTATTATTGGGTTCTGTATTAGGAATTTTTGGTTTTATAAGAGTAATTGCTTGGCATCAACTTATGCCACAAATTTATGGACCTCATTATTATTTAATTGCAATAGTAATTGGACTTAGTTTATTAGGTGTTGTACTTTGGGGTACATTATGTGGTAGTATGTTACCATTGATTTTAAAAAGATTAGGTGCCGATCCTGCTGTATCATCAGCACCTTTTGTAGCCACTTTAGTAGATGTTACTGGACTAATTATTTATTTCAGTTTTGCTTATTTGTTTTTACAAGGTTTACTATTATAAATACATACATTTCAATGTTTAATACCCCACCCCCATTGTAAAAAGTTGGGTAAGGCTTTTTGCCAAGTAGGCACATCATGTTTACCATCTTCTAATAAAACATATTGAATATGTTCATCGGTATATCCTTTTGCCTTCAGTTCAACTATTAAATCCAACGCATCATCAATGCTATCAATAATTCCGTTATTATTTCTATCGGCAGTTTCATCTAATGTTCCACATTGCAAATAAAATTTCAACCAAGGATACATGGTTCCATTTCTTACTTGTAAATGCATTAATCTATCCATTTCATCATCATAACCATCGTCGTAGCCTTTTCTTCTCCACCATAAACTTCCACTAAAAATGCCTACTTTACTAAACTCACTTGCATGGTTCCAAACAATATCTAAAGCACTTAAAGCACCCAATGAAAACCCTGCAAATGATTTTTCTTTAAAAGACGGAACATGATATGTTTTGCGAATGAAAGGCAATAATTCATCGAAAATAAATTTGGTGTACAAACCAGCTTTATTGCCATAGCCTTTATAATCGGCACTATAAGCTACGCCATATTCTCTTTTTCTTTCAGCACCACAATGTAAGCCAATACAAAAAACGGGTTGTAATGCTTTGCTTTCATACAAAATGTTCAGTGTTTCATCAAAAGGCATTTTTACTAAATCTTGTCCATCGTTAATGAACAGCAAACTCATGTGTTCAGGATGCCGTACTTTTTGAGGAACATACGCATCGAATAAAACATCTCGTTCTAAATATTGAGAAAATAAAATGTGGCTCTCAACCAGCACATGTTGAAGGGCAGTAGTCTTTTCTTGAAGCATATATTCAAAAATAAGGGAAAGCAATAAAAAAAAATTATAGGTTTTGCACAAAAAAAGTTTTTTTTTAATCAACTTTATATATATTGAACTCCAGTATAATAAAAAATTTCTTACAAGTATTCATTGTATTCATCTAAAAAAATTATTATGAAAAAAATTGGCGTTTTACACGGAAAAGAAAGAAGTTTTCCCGAAGCTTTTGTTGAAAGAGTAAACAGCAAAAATATTCCTGGGATTATTGCAGAACCTGTACGCATTGATAAAGTAATGCAAGGTGAAGCAACAGAATATGCTGTAATTATTGATAGAATAAGTCAGGATGTTCCTTTTTACAGAGCCTACTTAAAAAATGCAGCTCTTTGTGGTACAGCAGTTATTAATAATCCATTTTGGTGGAGTGCCGATGAGAAATTTTTCAATAATTGTTTAGCAACAAAAATTGGTGTTCCTGTTCCTAAAACAGTGATTTTACCTTCAAGAGATTTACCAGATGATACCTCTGATGAATCTTTCAGCAACTTAGCTTATCCTCTAGATTGGGAAGGCATTTTTAACTACACTGGATTTCCTGCATACATGAAACCCTTTGCTGGTGGCGGTTGGAAGAATGTTTATAAATTAGAAAGTATTGATGATTTTTTTGA
>CALRVE020000086.1:0-6393 GCA_943371535.1 Asaia bogorensis | reverse complement strand
TAATCTTGGGTCTCTGTTTAATTTTTGAGGTGCATTATTTGCAGCAGTTCCAGGATTGTATAGTGGTGAAGTTGTAATAGGTTTTCCATCGGTGCAATAATATTCGTTCACCATATTTTTCATTGGTTGAACATCAATTTTTGGTGCTTGTAAAAAAGTACTAGAGAACAATTCATTATTTGCTGAAACGTCTTGATTGAATCTTACAGAAAATAAAATTTCTCTCGAGTTTTCACCTGCTTCAGTAAACAACTGTGCATAATCAGTATTTAAACTGTAACCTAAAGACATGATTTCGGTTGTAGCGTCTAAAACAGCTTGATAATTTTTATTATACAATTGAAATCTTGCCAATATACCTAATGCAGCTCCTTTAGTTGCATAGCCATACTGTGTTGCAGGATAGGTAGCAGGTAAATTGGTTGCTGCAAACTGAAGATCTGTAACAATTTGAGCTGCAATTTCTGAATAAGGATTTGAGTTTACATAAGCTTCAGACAAAGTTTGAACTTTTGTAATCAATGGAGCATCTTGGTAATAATAAGCAAGATGTGTGTAGAATAATGCTCTTAAAAATCTTGCTTGAGCTATCAACTCATTTTTTTTGCTTGCTGAAATTGCACTACTTGGTATTTTTTCAATATTTTCAATAGCCGTATTAGCTCTTGCAATACCTCTATAGGTTGCATTCCAACCAAAACTAAAGAAACCAGCAGATGGATCAACATTTGCTTCCATATAGTTTCCTGGACCTTCCCATTTGTAACCATTGAAGCAATTATCTCCAAGGCAATCGTACACTGGTAAGCCTGCTGAAATGTTTAAACTTCCGCTATACAAGTTTCTATCTTGTAACACATCATAAATAGCATTGATTCCTAAAACAGCATCTGATTCAGACTTCCAGAAACTACCTTCTGCTAATGCAGTAAGTGAATCTCTATCTAAAAAACTTTTTGAACAACTGCTTAGTATTACAACTAAACAAACAATTAATATTTTACGCATGGCAATTATAATTTAAGATTTAAACCAAATGTGTATACTTTATAAAGAGGAACTTGTTGATCTGTATTTCCTCCTCTTTGTCTTTCTGGATCAAAGTTTTTGAACTTAGTAAAGGTTAAAATGTTTTGTCCACTTACATAAACTCTCAATTTAGAAATCCCACGTTTGTTTAGCAGTTTACCCGGAATGGTGTAACCAATTTCAATATTTCTTAAACGTAGGTAAGAAATATCTTCTACATAAAAGTCTGAAATTACTGCATTGTTTTGACCACCTAAACGAGGTAGAGTAGTAGATGGTTTTTCAGGAGTCCATCTGTTAATCCAATAAGATAAAGAATTATTTCTATCGCCTTCAAAAGGTAATTGACCGTTATCGTTCATTAATCTTTCAACACGGCTAACACCTTCAAAAGTTGCACTCATGTCTAATCCTTGATAGTTTAAAGTACCGTTTACACTGTAAATTAATTTAGGGAACGGATTACCAATTACAGTTCTATCAAATGCATCAATAATACCATCAGGTGTACCATTTGGTCCAGATAAATCGGCATACTGAAAATCACCAGGAGCAGTTCTAACACTTCCAAATTGTCTTGGTGCAGCAGCAACATCAGCTGCTGTTTGAAAAACACCTAAAACTTTGTAACCATAAATGGCATTGAAAGGAGCTCCAATTTGAATAATGGTTTCACCACTGATCGTTTCACGTCCTCTGTCGCCTAAACCAGTTACTTTATTGTCTGCAAAAATGGTAGCACTTGCATTAATGCTGTAATTAAATTTCTTGGTGTTGTTTCTCCAGCTTAAGTTCAATTCGGTGCCAGCATTTAACATGCTAGCTGCGTTTAATGCTGCTAAATTAGTTACACCAATAGTACTAGGAATTGGGAAATTGCTGTATAATAAATCGTAACTATTGCGTCTAAAATAATCGGCAGTAAATTGTAAACGATTTTTGAAGAAACCTGCATCTATACCAATATCAAATTGATCAATAGTTTCCCATCTAATTCTTTGATTTGCTAAAGTGGTTAAAGCAGCACCACTAACAATTTGATTTCCTAAAAAGTAATCAACGCCTATATTATAGTTTTGAGAAAATAAGTAATTACCAATATTGTCGTTACCTGTAATACCCCAACTTGCTCTTAATTTTAAATCGTTCAACCATTTTACTCCAGATAAAAATTTCTCTTCACTTATTCTCCAGCCTGCAGATGCAGAAGGGAAATTTGCATATCTATTGCTAGAAGCAAATCTTGAAGATCCATCTCTTCTCAAATTGGCTTCAAACATATATTTTCCATCTAAAACATAGTTTACTCTTGCAAAGAATGATTGAATAGCTTCTTCATTAGCACCACCTGAAACATTTGGATTTAATACACCACCTGCATTAAACTCTTGTAATCCATCGGTTGGAAAATTTTCTAATGAACCGCTAAAACCATCGTTACGATTGTAAATCACTGAATGACCTAATAGTACTGAAACATCATGCTTATTATTATTGAACTTTTTAGCGTAACGTAATAAGTTTTCGTTTAATAGTCTATAATTAAAATTAGTAGAATTGGTTAACGCATTATTTAAGTTCTCAGCAATTACCACACCTGCCCAATCTCTTGTAGCATTTCTTGGGGTAAAATTGCTAACACTATTATAGTATAAGTTAATACTACCTGAGGTTTCAAATGAAATATTTTTGGTAATATCTGCTTTCACACTAAAGCGTTCTGCAATATTTATTTCATCGTTTTGATGATCGCCTAACATACCTCTACGTAGAGGATTGGTAATAGGTAAACTTGCATTTACTTTTTGGTAAGAACCATCAACAATTCCCCAATCGCCATTGGAATAATAAGGAGCAACAGTAGGAGCAGAACGTTGAAACTGATTGATAATACCTGTTTCACCAGTAATTGCACTTGCACCACCAGTAGGGCCTTTAAATTTGCTCCAATAAGCATTCATTACATTAGATACAGTTAACCAACTATTTAATTTAGAATTTAAATTGGCATTAATGGTAAAACGCTCAGATTTGAATTTACCACGTACAACTGCTTCTTGGTTTAAGTAACCCAATGAAACTCTATAAGTAGTTTTATCTCCTCCACCAGAAAAAGCTAAATATTGATTCATGATTGGTGCTGTTCTCAATATTTCTTTTGCCCAATTGGTATTGCTGTATTGATCGGGGTTTGAACCATCTAATATTGTTTGAATATCTGAGTTAGAATATCTAATTGCTGCGGTAGGACCATTGAAGTTAATGTCTCTTTCATTTTTTAAAGTTGCATATTGTTCAGCATTTAAATACTCTGGAACAACTGTTACTTGTTGTAAACCATAGTAAGAGTTATAGATAATGTTTCCAACACCGCTTTTGCCTTTTTTGGTAACTACTACAATTACACCATTAGCACCTCTTGCACCATAAATGGCACTAGCAGATGCATCTTTTAATACAGAAATAGTTTCAATATCGGCAGGTGATAAATTGTTGAACGCATCTAATCCTGAATACTGAATATTGTCAATTACTACCAATGGCGTTGTATTGCCAAAAGTACCAACACCTCTAATGATGATGTTCGAAGCATCGGCACCTGGTAAACCACTTCCTTGTGTAATTTGAACCCCAGTAAATTTACCATACATTAATTGACCTGCATTACTTACAGGTTGATTAACAGCATCGTCTAATTTTAAAGTTTGTGTAGAACCGGTTTGGTTTACTTTTTTCTGCGTACCATAACCAACAACTACAACATCATCTAATGCTGAAACTGTTGATTCTAACTTAACAGTAATTGCACTTGCATTCGTACCATCTAAGGTTAAAGTGTAGGGCTTAAATCCAACACTAGAAAATACAAGTGTTGCTTTTGCTTTTGAAACGGATAATGTAAATGTACCATCATCTTTTGTGGCTGTACCTTTTGTAGAACCTTGTTCTACAATTGAAACGCCCGAGAGTGGCTTATTGTCTGTAGAACTAACTACAGTACCTTTAATAACCACTGATTGTGCAAACACTTGTGTACTTGTGAATAAGAGAAAAACAAGCGAACACAAGCCGAGGAGTAGATTTCTTTTTGGCAGAAGCATCGTTTTAGTTTTAGCGTAAATGAATACAACGAAAGTAATGTGAAAAGCAGATTGGAGAGATGTTCAAACACTTCAAAAATAAGGTACAGATGGTTCATAGTGATTGAATGAAATTTCATCTATGTACATTCATTTTTTACATTGGTAAATGTTGCTATTATCAACTGTAATGCATGTTTTTGTTAAACCTATTTTATTGGGAATTACATAAAGTTTGAGCGTTAAAATGTAGAAGTAGAATAACTTTTAATTGTAGATTTTAATTATATATTCTTCTAAAAGTATACTTAAAAACGTGATCAGCAACCTAGTAAAATGCCATTTTATTTTTGTGTGGAAACTTGAAATGATGGATTGTAATTGTTATTTGGATTTGGATAAGTTGCTTTGTTTTTTTGTAGCCATTTCAATAATTTTTTCTTTAATTTTTTTTCAATTTTTGAGTGAGATTGCACTAAGTTTTTTTGTTCGCCCTTATCATTTGATACATCATACAACTCTGTTGTTGAATCTTCAAAAAAATAAATGAGCTTATAGTTGCCTTCTCTAATTGCTGCTCCTGGTTTTCCTCCTTGATTGCTGTAATGAGGATAATACCAAAATAAAATTCTATTCAAGCTTTGTTCGTTTTGAGTAAGCAATTTTGCAATATCTTCTCCATCAATTTTTATATCTTTTTTGTATTGGGCATTGATTGCTTGTGCAATAGTTGGAAAAATATCGTTTGTTGTAATTGGAATATCAGCAGTAATTCCATTGGCAAACTTTCCTTTCCAATACATAATTAATGGTACTCTAATTCCGCCTTCATATAACCAACCTTTGCCAGCTCTAAAAGGTGTATTAACTGTGGGACTTCCTTCTGCTGTGCTTAAACCACCATTGTCTGATGTGAAGATGATTAAAGTGTTATCGTCAATATTTAATGCTTTAAGTTTATCTAATAATCTGCCAATATTCCAATCCATATTTTCAATCATTGCTGCATATACAGGATGGTCTTGCACCAATCTTCTTCTCCAACCATTTTCATATTTCATCCACTCTTCGTCTTTCGCAAATCTATCTTTGGGTGCAATGTTTAGTTGCTGTTGTTTGGCTTGGTATTTTTTTACCAATTCAGCAGGAGCTTGTAATGGATTGTGTACAGCATACAATGAAAAAAGCATTAAAAAAGGGGCTTGTTTATTTTGTTCTATGAACGATAAACATTCGTTGGTCAATCTATCTGTTAAGTATTCACCTTTAGGTCCATCGGTTAAAGTTGGATTGGCATAAGGTGTAAAGAAACCGCCTGTGCTATCGTTTTTTCTTCCTGACGGACTTCCTTTGCTCCATCCTCCTTTGTTTATTTGAAAGCCATGTTGATTGGGCCAAAATTTTTCTTCTTCGCCTAAATGCCATTTACCTGCAAACATGGTTTTATAGCCATTTGCTAAAGCATATTCACCAATGGTATTTTCTTCTAATGCTAATTGGTAGGCAGTTGGTTGAGCAATCATTTTTTCATAAGGCTGTGCTTTGCCATTTTCTTGTCTGCCTTTTATCCAATCAGTAACGCCAGTTTTAATGGGAGATTTCCCGGTCATTAAACTTGATCTTGTTGGGCTGCATACTGGACTCGTAGCATAATTATTGGTGAATTTTATGCCATTGGCTGCAAGTTGATCTAATCTTGGCGTTTCGTAAAAAGTACTACCGTAACAAGATAAATCGGCCCAGCCTAAATCATCAGCAAAAATAATGATGATGTTGGGTTTTGTAGTGCTTGTTTGGCATTGTACAATAGATTGAAAAAAAAGTATAGCTACTAAAGCAAAGAAATATTTTTTCATGTGATTGGTTTATAAATTAAGATGTTGAAGTTTTTTATTTTTTTACATTAAATAAAAAATTATTTAGCTTGACTGTTAAGTTGAGCCGAAAGCTATCGGCTTATCGAAATCTTTGAAAATGGGTAAATTTCTAGGCAAACGCTTTTGACAAGCTACCCATGACATGTTAGTTAATTTATTGAAAACCATTTGTAAACAAATGATTTTTAATTTGACCACAAAGGCACAAAGAACACAAAGGGAAAACTTCGTTTTTCCTTCTTAGTGACCTTAGAGCCTTAGTGGTTAAACCCGAAAGCTATCGGCTTATCGAAATCTTTGAAAATGGGTAAATTTCTAGGCAAACGCTTTTGACAAGCTACCCATGACATGTTAGTTAATTTATTGAAAACCATTTGTAAACAAATGATTTTTAATTTGACCACAAA
>CALRVE020000085.1:0-6491 GCA_943371535.1 Asaia bogorensis | reverse complement strand
CCAGCAGCATTGGTGGTGTTGAAAGTATAGGTCCCCGAACTAGTATAGTTCGTTCCGTTCCAAGAATATGCATTTGCACAAATACTGATGTTAGTGGTTGAAGAACTTACACTCTTCAAAGTCAAGTTCAAAGTAGCAATTGAATCACAACCAGCAGCATTGGTGGTGTTGAAAGTATAGGTTCCAGAACTGGTATAGTTCGTTCCGTTCCAAGAATATGAATTTGCACAAATACTGATATTAGTGGTTGAAGAACTTACACTCTTCAAGGTCAAGTTCAAAGTAGCAATTGAATCACAACCAACAGCATTGGTGGTGTTGAAAGTATAGGTTCCCGAACTAGTATAGTTCGTTCCATTCCATACATAGTTAGTTGCACAAATACTGATGTTAGTGTTTGAAGAACTTACACTCTTCAAGGTCAAGTTCAAAGTAGCAACAGAATCACAACCAACAGCATTGGTAGTATTGAAAGTGTAGGTTCCCGAACTAGTATAATTCGTTCCGTTCCATACATAGTTAGTAGCACAAATACTGATGTTAGTGGTTGAAGAACTTACACTCTTCAAGGTCAAGTTTAATGTAGCAATTGAATCACAACCAACAGCATTGGTGGTGCTGAAAGTATATGTCCCCGAACTAGTATAGTTAGTTCCATTCCATACATAATTAGTTGCACAAATACTGATATTAGTGTTTGAAGAACTTACACTCTTCAAAGTCAAGTTTAATGTTGCAATTGAATCACAACCAGCAGCATTGACCAAAGTAGCAGTTTGCGAACCAGCATTATTAAAGGTTAACCCATTCCAAGTGAAAGGTAAACTGTTTTGACAAATTGATGAGTCAATCGAAGAACTAGTTGGTTTTCGTAAAATTAAGTTTAGTGTAATACTTGAATCGCATCCTGCAATATTGGTAGTATCGAATATGTAGTTAGTTGAATTGTTAAATGTAATTTCTTTCCATACAAAGGAATTGCCGCAAGTATCTACATTAACTATACTTGATGTAGGTGCATTTACAGTAATAATTGCACTTACTGAATCTTTGCAAC
This sequence comes from Asaia bogorensis, assembly GCA_943371535.1. Taxonomy (GTDB): domain Bacteria; phylum Bacteroidota; class Bacteroidia; order Chitinophagales; family Chitinophagaceae; genus UBA1930. Next base: position 5,434 of record CALRVE020000085.1, on the reverse strand, counting down.
CTGCATTACTTGTTGTAATATATTTAATTGTGGTTGTTCCAGCATTGATTGCAGTTAAGGTACCTGTGCTGCTATTAATTGTGGCAATAGTATTATTGCTAATTATCCATATACCACCAGTTACACTGTTACTTAAAGTAGTGGTACTATCTTTACATATATTGGTGTTACCAATGATTGCACTAGGTGTTGGAATACCATCTACAGTTATACAATTTTCAGTATAACAATTATCACCAAAATTGTAATTAATAGGATCTGGAGCTGCTGCACTAAATACAATGGGAATAGTTCCATTGCCATAATTACTTTCACCATTATTTGCTCTAGTTAAAAATTGGTTACTTACATATGTAGGAACGCCTGCACCCGGATCGTTCACAATCATTGTAAATACCTTTAAGTTAGTAGTAGGATTTCCTAATGCAGATCTTAGGATGGCAAACTCAAATCCTTTCGTAAAATCTCCAACACCAGTATTGGGAGAGAATTTCAATAAAGGGTTGGTATTTGCTTCACCCAAAAAAGTATTTACATTGGCTTGCATATCGTACAAATCATAGAATACTGTACCGCTTGCTTGGTTAATACCTAAAATGTAATCAGGTTCAAAACCTGCATCAAAAGAGATGCTGCTATTTAAATTTTCAATTGAATAATAGGGTGCTTGAGTTCTATTTGTCCATGTGCTTAAAGAATTAAATCCACCGGATTTAGTATCTAAAAAAACAAGCACTCTATTATTAGAATTATTTACCAAATTTCCAGCAATAGCAGTATAAATATAATTGGCATCATTACGCATGTATATAGCATCAATATTATTGCCAGCTCCAAATCCACTTGTTGCTGGTCCGCCAGCACTTGTAGCAAGTGGTTGTCCCCATTCTGAAGCAGAAAAGTTGCCATCAAAAGTTGGTCCATAACTTCTAACACAAATCACATCGTTACCCGATAAGCTTGAAGGCGTATAGATTTTTGTTGTAGAAGCAGCACCTTGAGATACTCCATTTTTAAAAAACTCAAACAAACTGCCATTACCTGCTGTAAAAGTTGGAGTAGTGCCGGCACAAACTAAGTTAGGTGTAAGTGTAGGTTTTAATTGAGTGCTATCAATAACTACAATTGTTGTATCAATAACATCACAACCGCTAATTTTTCCATTGAAAATGATTCTATAAATACCCGTATCTGATGTAGATAAATTAATACTTCCCGTACTGCTATTTAAATTAATATTTCCAGGTGCATGCACTGCTGTGTAAGCAAAATGTTGATTGGTAGGAGTAGATGGTGAGGTGATCAAAGGAGTAATGATGCCAGCATTGCATAGTTGCGTGTTATAATTAACGCTAATATCAAAAGTTTCTGTTTCATAAGCTCCAATATCTGGATTTCCAATTCGTTTATTTCCAATAATATCTATTTTTGGGGCATTGGTATTAGTGCCAGCATTAATGGCAGGGGAGGAGCAGCTTATTTTTATCCCATCATCATTGGTAGCCCATTGACCATCTGCACCAATTGGGTTTACTGAATTTATGAAAAGTGGGTCACTTGCCGAATTTCCTATACCTCCCGTAGTATGGCCTTGAATGATTGAAAACGTTATATTGCCAATACTTCCATTTTGAATATTCTTATCAAGTAAAGATGCGTCAGTTGAAGTGTTGGCCCAAATGATTGAATTGATAATATTCAATGTCCCCCCAGCTCTTCGAATTCCCCCACCATTTGTAGTAGTTGATGAATTACCATAAACTGTGCAGTTTCTTAAGTTCAATGCTGCACTGTTCAAATAAATTGCACCTCCTCCGTCACTGGAGCCAATTGTATTACCTGTAAAAACAGAATTCACAATATTGTAAGTTCCTACAGCTTCTCGAATATGTATTCCTCCTCCTGAACCTGCACTATTATTTGAAAATACGGAGTTCTCAATTCTAGGAGAACCAGTTTGCATGAATATTCCTCCACCTCTGCCTTCTGAACTAGAGGTTGAAGTTGAATTTGTTGTAATAATGCAATTAATTAAGTGAGGAGAGGCTGTATGCATATAAATTCCAGCACCTCTTCTTCTGTCAATATCATTACCATTTATAGTAAGTACTTGTGAACTTGCTCCAACACTATATCCATCTCTAATTGTAAAACCATCTAGCCTTGCAACCGTATCAATTGGAAATCCAGAGTTTACCATTACATGGTAACAATTATCTGTATTGGTTCCTGTTGTTCCAATATCGCCAGATAAAATAGTTGAATTATTTTTAAAATTTCTTTGTGTTCTTACTGTTTCTGTACCAACAAATCCACCAAATATTTTTACACTGTCTAGCATATAAAATGCATAATAACGAGTGTCTGTTGTAGCTGCACTCCCAGCGGGGTAAGCTTTTGGAGTATAAGTTCCCCGAGCAACCCAAACCTCTGCATTGCAAGCTGCTGCTGCATTAATACCTGTTTGTAAATCGGTATAAGCATTTGCCCACGAAGCTCCATTGTTTGCTCCTGTTGCAACCTGATTAACATAAACAACTGGCTGACCAACTGCAAATGATTTGTAAACAGTATCGTTACAACTTCCATTAGAAGAAATTAAACGAATGTTATACACTCCAGCACTTGCATAAGTATGGGTAATATTTGTTGTTGCAGTTGTTGTAAGGTCATTGGTGCCATCTCCATTATAATCCCAATTGTATGTTAAGCCAGTTACGCTTGATCCACTACCAGAAACTGGTTTAAATGTTATGCCTCCATCGACAGAATACATTAATACTCTTTGAATTGTTCCAGATGAGCTATTTTGTCTTTCAGTAAATGAAATTGACGATACATTGATGGCACTTGAAATATTTGGAGTAATCGAGAATTGAATATAAGAGGTATAATCAATGTTAAGAGGCCAAGTAGTGTTTCCGGTCACTCTAATTCCATCTGTTCCATTATGTGTTATAAATACAATGTTAGAACCAGCAAGTGTTTGGTCATTTGCAGTTATTAAACTAGCACCAATACCCGAGCTAGTTGCAAAATTGTTTGCAGTTAAATTCCAATTCGATTGTATTGCTCCTGAAGAAGAATTTCCAGCCACCAAAAAATTTTTGATTGAATATGTTCTTCCGCTACCACCAAAAAGATAAATACGAAAAATCAAAGGACTACCTAATGTGCTTTGTAGATTTAAGTTAGAGTAAGCTTGATCTCTTGAAGTAGTTGCATTAAGTGAGGGGAAATTATATGTTGTTTCTTTAGTCTCATTTTTCAATAACACAGAACTACATGGTTCAACAGGAGTTGCATTGAAACTTGTTGAAAATGTACATGTCGACTGGGAATATCCACTGATTATTTTTACAACAAAGCAAAAACAAAAAAAGAGTATCTTTTTTCTCATAATGCAATCGTATACGGCCCTTAGCAGTTAGTTTTATTGGCAAATTAAATGATAGCAACTTTTTGAAAATAGAGAACTTATTTTTTGATTATCTCCATTTTTACGCAAACGTTTGCAAGTTTTACGCAATTTAGAACATACATTTATTCCAGAAACAAAAAATCGATACTAAAACAAGGGTATTCGATCACTTACCGTGGTTATATTAAAATAGGATTGAGGTTTTTTGAGAAAGCAATTGCAGTAATAAAAAAAGTTTCGCTAAATGGCGAAACTTTATTGAGTAGCCCTATCTGGAATAAGTTCGAATAAAATTATTCAAGATTTAATGTTGCTTTGTGACCTAATAATTTAGGATAACGAGGTTCTCAATTTGGAGCACCTGTGCAAAGAAGCCGCTAGAACCCTAGTTCTTTTAAAACTTACACACTTTATGAAATAGTGTCTTTTTAAAATATTTTAGGTTAATTTTCAAACCCGTTATATACCGCATTAAGAATTTCAGAGCCCGCCAGAGGTTTTATTAAATCTTTAATGTATTGCGAGAAATCAACATAACTATTCGGCATCAATAATTCTTTTCGTGTACAGAAGGAGCTACTACCATAAATTTTTGCCACTTGTTATATCTACTTTGATTTGAGAATCTAGGTTTAATTCCAATTGTACCTTCATTGCCCAATGCATTGACTCAAAGCTTTAACCATTTAGGTAAATCAGTTTTTAATTTGGTTCTAAAAATTTTTCAAGATCATTCCGTCATATTTCCTTTTTGAGCCTTTATCAATTCCAATGCTTTGATGTTTAAAAATGGGGAACTTATACTTTTTCAGAAATTGTTTTATTAATATAACCGACGTCTACTTCGATATTTTTTTTGCAATTGAACAAAACCTTATTTTAACGGCTCACCCAACTACTTTTTGAATAGTTTGGGGTGCTTCTATCACGTAAAAAATAAATCTCTCCTTCTTTGATATCCTTATAACTTTATTAGGTAATATCCTAAACGATTAGTCCGTTTCCGCAATAGGCAAGCAGCTAAACAATCTTTTCGTCACTTTTCTATTTCAGAAAATTAAATTTAGTAAACATAAAACAAGTCTATAACTAACTGATTAACAATAATAGATACTATGGTACAATATTCTGATACTATAGTATATAGAAAGGGATTGCTTAAATGATATTTTTATCCTCTCAAATTTTAACGTATGAACTGCTTGCCTTCAAATTGGAAAAAGGAATATCTGCCAATTACAAATAGACCCTCCTTTAATTTTTTTAAAAGTATCCTTAACTTTTTTTTAAAAGGCTGATTTTACCATATTTCCATTTCAATTTAGAATTCGCTTGCAAAAAATCCTACCGCAAAGTTGATAAACCAAAATTTATTTAAATTAAACTAAAACTGTTTTATGAGGAAGATTTTACTACTCTTACTAGCTGTTGTAACTACTTTTTGTGTAAATGCACAGAATGCAGCTAATTATGTTTTTTCTACAGCTGCTAACGGTTCTTTAGCATCGGATATGAATAGCAATCTACTTGATATGAGTACTGGAACCTCTACCATGATTGGTGCTGGTGTATTTGGTGGTGCATCTGAAACCCGTGAAATGGGTTTTGAGTTTTGGTATATGGGCACAAGATGCAACACATTTAATGCTACTTCAAATGGCGTAATTGGTTTACAGGCAAATAATTCATTGATTGCTAACTCTGCTACTGCCTTGGCTAGTAGTACTGGAAACAGAATAGTTGTATTTCAAAATGGAGTTATTGCTGCTAATATGATGCCTAACCTTGCCAACGGTAAAGTGCATACAAAATTATTTGGCACCGAAGGCTCATTTGTACGAGTAGTAGAATGGCTAAATATGAGTTTAAATAATACTAGTGCAACTGCCGATGCTACTTTTCAATTAAGATTATACCAAGCTACTGGCACAATTGAGTTTGTTTATGGTGCTATGAATATTGGTTTTGGTGGGCCTTATACCACAAATGCAGGATTTTCAACAACTACCACTG
>CALRVE020000084.1:0-6673 GCA_943371535.1 Asaia bogorensis | reverse complement strand
TCACTGTAACATCTTTTGTAAATGCACCCATTGCAGCAGCATTGTAAGTTACTTTTATTGTTCCATCTTTTCCTTTAGCAATAGGTTGCTTTGGATATTCGGGAGTTGTACAACCACAACCTGCTACTGCACTTTCGATTACTAAAGGCTTACTACCTGTATTTACAAACTTAAAAACATGGGTGGCTGGCACATTTTGCATTAATTTACCAAAATTAAATTTGGTTTCAGCAAATTTAACGGGTGCTTGTGCAAATACATTTAATGTACCTATTAAGAATGCAAATAATAAAATCTTTTTCATACGTATATTTTTCTAATTAATTATCTACTACCGCCAGTTTTCATTTTTTGAATGCCACCGTTAGCAGGTGCTGAAGAATCTGGAGTTTTGTAAGTTTCGCCTTTAAATGAAACTTGTTTACTCATACCATCATTGAAAAAAATAGTAACAAATTTGGTAAAAACGCCATCAGAACTACCATTAAATCCAAGAGTTACTTTTGTACTTTCTCCGGGTAATAATTTTTTTCCTGCTTCGTATTTTGGAGTTGTGCAACCACAACCCACTTGAACTCTATCTAATGTAACAGTATCGTTGCTTATATTCTTCACCATCAATTCGTATTCGGCAGGTTTTCCAAAAGGAATTTTTCCGAAATCATATTCTGCATTTTTAAATTCAACAAACTTGGAAATGTCTTTAGGCTGTTGTTGGGTTTGTTCAACGCTTGAAGCTTGTTGAGCAATAGAAGAAAAAGACAACAATAACAATGCTGCAAAAAAGGTAAACTTCTTCATAATTGTATCTTGATTTTGATTTTGAGTTTTAAAACGTAAAATTATTGATTTTATAATATATTTCTACAACAAGTTTACTAAATTCATGCCAATTGTATAAATTTAATCGGTTATTAAGTACAAATACAAGGCAGTAATAAACTAACAGTTATAAGTTTTCTTTCCACAGGCTATTTTTCTGACTATTTATCATACTTGAATAGTTATTTTTGTTAAATGGAAGTACAAACCAACTCTATGTCATACACAAACGATATGCTTTCTTATGAAGGCTTTAGAGCAACTGTTCTTGCCGATTTTAAAACTGCTGCTCTTAGTCGAGAAGTTAGTTTATTGGGCAGAAGAGAAGTATTAACTGGAAAAGCCAAATTTGGCATTTTTGGAGATGGAAAAGAACTTGCTCAAGTAGCAATGGCTAAATTTTTCATGCCTGGTGACTATAGAAGCGGTTATTACAGAGATCAAACCTTCATGTTTGCAAGTGGTTTAGCTAATGTAGAACAATTTTTTGCACAATTGTATGCCGATCCGGTTGAAGGTCATGACCCCTTTAGTGGAGGAAGACAAATGGTAAGCCATTTTGCAACCAAATTTGTAGATGATAATGGTAATTGGTTGGATTTGGCCAATAGAAAAAATGTTTCATCAGACATTGCACCTACTGCTGGTCAAATGGTAAGAGCATTAGGATTGGCTTTTGCTAGTAAATGTTTTAGAAATACCCCGTCGTTACAACAGTTTGATGATTTATCGCATAATGGATCTGAAATTTGTTTTTGCACCATTGGTGATGCAAGTACAAGTGAAGGTCATTTTTGGGAAACCATTAATGCTGCTGGAGTTTTACAAGTTCCTTTAGCAGTTTTTGTGTACGATGATGGTTATGGCATTTCTGTTCCTAAAAAGCACCAAACTACCAAAGCATCTATTAGTGCTGCCCTCAAAGGTTTTCAAAAAAAAGATGATACCAATGGAATCAATATTTATAGAGTTAAAGCTTGGGACTATGCAGGTATGTGTGAAGTGTTTGAAGATGCTTTACAAAAAATAAGAGAAACACATGTACCAGCTGTTTTTCATATTGAAGAAGTTACACAACCTCAAGGTCATTCCACTTCAGGAAGTCATGAACGTTATAAAACTGCAGAACGATTAGAGTGGGAACGTGAATGGGATTGTTTGAAAAAAATGAGGGAATGGATTACTACAAATGGCATTGCTAGTAACGAAGAGTTAGACCAATTACATGAAGAAGTAAAAGACATAGTTAAACAAGCCAAAAACAAAGCTTGGGAAAATTACCTTTTACCTATTCAACAACAAGTTGAAACTGCTACTACTTTGATAAGTAGTATGATGGTGAATGATATTGATGTGTACAATAAATTACAACAAATTGCTATCGAACTAAAAAGCAATAAAGAACCCATGCGTAGAAATGTTTTACATTCTTTAGCATTGGCTTTAGAGGTTGCACCATCATCGCCCAACTATGATGAGATGAAAAGTTTTTATACGAATTTATTAGCAGAAAATAAACAACTATATAATACACATTTGTTTAACGAAGGGATAAAATCGGTTGCTAATGTTCATGAAACAAAACCGTTTATTCCGTTTGATGCAGCTACAGTAAATGGTTACGAAATATTGAATAAATATTTTGACGAATTGTTTGCAAATAATCCAAAAGTATTTGCATTTGGAGAAGATGTGGGATATATAGGCGACGTAAATCAAGGTTTTTCTGGGTTGCAAGAAAAACATGGCATAAACAGAATTTTTGATACTGGTATTAGAGAACTTACCATTGTTGGGCAAGGTATTGGCATGGCCTTAAGGGGGTTAAGACCTATTACTGAAATTCAATATTTAGATTATTTGTTGTATGGCTTACAGCCTTTAAGTGATGATGTTGCAACTACACATTTTAGAACAAGAGGTTTGCAAAGCTGTCCATTAATTATTAGAACAAGAGGACATAGATTAGAAGGTGTTTGGCACAGTGGTAGTCCACTTGGTATGATGATTAATGCATTAAGAGGTATACATATATGTGTGCCAAGAAATATGGTTCAAGCAGTTGGTATGTACAATACTTTATTACAAAGCAATGATCCTGGAATTGTGGTAGAATGTTTAAATGGCTACCGATTAAAAGAAAAATTACCTGCTAATTTATTAGATTATACAGTGCCTTTTGGTATGCCAGAAATTGTACAGGAAGGGTACCATATTACTGTGGTTACTTATGGTAGTACATTAAGAATTGTACAAGATGCTGCTGAACGTTTAGTAAAAGAAAATATTAGTTGCGAAGTAATAGATGTACAAACTTTATTACCATTTGACATTCATCATTTAATTCTTCAGTCTTTAAAGAAAACCAATAGAATTGTGTTTGTAGATGAAGATGTGCCAGGTGGTGCAACTGCTTATATGTACAGAGAAGTAATGGAAATTCAAGGAGGGTATAAATGGCTTGACGTAAGTCCACGAACAATTACTGCAAAAGCTCATCGTCCATGTTATGGTAGTGATGGCGATTATTTTAGCAAACCCAATGCCGAAGAAATTATGACTATTATCAGAGAAATGATGGCTGAATAACTTTTTTTAAACTCATAACTGAATTTACTATATCCTAAATATGGGGGAAAAAATCTATTTTGATGCCTTTCTTAAGTTGTTCTTCATATATCTCTTCATCTTTCCAAGAAGTGTATGTATTTTATCCTTTGCAATAGTGTGTGTAGGTTGGACCCCTTATATTTTCGATTGAAATATACTATATTTCATCACTACTAATTTCAATAACTTTACAATAAATGGTAGTTCCATTTTTTCAATTGAGCACAAGCAATAATATTAAAATATGTTTACTTCTCTTTCTAAATTAAGAGCAAACTTTTTTTGAACAGATTGAATAATTGCTTCACTTAAATCGAAAATTTCTTCTCCACTTGCTTTATGGTAATTTACTAATACCAAAGCTTGTTTTGCATAGCAACCTGCATCATTTTTTCTATAGCCTTTCCAACCACATTGTTCAATTAGCCAACCTGCTGCAATTTTATACAACTGATTATTTGTATTTGCGACTGTGTAATGAGGAATAGTTGGAAATTGATTTTTAAGTATTAATAGTGCTTCGGCCGAAATAGTTGGGTTTTTAAAAAAACTACCAGCATTACCAATTTCGGAAGGGTTGGGTAATTTTGAATTTCGAATATTTATTACAGCTTGAGCAATTGCTTGGATAGATATTGTTGTAACACCCATTTGTGTTAACTCTTGTTCAATTGCACCATAAGAAATATTAAAAGTTGGTTGCTTTTGTAGCTTATACGTTACACTAGTAATAATACATTTATTTTTTAACGATTGTTTGAAAACACTTTCTCTATAGCCAAAAGCACAATCATTTAATGAAAATTTGATGAAGCATTTTTCTTCAATATGATATGCTTCAAGTTCGTAAAAAACATCTTTAATTTCTACACCATAAGCACCAATATTTTGTATTGGGCTAGCCCCAACACTGCCAGGAATTAAGCTTAAATTTTCTACACCTACATAATTGTGTTGTAAACAATATTGTACAAATGAATGCCAGTTTACGCCAGCAGCTGCTTTTACATAATAACAATGTTCATCTTCATACAAAAGTTCAATGCCCGATAATTCGTTTTTTAAAACCAATCCATCAAAGTCTTTTGTAAATAAAATGTTGCTTCCTCCTCCTAAAATAAGTAATGGTTTTTTTTTGGTGGAAGTGTAATCAATAAGTTCTATTAATGTTTCAACAGAATTAAAATTTGCAAATGCTTGTGCAAATACATGTATGCCAAAAGTATTATGTGGCTTTAAAGAAATGTTTTGTTGAATTTGCATTGAATGTATGGTAAATAGTGAAACTTAAAATAAACAATAATTTATTTTGTCAATTGAGTCTTTAATTCATCGGCACTTACAATACCTTGTTTACGCCAAATTTGTTTTCCATCTTTATAAATAATAAAAACTGGCAAAGCTTCTACTTCATATTTTTTCATTAAGTCCACATCATTTCCACCATCCACATTTACCAATTTTACTTGTGGCATTGCTTTTAAAACATCTGCAATAATTGGTTTCATTTTTACACATGGCGGACACCAATCGGCTCCAAAATCTACCAATACTAAACTACCTGCATTTATTTTTTGTTGATACTCGACTTCCGTCATTTGAGTATTTGAAGTTGAGCCCTCAACAGGTTTATTTTGTTGTTTCCAAGCATTTATACCACCTTTTAAATGATACACATTTAAAAAACCCACTTCTTTTAACTCTTGCATTGCATTTTCACTGCGTACACCCGATAAGCAATAAATATACACTGGCTTATTTTTATCTAAATGTTGAATTCTATCAGCAAACTCTTTACTATTGTTATAATTTGCTTGTAAAGCATTTTTTAAATGACCAGTTTTATATTCACCTGCTGTTCTTACATCTAATAATTGAATATTATTTTGCTGAATACCTTGTTGAAATGTTTCAACATTTATAGTATTGGTTTTGGTTTGACTGCAACTAGCCAATGATACAATAGTAAAAGAAAAATACAATAATTTTTTGAGCATATTTTTTATTGAATAATGATTGAATATTTCAAATAAAATGATAAAAGACATTATTGAATGTAACAAATATCACCATTCTGTTGCTAATTTATAATAACCTTTAATTTTCAAACTAAAATTAAACTGTATGAAAAAGAACATGGGCTCTGTAGATAAAGCAATTAGAATTGCCTTTGCTGTTATTGTAACTATTTTATTTACTACTGGCACAGTTTCTGGCACTTTAGGAATTGTATTGTTAGTATTAGGAGGTGTTTTTTTAGCAACATCGTTAATTAGCTTTTGTCCTTTGTATACAGTGTTTGGTATAAAAACGTGCAAAAAAAAGTAGTTAGTTAAAGCCATAACTAAGCATAGTTAAACATTACTGTTCCATAATTTCATGAACATTTTTCTTAATGTTCTCAGCTATTTTATGCATTGGTAAATCGTTGCTATCGTTGCCAAAAGGATCTTCAATTTCTTCGGCAATTAGTTCTAGACTTGCCAATACATAAAATATAAAAGTAGTTACAGGTATGGTATACATGCCCAAATTAAATGCAAATCCAAAGGGTATTGTGATAACATAGATAAAGATAAACTTTTTAATAAACACACTATAACTGTAAGGTATTGGTGTGTTTTTTATGCGTTCACAAGCTCCAGAAACATCTAAGAAGGATTGTAATTCTACATTTAAAATAATCAATTGATCTCCTGTAATTTTTTTAGATGTATACAGTTCTTGAGTCTTACGCATCATTAATAGTGATACTTGCATTGGCACATGAGCATCATCATTAAAATGTGGAATTTCGGGATGCGACTTTTCATCTAATGCCAAACGTGTTGTTTCTTTTTGTAAATGTCTTTTTAAATGAAAAGCAAATAGTGGAATCATTTGTTTAAAAAAAGTTCTATCACTCACATTTTCTTTCGGCAAAATAGTGTGCATTTTTACTGCAAGATTTCTACTGTTGTTTACTAAACTTCCCCAAAGTTTTCTTCCTTCCCACCATCTGTCATAAGCCGTATTGGTTCTAAAAACTAATAGCATAGAAATTGCAAAACCTAATAGGGTATGCATGATAGTAATATTTTTTGCATGACTATTTTCAGATAGTTTTAAGTAGGTAGTTTCTAAATACACAATACCCCATGAGTATAGAGCAATGAAAATAAGTAGTGGAGCAAGAGATCTAAAAGTATCGGATTTATGAAATCTAAAAATGGCGATAAACCAATCTTTCGGATTATAGTTA
>CALRVE020000083.1:0-7011 GCA_943371535.1 Asaia bogorensis | reverse complement strand
AGCATGTTGTACTTTTTCAAAATATGATTGAACCAACTTATTACATCTACTCATTCAACCAAAAATCATTCATCTTGTTATTGATGCATGTTTAAAGGAAACAAATCATATCTACCTCAAAAGAATTGCATAATTTGCCTAAAGCCATTTACGTGGCGAAAGAAATGGGAAAAGAATTGGGATGAAATTAAATACTGTAGCGATCAATGTAAAAAAAACAAATCATCAAAAGCTGCTACAAATAAGTAATTCAATTATGCTTATTCAATTTACCGATAAAGGTTTGTACTGTGCCCAAGGCAACTTTTATATTGACCCTTGGAGAAGTGTTGATAAAGCAATTATTACTCATGCACATAGCGATCATGCACGTTGGGGTTCTAAACATTATCTCTGCCATCATTTCACCAAACCCTTATTACAACTACGTTTAGGCAATCATCATTATGAAAGTGTTGAATGGAACGAACCCGTTTTTATGAATGGTGTTAAAGTAAGTTTGCACCCCGCTGGTCACATTATTGGTTCATCTCAAATAAGAGTTGAATACAATGATGAAGTTTGGGTGATTAGTGGCGATTATAAAACAGAAAATGATGGAATTAGTGGCCAATTTGAACCCATAAAATGTAATACTTTTATTACCGAATCAACATTTGGATTACCAATTTATAATTGGAAACCACAACAAGAAGTGTACAATAATATTCAACAGTGGATTGTACAAAATCAACAACACCAAAAAAACTCAGTACTATTTGCATACAGTTTAGGCAAAGCTCAACGAGTAATACAAGCAGCAAGTGCTGTAAGCAATAATATTTTTGTACATGGTGCAATTTGGAATACACAAGAAGTATTGCAGGCAAATGGTTTTACATTTCCAACAGTAAAAAGAATAACAGCTGAAACCACGAAAGAAGCATTAAAAAATGCTGTAATAATTGCTCCATCATCGGTAGATGGAAGTGCCTGGTTAAAAAGATTCAATCCTTACGAAACTGCCATTTGTAGTGGATGGATGCAAGTTCGAGGTAATAGCAGAAGAAGCAATGTTGATGCAGGTTTTGCTTTAAGTGATCATGCCGATTGGAAAGGTTTATTAACAGCCATTCAACAAACTTCTGCAGAAAGAGTTTTTGTAACACATGGATTTCAATCGGTACTAAGTCGCTATTTAAATGAACAAGGTATTGAAGCTACTGAAGTAAAAACAGAATATGGTATTGAGGAAGAAACAGCACTCAACACATCCATAGAAACAATAACTACCGATGCAAACTAACTCACCCATTCATGATACAAACAATACACTAGCAGGATTTAAACATTTTGCTGCATTGGTATACAACATTGGTACAACCACAAAAACCAATGAAAAACTAACAGCATTGCAAGAATATTTTTTGAATGCTACAGACCAAGATAAGCTTTGGGTGATTGCCATTTTTTCTGGTCGCCGACCAAAAAGAACAGTAACTACTGCACAATTAAAAGAATGGTGTATTGAATTAACTGGTTTATCCAATTGGCTTTTTGAAGAATGTTATCATACCGTTGGCGATTTAGCCGAAACAATAGCTTTATTAACAGAAAATATAGAAGAACACAAATTAAGTTTGAACAATTGGAGTTTAGCTGAATATATTTTGCAACTGATGAGCCTTCAAAAAAAAGAGGATGTATTAAAAAAAGCATTCATTATTGAATGTTGGAAAAGTATGCAACAGCAAGAAAAATTTGTATTCAATAAACTAATTACAGGCGGCTTTAGAATTGGTGTTTCACAAAAAATAATGATTAATGCATTGGCAAAAAACTTGCAGTTAGAAGAGAGTAAAGTTGCTCATAAAATTAGTGGTAATTGGAATCCTGCCGAAATTAAATTGCAAGATTTAATGAACAGTAAAACCATTGATTATTCTAAACCCTACCCTTTTTATTTAGCATATGCATTAGACAAAACACTTGCCAATTTAGGTAATGAAATTGATTGGCAAGCCGAATGGAAATGGGATGGAATTCGTGGACAAATTATTAAACGCAACAATGAATTATTTGTATGGAGCCGTGGTGAAGAATTGATAACCAATAAGTTTCCTGAATTTACTGTTCTTCAAAACTTATTGCCCAATGGTGTTGCATTAGATGGAGAAATTATTCCTATGAAAAACAATCAACCCCTGCCCTTTGCATTGATGCAAACAAGAATTGGAAGAAAAACAATTACTAAAAAGCAGTTGACGGAAGTACCTATACATTTTTTAGTGTACGATATAGTTGAATTTGAACATACAGATTGCAGACATTTACCATTAATAGAAAGAAGAAATTTACTTGAACAAATAGTTCATCAAACTAATAATGCTGTATTGCAAATTTCTCCCACTATTTCGTTTACTCATTGGCATGAACTAAGTAAACTTCGTAAAAAATCTAGAAATTATTTCGCCGAAGGCATCATGCTCAAAAAAAAATCATCTACTTATCAAGTTGGTAGAAAAGTGGGTGATTGGTGGAAATGGAAAATTGACCCACTCACCATTGATGCAGTTTTAATTTATGCACAAAAAGGGCATGGAAGAAGGAGTAACTTATACACCGATTACACGTTTGCAGTAAAAGATGGCGATAAATTGGTAAGCTTTACCAAAGCTTATAGCGGTTTAACCGATAAAGAATTAATTGAAGTTGATGCTTTTGTAAAAAAGAATGCCATTGAAAAATTTGGACCTGTAAGAACCGTTAAGCCAGAATTGGTTTTCGAAATTGCATTTGAAGGTATAGCAGCAAGCAATAGGCACAAAAGTGGCGTAGCACTTAGGTTTCCAAGAATTGCAAGATGGAGAAAAGACAAACCCCCAACCGAAATAAATACAGTTGAAGATTTAAAAAAATTACTCCACCAACTTTCATTATGATTAATAAGAATTAACTACCTAAAATTTCATGCCCTAATTTATCTCTCTTGGTAGTTAAATATTTTTCGTTGTACTGATTAGGAGCAATTTCAATAGGTACAATTTCCACAATTTCTAATCCATATCCAGCCAACCCTGCACGTTTACGAGGATTATTGCTCAGTAATTTTAATTTGGTGACGTTCAATTGTCTTAAAATTTGTGCACCAACACCATAATCTCTTTCATCCATGCCAAAACCTAAGTGTAGATTGGCTTCTACAGTATCCATCCCTTCTTCTTGTAGTTTATAAGCCCTTAATTTATTCAGCAAACCTATACCTCTACCCTCTTGATTCATGTAAAGTATAACCCCTTTGCCAACTGCATTTACCATTTGCATAGCTTTTTGCAATTGATCGCCACAATCGCATCTAAAACTTCCTAAAATATCTCCAGTAAAACAACTACTGTGCACTCTTGTAAGTACAGGTTCATTATTTTCCCAACTACCTTTTATTAAAGCAATATGTTCTCCACCCGATAATTTTTCTTTAAATGCCACTAGTGTAAAATCGCCAAATTTAGTTGGCAAATTAACCCTTACCATCTCTTCAATTAAACTATCTTGTTTCAGCCTGTATTCAATTAAATCTTTTATTGAAACAATCTTTAACTGGTACTTTGCTGCAATATCAATTAGTTGTGGTAATCTAGCCATTGTGCCATCTTCATTCATTATTTCCACCAACACACCAGCGGGTTCTAAACCAGCCAATCTTGCCAAATCTACTGTTGCTTCTGTATGGCCTGTTCTTCTCAAAACACCACCTTGCTTTGCTTTAAGAGGAAAAATATGACCCGGTTTTCCCAATTCACTTGGCTTGGTATTCTTATCTATAAGAGCTAGAATGGTTTTTGAACGATCTTGAGCTGAAATTCCGGTTGATGTGTCTTCTCTAATTAAATCAACAGAAATGGTAAAAGCAGTTTCATGTAGAGAGGTGTTAGATGCAACCATGGGTTGTAAATCTAGTTCCTCACATCTTTCTTCTGTAAGTGCCACACAAATTAAGCCTCTTCCTACTTTACTCATGAAGTTAATCACTTCAGGGTTTGCAAATCGGGCTGCAACAATAAAGTCGCCTTCGTTTTCTCTATCCTCATCATCAACCACAATTACCATTTTACCCAACTGAATATCTTCAATAGCTTCTTGAATACTATGTAACATGCAAATAATTTAGTTGGCAAATGTACAAGTCAAATCATGTAAACAAGCGTTTGTTATACAAACATTTCTTTGTTCGTAAAAAAGAATACTGCATTAAAACAGTTTTTTAATACACAGTTTATACACAAAACAAGAAAGTGAAGATTTGTTAACACATTGTTGTAATTGGGATAAGAATATTCTATTTCTTTGCAACTGAAAAAATTTAACATTATGCTTAGTAAAAAATTAATGCAATTCGTTCTTGCAGTTTTGTTACTGCCAGCTTTTGCTTTAGCCCAAAACACTACCAGTAGTTTAAGTGGTACTGTAAAAACCAATACAGGCGAAGCTTTAGTAGGTGCTACTGTAACTGCTACTCACGAACCTACGGGTACAGTTTATCGTGTTCAAAGTCGTACTAGTGGTCGTTTCGACATAAGTAACATGAACCCTGGTGGACCATACAATGTAGAAGTATCGTTTGTAAATTTTGCCAATGAAAAAAAAGGAGACATTTATTTGAGTTTGGGTGAATCATTTAAAATTGATTTTGCTTTGTCTAACAAAGCCAACAACTTAGGTAATGTACAAGTTAGTGCTACTAAAAAAACAACTGAAGTTTCAGGAAAAGGTGGTACAGAAACCTTAATTGATCGTGAAAAAATGACCAACTTACCTACTGTTGGTAGAAATTTACAAGATTTCTTAAGAGCGGTACCTCAAGCAAGAATTACTACATCTGAAGGTGGAGTGAGTATTGCAGGTCAAAACAATCGTTTCAATGCTTTCTACATAGATGGTGCTGTAAATAACGATGTATTTGGTTTATCTGCTTCTGGAACAAATGGTGGTAGAGCTGGTTTACCACCAATTTCAATTGATGCTATTGATCAAATGCAAGTAGTTATTTCTCCTTACGATGCATCTTTAGGTAACTTTACTGGTGGTGGTATTAATGCCATTACTAAACAAGGTACTAATAAAATCAAAGGAAGTTTATACCACATTATTGCTAATGAACAATTAACTGGTAAAACTCCTAATGGCGATAAAGCTGCTGCTACTCGTTTCGCTGAATTCAACAATAAAACAACTGGTTTTACATTAGGCGGACCAATTGTTAAAAACAAATTATTCTTCTTTGTAAATGCCGAAACACAAAAGAATGCTGCACCACAGCCATTTAATACTGCAACTTACTTAGGAGGAAGCACTATTGCACAAATTAATGCTTTTGCACAAACACTAAGAGGTGCACCTTATAACTACGATCCAGGAGATTTTGTTGATAATGCAGATACAAGAGAAGCTACTCGTATTGCTACTCGTTTAGACTGGAATATTAATGCAAAACATAAATTAACTTTTAGCTATCGTTATAGTGAGTTAATTCGTAACAACCCTGCACGTAGTTCTTCTAATACGATTAACTTTTACAACAATGGGGAATTGTTTCCAAGTGTGCAAAACTCTGCTTCATTAGAATTAAAGAGTGTTGTTAGTAAAACAATTAGCAACAACTTATTAATTTCATTTACCGGAGTTGAAGATGATAGAAAGCCCTTAGGCTCAATTTTTCCTAGGGTAACAATTAGGGATACTTCAGCAAGAATTATTTTTGGTAGTGAAAATAGCTCAACCCAAAACTTGTTAAAATCTAATAACTGGTTAATTAGAAATATTACTCGTTTAAATGCTGGTAAACATCAGTTAAGTGCAGGTGTTGAGTGGGAATTAAATGATATTACCAACATCTTCATACAAAACACTTTTGGTAACTACGAATTTGCAAATATCAATGCTTTTCTAACTGGTCGCCCATTACAATATACATTGGGTTATAGCTTAATTGATAATGTAAAAGATGACAATACCAAAGCTGGTGCACTATTTAAATTTGGTAGAGGTACTGGTTTTATTAATGATGAATATAGAGCAAGTGATAAATTAACTTTAAACTTTGGTTTAAGAGCCGATTATTATAAAATGTTGAGCAACCCACAAACCGATCCTTATGCAAACAATGTTGCATTGCCGGTAATGGCTCAATTATACGATTTAAGAGGTGCACAAAGTGGTTTGAAACCCAATATTCCAATTGTAGTTTCTCCAAGAATTGGATTTACCTATAAAATACCTGAAGAAGGTTTAGTAATAAGAGGTGGAACTGGAATTTTTGCAGGTAGAATGCCTTTAGTATGGCCTGGTGGTATTTTTAACAACAATGGTATTAACCAAGCTAGCTTTACGGTAAGTGCTACACAAAATAGTACTTCTTTACCGTTGATTACTGGTTTCCGTGCTGATCCATTAAACCAATGGACTGCTGCTCAGTTAGGTATTGCAACACCTCCTAAAGGTTCATTGAACTTAACTTCTGCCGATTTAAAATTACCAACAGTTTGGAGATCTTCTTTAGCTGCTGATAAAAAATTAGGCAATGGTTGGAGCTCAACTTTTGAAGTTACTTTAACCAAGAATATTCAGGAGATTGATTATGTAAACTTAAACCTTGCTGCACCTACAGGACGTTCAGTTGGAGTAGGTAGTCGTTTAGTTTACCCTGCTGGTGGAAGTTTAGGTAATAGAGTAAATATTCCTGGTGGAAATCCATATACTGATGTAATATTATTAACCAATACTCCTTCAACTAAAGAAAGAGGTATGGCATACAACTTTGTTGCTAGCTTAACCAAGCGTACCAATACTGGTTTTACTTTTGATGTAAACTATGCATTTGGTAACTCTTTAATTATGAATGAAGGAACAAGTTCAGTAAACTTTTCTCAATGGAGATTTATGGAGTCTGTTAATGGTAGAAATAATATGAATAGAAGTATTTCAGATTTTAGTCAAGGGCATAGAATTTTTGCTTACTTAAGTAAAAAATTCTCT
>CALRVE020000082.1:0-7043 GCA_943371535.1 Asaia bogorensis | reverse complement strand
CATCAAGTTAATTAATGGCAATGCACCTCTTACAACATTAGGTATAGTTGTTGCAGCGGTGGCTCTTAAATTGGTGCCAAACTGCTCGGCTCCCATGGTTACAAAAATTGCCCAAAAGCCAGTGCTAAAGCCTAAGAAGCCACAAATAGCATACATTCTTGCATCTGTATTATTATAACCACTGAAGAATAAAATTAAACCTACCAAGCAAAGTAAATAAAATGATAACAATGCTTTTTTACGGCTTCTAAAATATTGACTTAGTAATCCTATTAAAATATCGCCAATGGCAATTCCTAAATATGCAAACATAATTGCACGACCACTAGCAATTAAATTTTGTCCATAAAATTCAGTTGCAAAACGATTACTGTAGTTTACTAAAATCCCAATTACATACCAAGTTGGTAAGCCAATTAAAATAGCTAAAAAATATTTCTTAAATCTTTTTTTATTGTTGAAAAACATTAAAAAATTTCCTCTTACAACACCAGCTTGTTCTTTGGTATTTTTAAACATACCACTCTCTGCAACACTTACTCTTAATAACAATAATCCAACGCCTAAGCCTCCGCCAATTTTATAACATAAACGCCAATCTTCATTGGTGAACTGAAATGTATAGTAGGCAAATACAGCACCAAATAAACCAACGCCAGCAACTAAAGATGTACCAATGCCTCTTTTACTTTTGGGTAATAATTCACTTACTAAAGTAATGCCAGCACCCAATTCTCCTGCTAATCCAATCCCTGCAACAAATCTTGCCCAAGCGTATTGATTCACGGTTTGTACATAACCAGTTAAAAAATTAGCAATTGAATACATGGCTATAGAACCAAACAATACACTTAATCGGCCTTTTTTATCGCCTAATGTTCCCCAAACTATTCCACCAATCAATAAACCTATCATTTGCCAATTGATAATTTTAGCACTAGCAGCCAACATTGCTGCTTTATCTGAAAGTTGAATTCCAATACCAGCAAGACTTGGTTCTCTTACAATGGTAAAAAGCAACAAATCGTATATATCAACAAAGTAACCTAAGGCAGCAACTAATACAGGTATAGAAAAAATTCCAAATTCTTTTTTTTGCATGGCAATTAGTTTTGGGGCAATCAGTATTTTAAAATGGAAATATAAACCCATTTTTAAAATTATCAACAAGAATAAAGAAGTTTTTAATTTATTTTAAATAGTAGAAATTATTCCTCCACGAAGTCTAGGTCTTTTGCAAATGTTTCTTTGGTATTGAGTACTGCAATAAATCCAACAATGAGTACTATTAATCCTGTAATCCATGCAGCAGTAACATAATCATTCAACATATTTTCTCCACGTAAAAATTTAAATAGTAGTATAATGAGTGGCAAAAAACCTCTTACTAAATTAGGTATCGATATAGCGGCTGTTGCTCTTAAATTGGTACCAAATTGCTCGGCACTCATGGTAATGTATAAAACAGAAATACCTGAACCAAAGCCTAAACCCATACACAGTAAATACATATTGGTAGCCGAACCACCACCTTTAAGTACAAAAAATAATACTATAAATACAAACAAAATTGCATAATAAATGAGTAAGGTTTTTTTACGACTTTTAATGTAATTACTAAGCAATCCAGCTCCCATATCTCCAAAAGCCAAAGCTGCATATTGCAACATTAAAGCCTTAGGCTGATCAAAGTTTTCAATACCAAAACGTTGAGCAAACTCATCACTAAAACTAATTAATACGCCAATTACATACCAAACTGGTAATCCAATTAAAATGGCTTTGAGGTATCTTAAAAATCTTTCTTTGGTATTGAGTAACATTAAAAAATTACCCATTTGTACCGCTTTGTTTTTAGCAGTATCATAAAGACCACTTTCTAAAAAACCAGCTCGTAAAAATAACAAAGCAATACCCATTCCTCCACCAATAAAATAACATAATCGCCAATTGTTACCACTCCAATCATGAACAAAATAGGCAGTAATAGTACCCATTACACCACTTGTTGCAATGATTGTTGCAGCAATGCCACGTTTTTCTTTAGGTAATAATTCACTGGTTAATGTAATGCTTGCACCCAACTCTCCTGCTAATCCTAATCCTGCAATAAAACGTAGCCAAGTATATTGGTCTACTGTTTGAACAAATCCATTGGCAATAGTAGCCAATGAATACAATAGTATTGAACCAAAAAGTACACTTTTTCTTCCTTTTTTATCTCCTAAAATGCCCCACAAAATTCCACCAATTACTAGACCAATCATTTGCCAACTGATGATGCTTTCGCCAAATTCTTTCATCACACTTGCGTCAACTCCTAATTCGGCAAGGCTAGATTTTCTTACAATGCTAAACAACAATAAATCATATATATCTACAAAGAAACCTAATGCTCCAACTATTACAGGCAATGAAAAAACACCGTATTCTTTTTTTTGCATGAGGAGTAAGGGGTTATGAGTTATGAGTTATAGGTTATAAGTTATAAGTTATGGGTTGGAGGTTATGAGTTGTAGGTTAGTAATAATGAATTTTAGTTTTTAACCCTTTAGTTTTAACCCTTTAGTTTTTAACCTTTTAGTTTTTAACCTTTTTAGTTTTTGAATTTTTAGTTTTTAGTTTTTAACCCTTTAAATTTTAACCTTTTAGTTTTTAACCCTTTAGTTTTTACCTTTTTACTTCTTTTATTTTTCCTTTTCTGCCAGTTACCAACTTAATTATTACGGGTGCAGTGGTTATGAAAACTATTCCAAGTACAATCACTTCTAAATGACTTTTTAAGTCGAATCCGAATTGAGATAAAATCCATTTTTGTAAAAAATGTCCACCAACTAACATACTAAAAACCCAAGCTATACAACCAACAATATTGTAGTAGGTAAATTTCTTTTTATCCATTTCAACAATACCTGCAACAATGGGTGCAAATGTTCTGATGATTGGAATGAAACGTGCAATAACAATTGCACCACCGCCATGTTTTTCGTAAAAATCATGTGCTTGTTCTAGGTAATGCTTTTTAAATAATAAATTATCTTTCCAACTATACATAGCAGGGCCTACTTTTCTGCCAAACCAATACCCAATTGCATTTCCTGCAATACCTGCTGCCGATATTAAACCACATAACACTAACAATTGCATATACTCGTTACCAATAAAAGGAAAAGTATTGGTTACTAAATCGGCACTATAAATACCAGCAACAAATAATAAACTATCGCCTGGCAAAAAGAAGCCAACAAACAAGCCGGTTTCGGCAAACACTACAAATAACAACAACCATAAACCACCATGCTCAATATAAAATTGTGGTTGCAATAACTGACTCCAATGAAATGCATCTAATAAAAACATTATTCTTTTTTTTAGTCTAAAAAATTATGATACAGCAGTAGTTGAATTTCCCAATTCCCCCTCCCATTTACTTACTACACTTGTTGCTAATGCATTACCAACAACGTTAGTAGCGGTTCTAAACATATCGCAAAAATGGTCGATAGGTAAAATTAATGCTACCCCTTCTGGTGGTATATTAAACATAGCACAAGTAGCCAAAACAACTACTAAGCTTGCTCTTGGTACGCCTGCAATTCCTTTACTAGTAAGCATTAAAACTAGTAACATGGTTAACTGGGTAGTAATGTCTAAATGAATACCATAAGCCTGTGCAATGGCTAAGCTAGCAAAAGTCATATACATCATGCTTCCATCTAAGTTAAAAGAATAACCTAGAGGCAATACAAAAGCTACTATTCTATCTTTACAACCAAAGCGTTCTAATTCTTCGGTTAATTTTGGAAAAACGGCTTCGCTACTCGTGGTGCTAAAAGCAATTAATAATGGGTTGCTAATTCGTTTTAATAGCTCTTTCAATCGTCCTTTTAAAATAATAAATCCAACTGTTAAAAGTATAATCCATAGTACAGCAATACCTATTAAAAAGAAAGAAAAGTATTTAATATAAAATTCAAAAATACCCAAACCTTTTGCAGCAACCACAGCAGCAATTGCACCAAAAACGCCCAAAGGTGCAAAGCCCATAACATAGTTTACAATTTTTAAAATTATATGAGATGCAACTTCTAATGCTCTAATTAAAGGTTTTGCATAATCGCCAATTGAAGCTGCTGCAACACCAAAGAAAATAGAGAAGACCACTAATTGTAAAATTTCGTTGGTAGCCATTGCTTCAACAAAGCTTTTAGGTATTACATGTTCTATAAAATTTTGTAAAGAGAAAGCAGTTTTTTTGGTCATTAAATCTTTTAATCCATCGGTATCTTGTTGAGATAAGTTGATGTATTGCCCTGGTTTAAAAAAGTTAACCAATACCAACCCAATGAGTAAAGAAACCAGCGAAGCTGTAACAAACCATAAAATGGCTTTACCGCCTACCCTACCAACAGTTTTCAAATCGCCCAGTTTTGCTATACCAACCACCAAGGTTGTAAATACCAATGGTGCAATAATCATTTGTACTAGCCTAATAAAAATGGTGCTGAGTAGTTTGATGTTGGTAGAAAAACTTTTATTAAAAGTAGCAGATGTATTGTTGTGTACAATATAGCCTACCATAATACCTAAAGCCATGGCCACTAAAATCCACACAGTTAAATTAGATTTCTTTTTAGGTGCATCAGTTGATATAGCCATAGAAGCAATTTTATTTAGTTTGGCAATATAGTAATTATGTACATTACAATGTTAGTTTACACCCATTTGTAAAACTTTTGTTCGGGTGAAATGATTTAATCATTATTTTTCGGCTTCAAATTAAAAACTTAACCAAAACGATTATGAGTTTATTCTTGAAAAAACCTCTTAGTGCATTTGAGGATGACATGAAGAAAAGTGAAATGAAACGAGTGCTTGGCAAATGGAGTTTAACTGCCATAGGTATTGGAGCCATTATTGGTGGTGGAATTTTCGTTTTAACAGGAACTGGAGCTTACTTTCATGCTGGTCCGGCACTTGCTTTATCATTTATCATTGCAGGTATTGCTTGCGTATTTGCAGCTCTTTGTTATTCTGAGTTTGCCAGTATGATTCCTGTTGAAGGTTCTGCTTATGCTTATGCATACGGCACAATTGGTGAAATTTTTGCCTGGATTATTGGCTGGGGGCTAATATTAGAATATGCAATGGGTTCTATGACTGTTGCTGTAAGTTGGAGTGGTTACTTTAATAAATTACTACATTTATTTCATTTAGAACTTCCAGCTTATTTAACCCAAGACCCAGGAAGTTATACAGGCACTGGCTTTTCAATGAATTTGCCAGCCACCATTATTGTATTACTAATTACAGCATTATTGGTAAAAGGTACTAAAGAAGCTGCAAAAGCCAACAACTTAATTGTAATACTAAAAGTTGCTGCTGTTTTATTTGTAATAGTTGTGGGAGCTTTTTATGTAAATATTGAAAATTGGACTCCATTTGTACCAGATGTTGCACAAGTGGTAAATAATGGCGAAACTCACCCTGCTTATGGTTGGGGTGGAGTTATATCGGGTGCTGCTGCCATATTTTTTGCATATGTTGGTTTTGATGCAGTTTCTACACAAGCTGGTGAAGCCATTAACCCAAAGAAAGATGTTCCGTTTGCAATTATTATGTCTTTACTAGTTTGTACTGTTTTATACATTCTTGTTTCTTTAGTATTGACTGGCATGATGAGTTATACCGATTTCAATCCATTGGGTAAATATCCAGATGCGATTAAAGCTCCTGTTGCAGCTGCATTTGATTTAGCTGGTATGCCTTGGGCTGTATTTATTATTACCATTGCTGCTACTGTTGGATTGATTTCTGTAATGATGGTAATGATGTTAGGACAATCAAGAATTTTTATGGGTATGAGTAAAGATGGCTTAATCCCTAAATTATTTAGTGATTTACATCCTAAAAATAAAACGCCTTATAAAAGCAATATTTTAATTGGTGTTATTGTTGCATTGGTAGCAGGTTTTACTCCAATTGCAACCTTAGCAGATATGACTAGTTTTGGAACTTTGTTTGCCTTTACTATGGTTTGTGCTGCTGTTTGGTTATTGAGAGTGAAAGAACCAACATTGCCAAGAAATTTTAAAGTGCCTGCTTTACCATTAATTGCTGTTTTAGGTATTTGTATCAATATATTTTTAATGTCGCAATTAAATATACATGCTATACAATTATCAGGTGCTTGGTTGGTTTTAGGGGTATTAATTTACTTTATATATAGCAAAAACAATAGTAAACTTAGAAAAGAACAAAAACTATAAGAAGTATTATTTTAAGTAATGAGCATAGTATGCCACATCGTTAAAGGTGTGGCATACTTGTTTTAAGTATCATATATAATATTGCAAAGAAAATTTTTTATTGATATTGAACAGTTATTTTTGCAGCCGCTTTGCTGAATATTGTTCAGAATGTACAAGTGTGCGACGCAACAGTTGATGCCATGAAATACAAAAGCTGGTTACCTAATAACCAATCTCAAATTTCAAATAATAAATAGACTATGGGAAGGATTTTTGAAGTAAGAAAAGCAACCATGTTTGCCCGTTGGGATAGAATGGCCAAACAGTTTACACGTATTGGAAAAGAAATTATTATAGCAGTAAAAGCAGGTGGACCAGATATTGCTACTAACCCTGCATTGAGACGCTGTTTTCAAAATGCAAGAAGTGTGGGTATGCCAAAAGATCGTGTAGAGGCTGCTATTAAAAGGGCAATGGGTAAAGACACTACCAATTACGATGAGATTTTGTATGAAGGTTATGCTCCTCACGGTGTGGCTTTATTGGTTGAAACTGCTACCGATAATCATGTAAGAACAGTAGCTAATGTAAAAGCTGCTTTTAATAAAGGCAATGGTGCGTTGGGTAATAGTGGAAGTGTAAGTTTTCAGTTTAAAAAAATGGGTGTATTTAAATTGAAACCTGAGGGTTTGAATATGGACGATTTAGAATTGGAATTAATTGATCATGGTTTAGACGAATTGGGCGAAAGTGTGGACGACAATGAAAACCCAGTTTTAGTATTACGCTGTG
>CALRVE020000081.1:0-7301 GCA_943371535.1 Asaia bogorensis | reverse complement strand
AAAGCCTGCTGATACTTTATTTTGTATGGAAGCAACAGGCTTATATTGCTTTATGCTTACCCAGTTTTTGGTTGCCAATGAAATTGATACCTGGATAGAACACGCTGCTCAAATTAAAAAAGCAACAGCATTGACAAGAGGCAAAAACGACAAGGTGGACTCTTTACGAATTGCAACTTATGCCAGTAAAAATTTAGAACGTTTACGCTTGTGGAAGCCTATCAGCAGTGCATTAGACAAGGTTAAACATTTGGCAACATTGAGAGAACGAATAGTAGAAACTCAAAAAAAATTAGTTGTTCCTATTAAAGAGTTTGAAGATGTGGGCAATACAGCAATGGCAAAAATGTTAACCAAAACTATAAAAAAATCAATAGCAGCTTTAGAGGCAGATTTGAAAGATATTGAAAAACAAATATTGAAAATAATCGAAGAAGATACAACACTTACAAAGAAATATAATAATGCTATTTCTGTAGTTGGAATTGGGTTTGTAACTGCTATAAATTTAATGGTGCATACTAATGGGTTTACCAAAATGAATGATGTAAGAAAATTAGCCTGTTACTGTGGTGTTGCACCTTTTGAATATTCCTCTGGAAGTAGTATAAGAGGTAAGACAAAAGTTCATTTTATGGCAAATAAAAAACTAAAAAGCAATTTGCATATGGCATCTCTTACAGCAATTAAATTAGATGAAGATATTAAGAGATATTATGAACGAAAATGTGCAGAAGGAAAAAACAAAATGAGTGTATTAAATGCTGTTAGAAACAAACTATTAGCAAGAGTATTAGCTTGTGTTAATAATGATAGAATTTATGTGAATAAAGCAGCTTAAAATTGTAGGAACAATGTTTTTTTATGTCATAGAAATCAACGGCTAAATTTAATTCAACTCGAAAAATAATTAACAAAAAAATCGCTGATTATCAGGGATTTTTTATCTCATACTTTATTAAATAAGACATTCCTTTTTAAATTGTTAATGATTTCTTAATTGTTTGGCTATATTTAGCAAATCATTTGCTTAATAAACCAAAATATTTTTTTATGAAAAGGAATTTACTCCTTACCCTTCTATTGATCATTTTCTCTTTTATTGCACAATCACAAGTAAATATAACAGGTGGCACAAGTGCTGCTGGATCTTATCCTACTGTTGCTGCTGCAATAACTGCTTTAAATGGTGGTGGTGCACTTTCTGCACCTGTTATTGTAAATGTGGATGCCAATCATACAGAAACATTAACTGCTCGTATAACGCTAACTATTTCTGGTACTTTAGCCAACGCAATTACCATTCAAAGAACCGGGGTTGGTGCTAACCCAAGACTAACTTCTTACGTTGGTACTGCTGCAACGCCAGCAGCTGCAACACCCGATGGTATGTTTGCTTTAGCAGGTACAGATTATGTTACTATTGATGGAATTGACTTGCAAGAATCTGCCTTAAATACCACTGCTACCACAGTAATGGAATACGGCTATGGTTTGTTTAAAACTAGTGGAACAAATGGTGCTCAAAATAATACCATTAAAAATTGTAGTATCACCCTAAATCGTGTACAAGGTGTAGCTTGGACATCAACAGTTGGTTATGTTGGTTCTACTGCAATAGGTGTTTTTAATTCAACAGCTACAACAGCAACTACCTCTATTACTACAACCACTACAGATGGTTCAAATTCATTGAATAAATTTTATGGCAATACTATTCAAAATTGCAACACTGGTGTAAGTATTACTGGTTTTGCTGCAAGCACTCCATTTACACTTGGCGATACCAATAATGATATTGGAGGAACAGCTTATGCAACTGGTAATACTATTCTTAATTTTGGTGGTGGTGCTACTACTGCATCTGCAGGTATTTCAACCATTAATCAGTGGAGTTTAAATGCATCTTATAATACAATTAATAACAATAACGGAAGTGGAGTAAATCATACAGGCATATTAAAAGGCATATTTACTAATACAGCAACAAGTGCTAGCTTAACTTGTAATTATAATAACATCACCATAAAAGGTGGTGGTACAACAGTTAATGTAACAGGTATAGAAAATGCAGCTGGTGGTACTCCTTTAAACAATAATACAGTTGTAATTAGCAATAATAAAATAACTGGTGATTATTTAACGGCAACAAGCGGTACTTTCAACGGCATTTTTAATAGTTCAGCACCAGCTTTTTTATATGTAACCAACGATACTATTCAAAACTACACACATAGCACAAATGCTCTTGCAGGTAGTGGCGTGGTGTATGGTATTCTACTCTCTGGTTCTAATGCTGCTACCGTTCATTATATACGTGAAAATTTAATAAATAATATTCAACGTTTTGGTACTACAGGGGCTACAACAATTGGTATTTATAACAATGCCAGTTTAAGTGGGTTAACCCAAAATGTATCTAAAAATATTGTTTCTAACTTATCTATTGATGGTACTGGAACTAGTTCTATTATGTATGGTATTCAAACAACAACAGGTACCATTCGTTGCGATTCAAATACTGTATTCAATTTAAGTTGTTTAAAAACAACAGGTACAGGTGCATTATATGGTATTTATAATGGATCGTCTCCTACAAACGAAACGTTTAATAACAATGAGGTGTATAATATAGCACATAGTGGTACAGGTACCACTTATGGTATTTATGCAGTCACTACTGCTGGAATTAGGCAAATGCTTAATAACACCATTTACAATGTTTCGGGTGCAGGTACTGCAGTTGCTGGTTTAGTTTCTGCTAGTAGTTCACCTACTATTGCAGCAAACAAAATATATGCAGTGAGTAGTACATCAGCAGGTGCACCAACAGTATCAGGAATCATTTTAAGTACTTTAGGTACTACTGGTACAGCTAATATTCATAATAATTTAATTGCCGATATTAATGCACCTAATGCAAGTTACACCACTGAGGCTGCATTGGTTAGAGGTATTAATATAACAGCAACAACAACAAGTTCAAATATTAATTTATCGTTCAACACTGTGTATTTAACTGCAGCTAGCAGTGGTGCAAATTTTAGCTCGGCTGCGTTATTTATAACCACAAGTACTACTGCCACAACGGCCAACTTAACTATGAAGAGTAATATTTTCATAAACAAATCTTCTATTGGTAGTAGTGCTGGGTTTACAGTAGCTTATCGTAGAAGTTCAGGTGTTGCAAGTACATTGGCTAATTTTAATACAGCATCCGATAAAAATTTATTTTATGCAGGAACACCCGGTGTAAATAATTTAATTTATTACGATGGAACATCTTCTGCCGAAGATTTAGATGCCTATAAAACGGGTGTATTTACAGCAGGTACAATTGCTCCAGCCGATGCAAATTCTTATACCGAAGATGTATCATTTCAATCTACTACTGGGTCTAATGCCAACTTTTTAAAATACAATATTGTAACACCAAGTGTAATTGAAAGTGCTGGTTTAAATGTAACTGGGGTTACAACTGATTTTGGAGGAACCATTCGTCAAGGAAATCCTGGATATGCAGGTACAGGTTCTGCACCAGATTTAGGTGCATGGGAACTAGAAGGCACCGCTGTTGGTGGTTGTGCTGGTACTCCAGATGCTAGTAATGCAAGCTTTGTTGTTGCACCTACTTGTAACAATCAAAACTTTACAGTACAATTAAGTTTTGCTTATGGTATTGGTATTGCTTATCAATGGCAATCATCTACCACAAGTGCAGTTGCTGGATTTACCGATATTCTTTCTGCTACTAATAGTACCTTAACTACTAGTACCAATAAAGTAACTTGGTATCGTTGTGTTGTTACTTGTATTGCCAGTGGTTTAAGTATTAACAGTGGTGCAGTACAAACAACTGTAGTTCCTTTAGCTGGAACATTTATAATTGATAATACCGGTGCTGGAGATTATATTTCATTTGCTGATGCTGTTACTGATATAAGTTGTAAAGGTGCACTAGATCATGTAGTTTTTAATGTTACAGCTGGTCAGGTTTTTGTAGAAACTGCATCTTTGAATTTAACCTCTAGTGGTGCAGACACTGCAACCATTACTTTCCAAAAAACTGGTGTTGGTGCTAATCCGAAAATTCAATTATTGGGTACAGCGGCAACAACTGAAGCCATTATAAAATTAACTGGGGTAAGTTATTACACATTTAATGGTATCGACTTAGAACAAACAGGTACAGATGCTAATACTTGGGTAGAGTATGGGGTACATATTACCAACAGTTCAATTACTAAGGGTTCTCATTACAATACTTTTAAGAATGGTACTATATCTTTAGATGCTGGAAATGCTGCTTCTAAGGGGGTTTATTTACAAGCATCGCCTTCTCCAACTGCTATTAGTGGAACAAATAGTAATAATAAGTTCTTAAACATGAATATAAATGGTTCTTTTGAAGGGTATAGAATTACTGGGGCTAGTACAGCCTTCTTAGACGATAATAATGAAATTAATACCGAATCTGGAGGAAATAGTATTATACAAAATCTTGGAAATGCAACTGTAACAGGATCCATGTATGGTGTTATTGCAACTCATCAAACTAATTTGAAAGTTAAAAATACCGAGATTGTGAATCTTGCAGCAGGTGGTACCTCTTTGGTTTATGGTATTACTATGCAAACAACAGTGCTCAATACCGGAGAAATAGAGAATAATAAAATTCATAATATTTCTGGGGGTGGTACAGTTTCTGGTATTCATATTACTTTGGCTAAACCTACTATTGTAAACAATGAAGTTTACGACCTTTCTACTTCTACAAATACTAGTAACATTAGAGGTATTTTTTTGAGTGGAACAGGTATAGAATCTACTATTAGTGGCAATAAAGTGTACAATATTTCTTCTAGCGGTACAAGTACAACAACTGCTGCAGGTATTGATGTAGCAGTTGGGTTAGTGTACAATATATACAACAACATGGTGAGTAGTATTACTGCACCTGCATCAACCACTACAACAGGAGGTACAAGAGGTATTTCTGTTTCTGGTGGTTCTTCTAGTGGATTGGTTAAAATTTATTACAACACTGTTTTGTTAAGTGATGTTGGTACAGTAGCTGGTTATACTAGTGCAGCATTGCACAATGCTTCTACTACACCTATATTAGATATTCGTAACAATATTTTCATTAATAATTCAGATGTTACAACTGGTACAAGAGCTGCTGCATTTTGGAAAACAGCCTCTACCGATAATATAGACGATAATTCAAATAATAATTTATACTATGCTGGTACTCCAGGAGCAAAAAATTTAATTTATTATAATGGTACTGCTGGTGCCGAAACAATAAATAACTATAAAGCAGTTACTGAAATAACCAATGCAGAAGCTGTTTCTGTTACCGAAAATGTAGCTTTTGCTACTATTACCAATGGTATTATTAGACCCGTTGCCGCTACGCCAACTTTGGTTGAAAGCAGTGGGCAAATTATTGGAGGATTAACTGTAGATTTTGAAAATAATGCTAGAGCTGGTTATCCTTTAGGTGGTCAAGTAAATGGAGGAGGTGTAAAACCCGATTTAGGGGCCGATGAAGGTGACTTTACCTACATTGCTCCACTTGCACCAGATTGTGTTACTTTAAATGGCCCTGCAGATGTTGCAGTTGAAATTTGTAATTATAGTACTGTATCATTAACTTGGGGTGCAGCAAATACGGGCGGTTTAGTAACGCTTGGTTACGATGTATATTTTGGTACAACCAATACTCCACCTTTGGTTACCAATGTTAGTGGATTTAAATACGACACAACAGGTTTACTACCCAATACTACCTATTATTGGAAAGTAGTGGCTAAAAATGAGGTGGGTGATGCAGTAGGTTGTACAGTTCGTTCTTTTTCTACTTTAGATGCAGTTATTACTGGAACAACCCCTGGCTCTAGAGTTGGCACTGGCTCAGTTAATCTAAGTGCAACAGGTACAGGTACTTTACGTTGGTATAATGCTGCTACAGGTGGTACTGTACTTGGTACGGGCAATAATTTTGCTACACCATCTATTAGTTGTACACAAACCTATTATGTAGGTGCAGGGGCAGCAACAGGAGAATCTGGCAACTATAGTAAATTAGCTCCAGAACCAGCAAGTACAGGCACTAATTTAAATGCATATACCCAAGTCTTTACAATCACTAAATCAATTACATTTAACAGTATTCAAGTATTTTCATCAAATGGTACTGCAATCACTATAAATTTACATAATAGCGATGGTACAACGCTATTATTTACCACAGGTTCAAATGCTGTGGTTGCAGGCACTTCACCAACAATCAATTTAAATTGGACAATTGAACCTGGTACATATAGGTTGGGTGCTAGTGGAATGACTTTAAATTTTATTAGAGATAATACAAATACATCTTACCCAATAAATTTGGGTACGTTTGGTCAAGTAAATGGCTTTACCTCAACTGTTACGGGTTCAGTTACAACAACATCTTCTTACTATTTTATGTATAATTGGAATATTTCAACACTTTGCGAAAGTCCTCGTACTGCTGTAACAGCAACAGTAGAGCCAGGCAATTGGTTAGGAGTGAATACAGATTGGAGCAATCCTGCAAACTGGTGTGGTAATGTTGTACCAACTTCTACTTCAGATGTAGTAATTAGTGCATCGGCTAATAACCCTGCATTAACAGCAACAAGTACTTGTAGAAATATTACTATTGCATCTGGAGCATCGGTTAACTTAAATGGCCAAACATTAAATGTTACCGGCAATATTACCAACAATGGTGGCATAACTACAACAACAGGGAGTACATTGGGTTTAACTGGATCAACCTTGCAAACAGTTGCTTTAGCAGGGGATATTGCTACCAATAATTTAAATTTAGATAATGTAGCTGGTGCAGAATTAACTGGTGTTGGTAAATTAAATGTTTCTGGTGTATACACACCAACTTCAGGTGCTTTAGCTACAGGCGGAAACTTAGTATTAAAATCAACAGCCTCAGGCACTGCACGTATAGCTGCTGGTACAGGTTCATATATTTCAGGCAATGTAACTACCGAAACCTTTATCCCAGGCGGCAGAAGAGCATTTAGATTCTTAGGTCATCCATTTACCGCAGCTCAAGCAATGAGCAGTTTAGTAGATGATATTTTTGTAACAGGCTCTGGAGCAGGCTTTGATGCAACACTTACCAATGCAGCATCAAGTTTTTGGTATGACAATGTAGCCAATGCATGGACAACTTTCACTTCAACAAGCGATGCAAGTTGGGCACAACATAGAGGAACAAGAGTATTGGTAAGAGGCGATAGAAGCCA
>CALRVE020000080.1:0-7346 GCA_943371535.1 Asaia bogorensis | reverse complement strand
GACCCATTTGTTGATCGTAGTTCGGCTCACTCCATACTTGGCTGCCAATTGGCGATAACCTGTTCCCTGGGTTAAATACTCTGTAATACACTGTTGTTTGATGTCCATTTTTGGTTGGTTTTTAGTCAACCTATATCAGGACAAGACAGTACCAAAGTTGACGAAAGCGTTTCAGTCCGCCGACATAACGCCAAACCCTTGTTGCAAGTAGTTTTTCTTTCGTTTGCTTTCTTATTTAGTCAGTTGGGTAACGAGATGTAAATTCTAATTGCATTAAATAAAACTCTTCAGACTTTTTTCTTATCATACGATATAAATTTTTAGAGTCTGGATTCTTTCTTAAATAATCATTTACAAAGTCGATTGTCGGTAAGGCAACTTTTATTAATTGTTCTTTTACTTCATTTAATATTTGGATTAAACTTTCTTCACTATCATAATACCAATTAAGGGAATTTCTATATCTGTCAATTTCTAATATTTGTATATCTGTAAAACTATTCATTAAAGCAGTTTTCTCTTCCCAGCTTATTTTATCTAGAAAGAAAGGACCATAATAAGATGGAAACGGGACTTTGGTTAGTCTATTTAACGGAAAAGAAATATTAATTCCTTTGTCAAATGATTCTATTTCTAAATCAACAGAAAATTCTTTTGGTCTGTCTGTAAGACTGTTCCAACTAGATCTTTGAAAGTTAATTGAAAACGTTAAATAGCTCTGAATTAAAGTAAATCTGTTTCCCTTTTTCTTATAACCAAGAGGTTTTAGAACTTGTCCTAAAACAGCAGTTAAGTTTTTTGAATAATTGAAATTGCCTATTATCATTTAAATTTTTAAGATTTATGAAATTTGAAGAGTCCAATAAAATTACTTGCAACGTTCGGGGCTTGGCGATTGTGGCGGAATTTGAAAAACTGTCAGCCCGTTACGAAAGTTTGGTAAAGTTAATTGGTTGAAGTTAAGATTTTGTTGTTCGGCGATATCCGTCAAGCTTCGAACCACAGATGCCAGCTGTACCAAAGTTGAAGATTGCGTTTCAGTCCGCCGACATAACGCCAAACCCTTGTTGCACGGCGTTTTGTCAAATTATCAATGAACCTTTATTAAAGTAAGTCATGATAGAATTTTCTAAAAAATCTTTTAATGTCGTTTCGTGTTTTGCGTCATTATTAAATAACTGCATAATGTATTCTGTCGGATTTGCAATGCCAATTCTAAAAACCCAAAATGTATAGCGTTTTGTCTTTGGGTCTTTATTTGAAATATTTACTTGCCTAAAACAACAAATTGATAAACTGTCATTTCGTACTAAATTATAGATTGTCTTTTGGAATTGTGGAAGTGTGGCAGTTCTTCAGAGATTTTTTATGAGTGCCCTCAGATGTTTTAAAGAGCCGTGTAACTTCTATTTACTGAATAATTAAAATAGTGATAGTTATCTGATCACTAATACCTTTCCACTCTTGCTTTCTTTTCCGCTGCTGTTCCAGATGGTGATGAAATACACACCCGAGGCAAGCTTTCTCAGATCGAAACTGGCTTCTAGGTTGACAAATGATTTTGTTTGCGCATACACTTTTGCGCCTTTGCTGTCGAAAATTGAAACGGCATTTGTACCGGTTGAAAAGCCTTGAGGCAATCTAACTTTGAATGCCCCCGGGTTCGGATTGGGATAAATAATTAATTCGGTGCCTGTGTTTAGGTTCAGTACGCTCTTGTCGGCCACGCACCGTATGCAGGCACCATATCTGGAGAAATATGCATTTCGAACGACTTGGCCCTGGCTGAATGCGATTTCCATAAAGCGACCCATACCAGGCCCCACTTGTGTGGACAACCAATAACTCGCCGCCGCATCACTACTGATAGAAAAGGCACCCACATTGTTTCTGCCCCCGTTGGGGATAGCCGAAAATCCGGTGCTGTTCGTAGCGTTGGCATTGGGCGAGCGCCATAACGTCAAGCCCGTGCTTTTCAAAGCGCCACCGGCTATGTTGGGCGTATTGCCGGGTTGTTGCGGGTTCGCATTCGGATCCAGGTGGAAGATGAGTTTGTAAAGGTCTGTTTGGGAGGGAACACGCCATCCGGCAGGGCAGGGGTTTCGTGTATCGGCTGCCGTAAAGAAATTGTACAATTTTCCACGGGGGCAATCAAACGTGTTATCGTTTTTATATGAACACATGGCTGGTCCTGTCAACCCCGCCCAAGTAGCTGAATCGCTCACATTAGGAATGGGATCTCCATTTTGAAATCGGGTGACTTTCAGGTTCTCCGCAAACCAAACCTGCTCGCCGATCACAACGGCTTTATAATTATTTCCATCGATGTCCCTCACCTGCCAGTAGTTTACCTGAGGGTTGTGAATATTTGCCGGTCCACAGCTGTCGTTTATGGCTTGACCATGGGCGTTTCGTATATTGAGTAGCGAAATGAATAACGCTAGCAGGATTGAGCCGCTGATTTTTGAAAAATTTAGTTTCATTTTATCTGGTTATATTTTATAGTTTCTTATTTTTTGATTTGTTGAGTTTGAAATCTCAAAATGGGCTTCAACTTTTGAACTACATGAATAAATTAGAAATGGCCACTTTTTTTGCTTCCCTTTAATTCAGTTGTCAAAATACTTTAAGTAGCAAAAGCAATATAACAGTTAAATCTAGTGTCCATATTATTGTTCCAATTTCAAGGTTTAATTACCCAAGTAATGATTAGGGGCGTTTAAAAATGGCGTACAACGTTCGTGTATTTGCGAAGGCAGGGAATTCATTGATTGTCCAGCCCGGTACAAATGCCCATTTCAAAATATGTTGTTGAAGTTAAGAACTAAAGCTGAACATTGAACGTCGAGCCTGAACCGCTGCTGATGCTTGCACATAGTTGGTGTTATATTGTCCAGCCCTGCTTTTGCAAATACTTTTGTTGTGTGCTGTTTTTATTGAAATCCTTTGAAGAAATTCCAAACTTCCTCCGCATATTCAATGTCTCGATTTTGAACTCCACTTGCAGGAGAGGAATTACTATATACCGTCTTGCTTGGAACAGCATGACCTGCGTTATTTAATACGAAATAAACTAAAGGTTTTGGTCCATTGTAAACTCTTTTCTCAACATTTCCTGCGTCCGATGTATTTACATCGAAAGTGGAAATTGTTGGGGTTACACTTTGAAGATTATTTCTTTGTAACCAATAGTTTAAAGTTGCTGTTTGTGATATTACTTTTCCTCGATTACAATTACCGCCAATATCTGCAACACAGCCACCATTTGCAGGCATTGCAGGGTCACTTGTTCCGTGAGTTATCAAAATTGGCAAGGGTAGATTAGAACCATTTGTACAAAGTCCGCTTTCAGGAAATTGAGGTAAGTTACCACTTGAAATTGCAATTGCCTTTATAGTTTCTGGAAATTGAAATGCGTAAGAATAGGTCATTAATGCTCCATTACTTGTACCCGTTAAATACATTTTATTGGCGTTAATATTTAACTCGGATACTAGCTTTGCATTTAGTTGTTTTAAAAAAGTTATGTCATCTCCTTGACTTCCTGAAATATCATCACTTCTGCAATCATTCCAGCCAGGATTTCCTTGAATGTCTAGTGAACCTTCTGGATAAACTACTAAAAACTTTTCATTGTCAGCAATTGTACGAAAAACAGATAAAGGGTGAGCTCCAATTTCGGAAACGCCCAATCCAAGTCCACCACCACCGTGCAAAACTGTTACTACAGCATTTACAGTTGTCATTCCTGCTGGTCGGTAGACTAAATATTTTCGTGAAATATTGTTTACAGTTATGAAATTTGTTGTCAATCCTTCTTGATAAGGAATGACTGTAGGATTTGAAGAATTACTATTGTAACTTTTTTTACAACTGTTAGTCGTTAATAATGTAAGGAGTAATAAAATTCTAAACATTGATTAAAGTATTTTGATTTACTCCCGTCAGACACTTGATTCGGCTAAAAGTTTAATTGATAGTGTGGGGTTTTTCAAAATAGCACACAACGTTCGGGGCTTGGCGATGTGGCGGAATTTGAAAAAAGTCCTGCCCAGAACTGTTGATGAATAAAGTTAATTAGTTGAAGTTAAGATTTGTTGTTCGGCGATATCCGTCAAGCTGAAACAACAGTTGCAAGCTGTTCTATAGTTGAGAATTGCGTTGAAGTCCGCCGACATAACGCCAAACCTCATGTTGGTAGCAGTGCTTCTATGCAAACGCTTTTTCACGTTTTAATGAACTTTGTCTTTGTTTGGCTTTAGGTGATGTTGAAGCAGCTTTTTTTTGTTTAAAAAAGTCGCTTAATGCTTTTTCTTCTGCTTTTGTCAAACCACTTTGTCCACCAATAAAGTCAACATCTAATTCTTTATTTTTAGTCTTCATTTTATTGATTTTGAAAATATTTGTTAATTAGTTTTAATGCAGCACTTGTCTCAATAATCATAACTCTACCACCAAAATGAAATGCCCCAAGAGTTTTTTCGTAGTGTTCTACAAGTTGAGATTTTGAAAGAAAAGAAACGTTTCCTTCGTGTCCACGCTGGAATGAAAGTTTACAAGCAAAAGCAACTAAATTTCCTGGTACTCCTGAGTAAACTTTTGTCTTTCCTTTATTGAATGGAGCACTCTCAACCAAGTGGATATAAACGTGGTCTGATTTAATTTCTAAACTGATTAGACCTTGAATAATTGTCGAGTTATTTACTATTGTCAATTTGTAAACATCTCTTTCTGGTCGGTCAAACTCTTCTTTCCAATTGAACTGCCATTTATTTTTCTTGCTAACAGTCTTTAAGTCTGTGGTTTTCAAAATTGAAATGTCGGTAGCAAAACTGTCGCCTGTAAGCACATTTTCAATTGAATTAGTGAGTTTGTCAATGATAAAATCGAGTCCTATTTTTTTACTGTTTTTCACATTGCTAAATTACGAAAAATTAAAGTCTTTCTAAATTGTTTTTTGAACTTGAATACGGTCAAATAGCATTGCTACCAACGTTTTCGGGCTTGGCGAAGGTGGCGATTTTTACCACAAATGTTGATGCGGAGAACTAAAGTTTGATTAACTACAAATGTGTCTGCGGAGCACTGAACCGCCACTTTTGCCAAACCCGTGTTAGTGGCAGTGGTTCTTTCGTCCTCTAATTTAGTCATTTATCTTTTCAGCTTGTCTTTGGTTAGTAATAAAGTCTTGTCCAAATGTAAGTTTTTTAGATAAAGTCGAGTTCGGTTCTACCACTCTCCAAAATGGTGTGATGCCTTTGAAAGAGTTAGTTTGTTGGTATTTTTCAAAATTTGCTTCTGCCACTATTCGTAAAAATATCCCTGTTGTAACTGGGCAAGTATAGTCTGCTCTGTTTTCAATAGCAAGGTCTTTCCGCATTGTTTGAACTGATACTTTTTTACCTTTTGGTATTTGCTTAATGTAATTGTCAATTATTTGCGGTGTCGCAATAAACATATTGCTGTTTGCCGGAATGTCTGCAAAATCAAAATCTATTCGTTTGATTTTTGGCTCTTTGTCACAATGCAATTTCTCAGTCCAAGTCTTTTTTGATGCCATTTTATTCGCCTAATTTTTGTTTTAAGTTTTGAAGGTACAAGTCCATTGTCTTATTCAAGTCCACAAATAGAAACGATAATGTTCTGAAAAAAGGATTTGAAATTGTAATCACTTCTTTAAACTCAATAGCAGTTCCGTTTACTTTTGTTGTCTTAAAAGTTCCAACCCAATAACCGTTAAAGTTCTTTGGTTCAATGATTTCAATTTCAAAAATTTCGTTTTCTACTTTCTGCTTTACTTTAAAAGTAATTGCTGTTCCTTTTTTGGGGACTTCTGTCCAAGTATTTTCGTCAATGACGATAATTTCTTTTACATCATTTCTCCAAGTGGTTTGATTTTTAAAATCAGTGACGATGTTGAATACTTTCGTTACGTCTGAATTAAGCACAGCCGTTTTTGTAAATGTTCTTTCTTTGGGCAGAAACAGCCCAAATATCAATACGATTGCAATAATTGCAACAATAGAAACAAGCAAATAAGTCATCATTTTTTTCATTTTAAAGATTATTTATTCTGCAAATTTCTATTTCATTTTCAAAAGTTGTTTGACGTTTTTTGCTATTTTATTGGAACATAAAAATCAGTTACAAAATTTTCAGGCTTATTAAACGGTGGCGATTTAATATACCATTCAATTGCTGGCTTGTCGGCTAAGTCAAACTTGTTGTCAAACAAGCAAACATTATAAATATAGTCGTAAACAGGATAAAATCCTTCATATGCTCCTTTGTAAGTGAAGACTGCAAACTTACCGCCTTCAATTTTTTTATAGCCAATTTCTCCGTTTGGTTTTATTTCTTTGGAGAGCAAGACACAAGCGTCAAAACGAATGTGTTGTTCTGCTGTTAGGTCGGGATTGTCGTGAACAATGCCAATAGTTACAGGCTTTAATTTTAAAACTAGATGAGTTGCAGCCCAAAACATAAGTTTTTGAAAGGAACTGCCCACTTTGTCATATGAACCTGTGTGTCTAATATAAGCAAGATGCAAATCGGGAATTGTCTTGATAACTGGACCTTGAACATTGAGAGCATTTAAGTCAATATTTGCTTTTCCGTATTCATTTTGTTTGTTTGTCGTAAGTTCTGCTATTGAATTTCGATATTCTAATGGTGTCAGCCCAAAATAGTCTTTAAATGCTCTTGTAAATGTTTCGTGGTTTTGATAACCACAGTCAAACGCTATTTGTCCAATGTCATTTTGTGAATGTTTAAGTTTTAGAGCCGCTTTTTCAAGTCGAAGTCGTGTCAAAAAGTCTTTGGTAGTGTCGCCTGTTAGCGATTTGAAAACTCGATGAAAATGGTATTGGGAAAGATTTGCTTGTGTAGCAATGTCTTTGAGTTGAATGTCAGTTGTCGAATTACTTTCTATGAATGAAATTGCCTTGTTTATACTTTCAAGATATGAATTTTTGGTGTCTGTTCTCATTCTGTAAAAATACTATTGTCATTACATTTTCCTTTGATGTTTCTTGCTCCTTTCGGGTCGTCCTACCATTGCCACTAACGAAAAAGGCTTTGTGCAGGTGTGGTGGCGAAGTACGTCACGCTGGAGCAAAAGCCACATAGAATTACAAAAGATTAATAAACATTCAAAAGCTAAATTAATAACGTCAAGATGAAACAAAAGCAAAATAGTAGTATGTCTCGTCCTGAATTTAGTTGACTCGTTAAGGGAGATAATCCTAAATAATATTTACTAAGATAAATCATCCTGAATAATGTTGATTAAAAAGTTGTTTGCCTGTGTGTTGGCAAAAAAAGTTCAGTAGCCCTTAACAGCTAAA
>CALRVE020000079.1:0-7405 GCA_943371535.1 Asaia bogorensis | reverse complement strand
TTTGCCTGGATGGATGAAGGGTTTACTAGCTATGCCGAAAATGAAGTAATGCACTTTTACAACAATAATTTTGCTATGCAAAGTCCTTGGACTTCCACTGCTACAAAAGCAGCATTAAAAAGAAATATGGAAGCTGATAAAGACGATTTGCCTTTTCAACAAGCCGACAACTATGCAGGCTATTTTGCTCTAGCAAAAAGCCCATTTGAAGAACCTATGACACAACATGCCGATCATTTTAATACCAACTTTGGTTATTCATTAGCTGCTTACAGTAAAGGCTCAGTTTTTATTAATCAATTGGGTTACATTGTTGGAGATGCAATGAGAGATAAAATTCTACTATCTTATTATAATCAATGGAAATTTAGACATCCCAATGCCAACGATTTTGTGAGAGTTGCTGAAAAAGAAAGTGGACTTGCATTACAATGGTATAAAGA
Organism: Asaia bogorensis; assembly: GCA_943371535.1. Classification (GTDB taxonomy): domain Bacteria; phylum Bacteroidota; class Bacteroidia; order Chitinophagales; family Chitinophagaceae; genus UBA1930. Next base: position 6,962 of record CALRVE020000079.1, on the reverse strand, counting down.
ATATATGGTGTACACTACCAAAACCATAGATTATGCATTAGGCAATATTAATGTAGATACCACAACAGGTAATGCTATGTTATTATTAAAGAGAGTGGGCAAAATACCAATGCCTATTGATGTGGAAATTACCTATAAAGATGGTAGTAAAGAATTACATTACATTCCACTTAACTTAATGTATGGCGAAAAACCAGCAGAAAATAAATTAAATAGAACAGTGAATGAAGCTTGGCGTTGGACACATCCAGAATACAGTTTTACCATTAGTAGAAAAGTAGCAGAAATTAGATCTATAGAAATAGATGCAACACAACGCATGGCCGATGTAAATAGAAGCAATAATAAATTGGTAATACCAGATTAAACCATGTTACAAATAGCATTTAATAAGAAATAATTGAATAATCATTTCTTAAGGGTACACACAAAAGAATTATTTGCAGTATTTATGAAAGTATAAGGCAAATAAATGATTACTTAACTTATTGAAAATCAATATAAAAAAAGCCAATTGTATTTTGCAATTGGCTTTTTTTATAAAAAAGTAAAAATAATTTTAAAAATCCTTGCCCATTAACTTTAAGTCCCCTACTTTTGCAACCCCAACGAAAAATTGGGTTTCCACTATGTCTCAGAGAATAAGAATCAAATTACAGAGCTACGATCACAACTTGGTAGATAAATCTGCTGAGAAAATTGTGAAAACTGTACGTAGCACAGGTGCCGTTGTAACAGGACCAATTCCTTTACCTACACGTAAAAGAATTTTCACTGTATTACGTTCACCTCACGTTAATAAGAAAAGTCGTGAGCAATTCCAATTATGTACGCATAAGCGTTTATTGGATATTTACACTTCTTCTTCTCGTACAGTAGATGCTTTAAGTAAGTTAGACTTACCATCTGGTGTTGAAGTGGAAATTAAAGCTTAATTAGCTCAACCTAATCAAAGCAAAGATCTTTTTATACAAATTCATATTCATCTGCCAACTTCTTCGGAAATAAAGCAGCTCTGAAAATAAATTCTTTAATTGTAAAATTTACTATTAAAGGCAACATATAAACAGGCCCTTCGAGGTTTGTTTACTATCGGTACTTCCCCTTCTTAAGTATGTTGAACTAATCAACATTCACAGAAAACAAAGGAAAAGGTCGATAGCAAACAAGGATTGAATTCTACGTTTCATCTGTAGAATGTCCTTTTTACCTCAGCGGGGCATAAACCGCAAAAAACGATGAAAGGTATTATTGGTAAAAAAATTGGCATGACCAGCATCTTCATAGAAGATGGTAAGCAAACAGCTTGTACCATTGTTGAAGTTGCTCCAAATGTGGTTACACAAATCAAGACCATCGAGACTGATGGCTACAATGCAGTACAATTAGCAGTTGGCGATAAAAAAGAAAAACACGCTACAAAAGCCGAAATCAACCATTTCGCAAAAGCCAACACTCCAGCTAAAAAATTTACAAAAGAATTTCGTGATTACTCTATAGAAAAAGCAATTGGTGAAACTGTTACTATCGACATTTTTGCTGAAGGCGATAAAGTAGAAGTGGTAGGAACTACCAAAGGAAAGGGTTTCCAAGGTGTTGTAAAACGTCATGGTTTCTCTGGAGTTGGTGAAGCTACGCATGGTCAACATGATCGTCAAAGAGCTCCAGGTTCTATTGGTGGTTCATCATATCCTTCAAGAGTATTTAAAGGTATGAGAATGGCAGGTAGAATGGGTGGCGACAGAGTAAAAATGAAAGGATTGAAAGTGGTGAAAATTTTCGCTGAAAAAAATTACATCCTTATCAGTGGCTCTATTCCAGGTCACAATAACTCAATCGTTTTAATTCAGAAGTAATCACAATTTAATTGTAGAACAATGCAAATAGATGTATTAGATATAAAGGGTCAAAAAACAGGTAGAACTGTTGAATTACCAGAAGAAGTTTTTGGTATTGAACCCAATGATCATGTAATTTACTTAGCTGTTAAGCAATACATGGGTGCACAGCGTCAAGGCACACACAAAGTAAAAACTCGTGCCGAAGTAAAAGGTGCAAGCCGCAAATTACACAAGCAAAAAGGTACTGGTGGTGCACGTAAAGGTAATATTCGTAACCCTTTATATAAAGGTGGTGGTACTATATTTGGACCAAAACCTCATGGTTACGACACTAAGCTTAACCGTAAAGTAAAAGATTTAGCTAAAATTTCTGCTTTAAGTTACAAAGCAAAAGAAAATGCTATATATGTTGTAGAAGACATTACTATGGAAGCTCCAAAAACCAAGCAATTGGTTGATGTAATGACTGCCTTAAATGTAGCGAACAAAAAAACAATTTTGGTTTTACCTGAGTATAACGATAATGTTTATTTAAGTTCTCGTAATGTACCTAATGTAGCTAGCACATTGCTTGCTGATATTAATACCTACGATATTGTAAATGCCGATGTATTGGTACTTACAGAAAATACAGCCAAAATTTTTGCAGATAACGAAACTGCAGAAGCTTAATTAGAAAACGTTTCAACAGAAATACAATGAAACTTACAGAAGTATTAGTAAAGCCAATTTTAACCGAAAAAGCAAATGCACAGCAAGAAAAATTGCGTCGTTATGCTTTTAGAGTAAATAAGAAAGCCAATAAATTAGAAATTAAAAAAGCCGTGGAAGAGTTTTATGGCGTAACTGTAACAGATGTTAATACAGCAGTTGCTCCAGGAAAAAATAAAACTCGTTACACAAAAGCTGGATTCATTCAAGGTGCAAAACCATCTTACAAAAAAGCTTTTGTAACAGTAGCTGAAGGCGAATCAATTGATTTATACGCAAACATTTAATTATAGTAGCGAAGCTGAAAATTTCGCAATAAAAAAGTAAAAGAACATGGCATTAAAGAAATACAAACCAATGACAGCAGGCACACGCTGGAAAATTGGAAATGCTTATGCTGAAATTACTACCAATAAACCTGAAAAGAGTTTATTAGAGCCAATCAAAAGAACTGGTGGTAGAAACTCTCAAGGTCGTCGTTCAATGCGTTACATTGGTGGTGGTCATAAAAAGCAATATCGTATTATCGATTTCAAACGTAATAAATATGATGTTGAAGCTACTGTTGCTTCAATTGAATATGATCCAAACCGTACAGCATTTATTGCATTACTGCATTATGCCGATGGTGAAAAAAGATACATCATTGCACCTCAAGGTTTACAAGTAGGAGCAAAGGTAATTTCAGGTAATAGTGTAGCACCAGAAATTGGCAATGCATTGCAAATGAAAAACATACCATTAGGTACTGTAATTCATAACATTGAAATGCAACCAGGTCAAGGTGGTAAATTAATTAGAAGTGCTGGAACATCTGCACAGTTAGCGAATAAAGAAGAAAAATATGCAGTTCTTAAAATGCCAAGTGGTGAGTTAAGAAAAGTATTGATCAACTGTTTTGCAACTATTGGTGTGGTTTCAAATAGCGATCATAACTTAGAAACTGCAGGTAAAGCTGGTTTAAATAGATGGAAAGGTATTCGTCCACGTGTAAGAGGTGTTGCCATGAACCCAGTAGATCATCCAATGGGTGGTGGTGAAGGTAGAGCTTCTGGTGGTCATCCACGTAGCAGAACTGGTAAGTATGCTAAAGGTGAAAAAACAAGAACAAGAGGTAAGGGTAGCGATAAGTTGATTATTCAACGTCGTGATGGTAAAAAATTAACTAAGTAATTCTTTAAGTTAAAATATCCTTTTCAATAAGGAGAATAAACGAAAATAAATAATATGGCTCGTTCAATTAAAAAAGGTCCTTATGTTGATGCAAACTTAGAAGCAAAAGTTCTAGGTGTTAACGAAGGAAAAGCAAAGAAAGGTGTAATCAAAACTTGGAGTCGTCGTAGTACAATTACTCCAGATTTCGTAGGACATACTTTTGCTGTTCACAATGGTAATAAATTTATACCTGTTTATGTTACAGAATTTATGGTAGGTCACAAACTTGGTGAGTTTGCTCCAACTAGAAACTTTAAAGGACATTCAGGAAGTAAAAACTAAATCTATTTGAAGCGTAAGTTTCAAATTCAATTCAAATAACAATGGAAGCAATAGCTAAATTAAATAACTACCCAACCGGTCCTCGTAAAATGAGATTATTGGCCGATGTAATTAGGGGTATGGAAGTAGAAAAAGCTTTGGCTATATTGGAATTTCACCCTCAACACAATGCTACACCATTAGCAAAATTGTTGAAGAGTGCCATTAGCAACTGGGAGCTAAAAAATGAAGGAAGCAGTGCTGCAGACAGTAGTTTGATAGTTAAAACTGTTTTTGTAGATGGTGGTCGTGTTTTAAAAAGAATGAGACCAGCACCTCAAGGACGTGGCTACAGAGTACGTAAACGTAGCAATCATGTAACAATAATTGTAGATTCTAAAAACTAATTGAAACCATAATATGGGTCAGAAAGCAAATCCAATTGGTAACAGGTTAGGTATCATCCGCGGATGGGAAAGTAACTGGTACGGTAGTAAGAAAGATTACGCTGGAAAGTTAATTGAAGACCATAAAATCCGTACTTACCTAAATGCACGTATCAGCAAAGGCGGTATCGCTAGAATTGTAATTGAGCGTACACTAGGAAAGTTGATTGTAACCATACATACCAGCAAGCCAGGTATCATCATCGGAAAAGGTGGTGGAGAAGTTGATCGTATCAAAGAAGAGTTAAAGAAATTAACTGGAAAAGATGACGTTCAAATTAACATCCTCGAAATCCGTCGTCCTGAACTTGATGCAACTATTGTAGGCGATACAATTGCTCGTCAAATCGAAAACCGTATCAACTTTAAAAGAGCTACTAAAATGGCTATTGCCTCTACACTTCGTATGGGTGCAGAAGGAATTAAAGTGAAGTTAAGTGGTCGTTTGGCAGGTGCTGAAATTGCTCGTAGCGAAGAGTTTAAACAAGGTCGTACTCCATTACATACATTCCGTATGGATATTGATTATGCCAATGTATTTGCTCAAACAGTATACGGTAAAATTGGTATCAAAGTGTGGATTTGTAAAGGTGAAGTATTAGGAAAACGTGATTTGAATCCAAATTTTGTAAGTGGTAAAAATGATGGTCCTAGCGGTGGTGAAAGAAGAGATGATAGAAGAGGTGGTGGAGATAGAAGAGATGACAGAAGAGGTGGTGGAGATAGAAGAGATAATAACCGTGGTGGAGGAAGAGGAAGAAACTAATTAGCTAATTAGCAAATGTGTTTATTTAAATGTAAACAAGCACATTAACAAATTGAATAAAAATGTTACAGCCAAAAAGAAGCAAACACAGGAAACAACAAAAAGGACGTATTCGTGAAGTAGCGAAACGTGGTACTTCTATATCATTTGGTTCATTTGCCTTAAAAGCATTAGAACCAATCTGGTTAACTAACCGTCAAATAGAAGCTGCACGTCAAAGTATGACACGTGCCATGAAGCGTGAAGGTAACGTTTGGATTAGAGTATTTCCTGATAAAATCATCACTCGTAAACCTGCTGAAGTAAGGATGGGTAAAGGTAAAGGTAACCCAGAATTTTGGGCAGCAGTAGTAGAACCAGGACGTATTATTTTTGAGTGCGATGGCGTAACCGAAGCAACTGCAAAAGAAGCAATGGGATTAGCGGCACAAAAATTACCAATCAAAACAAAGTTTGTAATTAGAAGAGATTTGCAAGCTTAATATAAAACTGAATTGCAATGGCAAATAAAAAATTTGATTTCAACAAAGGGCTTAGAGAAATTAGCGAAGCTGATTTAAAAGCTCGTATTGCAGAAGATACACTTCGTTTAAAGAAGTTAGAATTTGCACATGCAATATCTCCATTGGAAAATCCAATGACCATTCGTGGTGTAAGAAAAGATATTGCACGTTTACACACTGAGTTGAAAAAAAGAACATTGGCTTAATAAGCCGGTTAATCGAAAAACTTTTCGATAACTCAATTAAATGAAATTTGGTACATTCAAACTGTACCGCAAAAGCTAAAAGCTTATACAATGGTTGAAAGAAATTTGCGTAAAACAAGAACTGGTGTTGTAACCAGCAACAAAATGACTAAAACAGTTACTGTTGCTGTTGAAAGAAAAGTAAAACACCCTATTTATGGTAAGTTCGTAAAGAAAACTACCAAGTTCCATGCTCATGATGAAAAAAATGAGTGTACTATCGGAGATATTGTAAAAATTATGGAAACCCGTCCTCTTAGTAAAACTAAGCGTTGGAGATTGGTAGAAGTAATAGAAAAAGCTAAATAAATTCTTGATAACCTGTTTCAACAACAGGCAATTTTGAGGTTTGAGATTTCTAATTCTTTTGGAATTCTAAATATCAAATCTGAAAATTTCAAATTCAAATTGTAATAAAATGATCCAGCAAGAAAGCAGATTAAATGTAGCTGATAATAGTGGAGCTAAAGAAGTACTTTGTATAAAAGTATTGGGTAATAGTGGTCAAGATTATGCTAAAATTGGCGATAAAATTGTAGTAACTGTTAAAGATGCTATACCAGCAGGTGGAATAAAAAAAGGTACAGTTTCTAAAGCAGTTATTGTACGCACCAAAAATAAATTACGTCGTAAAGATGGTTCATACATTCGTTTTGATGATAATGCTGTAGTATTATTAAACAACTCTGATGAACCTCGTGGTACACGTATTTTTGGGCCAGTAGCTAGAGAATTACGTGATAAAGGTTACATGAAAATTATTTCATTAGCTCCAGAGGTATTGTAAGAATAATTGCTATTGTAATATAGTAACCATCAATTTAAATTAAGAAACAGCTAGAAGTTAATCACTAATAGCTAAAAGCTAGATAAAATGAGTACAAGATTCAAAGCCAAATTTAATATCAAGAAAGGTGATAACGTAGTTGTTATTACTGGTGATGATAAAGATTTGAAAAAGCCAAGAGTGGTTT
>CALRVE020000078.1:0-7498 GCA_943371535.1 Asaia bogorensis | reverse complement strand
AACCCAACGGCAGATTCATATATCAGCCTTGGAAGTATTACAATTGGCGGAAAACTGAAAGTAATGGGTACTGGTAGTGGTGCTGTTTTAGCAGGTACATCAACTACATTATTTAGTTGTACATCTTACGAACAAACAGGTGGCACTTTCTATGCTAATAGACAAGCAAGTGGAGATAGAGGAATTGCTGTAACAGGAAACGTTGATATAACTGGAGGAACCTTCTATTTAAAAGTAAATGCAACAAGTACAAATAATTCTTCTGTTGGAAGATTAAATGTTGGAGGTAATCTTACGGTTAGCTCTCCAGCAATAATTACAAACGGTGCAATAGGTGCTCAAACGGTATCTACAACAGCTCCGCTAATTATGTTTACTGGTAGCTCGGCACAACAATACAGTAGAACAGGTACTGCCTCTGGTGCAATTGGTTTAGAGATTAACAATACTAGTGGTGTTACTTTAAACAATGCAATAACTGCTGGTGGTACTATAAATCTAGTTGCAGGAACATTAACTACAAATGGCAATTTAACAGTTGCTTCAGCTACAACAATAACAAGAACAGCAGGAACTTTTGCAACAACACCAACATTTGCAGGTACTGTAAATGTAACCTATGCCAATACAAGTCCAATTACTTCATCTAATGAATTGCCTAGCTCTAATGTTACAGCTTTGAGTACTGCAGGTGGAACTTCTACTGTAACCATTGGTTCAAGTACAAATATTGCTACACTTACTTTGAGTGGAAGTAATATGACTATTGGTAGTGGTGTAACAGTTACAGCAAGCAGCACTAGTTCAATAAGTGCATCGAAAATATTACAAATAAATGGCACTTATTCAGCAGGTGCAGCTTTAACCAATAGTGGTACTTTAAATGTAGACAATTTAGGTAGATACATTCATAATACCGGTACCACAACTTTAGTTACCGCAACATGGAATACTGGATCAACTTGCGAAATACAAAATATTGGTAGTGGTACAGTCTTTGCTTTTGGTGGTCAGACGCTTCATCATTTAATTTGGAATAATTCCACACAAGCCGGTTCAATACAACTTAGTGGATCACTAGCGGGTGTAAATGGCAATTTAGAAATTCAGAATTGTGGTAATAATGCAACCAGATATTTTAGACTTACAAATGCAAATAATTATTCATTATCAATTGGAGGAAACTTAAATATTTCTGCTGTAAATGGTTTTGCAGGAATAGATATAGGTAATAGTTCAGGTACAAATGCAACCATTACTGTTGCTGGAAGTGTAATAATCGGTGCATCTGGAAGTTATGTTTCTTCACCCACAGGTAATACTTTAAGAGTAGCAGGTAACTGGTCAAATTCAGGCACATTTACAAGTACAAATACAACAGTAGTGTTCAATGGTACAATTGCCCAATCAATTACTGGCACAACTGAATTTAATAATTTAACCATTAATAAATCATCAGATACTTTAACAGTTAATAGTAATATTTCTGTTGCTTCCGCTGGTTCATTAAACCTAACAGCTGGCATATTAAATGATGGTGGCAATATTATTAGTGTTGCTGGTAATGTAACTGGCACTTCCTCTGCTCAACATATTGGTACTGGTAAAATATTGATGAATAATTCAAGTACTAGAACGTTTGGTGGAACTATTTCTATTCAAAATATTGAGTTTGGAGGTTCTGGTAATACTAGTATGGTTGCTTCTGCTGGTTCAACTACTGCTATTTATGGAACTGCTACTTTTTCAGGTAGTCCATTTGCTGTGAATTCAGGTAACACATTAGTTTTTGGCGATACTGCTAATATTATTAGAAACAATGGAGCAGGTAGTGCAATCAATCAAAGCAGTGGCAATATAAACTATGGTACTACATCGGGTGGATTGGTAGATATTTTTATTAATGCGTCTTGTAGTAGTTCGGCAGAATATATACAAACACAATCGCCAGGCATTGTAAACTCTGTAAATATTGCAGATGGGGTTACTTATACTATTATTGGTTCAAGAGCAACTACTACTTTAAATTTAAACAATACGGGTATTTTAGCTTTAGTACCAGCTACCACTTTAACGTATACTATTAATGGTTCAATATTAGGAAGTGGTTCAATTAGTGGACATATAAATGCTAGTTTAACACTAACCAATGGTTCTAATTCACTTAATTTAACCAGCGGTTCACGGGTGTTGAATAACTTAAATATAGCTGCTAATGGTACATTAACACTTCAAACACCGGCAGAATTAATGGGTAATTTAACCCTAACATCTGGAGGTGTTTTAGCAGATAATGGGCAAACAGTTACCCTTAATGGTAATATTGCTAATACAGGTACACATACAAGTACAGGTTCAGGAAAAATTGCACTAAATGGAACTACAAAAACAATTAGTGGTGCAACCTTAGGTAATGTAGACATTGGCAGTGGTAGTAGTTATAGTTTAAGTGGTAGTCCTACTGTAAACGGAATATTAACATTGTTAGCCAATGTAGATTTGGCATCAAGCAGTTATACTTTAAATTTAGCTAACACAAGTATTGTAGAAGCAGGAACTAGTCAGATGATAGGTACTGGAACAGTAAATGTGAACGGAATATTTAAAACAGCAAGAGCAGATGGCTTCACAGGCACTAATGCTGCTGTACCAGATGCAACTGTTAATTTGGGATCTTCAAGTACAGTTGAATATACTTCTGCTACAGCACAAACTTTTACCACTAGAACCGATTATAAAAATGTAACCATTAGTGGTAGTGGAGAAAAAACCTTAACAGGTAACCCAACAATAGCCAATACATTAGCACTCTCTGCTGGTACATTGGCTGTTGGTAACAGCAATACATTAACTATTAGTTCTGGTGGCAGTATTGCGGCAACAAGTGGTAGTTTAGCTACAGGCTCTAATGGAGGTACAATTGCATTTGCAGGTACAGGCACAGTAAGTGGTACAGTTACTTTTAATAATGTTACGCTTGCAGGTGGTGTAAACTTTGGCAGTTCATCTACAATTGGAGCCAATGGTAGTTTACAACTCAACAGTAATGGCTTTGTAACTACTAATGCACCAACTTATAATAGTACATCAACTTTAATATATAATAATACGGGTACATATGGTAGAGGTATTGAATGGAGTGCAACTTCTGGAACAGGCTATCCGGGTAACGTACAAGTAAGTAATAATACAACCATCAATTATCCCAATACTGGAAGTAGTTCTTTCTCTACAAACCTTGCAATTGCTGGTAATTTAACTGTAGATGCTGGTTCTTCTTTGTATATGGACTTTGGTGGAAGCTCTAATAAAAGTGGCAGATTATCTGTAAATGGAAATGTTATCCTAAATGGAAATCTTAGTTTGGGTAATGCTGCTGGTGGTGATATTAAAGTAGGAGGTAATTGGACAAGAAATGTTGGTGGTGTATTTACCTCTAATGCAAGAGCTATATTTTTTACTGGAGCTGGCATAAATGAGTTGAGTGCCAATGGTGGAGAATCGGTTGGTTATTTAGTACTTGAAAAAACGGGTGGTTCAGTGAAGTTATTATCTAATTTAACCATTACTGCCGATAATGCAGGTACTGCAATGAGCTTAACAAGTACAGCTAGTTTTGATTTGAATGGCAATACATTGTCGTTGAATGGTAGTAATCAATCTATCATTTTAGCCGATGGTGGTGCCGTTAATTTTATAGGGGCTGCTAACAGTACCATTGCAATTAGTAATGCAATTAAAACAGTTTCTACTAGTAATGGCGGTACAGTGGTATTTGGTGATAGTATAATAATTGCTGCATCTACAGGTATTAATTTTGGTAGTGGTTTATCTACTGTAAATGGTACATTTAGAATCAATGGTGGAGGTTTTGTACAGAGTAATGCTCCTGTTTACGGACCTACGTCAACCCTTCAATATAATACTACTGGTACTTATGGAAGATTCCTAGAATGGAGTGCCAATAGTGGTGCTGGTTATCCTGCCAATGTTCAATTGAGTAATAACACCACATTGAATTATCCTAATACAGGTAGTGGTGCATTCTCTACCAATTTATCTATTGCAGGTAATTTAACGATTGATAATGGATCGGCATTGTATTTAGGCTTCGGAGATAATGGCAATAAAAGTGGTGCTTTAACCGTAGCAGGTAATGTTACAGTAAATGGACCTCTAGGCTTAGGTAATGCCACTGGTGGCAATTTATTGATTGGAGGAAATTGGACAAGAGCAGCTGCTAGTGCTGATTTCTTCCCTAATGGTAGACAATTAATTTTCAATGGTACAGGTGATCAAAGTATTAGTAGAACAGGAGGTGAAACCTTCTCTAACAATATTGTAGTGAATAAAGCATCGGGTGTATTAACGGCTAACAATACTATTACTTTTAATGATGACCTAACACTTACGTCAGGTACAATCAATGATGGAGGCAATACCCTTACAGTAAATGGAAATATTGTAAATACTGGTACGCATGCAAGTACAGGTTCTGGCAAGCTTGTTATGAATGGAACTTCAAAAACCATTAGTGGTGCAACTTTAGGAAATGTAGAAATTGCAAGCAGTTCTATTTCATTGAGTGGAAATCCTACCATTAATGGAATACTTACTTTAACCAATAGTTTAAATTTAGCTTCAAGTAGTCGTACATTAACCATTGCAACATCAGGTGTTGTTGAAGCTGGTACACAACAATTAACTGGAACTGGAACTGTAAATATGAATGGTATATTTCAAACAGCAAGAACAGAAGGTTTTTCTGGCACCAATGCATCTATTCCAGCAGCTACGGTAAGTTTAGGTAATGCTAGTACCGTAGAATATACATCTTCTAGTGCTCAAAGTGTGAGTGCAAGAAGCGATTATCACAATTTAACACTTGTTGGAAATGCTGTAAAATCTTTATTGGGTAACACAACATCTTCTGGAATAGTAAGCTTAATCACAGGGTCAGATATTTTATCATTAGGCAGCAATACCCTTACCCTCAATGGTACAGTAACAGGTTCAGGTTTATTAAGAGGCGGAACAACATCTAATGTAACCATTGGAGGTACAGGTTCGTTAGGCACCTTAAACTTTGATCAAACCACCGATGGTACCACCAATATTTTAAACAATGTAGAGTTAAATAGAAGTAGTGGCACATTAGCTTTAGGCAATAAATTGGTAATTGCAAATGTGTACACACCTACGTCAGGGGTATTAACTACCAACAATCATTTACACTTAAGAAGTACTTCAAGCAATACAGCAAGAATAGCAGCAGGCAGTTCAAGTGGAGGTTATGTAATTGGCAATGTAACCGTAGAACGTTATATGAGTGCTAGTAGCAATAGAGCATGGCGTTTGTTAACACCAGGTGTAAGCACATCAACAAACATTAATGCCAATTGGCAAGAGGGCAAAGTAAATACTGTAATTAATACCAATGTACCAGCAGATGTAGCAGGTTATGGAGTACATATTACAGGTGCAGGAGGCAATAGCAATGGTTTTGATGTAACCCAAACCAATGCAGCATCTTTGTACAGTTTTAATCAAGCTACCCAAAACTGGGCATTGATCACTAATACCAATGTAAATACTTTAGATGCTAAGCAAGGCTATCTATTATTTGTAAGAGGCAATAGAGATAATATTACACCTATTAATACCGCAACAGGTAGTAGCAATGTTACTTTAAGAGCCAGAGGAACTTTATTACAAGGCACACAAACTTTTAGCAATTTAGCAACAGCCAACAATTTTAGTTTGGTAACCAATCCATTTGCATCACCAATAGATTGGACTACCATTTATGCATTAGCAAATAATGCAACCAACTTTAATGGTTCAGTAAATATTTGGGATCCTAATGTGGGTACAAGAGGTGGCTTTGTGGCAATCAATGATATTGGTATACCATCTAATGGTGCATCTTTATTAACAGAACACTTACAAAGCGGACAAGCATTTTTTATACAAACCAAAACTGGTGTAGTAGGTAATCCTAGTTTTGTTATAGAAGAAGCACATAAATCAAATACCAACAATTTAGATGTATTTAGAACCAATACATCACTTGAAAAATTAAAAATACAGTTGCGTTTTACAGCATCCAATATTCAAAGAATAGCCGATGGAGTAGTTGCTATATTTAGTAATACTTACAGCAATGGAATTGATGGTAGAGATGCAGAACAAATAGCCAATTGGGATGAAGACATAGCCTTAACTAGAAATGGAAAAGATTTAAGTATAGAAAGTCGTAATACTATTACAGCAAACGATACTTTGTTTTTGAAAATTGGTAATTTAAGAGCAGCACAAGTAAACTATCGTTGGGTAATTGAACCAGAGCAATTGAATGCAGCAGGATTAACCGCTTTTTTAGAAGATAATTTTACCAACACAAGCACACCAATTAGTTTAACAGCAGCAACTACCATCAACTTTACAGTAAGCAGCAATGCTGCAAGTACAGCTGCAAATAGGTTTAGAATTGTATTTAGAAACAATGCAGCATTACCTGTAACCATAACCCAAATTAAAGCCCAACAAAAAGGCAATGATGTACAAGTATTGTGGAATACAGTCAATGAACAAAACATTCAACACTATGAGGTAGAAAAAAGTACCAATGCACAACAGTTCAGCAAAATTGCCACTGTTGCAGCTAAAACAGCTAGCAGTAGCAATGACTACTCAATGGTTGACGCAAGTGTACCATCAGGAACCTATTACTATCGCTTAAAAGTAGTTGAGAAAAATGGTAGCTACAATTACAGTAAAGTGGTAAGATTCACCATTGGCAAGGGCAATATAAATACGGTAAGTATTTATCCAAATCCAATCAAAGGCAATACCATCAACCTTCAATTAAACAATGTAGAAAAAGGCAATTACACTATTAAGGTACTGAACTATGCAGGTCAGGTAGTATATCAATCTAGCTTACAACATTTAGGAGGTTCAGCAACTGAGCAACTAGTATTGAGTAAAGCTTTAGCTAGCGGACAATATCAATTAGAAATGAGCAATGAAAAAGGAATGAAAATGGTACAAACCATAATGAAGGAGTAACAGAACAGGTTGACCCAAGAAGAAAATTTTTGATTGTTTAGTTTGTACCCCCAAAAATAGAAAATAGCATGTTTGGAATACGAGGCAGCAAGTATAAAATAGCCACAATTGTGTTATTAATTTTACTGCAACAACAATATATAAAAGCCCAATTGATAGATATGTCTTCAAGTGGTGGAGGTGGAAGTATTCCTTCACCTATTTGGGGAGCATCTCCTTTTCAAAATGGAGGAGCAGATGATGGAATGATAGATCCTAATTGGGGCGTATTGCCTAGTCAGCAAGGCAACAATGTAAACATGTGGGGTCAACAAATTGGTATGAATAATCCCAATCAACAGCAACAAACGCAGTTATTAGATATTTATGGCAATCCCGTATTGATGGATCAAAATGGCAATGTATTATACGATGCACAAGGAAATCC
>CALRVE020000077.1:0-9179 GCA_943371535.1 Asaia bogorensis | reverse complement strand
CTCAAACACAAACTAAAGACGAGCTACAAAAAAAAGAAGCTGATCTTAGAAAAGAAATCAGCGATTTAGCCAATAGTTTAGTACAAATTCAAAAAAATAAAAAATCAACTGTAGCACAAGTTGCAGCAGTGCAGCGTAAAATTGCTGCAAGAGAAGAATTGATTGGAAATATTAATCGTCAGGTTAGGTTGTTAGATGAAACTATTTATTTGAATGAATTAGAAATTTATAGATTAAAAAAAGAATTAGATACTTTAAAAAGCAAATACGCTCAAAGCATCGTTTTTGCATATAAAAACAGAAGTAATTATCAGTACCTCAACTTTTTATTTTCGGCCAGTAATTTTAACGATGCTGTTAAACGGGTTACTTACTTAAAAAGCTATAGAAAATTAAGAGAAACGCAAGTAAGCACCATTCAAAAAACACAAGAGGTTTTACAACAAAAAATAGGCACACTTAGTACTTCCAAAAAAGAGCAAAGTTTAGTGTTACAAACACAGCAGGTACAATTGAAAGATTTGGAAGCAGATAAAAAACAGAAAGATGTAGTTGTAAAAGAATTAAAGGGCAAAGAAAAAGAAGTATCGGCTTTAATTAGAAAAAAAGAAAAGCTACGTCAAGATATGAAAGTGGCCATCAATGCCATTATTAAAAGAGAAATTGCCCTTGCAAGAGCCGAAGAAGAAAGAAAAGCTAAGTTAGAAAGAGAACGCATTGCTGCAGAAGCAAAGAAAAATGCTGGCAAACCTGCCGATGTTACGGCTAAAGTAACTACAACGCCTAAAGTAGCTTCAACTACAAATAGAAATTCTAATGAACCTTTAACAGGCATGAATACTGCAGGTGCTGCTACTAGAGAGTATAGTCCGTTAGAAAGCACTCCTGAAGGAGTTGAAATATCTATCAGTTTTGAGAAACGTAATTTACCATGGCCAACCAATATTGGTACTGTAATTATTCCTTTTGGTCCTTACAAAGTGAGCGATAAATTGGTTGGACAAAGCGATGGAATTGAAATTGCTGTACCCGAAGGAACAACAGTAAAATCTGTTGCCGATGGTGAAGTATCAGGCGTTTATGATATTGGTGGAGAATTGGTAGTTACATTAAAACACGGTAAATATTTTACAACATTTAGTCATCTTGGTTCAATTTCAGTTTCAAAAGGACAAAAAGTAAAAGCAGGAACTGAATTGGGAAAGTCTGGGTTGAATAATGATGGTGATGGTTCTTTATTATTTATGATTACTAACGATAAAGGCACTAATCTTAATCCAAAGAGTTGGTTAAGGTCTAGGTAATTTTACTTTTAAAATAATCAATAAAAAAATCCCCAATCTTGGGGATTTTTTTATTCCTTTTATTTAAAATTCATTCCGTGAATACAGTGAAATTTACTCAATGATTGAACTATTTGTTGTACTAAATACAGAGAAAATATGTACTATAATTATATCACCACATTAATCATTTTATTTTTTACAAAAATGATTTTCTTGGGGTCTTTACCTTCTAACCATTTTTGTACTACTTCATTTGCAAGCACAACGGGTTCAACATCTTTCTGTTCTACATCTACAGGAAAAGTTAAAGTAGTTCTCATTTTACCATTAATACTTACCGGATATTCTTTACTACTTTCTGTTGTAAAACTAGCATTGTAAACAGGATAAGCTGCATCTAAAATAGTAGTTTCATTACCCAATACATGCCACAATTCTTCTGCAATATGTGGAGCATAAGGCGTTAATAAAACAAGCACTTGTTCTAAAATTGCTTTTTTAGTACACTTTAAATCCGCTAGCTCATTTACACAAACCATAAAGGCACTAACTGCTGTATTGTAAGAAAAACGTTCGGTGTCTTCATCAATTTTTTTGATGGTTTTATGCAATACTTTTAATTCTTCTGCAGTTGGTGTATCGTTATTCCAGATTGGTTTGCCTTTTACAGCTTCGTTGTTTTTATAAGTTGTATCGCTATAAAATAAACGCCATAATTTTTTTAAGAAACGATGTACGCCTTCAATGCCTTTGGTATCCCAAGGTTTGCTTTGCTCCACAGGCCCTAAGAACATTTCGTACATACGGAAAGTGTCTGCTCCATATTGCTCACAAAGTTCATCTGGATTATCAACGTTGAATTTTGATTTTGACATTTTCTCTGATTCTTCTTTCAATTGTATAAACTCAATCCCGTCTTCATTATCCCAAATAATATCAAAATCTTCAGCTGCAGAATTCTGTTCAACTAAATATCGCTCAAAATCTTTTCTAAACAATCTACCTAAACCATCAACATATTTATGACCATATTTAAAACGAATAAACGCTTGAAGGCTATCATCTTTTTTATATGATACTAACATATTAGAAAATGGATGGCTGAGTTGAAAGAAGTAAGACTTGCCAGTTATCATCCCTTGGTTCAACAACTTCTTAAAGGGTTCTTCAAAACCTATATAACCTAAGTCGTACAATACTTTAGTCCACATACGGCTGTACAATAAATGTCCAACAGCATGTTCAGTTCCACCAATATATAAATCAACACTGTTCCAATAATCACTTACTTTTCTATCAATAAATGCTTCAGTATTATTGGGATCCATATAACGTAAAAAATACCAAGAAGAACCTGCGTAACCCGGCATCGTATTGGTTTCTCGTTTCTCGTTTGGAGAAAGTTCAACCCAATCTGTGATATTGGCTAATGGACCTTCACCTTCTGGGCCAGGGCCATATTTTTCTACATGTGGTAATTCTAATGGCAATTGGTTTACGTCAAGTGCAGTTGCTGTTCCATTTTCATTCCATACAATTGGGAAAGGTTCACCCCAATAGCGTTGCCTACTAAAACCGGCATCCCTCATTTTAAAATTCACCTTTCTCTTCCCTATTCCTAATTCCTCTATTTTCCTAATTCCTACTCCTATAGCATCTTTCATCAACAGTCCATTTAAGAAACCACTGTTTTCTAAAATGGCTTCTTTGGTTGGGTTAGCAGCTGTTCCATCGTAATGAGCTCCAATAATATTGGTGATTGGAATATTGAAATGTTGAGCAAATTTAAAATCACGTTCATCGCCACAAGGCACAGCCATAATTGCTCCAGTGCCATAACCTGCTAATACATATTCACTAATCCAAATAGGTATTTGCTTCCCATCAAAAGGATTGATTGCAAAAGCCCCTGTAAATGCTCCAGTAATACTTTTTTCAGCCTGACGTTCTCTATCGCTACGGCTTTTTACATACGTGATATATTCTTGAACAGCTTGTTTTTGTTCTTCGGTAGTAATACTTTCAATCAGTTCATGTTCTGGAGCAACTACCATAAAATCTACTCCAAAAATGGTATCTGGTCGAGTGGTGTAAACAGTGAGTGGTGAGTGGAGAGTGGTGAGTGGGTTACTCACGTTTGAAGATTCACCTTTCACGATTTGAAAACTAATTTCCGCTCCCTCACTTCTGCCAATCCAGTTGCGTTGCATTTCTTTCATGCTTTCGCTGAAATCTACTGTTTCTAAACCTTGTAGCAATCTATCGGCATAAGCTGTAATGCGTAAATACCATTGCCTCATTTTCTTTTTTACAACAGGATGTCCACCACGTTCACTTACTCCATTTACTACTTCATCGTTGGCCAACACAGTTCCTAAGGCTTCACACCAATTTACTTCACCATAAGAAGAATAAGCTAAGCGATAATTCATTAAAATATCTTGCTGCTCTTTAGGTGAGAAGGATTTCCAATGTTCAGGGGAGAAGTTAACAGATGATGGTTGACAGATGACAGTAGAGGAGCCATCATTTTCAAAAGCTTTTATCAATTCAGTGATTGGCTCTGCTTTTTGTTTTTGAATATTGTACCAGCTATTGAATAATTCTAAAAATATTTTCTGCGTCCATTTGTAATAATTGGGATCACTGGTTTGCACTTCACGTTCCCAATCGTAACAAAACCCAATTTTATCTAATTGTTTTTTAAAAGTTTCAATATTTTTTTTGGTGGTTTCTGCTGGGTGCTGACCTGTTTCTATTGCATACTGTTCTGCAGGTAAACCAAAACTATCAAAACCCATAGGATGCAATACATTAAAGCCTTTCAGGCGTTTGTATCTACTATAAATATCGCTGGCAATATAACCCAATGGATGACCAACATGTAAACCTGCACCACTTGGGTAAGGAAACATATCTAACACATAATACTTAGGTTTATTGCTCTCGTTAGAAACTTTATATACTTGATCGGCTTTCCATTTGTCTTGCCACTTTTTCTCTATCTCATTGAATTTGTAGTCCATATTCCTGCTCTCTTTAAAAACGCTTTTAGTTAACTTAAAAATTACGATTGTGCTTTAGAGCCAAATGCTAAATCACCTGCATCGCCTAAACCTGGAACAATGTATCCTTTGGCTGTTAATTCATCATCAATATCGCCACACCAAATACTTACATTATTGCCACATTCACGTTCAATATATTCAATGCCAATGGTGCTAGCAATAGCACATACCACATATATTTTAGCAGGTTTCCAATCGGCTTGTAATACTGCAATTGTTTTAACAATAGATGCACCTGTGGCAAGCATTGGATCGCTAATAATAACAATTCTTCCTTCTAAAGATGGGCAACTCATGTATTCTAAACTAATTTCAAAGCTGCCATCTCTATGGTGTTTTCTATAGGCCGAAATAAAAGCATTATCGGCTTTATCTAAGTAATTCAACATGCCATTATGCATGGGTAAACCTGCTCTTAAAATAGTAGCTAATACAGGTTGTTCAGCCAATACTTTACTGTTATGTGTACCTAATGGAGTTTGAATTTCAACTTCGGCCCATGGTAGTTCTTTACTAATTTCATAAGCTGCCACTTCACCAATACGTTCTAAGTTTCTACGAAAACGTAGGCGATCGGTTTGCACATTCACATCTCTCAACTCACTCACCCAATTGCTGACTAATGTATGGTTATCACTTAAATTAACTATCATAACAGTGTGTTTTAAAGGCTTCAAAGCTAATTGTTAAACGGCAATATTTTGGCTTTTCTTTCCACTTACATACAAATTATCTTTTACTATAAAGCGATAGGGTAATAAAGCATCTTCACCAGCATAATCAACACCAATACGTTTGGTAGCCAATATGTTGTTGGTGGAAACTTTGTAACCATCATCGGCTATAAATAATTCATTGCTTTGTAAATTAATACCTGAATGCAATTTGTTTATGCCCATTGCTTTAGCAACATTACCTGGTCCTTTGGTTAAGGAGTAATCTAAGGTTAATTTTCCTGTTCGTTCAAGCATATGTTCAATACCTATTATGGGTTCTGTTGCTCTAATTAAAACAGCATGTGGATGATTGATAGTATGAGTAACCACATTAAATAAATAGTGTACACCATAACATAAATACACATAGCTAAAACCACCATTGCCAAACATAATTTCGGTTCTTGTAGTTCTTCGATTATTGAATTCATAAGAAGCTTTATCGGTAATGCCTTCATAAGCTTCAGTTTCTACAATTCGGCTAATGGTTAATTGATGATTGAATTGTGTAACCAATAATTTGCCCAATAAACTTTTGGCAACTGCAAGTACATTTTTTTGCGTATAAAATGAGGGAGTTAATTTTTTAAAATCTTCAATTTTCATTGCAGAATATTTGTGTACTATTTTCAAGCATATTTTTTGTGCTTATTGCAACGTATATTAGCAACGAAAATATCCCTAAAGTGCTTAAAGAACTTATTATTGCAATACAAGCTTATTTTGAAGCCCATCAATTTATAAAGAAACATAAGTTATGGAAATGGATTATTATTCCAGGAATTGTTTATGCCATTTTGTTTTTTGTAGGAATGTATTTTTTTGGACAAACTGCCAATCATTTTTTAGAGTGGATTAAACGTTTAATTGAAGGAACTTTTAATAAAATTAGTAGTGGATTATTGGGATTCATTATTACCATGGGCAGCTTTTTATTTTGGGTTATGATGATGTTGTTTTATTTCTCGTTATTCAAATACTTTTTCTTGGTGGTGGGTTCGCCCATTTTTGCTTATTTGAGTGAAAAAACAGAAGCCATTATTGAAGGGAAAGATTATCCTTTCAGTGTTGCTCAATTATTGAAAGATATGGTAAGAGGCATAAAACTTGCTTTTAGAAATGGCCTTTGGCAAACAGTATATATTTTTTCTATATTAATTGTAAGCTTTATTCCTGTTGTTGGCTGGTTTACACCTATTATGGCTATTTTAATTGAATGTTATTATTATGGATTTTCGATGCTAGATTATAGCATGGAACGCCATAAAAAAACACCTAGTGAAAGTATTTTTTTTATAGGCAATCATAAAGGATTGGCCATTGGAAACGGAATAGTGTTTTATTTAATGCATGCTCTTCCAATTGTAGGTTGGATTTTAGCTCCATCGTATGCTGTAATTGCTGCAACGCTGAGTTTGTATCCTTTGAAACAGAAAACAATTAACAATTGATAATTGAGAATTGACAATGGATAGTTCGATTTTAGTTTTTAATATTTTAGACTCTAGTTTTTACTGGTTTAGTTTTTAACTTTTAGTCTTTAGTTTTTATCGCTTTAGTTTTTCAATATTTAGTTTTTTTAATCATCTTACTATGGAAATTTCAATTAATACACCTGCACTTTTATTTCCTGCCATTAGCTTGGTAATGTTGGCTTATACCAACCGATTTTTGGCTTTGAGTAATAGAGTAAGAAGCTTACACGATAAGTACGAAAATCATGAACAAAAACACATTATTCATGGTCAAATCAAAAACCTACGTTACCGTATTAAACTCATCAAGAATATGCAAGCTCTAGGTGTGTTGAGCTTTTTATTTTGCATTGTATGTATGTATTTAATTTACCTGCAATTAACGCTTTGGGCTCATGCATTTTTTGCATTTAGCTTAATATCGTTTGCCGTTTCTTTAGCCATTTCTTTGCTAGAAATTCAGTTAAGCATGAAAGCCATTGAATTAGAGTTGAGTGATATAGAAGGCTTGGAAGATCCCTCGGTGATGGAGTATATTAAGAAGAGGTTTGATAGGGAGGGTTAGCAATTAGCGAATTTACGAATTAGCGGATTGGCGAATTATTTAATTCGTTAAATGAATATCCATCAATTCGAAAATTCATCAATTCGTATATCCGCTAATTAATTGCTGCTGCCATCATTTTTCTTTCTCCAATTTGTTGCCTCCACATAGCATAGTATAAACCCTTTTCAGTCAATAATTCTGCATGTGTACCTGTTTCGGCTAGTTTGCCTTGTTCTAGTACAAAAATTCTATCGGCATGCATAATAGTACTTAATCTATGAGCAATCATGATAGTAATTTGACTTTTTTCTTCACTAATTTGCTTAATGGTATTGGTAATTTCTTCTTCTGTAATACTATCTAATGCACTGGTAGCTTCATCAAAAATGAGTAAATGTGGTTTACGTAGTAAAGCTCTGGCAATTGAAATACGTTGCTTTTCGCCACCACTTAATTTTAATCCACCTTCACCAATTACTGTATCAATGCCTTTTTCGGCTCTGGATAATAATTTATTGCAACTGGCTTTTTGCAAAGCATCATTCAAATCGGCTTCGGTGGCATTGGCGTTTACAAACAATAAATTTTCTCTGATGGTTCCTGCAAATAAATTGGTGTCTTGTGTTACAAAACCAATTTGAGTTCTGAGGTCATCAAAATCAATATCGTTACTATTAATTCCATTGTATTCAATGGTGCCAGTTTGCTGACGGTAGAGACCAACTAATAGTTTTACCAATGTACTTTTTCCACTTCCACTTGGGCCAACAAATGCAATAGTTTCTCCTTCTTTTACTTCAAACGAAATATTGTCTAATGCTTTGTACTGAGCAGTTTGATGTTTAAACTCAACTTCATTGAACTTTAATGATTGCACAATACCAATATTTGCAGGGCTAACTGGTTTAGCTTCTACTTGTTTGTTCATTAAGTTAGTGAAGTTATTTAAAGAGGCCTCAGCTTCTCTATAACTTAAAATAATATTGCCAATTTCTTGCATGGGACCAAAGATGAAGAAGCTATAAAACTGTAAAGAAATAAATTCTCCTGTAGTTAAAACATCTCTAAAAATGAGCCATAATAAAGTAAACGTAATTACTTGACGTAAGAAGTTTACCATGGTACCTTGAATAAAACTTAAGGTACGTAAGCTTTTTACTTTTCGTAATTCTAGTCCTAGAATTTTATAGGTATTGCTATTTAATCTGTTTACCTCCTCATTGGTTAAACCTAAGCTTTTAACCAATTCGATGTTGCGTAAACTCTCGGTAGTTGAGCCAGCCAATGTAGTGGTTTCTTTCACAATATTTTTTTGAATGGCTTTTATTTTTTTGCTAAGTAAACTGGTAACAAAACCAATTAAAATACTGCCACCCATATACACAGGAATAATGCTCCAATGCAACCTGAATGCATACACTGAAACGAAAACGATACTTACAATAATGCCAAAAAATATATTGATAAAATAGCCAATAAACTTTTCTGTATCGGCTCGTACTTTGGTTAAAATAGATAATGTTTCGCCACTGCGTTGATCTTCAAATTCTTGAAAAGGTAAACGCATACTATGTTTTAAACCATCTGTAAAAATGCTAGCTCCAAATTTTTGAATCACTACGTTTACGGTATAATCTTGAAATGCTTTTGCAATACGGCTAATCATTGCAGTTCCTACAAGTAGCAGAAGATAAAAAAACAATCCATGATACACTGTATTTCCAAATAAAAATTCATTCTCTGTTCTTGCCAATGTTTTTTTAGCATCGAAGTGATTGGGGTGATTGGCAAATAAATCAATTAGTTTACCCACCAACATCGGATCGAACAAAGAAAAAATTTGGTTAATTGTGGCTAATCCAAATGCCAATAATACCAACCCTTTATGAGGCTTTAGGTAAGTAATTAATATTTTCATAGTTTATTTTGTACGTGTGGTTCAAGGCAAAAATGATGCTGTGGTAAAAATAATGACAAGTTGGCTGCAACTTCAATTCTTTTATCAACGGTAACAGGCTTATATTTAGTTTATTGCACAATTGGTGTAATGTAGTTACTTTGCCAACTTATATTTTAACTCAATGAAT
>CALRVE020000076.1:0-9824 GCA_943371535.1 Asaia bogorensis | reverse complement strand
TATGTTCGTTTTGACGCTGGTTACACACAAAAAGGCAACTGGGGTTTTTACTTAAATTTAGGCGATGCGTTTTAATGCTTATTGAATATAAGCACCCAATATTTCATTATTATCAATCTCCACAACAATATTATCTTGTAGTGTAGTAGCAATACTAAGGCCAACATAATCGGGTTTTATAGGAAATAATTTGTGCATACGTTCTACCAATACTAAAATTTGAATTCGCTTAGGATGAAATGCTAGCAAGGGTTTCAACACATACAACAATGTTTTACCACTATTGGCAACATCATCGCAAACAATAATATTTTTTTGATTGAAATCTACTTGTTCAGATAATTGAACATCACTAGGCGTAGCCTTATTTAATGTGGCTGAAATTAATTGAATAGGGTCGTTAATATATTTTTTGAGCAAATCATTCATTTTTTGAGCAATCACCATACCACTGTTGGTGATACCAATTAAAACTAAAGGAGTAGTATCTCCATTTAATTCTTCTGCAATTTCAAGTGCTAATCTTTCTAATTTTAATTGAGCAGTTTCTTTATTTAAGATATAATTTTTATCGACCATAGTAATATTTATTGCATCAAAGTAAGTATAAAACTTTCAAATTTCGTAGTAGTTTAAAAAGTTAAACACGATAGGAAGAACAAAGTGCAATCGGCTTATCTTTGAACAAGCAAAAATTTCTCTATCTTACATTTAAATTTTGTTTGCATGCAATTTATTCCTCAACTATTATTTATAGCTCTATCTGGTGTAGCCATTTTTTTATTTGCTAAAAAAGCAGGTGAAATACGTAGAAATATTTTGCTAGGTAAAGACGAAGATTTTTCTGACAATAAAAATTTGCGTTGGAAGAACCTTGTTCTATTGGCATTGGGTCAAAAGAAAATGTTTAAGAATCCTTTAGTGGCAATCATGCACTTGATTATTTATTTGGGATTCATTATTATCAATATTGAAGTATTAGAAATTGTATTAGATGGGTTGATGGGCAAGCATCGTTTGTTTGCAGGTATTATTCCTCCTAAGTTGTATAGCTTTTTAATTAATGTATTTGAATTTTTAGCAGTTGGTGTAATTGTAGTTTGTGTTGTATTTTTAGCTAGAAGAAATTCGATAAAGTTGAAAAGATTCATTAGTAAAGATTTGAATGGATGGCCACGTAGCGATGCCAATTATATTTTAATTACCGAAATTGTTTTAATGAGTTTGTTTTTAACCATGAATGCAACTGATACTTTATTACAAAAAAATGGTGATGCTCATTACTCAGAAAACTTAACGGGTAATTTTATTTTTTCTTCCCTATTGCATCCTTTATTTGAAGGTATGAGCAATGGAACTTTAATGGCTATTGAAAGAACTTGTTGGTGGTTGCATATTGCAGGCATTTTTGCTTTCTTGAACTACTTGCCTTATAGCAAACATTTGCATGTGATATTGGCTTTCCCCAATGCCTATTTTGCAAGATTAGAGTTGCAAGGTAAAATGAAAAATATGCCATCGGTACAAAATGAAGTTTTGTATGCCATGCAACCTGAGTTAGCACCAACCGATGCTGCACCTCCTGCACGTTTTGGAGCTAAAGATGTATTTGATTTAAGTTGGAAAAATTTGTTAGATGCTTATAGTTGTACTGAATGTGGAAGATGCAGTACTGCATGCCCTGCAAACAGTACAGGCAAGTTATTAAGCCCTAGAAGCATTATGATGAAAACCAGAGATCGATTAGAAGAAGTGGGTAAAAATATTACTGTCAATAAGTCATTTCAAGATGATGGTAAAAGTTTATTACACGATTATATTTCGGTAGAAGAATTAAGGGCTTGTACCACTTGTAATGCTTGTGTTGAAGAATGCCCGGTGAGCATATCTCCATTAGAAATTATTGTTGAGTTGAGAAGAAGTTTAATCATGGAAGAAAGCAATGCTCCACAAGAATGGAATGGTACTTTTAGCAATATTGAAAATAATTTTGCACCTTGGAAATTTAGTCCTGATGAAAGAGATAAGTGGGCTGAGGAAATGGTATAAATTTCATATTTTTAAAACATGGAACTTAAAGAAGAAAATAATTTAACTACAAAGCGTAAATATTCGATAGAAGAATATTTAGCTTTTGAAAATGCTGCTACAGAAAAGCATGAGTATTTCAATGGAGAAATATTTCCTTTAGGAACTGGGCATAATGTGTTAAGAGAACCTCTTGTTGTTTATGGTAAAACTAAATTTACCATA
The DNA here is from genome assembly GCA_943371535.1 of Asaia bogorensis. Taxonomy (GTDB): domain Bacteria; phylum Bacteroidota; class Bacteroidia; order Chitinophagales; family Chitinophagaceae; genus UBA1930. Next base: position 7,571 of record CALRVE020000076.1, on the reverse strand, counting down.
GAAGAGTATTTAGAAATGGAAAATGCTTCTACTATAAAGCATGAATATTACAAGGGTGAAATTTTTGCAATGAGTGGTGCTAAACTAAATCACAATAGAATTTTTGCAAGTTTATTTTCAGCATTAGCATCTAAATTAAAAGGCAAATCTTGTAAACCATTTGGAAGTGATTTAAGGGTATATATAGATAGTAACAGCTTATTTACGTATCCAGATATTACCATTGTTTGTGGTAAAGTAGAAACAAAAGATAATGATGAATTCAATGTTCTAAATCCCAAGGTAATTATTGAAATTTTATCTTCTTCAACCAAAAATTATGATAGAGGGGATAAGTTTAAATTATATAGAGATATACCAAGTTTAAAGGAGTATGTATTGATAGACTCTGAGAAGATTGGTGTTGAGGTGTTTCGTTTAAATACACAACAGCATTGGGAATTGGAAGAATATAATTCATTAGGTAAAGAACTTTATATTCATGCGATTGATACAAAAGTTTTATTAGAAGATATTTATGAAGATGTTTCTTTTATATAATAGGGTAGATTGGAGGTTAACACTCAATCTACCCTTTTTAAATTTATAATCCAACTTACACTTTCTTTTTTGCAGCCTTTTTAGGAGTGGCTTTCTTAGGAGCTGATTTTTTTGCTGGAGCTTTTGCTTTTTTAGCAAATGCATCGGGTACTTGTAACTCAATCATACGCTTCACTTCTTCAATTGGAATTACAGCCAACTCTTCTGCAGTATATTTGGTATCATCTTGTTTTTTGGTAATCTTCAACATTTTTTTACCAAATTTTATATAAGCTCCCCAACGTCCATTTTCAATAGAAATTTTTTCGGCTGGCCAATTTTGAATGTAACGATTGGCTTCTTTTTCAATTTTAGTTTCTACCAATTCATTGATTTCTGTTTGACTCAAATGATCAAAATTATATCTGCGAGGTACATTGATATAAATGCCATTCCATTTTATAAATGGTCCAAAACGTCCTTTGCCTTTGGTTACAGGTAACTCATTATAAAAACCAACAGGAGCATCGGCTAAATTCTTCTCTTCAATAATTTGCTTAGCTCTTTCTATATCTATTTCAAATACATCTTCTCCTTTAGGGATAGAAATAAACTGATCACCCATTTTTATATATGGTCCAAATCTTCCAACATTTACCGTTAATTCCTCACCATCTAATTCTCCAATTACTTTAGGCAAAGCAAACAATTCATGAGCTTCCTCCAATGAAATAGTTTCAATGCTTTGCGTACTTTTTAATTTTGCAAAACGTGGTTTTTCTTCATCGTTGGCATCGCCAATTTGTACCATTGCACCATAACGCCCCATTCTTGCAATAATCTTTTTTCCTGTTGCTGCATCAATGCCTAATTCACGTTCACCTTTGGCACGTTCGGCATTTTCTAAAGTGTGTTCTATGTTTTCATGAAAAGGTTTGTAAAAACCATCAATCATGCTACTCCACTTGGTTTTGCCTTCTGCAATTTCATCGAACTCACGTTCAATTTTTGCAGTAAAACCATAGTCCATTACTTTATCAAAGTACTGCTTTAAAAAGTCGGTAACCACCATTCCTAAATCGGTTGGAAAGAGTTTACTTTTCTCGGCACCTGTATTTTCTTGGGTTATTTCTTTTTCAATTTCATTGCTTGTAGTAAGCGTTAAAATGTTTACTGTACGTTTGATTGCGTCTTTATCACGCTTCTCAACATAATTTCTTTTGATTATGGTAGAAATAGTTGGAGCATAAGTACTAGGCCTACCAATACCCAATTCTTCTAACTTCTTCACCAAACTTGCTTCTGTATATCTTGCAGCAGGACGAGTGAATTTTTCAGCAGCCGTCATGCCTTTAAAATCTAAAGATTGACCAACTGTTAATGGAGGTAACATGCCTTCATTATTTTCATCTTCTTCATCATCTTTACCTTCTAAATATACTTTTAAGAAACCATCAAATTTCATTACTTCACCTGTTGCAGTAAGTTGCTCTTTATTGGTGCTGATATTTATTTTAGCAATCGTTTTTTCGAATTCAGCATCACTCATTTGGCTGGCAATGGTACGTTTCCAAATTAATTCATACAATCGTCTGGTTTCTTCATCGGCAATCGTGTGATTGTTCATGTATGTAGGACGAATGGCTTCATGAGCTTCCTGTGCCGATTCATTTTTATTCTTAAACTTACGAGGCTGATAATATTGATCGCCATAAGCTCCTTTTACTTCTTTACTAATATCTTCCATGGCAGTATCGCTTAAGCTAATACTGTCGGTACGCATGTAAGTGATTTTACCACTTTCATATAATTTTTGGGCCAACAACATGGTTTTGCTAACACCATAACCCAATTTTCTAGATGCTTCTTGTTGTAATGTAGAAGTGGTGAAAGGTGCAGCTGGTGTTCGTTTACCAGGTTTTACCTGAATATCAGCAACTTTGTAATTTGCACCTTTGCAGCTCTCTAAATATTGTTGAGCATCTTTTTGAACTTTAATTTTGTCGGCACCCTCGGCTTTAAAAATTACTGGTTTGTTAGTGATGTCATTTGCTAAAAACTTGGCTTCAATTTTATAACTGCTTTCGCTAACAAAATGATTAATTTCTCTTTCTCTTTCAACAATTAAACGAACAGCAACACTTTGTACACGACCAGCACTTAAGCTACGTTGCATACCAATTTTACGCCATAAAACAGGACTTAATTCAAACCCTACCAATCTATCTAATACCCTTCTTGCTTGTTGAGCATTTACCAAATCCATATTGATTAAACGAGGATTGGCAACTGCTTTTTTGATGGCCGGTGCAGTGATTTCATGAAAAACAATACGTTTGGTAGTGTTTGGATCTAAACCCAATACTTCTGCCAAATGCCAACTAATACTTTCTCCTTCACGGTCCTCATCGGATGCTAACCAAACTTCTCTATTTTTTGAGAGTTTTTTTAAATCATTCACCACTTTTAGCTTCTCATCAGGCACTTTATAACGTGGTAAATAATGGTTATTTACATCAATACCCATATCGTCTTTTTCCAAATCACGAATATGCCCAAAACAGCTTTTTACTTCAAAATCGCTGCCTAAGATTTTTTCAATCGTTTTGGCTTTTGCTGGAGACTCAACTATTAATAAATTTTTTGCCATACTTCTTTTTATGAAACGGTTGAAAAGATTGTTATTACAATTGGCTATAATTATACCTCTGTGGTTTAATCTAATACTTATGTGTAATAATTAGTTTCTTTTGCTCATTCAAACACAGTTTGTATAAATATATTTGCGGTTAATTAGGCATAGCAATTATTGAAACTTAAACCTAATTAGCAGGTGCAATATTAGTTATATCATTCAAATTGCAAAAATGTAGCCTTTTTTTGCCGTTTTGGTAAACATACAAACAAAAGCATCAACCCTTAAATAAGAATATGAATTTTCAAATTTTGTTATCTAATTTAACCAACCCTACATTATTGTTTTTTATTCTTGGAATTATTGCAAGTGTTGTTAAAAGCGATTTAGAAATACCCAAAGCTTCTATAAAATTCATTTCGTTGTACCTATTATTTTCTATTGGCTTTCGAGGGGGGCAAGAACTAGCACATGAAACCATGAATGCCGAAATTGTATTGTCGTTGGTATTGGGTTTTGTAGTTGCAGCATTTATTCCCTTTTATGCATTCTTTTTATTGAAAAGAACGATGAGTGTAAGCAATGCAGGTGCAGTAGCAGCAGCTTATGGTAGTGTAAGTGCTGTAACATTTGTTGCAGCTACTACTTTTTTAGAAAATATGCAATTGCATTTTGGTGGTCACATGGTTGCAGTAATGGCATTAATGGAATCGCCTGCAATTATGGTTGGCATTTTTTTAATTATGAAATATGATGCCGAAGCGAAGCAGCAAAATAAAATGTCGAAGATTTTGCATCACTCCTTTACCAATGGATCCGTACTAATGATTTTAGGAAGTTTGGTTATTGGATTAATTGCCGATACGAAACAAGCCGAAGGAATTAAACCATTTACTACTGATATTTTTAAAGGTTTTTTGGCTATTTTTTTATTAGAAATGGGTATGGTTACTGCAAAAAATAATGAAGCTTTTAAAAGAAACGGTTGGAAAGCAGTTTTCTTTGGAATTATACTACCACTTGTAAATGGTGTTGCTGTTGCTTTTATAAGTAAATGGGTAACCGATGATGTTGCTAATCGTTTCATTTTTGCAGTATTGGCCGCAAGTGCAAGTTATATTGCTGTACCAGCAGCAATGCGTTTGGCTGCTCCAAAAGCCGATGCAGGTTTATATATTCCAATGGCTTTGGGGGTTACTTTTCCTTTTAATATTACTATTGGTATGCCTACTTATTTTGCTATTATTCAAGCTACCACTTAACCATATTTATTGAATAGATAAATGATTGTAATCTTTCAATAAAGTTTCTAGAAAATCGTAGGGCTCTTCTTTTGTACTGATTTTGAGAACATGGGTAATTTTTTCGGCAGTTCTATTGGCCAATTGTTCATTGTAATTTTTCTGTAAACCCTTGTAAATATTTTTAATCATATTAATATCTCTATCGCTCAGTTGCATTACTTCTGGATATTTAGGAACATAGGTATCTTCTATTTCCATAAAAACAGTGTCGTTAAGTGAACCTTTATTTTTGGTATTAATTAATAAAGTACCAGCAGCCATATCGCCAATTCGTTGCCCTTTTTTTGTAAAAGCAATACAAAAAACATCGGTAATTGATAAACCAACAATAAACATCATTTGCCAAATGGCATCTCTGCCATATAAGGCCACATAAATAATCATGTAAAAAAGTAATAAGTCAGATATTCTCAACATCCATCTAATAATGTATTGACTTAAAGTTGCATTACCGCCAGTTTCATTGATTACTTTTATGCTTACTGCTTTTTTGCCAAAGGTTTGTCCGTTTAATAATGCTTCTGTTATTACATGGTACAATGCAATAGGTAAAAACACAATAAATGTTGTCCAGTATTCATTTTCAGGGCTTAACTTGTTTGGCAAAAGCGATAATATTTTAAACATGCAAAACAAATAAGCAATGAATAAAATAAAATCTACTACCCATGCTAAAAAACGTTTTAGAAAGGGGGCAATTTCAAACTCTAAATCTATATTTATGCTAGTAGCAATTTTTAGTTGACTCATATATTTGAAATAAAATTAAAGATGTCTTTTGTTAGAACCAACATAATCTTTATTTTTCCATATCTAAAATAGAAAACCACTTTAATTTATACATTCAGTTTTTAAATTATTTTTTTTGAGAGAGGCATTATTTATTAAGAAGAATAAAGATAGATGGACGGAAATGGCACAAAATCCTTCCACCGAAACCGATGAAATGGCAGCTGAATTTATTCAGCTAACCGATGATTTAGGTTATGCAAAAACATTTTATCCGCATAGTAGTGTAACCAAATATTTAAATGCACAAGCTGCTAAACGTTACCTCAGCATTTTTAAAAATAGAAAAGAAGAACACAATAAATTAGTTACTTTTTTTAAGTACGATGTTCCACTAGCTGTTGCAAAACATCATGTAGTGATTGGTATTTGCTTTTTAATTTTTGTATTCTTTTTTGTTGTTGGATTTTATTCTGCTTCAAAAGATGAGCATTTTGTAAGAGAAATTTTAGGCGATAGCTATGTAAACATGACTGAAAAAAATATAGCCGAAGGAAATCCGTTTGGGGTTTATCAAACTGGCAATAGTTTTTTAGTATTTATGGGCATAATGATTAATAATATTAGTGTGTCTTTTAGGTATTTTATGGAAGGCTTATTGTTTCCTTTTTTTACTGTACAAAATTTAATGAGAGATGGCATAATGGTGGGTTCATTTGATTATATGTTTTATTCAAAAGGTTATGGAGGATTATTTATTTTAACCGTAATGATTCATGGCATATTAGAATTATCGGCCATTACCATTGCTGCTGCTTCGGGCATTATTTTAGGAAAAAGTTGGATTTTTCCTGGCACACTCAAACGATTAGATGCTTTTAAAAATGGAGCAAAAGATGGCATTAAAATTTTAATTGGTTTAGTACCTGTGTTTATTGTAGCAGCTTTTTTTGAAGGCTTTGTTACCAGACATTATCGCATGCCAGTTTGGATTAGTATTTCAATACTTGTTGGCTCACTCAGTTTTGTGGTGTATTATTTTGGTATTTATCCAATTCGGTTAAAAAAGCAATTGAAACAATTAGAAGGAGTGTTGAATGCTTAAAACAAGTATCAAAATATTTTTAAGTGTTGTACTCATTTGTTTGAGTCAAATTTTATTTGCACAAACTACATCAACCGATACACTTATTTATGATAATGAAGAAGTGATAGATAATGAAGATTCTGTTTATGCTGAAGAACAATATGGAGATACTGTTGCTTCTACATATAAAACTGCCGAGTTTAATTTCAAAGATTCGGTCAATCAACCTTCTATTTCTAAAGGCAATATTTCGTTAACCGATACGGTTAACAGCCTAAAAAATAAAGATGATTTTTGGTATGCCGATGGGGTAGAAAACAAAGAGAAAAAAGAAAAATCAAATAACCAATCAGTCGATTGGCTAATTAGTTTTTTTAAGTTTTTAAATAGCGATACGTTTAAATATTTCTCATGGATAGTAATTAGTGCTATTCTACTATATTTTATTTATTTGTTTTTGAAAAATAATGGCATCAGCATTTTTGCACCTAAGCCTAAGAATATTGCTACTGCCGAGGTTGATATTAACAGCAACATTTTTGAAATAGATTTTAAAGCCGAATTAGAAAAAAACATTGCTGCTAAAAATTATTCAATGGCTATACGACTTCATTTTTTAAAAACCTTAAGAATGTTTGCCGAATTACAGTTGCTAGAACATTCGCCCGATAAAACCAATTTCGATTATTTAATGGAATTACAAGGGAAATCTACTTTTAAAGACTTCTCCGTTGCTGTAAGATATTATGAATATGTAGTGTATGGAAATTTTGAAGTGAACGAACAACAGTTTTCAGTAATTCAGCAACACTTCAATTCTTTATACCAAAAAATTTCTATTTAATTCTTGAAAAAATATTTACCATATAGTTTAGTTGCATTATTAGCCATTATTGTGGTGTTGTTGCTTATTGTAAATAGTAGGCAAAAAACGTTTGATAAAAGAGTAAGCTTAAGCCACAAACAAGAGCACCCGTATGGATTAAATGTTTTATATCAGTTCTTGCCCTTGTTGTTGCCCAATGCAAAAGTTGAAGTAAATAAAAAATCGCCGGGTGAATGGTATTATCAAAACGATTCTGCTAAAAATAATACTTTGTTTATGGTGGTTACGCAACATTTTAATCCATCACAAAGTGAGATAGAATTATTAGATCGGTTTGTACAAAATGGAAATAGTGTATTTATAGTTTCACCTAAAATGAATGAAATTGCTAAAACCTATTTTAGCTTGAATATTCAAGCACACAATTATTTTAATTATTATGGAGAGAATTATGTAGATAGCCCTATTGTA
>CALRVE020000075.1:0-10270 GCA_943371535.1 Asaia bogorensis | reverse complement strand
TTGCCCAACCCACAAAAAAAAGTACAGACACCAACAACAGCAATTTTGCATAATAAAGGATTTATTGAATGTTCACTTAATAACGCTTAGATTCCTTTTTATTCATTTTTACATAAATAATAAAAAAGAGAACCCCATAAAAGTAATGTGTAAAAGTTGCTGCATTATTTGGTAAACTTAACGCTGTTGTGGAGAATAAATTACTGCTTCTTGTAATTTTTAGGAATATTAAACATATAGGTTAAAGGCTCGTTAAAAGTATATTGCTTAAAATCGAGTGTAATATCTAACTTGGTTTTTTCGGCTACGCTTACTTTTCGGTTGGTTGAAAATAAAGTACCCATTTTATTTTCATAATTATCGTAGGTAATATCGCAAGTTCTATTTTTCATGGCATCTATATCATCTAACTTAGTTCTTAGTACTCTAAAATCTGATTTGCCCAATGAAATTAAATTTTTAAACATTTCACCAATCATTAAAACCGAAAACTGTTCTTCACCATCTCTATAAGCAACAATATTTTCGTTTAAAAAAATAGGATTTCCTACAAAAAGATCTTGCAACGTATTAAAATCAAAAGGTATTTTAGTTACTTCTTGTAAATAAGCCAATGTTCTATGTTGTACGGTTTTATCAATTTTGTTTACTACCGTAACACTATCTCTAGTAATTTTTGCAACTACACCTTCTTTGGTAATTCCTAAAAAACTACCTACTAAACGTATATGAATAAAGCTATCTTTTTTCATGTACACATAAGCAGTAAAATTTTTGCTTTCTTGTACATTCTCATAGTCAATTTTAATTTTGGCGTAAAAGGTAGAAAAGCCAACCTTTTGTTGTTGCACTTTATTTAAAATATCTTTTACAATTGCTGCAGAATCTACTTTAGGTGTTTCTTTTACCGTTACAACAACTGTAGTATCTTTTTTAGTAATGGCGGTTTGTATAGTTTGTACTTTTTTAGTGGTTGTACAAGCAAACATTAAACTACTGAATGCTAAAATGAATAACGTAAATTTTTGCATGGTGCAAATTTATTGTTTTCCGGTGCTACCAAAACCACCTTCACCTCTTAGGGTTTCGTTAATTGTTTGTACTTGAATTAGTTGTACCTGTTCTACTTTTGAAAATACCATTTGAGCAATTCGCTCACCGTGTTGTATGGTAACAATATTGTTAGATAGGTTTACCAGTATTGCTTTTATTTCGCCTCTATAATCGGCATCAATGGTACCTGGTGAATTTAAACAAGTAATGCCTTGATTAATTGCCAAACCACTTCTTGGGCGAATTTGAGCTTCATAACCTTCGGGAATTTCAACAAATAATCCAGTAGGTATTAAAGCTCTTTCTAAGGGTTCTAAAATAATGGGTTCTACAAGATTTGCTCTTATATCCATACCCGATGAACCTACAGTTGCATAACTTGGTAAAGGATTATTTGAAGTATTAATAATAGAGATTTGCATAAATTTTATTTAAAAATTGTTTTTTTAAATATGAATACATCCAACGAAAAATTCCAGCTATTGATATATTCTATATCACAATCAATACGTTGTTGAATATTGATTTTATTTTGTTCTTTATCTTCTACATCGCCACGTAAGCCTTTAATTTGGGCCAAGCCAGTAATGCCTGGTTTTACCAATAATCGCTCATTAATATTGGGTATAAATTGGCTATACATTTCATGAAAAGGAATAGCATGTGGCCGTGGGCCAACAATACTCATATTGCCTAAGAGTACGTTAATAAATTGAGGCAATTCGTCTAAGTTTTTATCTCTTAAAAACGCTCCTACCTTAGTTACAGGAGCATTATAGCCCATGGTTAGTGAAGTTGGATGCGTAGATACTTCTTCGTTTTTTAGTGTTCTAAATTTAAAGCATTTGAAAATTTTACCATTTAATCCAACTCTATCTTGCACAAATAAAGCCAAACCCCCTGATTCTAGTTTAATAGCAATGGCAATTAAAGGGTATAACCAAGAAAAGATGAAGAGTAAAAAAAGGAAGGAAAACAAAAAATCGAAACTTCGTTTTAAAAAGTTGCGATTAATTAATTGAGCTTTTTGCAGCAATTCGTTTGTTGTAGCAGCCATCACTTTCACAAAAATCTTTTATACTGATTGGTTATTTTAACTTCTGAAAGTTGTAAAAATATTGGTTTGATGGTAATAAATTGATTTTTTAAAAAGAATAGTGAAAACAAAATTAGCATAGAAGATTAATTATTTTTTATGGTGTATTATTGTAGAAGAAAATGCAATTACCCCCAAAAATGAATGTATGTCTGTTTTATCACTTAGTTTTCTTCCGCCTCCAGTAAAAAAATTTTTAGTACGAAGCCTAGTAATTTTCATAATTTGGAAGTTAGTATACCACTTAATTCTATTTCCTATAAGGCTTCCAGATAAACAACTTACCGATGTTACTACTTATTTAACACAACAATTATTGTACATTAACTATCCCGATGCAAGTATTACAATTGAAAAAATAGAAAAGCCGCTTCCTAGAAACATTATTTTATTGAACAATAAAAAAGTAGTTGGTTTAGCCGATGGCTGTAATGGACTAGAACTATATGTCTTATACGTTGGATTCTTATTGGCATTTACCGCACCCAAAAAAGATGTACTCATTTACGCTATACTTGGAATTGCTGTTATTTTTATTTTAAACACTTTGAGGTGTTATGCCATTACATTATTGAATATTCATGGTTCTTCATTATCTGAAGTAGCACATCATTATATATTTAAATTACTTATTTATGGAGTAATGTTTTTTTTATGGACTAAGTACACAAAAATTAAAGAAACGAATGAAGCATAATGTTAGAATTATTATTGCATTACTAATAATAATTGTTGTTTGTTGGTTTGGATATACTTATACCGAAGAGATTAATAAAGTATCTAATGCTACTAAACCATTTAAGCAACAATTGCAAAGATTTATCTGGTTAATTGTAGTTGGCTTAGTTACTTATTGGGCATTTTTAAAGCATCCATATCAATGGATTGCTAAAACTATTATTTTAATATATGCTTTAACAATAGTTGTATTAGGCTTTTTGGGATTACTTGAATTTAAGTGGGAATTATTTTCAGAGAATCAAAAAGAACTTATCTCAAGTGTTCGATTGTTTTTATCGAGCCCTTTGCCTTTTATTATGGCTTGGATTTTATCGGTCATTGATTTAAGTAAATTGCAGGAGAAGAATTGAAAAGATTAATTAGAAGTCGTTTAAAATATTGAGGAGTGCGGTTGAGTAGGATATACTAAAAATTACATTCTTAGTATTTTGGAAATTGCTTTTTTCTTGGCGATAAGTGAATTGTGCCGAAACCCTTGAGTTGGTAATAGGGTTCATTAAATAGTGAAGAGAAATATTGCTAAATAACAAATTGGTTTTTACACCTTGGGTGGTTTTGTTGTTAAAGGAAAATATGCCTAATTGAGAATCGTAGTCTGTTCTGTTTAAATTTCTTCCCCAATGGCTATTTGCCGAATCTTTTCCAATTACTGCATATACAATAGAAGCATCTAGTAAAAATCTTTTTAGTTTATAATTTGCTTTAAAAATAAACTCCTTGAAATTAGCTCCTAATGGATGAGCAAGCACTTCTCCATAATGTGAATAGTTAATGGCTGGCGTTTTATTGGCATAGGTATAAGGACGTACTGTATTAAATTCTAGCTGTGCAAATGCATTATTTATATTGAATGGCTTAAACGATTTTATACCTAATTGAACGCCATATTTATTTTGAAAAAATCCTTTCCCTTTAATAAGCTCAACTGTATTAAAATCATCAATCAAAAATTGAGCATAAAGAACAGTAGATTTCTTTATTTGATAATTAATATCTAAGCCAATTAAATTGTTATCGGGTGAGCCATTATTAAAGTTTACTGTATTCAAAAAAATTACAGGTACTAAATAACCCCACTCTTGATCCCTTCGATTTCCTAAACTATCTTTATTAGACCAAACTATCGACTGAAAAAAGCTGAACTGTAAGTTCTTAATACCGTTATAAGACAAGGTATTAAATGTTGCAAATTTTTTATCGTAACCATTTATGTTTGTCCATTTTTTACTAGCATCTACAAATTGGCCCCATAAATTCATAAAACTGAATTTACCAAAGTTAGCTTGCACTTTAAAGTAAGGATAACTGTATGCAGCATCAGATAACAATAAAGATCTGTGACCGCTACCTATAAAATTTTTATCATTTCCTAACTCAATATAAACACTTTTAGATGCTTTATAGCCAATAAAACCAAGTGGTAAAGCATACTCTATATTATTGCCAACAAATCTTGCTTTACCCATACCAGGTACTACAGTTAATGAATCTATGTATTGTTTAATATAATCTGGGAAGTTGCTTAAATTTTCGTAAAAGCTTGAAGAAATAAATACCTTGTTATTTAAGTTAACATCTAATCTAATACCTCTATTTAAGTGGTACATAGTTTTAGTTTGGGTTTTACCTACTTCAAAATGATATAAGGGATTAATGGTTAGAACATTTTTTTTATCGTTGGATGTTATATTTAAAAAATTACCATTTCTAGTAATGGCCTTTACTATATTTTTTTCTTGAAAATTCCTTAGAGGCTTTTTATATAAGAAAGTTTCTTGTAAAACAGAATCGAATTGAACATGCTCGTTATTTAAATAAAACGGCTTATTGGCATAATCAATTTCTAGTTTATTTTCTCTTGCATACTTTTCAAACAACTGCTGTAAATAGCTATTTTGAAGTTTGTGCATAGTGTTTAACTGTGCGTTAGAGTGAATTACAATTAAAAGCAACAACAAAGCCAACAAAAATAGTTTTTGCAATTTCATAGTCAAAGATTAATAAGCTCTTTCCTCAGTTTTGAAAATATTATAAACTGTTAATAATATAACTTGAATATCGAGAACAAAAGACCAATTTTCTATATACCAAACATCCATTTCTACTCTTTTTTTCATGTCTTCAACATCCAAAATTGCACCTCTAAATCCTTTTACTTGAGCCCATCCTGTAATACCAGGTTTTACGTAGTGCCTAATCATATATTTTTCTACCATCGATGCATACTCATCTGGGTGATGTAAAAGTTGAGGTCTTGGACCAACTACAGACATACTGCCAAATAAAACATTGAAAAACTGAGGCAATTCATCAATGCTAGTTTTACGCATAAATGAACCAATCTTAGTAATTCTTGGATCATTTTTTTCAGTTTGTGCAATATTTTCTTTTTCATTCATTTCCATTGAACGAAACTTATAACATACAAAAGGTTTACCATCTTTTCCTGGTCTTAGTTGTTTAAAAAAAACAGGTCCACGAGAAGTTAATTTAATCAGCAATGTAAGAATAGGGAAAAGCCAAGAAAAGATAAACAAAATAATAAATGCAGAAAAAAATACATCAAATGCTCTTTTAATTGTGCGGTTTAGCAAACTATCTAATGGTTCGTCTCTAACGGAAAGTATAGGAATATCTTCTAAAAATGTTAAACGTTGTGGTTTACGATAAAAATCAAAAAAGTCGGGAATAATTTTTGTTCTAACACCAATACTATCTAGTCTTCTAATGATTTCATAAAGATTAATGTTACTTAACTTGGGCTTTACAAAAAATATTTCGTGAATATTTTCATTTTGTATTTTGGTACGTAATAAACTATAGTTTTCTTCAAAAGAAGATTCAATTATCGAATTATCAATATTACCAGAATAAATAAATCCATATTCGTTTTTTGTGTCAAATATTTTCTTTATTGGTTTTATTTTATTTTCATCTCCTACAAGTAATACTTTTCTTTTATCAATAAACTCAAATGAATAATATTTTTTAAGAAAGTAAAATATTGCTCTAGCAAAAAAGAATAATAAACCAAAAACTATAAAAAATTTTAAAAGAAAATATTTGTCAAAAATGCCTCTATTTAGAAAAAAAACTGTCCAGGATGAAAGTAATAAAACAAATAAACCATAAGCTTTTACCGAATTGGCCATACCAACTTTAAAATACACTAAAATGCTTGAAGAATAGGTGTTTGCAAATTGTGTGGCTATTAACCAAAGTATATTGATTACTGGAATTACAAAAAGATAGTATTTGGCAATAAAAACGTAATGTTCACTACTAGATTGCAAAAGAGAAGTACTAGCAAAAATTAATGCAAAATTTACCGCTGATAAATCGAAAAAAATATTTATAAATAAAATGAATGTAGCGTACTTTCCTTTCATTAGACTATTATCTAGATAAAAATTTTGCAAAAAAAACCATTTTAGCAAATTTCATATTGGTAACAAAATATCTTTTGAACAGCCTTCTTGGTTCTTGTATTAATCTAAAAAACCACTCTAATCCAAAATTTTGCATCCAAACCGGTGCTCTCTTAACTTTACCAGCAACAACATCAAAGCTACCGCCTACGCCCATAATAAAGTTTACTGCACTCAATGTTTGTTTGTTTTCGTATAAAAAATTTTCTTTAATTGGAGAGGTAATGGCTACAAATAAAATGTTTGCACCTGAATCAGCAATTTGCTGTGCAATTTCTTTCTCTTGATTTTTAGAGAAGTAGCCATTTCTATAACCAGCCACAAGATTGCTTGAATATTTTTCTGAATATACTTCAACAACTTTTTTAATAATTTCTTCTTTGGCACCAAAAAAGAAAATTTTATACCCATTTTTATGAGACATTGCTACCAATTCTTCCATCAAATTGGTACCATTTACTCTTTCAGGAATTGAGTGACCTAAAAATCTTGCAGCCCAAACTACACCTTGTCCGTCAATATTAATTAAATCACTATTTATTACCGACTCTCTAAGTTGAGGGTCAGCCTTCATATTTACCAATTTGGCAACATTAACTACAACTTGATGTATGTGACCTTTCGTTTCTATTGTATTTTTTACAATATCGAGTGTGTCTTGCATGCTTATTGCATCTACAGGACAGTCAAAAATATTAATTCTCATTATTGTGCAATATTAAACAAGTTAATGCATAAAACATCCATGCTTGAGCCCAACGCATGTAAGGTATTTTTGCAGAAAATTGCTTGCGTTTTTGATAATAAAAGTAACCTTCTTTAGTATTAAACATATTATCAATTGTCCAATTTATAACCCTTTTCAAAAGTTCAGAATGCTCTTTATATAACCCTGATTTACAAAAGAATATAGTGAGCTGTGCTGGAGCATGTATATCTATAGGAAAAACTTGATTGTTATAATATTTACATTTCCCATCGGGTTCAAAAAAATTATTTAAATAAAAATCTAACCCTTTGGTAAAATTTTCGTTGAAAGAATTATCACCCGAATATTTTCTGTAATCGTATAAACATTCTAAATTAAAACCAGTATGATGATTGTCTATCCAATAATGAAAATCGTACGTTCCATAAGCCCATGCTCCATTTTCTTGCTGATAATTGCAACAGAAGGTTACACTTTTCTTTGCTTCATCTAGCAAGAATTGTTCCCCTGTGTATGTATACAATCTGCTTAATAACTTACTTCCTAATAAAGAGGCATTGAAAACAACACTTGTATCTAGTGGAGAATAGGAAAACGAAAAGTTGCCTTTATCATCATATGTTCTATTTAAATCTTTCAGAATAAAGTCTCCAGTACTTCTAGCAACTTTTAATAAATTTTCATCTTTCAAAATATCATACGCATCTAAAATAGCATTTGCTACAAAAGAAGATGCCACTACAGTTGGAGTGTATTTAGGCTGAAAAAAAGCTCTTGCTTGCCAATCGAAATTGTATCCCCAACAACTACCACTATAACCTTTTGATGTTGATTCAATTAATTGCTTACAAAAGCAATGAATTTTATCTAAGTTTTCTTTGGATGGATTCATTTTATACAAATTACAGTATCCTCCTAAGAATAAACCCAAACCTTTGTTATTATAGCCTTTTGGAACTAAAGCTAACTTACGAAAATTCAAAGGGCTTCTTTTAAAGAACTGAATCCATGCAAGTTTGGCAAGTCTATTATGATTAATAAATGGAATAGCTTGGAATACCTTACTATTTAAACCATCATATACATCCCATCCTTTGAAGTTTTCTTTTTCAACATATTGTTTCAATATTTTGAAACACTCTTTTTCCTTATCGATATTCATGTTGTTAAAATAAAATTATTAGTCTAAATCACCATATAATAACCACGTATCAACATCTGTTTTAATCAAACTCAGCACTGCATACTGCAATTTTGATTTGCGTTTATTATTTAAACTGTTAATAGTAACACCAAGAGATCCCAGAATAGTTACCTGTGCAACACCTTCTTGCACAATGGTAATTTTACTGCCTATTGGAAACATTGTATTTGAAGAAGCAGGAATTAAAATATTTTTTTCTGTAGCCGAGTTGATAGATACTAAATTATTAATATCAGTAAGAGATATGGTATAATCAGTTGTATTTACTTTTATTGCAATTAACTTTCTTGCAAGTGTTGCAGTGTCTTCACTATTCATTACAATAAATCCTCTGTTTTTTAAAGTACCTGCAATATTTACATCTCCTTGAAAAGACACACTAATTGAATCATTTTTACCAAAAGTTGCAATTGTTTGGTTGTTAGAGTTTGTGAGAAGAAAACCATTTGAGGTAAAAGACTTAAGCGAATCTGCAACTATTTTAACGGCTTTAATATTACCTTCAACATTCAACATTTCTGCATAGCCTGCATTACCTAATGCAATTTTTCCAGTTAGCTGATCAATTACAAAATAGTCTTTAGTACTGGCGTTATTTTGTATTTTAAAGTAAAACCTTCCTTGATTTGGAGAGAATATATTTCGAATTTTAAAGTTGGTGCTGTTATCTGTTGGGTTGCCATTAAAAACTAAGCTACTAGGATTTGTAGCGTTATCAGATAAAACAGATAAGTCTCCACGAACATTCCAAAAAGGACCAGCTTCATATTTTTCTGAAATCCACAAATCAGGGATACCGTCTTCAGAACCATAAAAACTTAACATTTTTGAATTGGTTGAGGCTTGAGCTTTTCTAATCCCCACTATATCCCTATTGGGTTTAATTTCTGGTACTGTAAATAAAGTTTGAACATCTGTAAATGCAGGTGTTGCCCAAAAGCCAATAGTAGGATATCCACTATCATCACTTCTAGAATTATCTCCATCTTTATTTCTGTTAACATAAATTAAGTCTCTAACTGCACCATTACTAAACTGATCAGCTAGCATAACAAAATCACTTCCACCACCATTATTTGCAACATCCACACCCATTACCCATTCTTGTCTAAAACCCTTAAATCTTAGTTCTGGTGCAACTAATGGAGTTTCATCTGCTACAAACCGGCCAAACCCCTTTACATCTAATTGATAGAATGGTGCCATACCTATTCCAAACTGGCTTTTTGCAAATCTTGCCGTATCTGCATTTTTAGCAAATAATGCACTGTCGCTTCTTAACGACCATGCTCCAGTTTTACTGAAAGCACTTGTATCAGCATTAATGGAATGTTTGGCACTATCGCTTCTTAACGCCCATGCTCCTGTTTTACTGAATGCACTTGTATCAGCATTGTTCGCATGTAATGCAGAATCACTTTTTGCACTCCATTTTCCTACCAAACTATATTGGGCTGTATCGGCATTGATGGAATACTTTGAACTATCGCTTCTTAACGACCATGCTCCGGTTTTGCTGAATGCACTTGTATCAGCATTGATTGCATGTAATGATGAATCTGATTTTGCACTCCATTTACCTACCAAACTGTATTGAGCTGTATCAGTATTGATGGCATATTTTGCACTATCTGCTCTTAATGCCCATGCTCCAGTTTTACTGAATGCACTTGTATCAGCATTGATGGCATGTAAAGATGAATCACTCTTTGCACTCCATTTTCCTACCAAACTGTATTGGGCTGTATCAGTATTGATGGCATATTTTGCACTATCTGCTCTTAATGCCCATGCTCCAGTTTTACTGAATGCACTTGTATCAGCATTGATTGCATGTAAAGATGAATCTGATTTTGCACTCCATTTACCTACTAAACTGTATTGGGCTGTATCGGCATTCACTGCATGTTTTGCACTATCAGCTCTTAATGACCATGCTCCTGTTTTGCTGAATGCACTTGTATCAGCATTAATGGCATGTAATGATGAATCACTCTTTGCACTCCATTTTCCTACCAAACTATATTGGGCTGTATCGG
>CALRVE020000074.1:7500-10293 GCA_943371535.1 Asaia bogorensis | reverse complement strand
GTTACAGTGAAATTTGCTGGTCAAGATCAGCCTACCATTCTTAATATTGTTGGAGAAGTTGTCGAAGCAAAACCAACATCCAAAAAGAAACAATAATCCGTTTTATTAGTGATATAAAATGCTCCACATAAATGGAGCATTTTTTGTTTGATTAACCTTCTAACTTTTTCACTCAAATTATAGCTAATCATCAGTATCTAAAAAACCAACTTATATTTGCCACATGTTACAAATAAGCAAGCGAGGCGAAGCTATGCCAGCCTCCCCAATAAGAAAATTGGTTCCCTTTGCCGAAGCTGCAAAAAAAAGAGGAACAAAAGTTTACCACTTAAATATAGGTCAACCTGATATTGAAACACCTAAACAAGTGAGAGATGCAATCAAAAATGCTGATTTCAATATTTTAGAATATACTCATAGTGCTGGGCTTGAAAGTTATAGAAAGAAATTAGTTGGTTATTACAAGAATGTTGGCATTAATATAAATCATAATCAAATAATTATAACAACAGGAGGAAGTGAAGCCATACTATTTGGCTTTATGGCATGTTTAGATCCAGGAGATGAAGTAATTATACCAGAACCGTTTTATGCTAACTATAATGGCTTTGCAATTGCTGCAGGAATTAAAGTTGTACCAGTAACCTCATCTATAGAAGATGGGTTTTCATTACCACCAATAGAAGTATTAGAGCAAAAAATTACTGCTAAAACAAAAGCAATAGTTATTTGCAATCCTAATAATCCAACAGGATATAATTATAGTGAAAGTGAGATGGAAGAATTAAGAAAGATTATTTTAAAACATAATTTATACTTATTTGCCGACGAAGCATACAGAGAGTTTACTTATGAAGGTAAACAATGTAGTGCCATGCATTTAAAGGGTGTAGATGAACATGTAGTTTTAATGGATACAATTAGTAAAAGATACAGTGCTTGTGGTGCAAGAATTGGTGCATTTGTAACAAAAAATCAACAACTTTTGGATGCTGTGATGAAATTTGCACAAATGCGTTTATGTAGTCCTTACTTAGAACAATTAGCAGGAGAAGCGGCAATAGATTTACCAGCAGATTATTTTGATCTAACCAAAGCCGAATATCAAGCAAGAAGAGATTTAATTGTACAACGTTTAAATGCAATGGAAGGTGTATTTTGCCCCAATCCAGGTGGTGCATTTTATGCAATGGCTAAATTACCAATAGATGATAGTGATATTTTTTGTCAATGGTTACTAGAGAGTTTTGAATATACGCAACAAACTGTAATGCTTGCCCCAGCAACTGGATTTTATGGAACAAAAGGATTAGGAAGACAAGAAGTTCGTTTAGCCTATGTATTAAATTTAGAATCCATTAATAAAGCCATGGATTGTCTAGAAGCAGCTTTAAAATGCTATCCTGGTAGAGTTGATTAACAATATATAATTGGTAATTTTTAATTACAATTAACAAAGTTTCAGTAAGTAAATTGCTGAAACTTTGTTATGAATATTTTCATTAAATCAAATTTATTTATGGTAGCTGAAATATTTAAATATAACTAAAGAAAGAAAGAGCATAGTCCATATTTGATAACATTATAAAATTATAAATCCCTCACTTCTCACTAGCCGAATCTCAACTTTAAACTATAAAGAAATGAAGTATTTAAATCAACTGAAGTAAGAGTTATTTTATTATAAAAAACTATGAAATACCATGTAATAAAAAGGATGCAAAACAAAAAAGTCTTACTAAACAAATAGTAAGACTTTTAAAAAATACGGCAGCTACCTACTCTCCCAGCAAAATGCAAGTACCATCGGCCATGAGGGGCTTAACTTCTCTGTTCGGAATGGGAAGAGGTGAACACCCTCGGCAAAACCACCATAAAAAGGTTGAGCTATGCTCGAATATTTTACATATTGGAAAAGAAAAACAATACAATTAAAAAATAAAGCTTACGGGTAATTAGTACTACTTGGCTTTGCTGTTACCAACTTTACACCTGTAGCCTATCAACGTCATAGTCTCTGACAACCCTTAAAAGTAAACTCATCTTGAGGAAGGTTTCACGCTTAGATGCTTTCAGCGTTTATCCTTGCCGTACATAGCTACTCTGCATTACACCTGGCGGCATAACAGATACACCAGCGGTACGTGCGACCCGGTCCTCTCGTACTAAGGTCACGTCCTCTCAATTTACTAACGCCCACCACAGATAGGGACCGAACTGTCTTGCGACGTTCTGAACCCAGTTCACGTGCCACTTTAATCGGCGAACAGCCGAACCCTTGGGACCTTCTCCAGCCCCAGGATGTGACGAACCGACATCGAGGTGCCAAACCTTACCGTCGATATGAGCTCTTGGGTAAGATCAGCCTGTTATCCCCGGAGTACCTTTTATCCTTTGAGCGATGGCCCTTCCATGCAGAACCACCGGATCACTTTAGCCAGCTTTCGCTCCTGCTCGGCGTGTATGCCTCACAGTCAAGCACCCTTATACTAATACGCTCTGCGTACGATTACCAACCGTACTGAGGGTACCTTTGCGAGCCTCCGTTACTTTTTAGGAGGCGACCACCCCAGTCAAACTACCCACCATGCACTTTCTCCCGTTAGGGATTAGGTTCTAAGCAAACGAAGGTTGGTATTTCAACGTTGACTCCACAATGCCTAGCGACACTGCTTCAAAGTCTCCCAACTATCCTACACATCGGTTGCTCAAAATCAATGCAAAGTTGTAGTGAAGGTTCACGGGGTCTTTCCGTCCCGTGGCGGGTAACCGGCATCTTCACCGATACTACAA
>CALRVE020000074.1:0-2500 GCA_943371535.1 Asaia bogorensis | reverse complement strand
AGGTTATAAGGATAATGCCAAGCTGTATTTATTAGAAATGGGTTTTTATACCTTGATATGTAATACTTATACTCACGAAATGTTGCATCGAATCTACAATGTGCATCATTGTGTACTGCAAAGATTCTTTGAACTACTATATCGTTTGGCAAAAGAGCATTGATATTATAAACACTTTTTAAAGCAATTGGATATGGGCTATCAAAGTGAAAATAGTTACTTAGGGCATGTACACCTGCATCGGTTCGAGAAGAACCTGTTAGTATAAACTTTTCTCTATAATAAATATGTAAAGCTTTTTCAACTTCAGCTTGTATACTGTTTGCATTATCTTGAATTTGAAATCCACTATAATTTGTTCCTAAATAAGCTACTTCAATAAAGTACCTGGGCATTAATTATTTAATTTTCGAAATTGTTCAATAATTGATGATAATGTAAACTGGGTTTCAAGTGTAACAAAATTGAGAGTGTCGTAAACATGTGTTCTGGCATTTGTAAAAAATTTCAATCGATTTTGTTCTGCTAGAAATAATAATCCTAAATTTTTAATTTGATCTACTGTAAAACACTTGCCTTTAAATGTTTTTTTTGCTGTTGCAATCATTTTATCATCAGTTGTTTCTAATGACATTAATTTTCGTGTTTTAGCATAATCGGTTTCTGTAGCTAAATAAACACAACTTGTATTATATTGATTTGCATTTCCAACTCTTTTTCTTTGTATACTATCTATAATAGGTATTTGTGTAGTTGTGGCAACTTCATTTTGAACATTTTTTTCTAAAGGGATAAACAATGCTATAGTATCAGAAGGTGAAACTGTATAATCTACATAAATTTCATCTAAACCTTGTGCACTACCTTTTTGCAGTGTCCTTACAATTCTTTTAATTGAGCTTGGATGATTATTTACAAGTTTTTGATTTTCCTTTAAAATTTCTGGTTGTATTTCTTCCTGACTTTTAAATTCATTTTTTTCGGTTTCTAGGGCAACATACTTTGGAGGTGGAGATAATGTTGCTTCTTTATATGATTCTTTAACTGCCTCTGTCGACTTTTCTAGTGACGTTAAACCACTATTTACCTGTTTTTTTACAACTGGTGCAATAGCAATATCATCTTCTATAGTAATTGTATCGTAAACAGATTTTTCTTTTTCCCACTCCTTTGCATTGGACATAGTACTTTTAAATGTTACTACATTAAATAAACCCCATCCATCTGATCCATATTGTTTCAAAACAAAACCTTGGTCTTTATCTTCTACAACACAAGTAAATTTTTGCTCTGGATATTTATCTTTTGGAAATCCAGCAACAAAAAAATATTTACCGTTTTTAAGTTTAGGGATTACTAAATGACCATTGATGCTTGAACTATAATTTTTTTTATTAATCATTACATAAAAGGGTTGCTTATCCTCGGCTTGTATATATATAAAGTACTTTTTTTGAGCAAAGCATTGATTTATAAAGCTTGTTATAATAAATACAGCTACTAGTAAAGAATATTTTGATTTATTTTTCATTAACCTATTTTATATATTATACGAATTTAGTTAAAAAACGTTTTTTTTACGCTTATCAGTGTATAAATAGAAGAAATACATTTTTTTAGCCTTTTATAACATTGTTCGTCGTTTATAACATTGTTCGTCGTTTACTTTGCTGCTATAATATCTTTATTTACTAAAAATAATTTCATGAGAAAATTTTTTCTGTTTCTAAGTCTATTTACTATCACATTTTCTAATGCTCAAACGGCAAAACCAAAAGACGATGGTTGGAAAACTCAATACAGAGCTTTTGTAACCAAGGTTAACGATTTAGTTCATACTAAACTAGATGCTAAGTTTGATTACGACAAAAGCTATTTAAATGGTAAAGTTTGGATTACATTGAAGCCTCACTTTTATCCAACCGATTCTTTGAAGTTAGATGCAAAAGGAATGCAAGTTAACCAAGTGGCAATTGTTAAAAATGGTAAAACAATAGCTCTTAAATACAATTACGAGCATAACGAACTAAATATTAACTTAGATAGAACCTATAAAAGAGATGAAAAATACACCATCTATATAGATTATGTTGCAAAACCTAATGAACTAAAAGTAGAAGGAAGTGCTGCAATAACAGATGCAAAGGGCTTATACTTTATTAACCCAAAGGGAGAAGAAAAAAATAAACCAACGCAGATTTGGACTCAAGGAGAAACTGAAGCTACATCGGTTTGGGTACCTACAATTGATAAACCCAATCAAAAAACTACCCAAGAAATTTATATGACTGTTCCTGCAAAGTATGTAACGCTATCGAACGGTAAGTTAATGAGCCAAGTAAAAAATGCAAACGGAACAAGAACTGATTATTGGAAAATGGATTTACCACATACACCCTATTTATTTTTTATGGGCGTTGGCGATTTTGCAGTTGTAAAAGACACTTACAAAGGCAAAGAAGTAAATTATTATGTTGAAAAAGAATTTGAAAAGGTAGCA
>CALRVE020000073.1:0-10659 GCA_943371535.1 Asaia bogorensis | reverse complement strand
GCAAAAGGCAAAAGGCAAAAGGCAAAAGGCAAAAGGCAAAAGGCAAAAGGCAAAAGGCAAAAGGCAAAAGGCAAAAGGCAAAAGGCAAAAGGCAAAACTTAAAACTAATTGTTTAAAAACTAAAAGGACTAAAATAGGAATTGGGAATTAGTGATTGTGGATTATTAATTTGAAATTTATGACCACCATTAAAATCTAGCTTCTAGTATCCAGCATCTAGCTTCTTCCATGCTTCTATTCCTCCATCTAAATTAATAAGATTGGTAAAGCCAAACTTTGCTTCTAATTTTTGAATAGCTATTTGGCTTCTTACTCCTTTTCTACAATACACAATTACAGGAGCATTAGTAGGAATTTCATGTGCATGATTGGTTACTTCGCCTAAAGGAAATAAAACACCTCCAATATTTTCATATTCATGTTCAAAATCTTCCCTTACATCTAACAAATAAATAGATGGAAACTCAAATAATAATTGTTTTAGTTGAATAGCCGATATATGTTGCATTGTATAAAATGAAATGAGCTTTAGTAATTACTTAGATTAGTAAGATTCATTTTCATCTTCATCACTCGGATATTCAAAATACGTTCTTTCTAATTTTAAATCGGTAATTGGAGCAACAATTAATGGAAACTTTTCTACAGTTACAAAACTTGGATCTAATCCAAAGCCTCTTTCTTCACTTAAAGAAATTTCTTTTAACCAGAAATACAATTTCATGACTACTCTTTCAAAGAATGGCAATTCATTATCTTGACTTAAATATTTTTCTAACACAATAAATTGAAAATCGCCTACTACATTGTTTTTACCTAAGCTTTCGTAACGGCTAGTAATATTTACTTCTTTATTGGCAACAAGATCTAATACTACTTTTTTAAACATTAAGTTAATGCGTTGCTCTACTCTAAAACCAAGTCTAAACTCAATTCTAATAATATCATTGGGTATAATATGTTCTACGGTGTATTCACAAGTGTAAGGATCATCTAAAACATCTACATGCACAAACCAATAAATATCGGCACGTTTTGGTTTACGATTTAAAATGGAGTAAATAATTTTATGCTCAATTTCTTTATGGTTATTGGCACTTGTCATGTACACCATATGGGTAGCAAATTTGGGAACAGTTTTATCGTTACTGAGTTCTTGAATTTGCGGTATATAATCTTCTAAACGAACAAACTCAACGTATCGATTTTTAATTTTTCTACTTCTAAACCATACATACATTACAGCAAACATGAAACCGCCTAGAATTAAAGTAATATAGCCACCATGTAAAAACTTTTGCAATAATGCTATGAGAAATGCAAATTCTACAACAAGATAAAAAGCTAAGAAAACATAAATCCAGACCGACTTTGTTCGTTTTAGAACCATATAATTTGCAAACAAGATGGTGGTCATAATCATGGTAACAACAATAGCTAAGCCATAAGCCGCTTCCATTTTAGATGATTCTCTAAAATATAAAACAATACCAACGCAACCAATAAACATTAAAAAGTTGATACTTGGAACAAACAATTGACCTCTTTCTTCCGATGGGTATCGAATTTTCATTTTGGGCCATAAATTTAAACGAAGAGCCTCACTAATTAAAGTAAACGAACCCGAAATCATTGCTTGGCTAGCAATGATAGCAGCTGTTGTTGCTATGATAACGCCAATAATAATAAACCATTCGGGCATTAAATCGTAAAAAGCATTGATGCCTAAGGTTTTTTTAGCTTCATCGGTTACCAATAAATTTTTGTGATGGGCTAATAAAGATGCTCCTTGTCCAAAGTAATTCAACAACAAACAAATCTTTACATAAATCCAAGAATAGCGAATATTTTGTCTTCCACAATGCCCTAAATCACTATACAATGCTTCAGCACCAGTAGTACATAAAAATACAGCACCCAATAACCAAAATCCATGAGGGTAAGTAGTTAAAAAATCAATGGCGTAATAGGGGTTCAATGCTTTTAAAATACTTAAATCATCGGTAATATGTATGCCTCCTAAAACAGCTAACATGGTAAACCAAATAAACATAATAGGACCAAACAATTTACCAATACTAGCAGTGCCAAATTGTTGCATAAAAAAGAATAAAGCCAAAATTCCAATTACAATTAATACAATAGTATCGGTAGCAATATCTTGCAATGCAGGTAATTCTTTTAAACCTTCAATTGCTGATGTTACAGAGATAGGGGGAGTAATAATTCCATCTGCTAATAATGCTGCACCACCAATCATAGCTGGCATTACTAACCATTTTTTTCTTCTTCTCACTAATGCATATAAAGAAAAAGTTCCGCCTTCACCTTTATTATCGGCTTGTAAAACTAAGATTACATACTTTAATGTAGTTTGTAAAGTAATTGTCCAAATGATACACGATAAAGTACCAATTATCAATTGATCATTAATTACTTTATGGTTAATAATTGCATTGAAAACGTATAAAGGAGAGGTGCCGATATCGCCGTAAATAATTCCTAAAGCAATAACTAAACCGGCTGCTGAGACTTTGTTTAAATTCTTACCCACAACAAAATGAATTATATGAAGAAACAAATGTAGAGGTAAAAAAAATTGATTGTTACAATTTGTGTTAAAATAAATTTTTGTTTATGGCTAATGAATGGTAGTTATTATTTTACTTTCATGCAATATTGTAAACCCAAACTGTAGAACAATGTTATAATGGTACAATATTGGTATTATTGAACATTACTTACACGTACTTTTGAACCACAATCTTGTTTTTATGAATAAAATAGTTGCTCTAAAATTTTGTTGTTTGTTTTTGTTAGGATTTGTTTTACAAGCATCTGCACAAAAAGTAGTGTACTCAGAGCCAGATAAAGACGATATCAAAAACTCAGAGTTTGAAATTATTGGTAAAGTGAGTGGTAACTTTTTAGTGTATAAAAACTATAGAGAAAGTCATGTTATCTCTGTTTATGATGCTCAAATGAAATTGGTAGAAAAAAATCAATTAAATTTTTTACCTGATAGAATGATTAATGCCGAGTTTTTAGCTTATCCAACTTACTCGTACATGTTTTATCAATACCAAAAAAGAAGTATTGTTTACAATATGGCTGTTAAGTTAGATGGAAAGGGGCAAAAAGTTGGAGAACCCATAGAATTAGATACTACCGATGTAAATTTTATGGCTAATAATAAATTGTACTCAATTATTAATAGCGAAAACAAACAAATGATTGTATCGTACAAAGTGAATAACAAAAGCGATAAACACCATATTGTAACTACTGTATTGTTTGATAAAGATTTGAAATTGATTAAGAAAACAATTCTTACAGTACCAATGCCCGATAGAAATGATTTTTTAAACAATTTTTCAGTAGATAATGATGGCGATATTGTTTTTTTGAGAGCAGCAGGAACATCTCAAAACGATAATATTAATAAGCTTACCATGTATCTTAAATCAAAAGAAACCAACGACTTTATTTTTAACGAAATAAAAGTGGGAAATATTTATTTAGATGATGTATCTATTAAAATAGACAATTTCAACAAACGATTTTTAGTAAGTTCTTTTTTTAGTAAACAGCGTAGAGCTAATATAGACGGGCTATTTTGTCATATTTGGGATAAACAAAAAGGAACAGAAACCATTACCAATGCAGCTCTTTTTGCCGATGATTTTAGAAATGAAGCCAAAGGCGAAAACAGTATGAAAGGTGCATTTAATGATTACTTTATAAAAAATATTATTTCTAAGCAAGATGGTGGATTTATTGTATTAGCCGAGGCCGTATACACATCAAGCAGAGGTGGTGGTAATAATTCAAGATGGGATTATTGGGGTTCGCCCAATTGGGGAGGTGCTGGTTTGGGTAGTGGCTTTTATACCTATGGCAATACTTGGGGAAATCCTTGGAATAGATGGAACTCTTTTAACAACGTAACACGTTATTATGCCGATAATATTGCCATCATCAGTTACGATTCAACTGTAAAAGTTGAATGGACAAACACTATTGCAAAGTCTCAGTACGATGATAACTCAGATGCATTATTAGGCTATGCAATGGCCAATACTGGAGAGTTTATTCACTTTTTATTCAATGTACAAGAGAAAAGAAACTTAATTCTAAACGATCAATTTATTTCGGCCGAAGGGCAGGTAACTCGTAATCCAACATTAAAAAATTTAGACAGAGGATACGATTTTATGCCAAAATATGCCAAGCAAGTTGGGTCTAAGCAAATAATTATTCCTTGTCAATACAGAAATTATATTTGCTTTGCAAAAATTGATTTTAACTAAAACAATACTGTGGTATTTTTATTTAGAGATAAAGCCGTAACCAATATCTTTTTTTTATTGGTGCTTATACTAGTGGTTCATTTGCATTTTTTCATTTCGCCTGCTCAAGTAGCTCTAACTTTTAATGAGGGCTTCATTGATGTTTTTTTACAAAAGTATTTAGACAACTTACCATCGGCAGTGGTATTTATTTTGTATGTTGTAATTGTGTTAGCACAAGCTTTAAGGTTAAATGCTGCATTGAATAATTTAAAAATGTTTCAACAGCAGCATTATACTGTTGCTATGTCGTACATTTTATTTTCAGCTTTTTTTACACAGTGGACAACACTTTCATCGGGTTTAATTGCCAATTTTTTAATTATTTGGATATTTCTACAATTGGCAAGTTTAAATAATCATGCTTCGCCCAAAAATTTGTTATTCAATACAGGCTTAATTGCAGGTGTTACAATACTTGCCTATCATCCTACAACAAGTTTAATTGCTGTAACTTTTTTTGCATTGGCTGTTGTACGCCCCTTTAGAGTTGCAGAATGGGTGGTTTTATTAATGGGTTTAATATTGCCATTTTACTTTTTAAGTGCTTATTTGTTTTTAACTGATCAGCTACAATATTTCTCTAATTTTTTACCCAATTTGCAATTGCATATTCCAATAGAAAACGTGAATAATATTACTTGGATTGGTATTGCTGTGCTTTTAATAACAATAGTTTCAGGCGTTTACCACAATCAAGAAAATAGTGGCCGAATGTTATTGCATATTAGAAAAAGTTGGGGGGTAATGTTGTTATTGTTATTACTCATGTTACCAATACCATTTGTATTTAAAAATGCAACATTAGAGTCGGCTATTTTATGTTTAGTTCCACTATCGGCTTTTGCTGCAAATTTTTATAGTTATCCAAAACGTTTATTGTTTCCCAACTTATTATTTTGGTTAAGTGCAGCATTTATAGCGTATAATAATTGGTTGTTGGTAAAAAAATAAGGTAGCCTTCTTTTACCCATTAAATTTGCATCAAAATTTTTTTATGAAGTTTGGTGTAGTTGTTTTTCCAGGTTCAAATTGCGATAGAGACATGCAAGATGCTTTGCAAAACGATTTAGGCAAAGAAGTAGTAATGCTTTGGCATAAAGATGAAGATTTAAGCATGTTTACCACCAATGATTGTATTATTTTACCGGGTGGATTTTCTTATGGAGATTATTTGCGTTGTGGTGCAATTGCACGTTTTAGCCCAATGATGAAAAGTGTAATTGAGTTTGCTAATAAAGGAGGTAAAGTATTGGGCGTTTGTAATGGATTTCAAATTTTATGCGAAAGTGGGTTGTTGCCAGGTGTGTTATTACAAAATGCCAATCAACAATTTATTTGCAAAAATGTATTTATTAAACAAGAAAATGGGGAAGCACTCAAAATACCAATTGCACATGGTGAAGGAAGATTTTATGCCGATGATGCAACTATTCATGAGCTTGAACAAAATAATCAAGTAATTTTTAGATACTGCGATGCAGAAGGAAATGTTAATGAAACTGTTAATCCTAATGGAGCTGTAAGGAACATTGCCGGTATTCGTAATAAGTTTGGCAATGTATTTGGAATGATGCCACATCCAGAGAGGGCTACTTCACAAGCACTCCATAATATTGATGGAAAAAAAGTATTTGAATTATTAGGTCTTAATTAAAAAACATGAAAAAAATTATAATCACAACTCTTGGTTTATGCATTGGCTTTACAAGTTTTGCTCAATCAAAAAATCCGGCTTCATTTACATTTCAAGCAAATAAAAAAACTGCCGATACCTACGAAGTTGTTATTACTGCCAAAATAGAAAATCCTTGGCATATTTATTCTCAAAATACTCCAAAGGGTGGTCCAGTTCCAACAAAAATTAGCTTTAAACCCAATCCATTGGTAAAAGCTGTTGGTGCAATTGCCGAAAAAGGAAAGCAAGAAAAAATATTTGATAAAACTTTTAATGTAAATGTGCTGTATTACAGCAATAGCGTTCAATTTGTACAAACTGTAAAAGTAAAAGCAGGCACTAAAACAAACATTTCAGGAACTATAGAATACATGGTTTGCGATGATGAAATGTGTTTACCTCCTAAAAAAGTTCCTTTCGAAATAAAGCTGTAAGCTTTCATAAGCTTTTCTGTTTATTGTATTAATTGTTTTAAAACCCTTTGCCAAAAGCAGTACAATGAAAAAACTCCTCTTATTTATTGCTCTTTTTTTAATGAGTAGTGTTGTATTTGCTCAAAGCGAAGGATTATTAAAATGGTCAATTCAATACAAAAAAGAAGAGAAGAATACTTATACAATTACTGCTGCTACAACTATTCCACAAGGTTGGCATTTATATGGCAATAATGCATCAGTAGAAGGATTAACTACAGTTCAATTTAATACTGCCGATTTTGAAAACGATAGTACAATTGGCGAACCTTTATTTAATAAATCTGCTACAGTTATTAAAGATGCATTGTTCGAGAATCAATCGGTAAATGTGTTTACAGGAGAAATTGTTGTAATTCAGAAAGTATTTATTAAAGATGTAATTCCAGCAAAAATTAATGGTAGCCTAGAGGTGTTTTTGGGCAAAGGGAACGAATTTATTGCCGATGTTTTTCCTTATGAAGCAACAATAGAAGGAGGCGTTGCCGTGAGTGCCGATGCTCAAAAAATTATTTTACCGAATGTTAAAATTAATGCTCCCATTGTTGCCTGTGGAGAGAATAGTGCTAGTAAAGATACTGGGTGGATTAAAGTAATGTTTCTTGGGTTTTTAGGGGGTTTAATTGCTTTGTTAACGCCCTGTGTTTTTCCTATGATTCCTGTAACGGTTTCTTTTTTTACCAAACGTTCATCTACACGTAAAGGGGCTATTAAAAATGGAGTTATTTATGGATTATTCATATTCTTAATTTATGTTGCAGCTAGTATTCCATTTCATTTAATAGGAAATGTTCAGCCCGAAATATTTAATAATATCTCAACCAATGCTTGGTTAAATGTTATATTCTTTATCATTTTTATATTCTTCTCCATTTCATTCTTTGGCTTTTTTGAAATTACACTTCCGTCAGGTATTGCAAGTAAAGCTGACAGTAAAAGTGGTTTAGGCAGTTTGGGTGGAATATTTTTCATGGCATTAACCTTAGCCATCGTTTCATTCTCTTGTACTGGCCCAATTTTAGGCTCATTGTTAGTAGGTACTGCTAGTGGTGGAGCTTGGCAATTAACAGCAGGTTTAGCAGGCTTTGGTTTAGCGTTGGCATTGCCTTTTGCCTTATTTGCTATTTTCCCCAATTGGTTACAATCCTTGCCAAAAAGTGGTGGTTGGTTAGATACTGTTAAAAAGGTATTGGCATTTTTAGAGTTGGCTTTGGCGTTTAAATTTTTATCCAATGCTGATTTGGTGATGCATTGGGGATTATTAAAACGTGAAGTATTTATTGCTATTTGGGCATTGGTTAGTATTGGCTTAACCTTATACTGTTTTGGTATTTTACGTTTGCCACATGATTATAAAGGCATGAAAATTACTGTAGGAAGAAGGCTGTTAGGTGTAGTTGCTTTTTTGTTTACCCTTTATTTAATTCCTGGAGTTACCAATACCAAATATGCTAGTTTAAAGTTATTAAGTGGTTTCCCTCCACCAATGAGTTATAGTTTGTATAAACATCACAATGCTCAAGAAAGTGGTGTAGAACCCAATGTGATCAATGATTACAACAAAGCATTGGCAATGGCTAAAGCACAAAACAAACCATTGTTGATAGACTTTACAGGCTGGGCTTGTGTGAATTGTAGAAAGATGGAAGAAAATGTTTGGACTGAACCCGAAGTTGCAGCTTACATAAAAGAACATTTTATTTTATTATCGCTTTATGTGGATGATAAGGAGAAGCTGCCAATTACTGAAAGGTTTACTTACACATCTTTAGATGGAAATAAAAAAGAGATTGTAACCATTGGCGATAAATGGGCAACTTTTCAAGCTGAAAACTTTAAACAAGTAACACAACCTTTGTATGTAGTTCTAAATACAAATGAAGAATTAGTGAGTAATCCAGTGGGTTATACACCCAATTATAAAGAGTATTTGCAGTGGCTAACTTGTAGTAAGGAAGGATTTTTTAAACAGTAATTTGGTTTTGTGTTCTTAACTATTATGTTTGTTGTATGAGTTTAAAATATACAGGTATAGGTACTAGGGTAATGAATTTTTTAGTAGATATTTTTTTTGTATTCATA
Source organism: Asaia bogorensis (assembly GCA_943371535.1). GTDB lineage: Bacteria > Bacteroidota > Bacteroidia > Chitinophagales > Chitinophagaceae > UBA1930. Next base: position 2,077 of record CALRVE020000073.1, on the reverse strand, counting down.
CTAGCTTATTTTGGTTCTAAAGTGTACAATTGGTATGTGTTTTACTATAGAATTCCCTTTTTTAATTTTGGATGGTTTTTTGCAGCAGCAACTTTTGTTTATTACACTTTCTTCGAAGCAATTTTTGCAAAAACCCCTGGTAAATGGATGAGCCAAACAAGAGTGGTCAACAGAAAAGGGTTTAAAGCTGGATTTTTATCAATTGTATGTAGGAGCTTAATACGTATTACCATTATCGATGCTTTTTTTATTCCTTTTTTAGATAAACCATTACACGATTATTTAAGTAAAACAGAAGTAGTTCAAGATTAACATATTTGGCCATAAAAAAATCCCACATATTGTGGGATTTTTTTATGGCCTATTTCAGTGTATTTTATTTACTAGTTTTTGATTTTACATATTCAGCTAAGTTTATAGCACCTGCTTTAGTTTTCTTTTCAGCAATGCCTTTTAAAATCATATTGTTAATGTAAGGATCTGTTTGGCTTTTTACAGAAGCAGGAATTGCATCTCTAAATTCTACTATTAAATCAATTCCTTTTTTAAACTTCACTTCATCTGTTACTTTCGCTAATATATCTGCAAAAGATTGTAAAGCCTGAAACTTCTCTTGCGATAATGGCATTTTTTCAAAGCTAGCAGCAATAAAATCGTATGCACTTTCATCGCCATGTTTTACTAAAACACTTGAAATTGCTGTGCTTAAACGGCTTTTTGCTTTTTCTTTAGACAACTTATTGGCAATTGCTAAAGCAGCAGTAGCATCAATTTCGGCTAAAGCTTCTAAACTTGCTCCTGCAACACTGTATGAAGAGTCGGCTGTGCCTTTTGAAAATAAAGCTTTATACTTTTCATTTTTTAAACCAGCTAATATGTCAATTGCTTCAGCTCTTGTTGGTCTGTTTAAATCGGTTGCAGCAATTTTTTCTACTAAAGCAATAGTTGATTCATCTAATTCAACATTTGCAAGTGCTTGTATAGCTCTGCTTCTTAATGGGGCATATTTATCATTTAATGCTTCTTTTAAAAATGCTACTGCAATAGGATCTTTTGTTTTTTTAGCAGCAAATTCAATAGCTTCTCTTCTGTCTAAATATTTACCAGCATATTTATATTGATGAATATATTCTTCTAAGGTTTTACCATCTTTTTTTGTACACAATAAAACTTTGTCCCCATCAACGTTTACTAAGTTGGGTTTTTCAGTTGCAGCAAAGCTGAAAGTATCTGTTTTATTGGTCATCCAAACATCATATCTAGTTTTTTTATCTCCATTATATACATCAATTGCAATAGGAAATTTAAAAACTTTATCACCACTTTGTGTTTGCTTTAAATAAACAGAAACTATTTTACTGTCTTCGCTATAGTTATATGAAATATCTAATTGAGGGTGACCATTTCCAAAATACCATTGATTCCAATACCAATTTAAATCTTTACCGGTTACATCTTCAAATGCTAACTTTAATTTATGTGCATTACCAGTACCAAACTTATTGTCATTTAAGTATTTGTTTAAAGATTTAAAAAATGCATCATCACCAACATAGTTTCTTAACATGTGTAATATTCTACCTCCTTTGTTGTAGCTAACAGCATCAAACATATCTTCTTTGTCTTTATAATGATAGCGTACTAAATCTTTAGATGCACTACCACTTTGTAAATAGCCTTGCATGTCTTTATAATTTTCGGCATCACCAGCATCTTTACCATATTTGTATTCATCCCATAAAACTTGGCTATAGTTTGCAAAGCTTTCATTAACGGTTAAATTACTCCAACTTTCACATGTAACATAATCACCAAACCATTGGTGAAAAAGTTCGTGTGCAATTGTTCCTTCCCAGCTATTGCCATCCATTAATTCTCTAGCATCTTGTTGGGCACTTTCTTGATGTAAGGTAGCTGTTGTATTTTCCATTGCTCCACTTACATAATCTCTACCTACCATTTGAGAGTATTTTATCCAAGGATATTCAACTCCAGTAACTTTTTCAGAAAAGTATTTCATCATTTCTGGGGTATTGCCAAAAATTTTTCTTGCTACCTTTTCAAATTCTTTTTCAAC
>CALRVE020000072.1:0-11059 GCA_943371535.1 Asaia bogorensis | reverse complement strand
AAAATGGGTTTTGCAGTGGGTAATATTGGTTATCGTTTAACAGGTACAGCTAAAGCACCTGCAGCTGTAGAAGATGTAAGAGCAGCAATACTCTATGTAGTTAAAAATGCTAAAGAACTCAATATCGATCCTCATAAAATTGTTGTTATGGGTGGCAGTGCTGGTGGTCATTTAGCTTTAATGGCAGGCTTACTACAAAACGACAATAAGTTTGATGGTGCCTATAAAGATGTAAAAGATTTTACTATTGCTGCTATCATTGATAAATATGGCATTGCAGATGTGTGGGATTGGGCTTATGGTATTCACAAAACAAGTTCATCGGCAACACAATGGTTGGGCGATAGAGCCAAAGATGAGAAATTTGCAAAATCTGTTTCTCCAATTTATTATGTAAAAAGAACTAGTCCGCCAACACTCATCATTCATGGCGATGCCGATCCAACTGTTCCTTACGAACAATCTGTTGCATTAAAGAAAAAGTTTGATGAAGTTGGTGCTAAAAGTGAATTCATTACTGTACCAAGTGGTTTGCATGGCAAGTTTACCAAAGAACAAAACGATGAATTATTTAAGCAAATGGAAACCTTTTTACGAAGCTTAAATATTCCTAACTAATGCATGTTGCAGGTCAACATATTATTGTATGGAACAAGCAGCAGTACAAGCATTTGGCCGAAGTGGCGACGCTCCGTTCAACTGTGTTGCTACTATGTATCCTTTTTGTTGGCATATTTCAAGTACATGCAACCAATTATTTAGTTGCTACTAAAGCAGATTTACAAACCAGAATGAGTAACGCTCTTCCTGGTGATACGGTTACTTTAGTGAATGGTACTTATAATTTCGGACAAATCAATTTTACCAATAGCAGTAGTGTAAACGCAAGTCCTTGGATTGTATTAAAGCCCCAAAGCTTTAATGGAGTAACATTTACTGGTAATACCTATTTGCAATTTGCTGGAAGAAGAATTCATATTACTGGCTTTAGATTTGCGTCAGGAAACAGTGGCTCAAATGATGTTATACAGTTTAGAAGTTCATCTTCTGTATTGGCTCATTATTGTAGAATTAGTCATATCACTATTGATAATTACAACAGCGATTCTACGGGTTCTATATTAGGTAATTCACCCGACATAGATAATAAATGGGTTTCATTGTATGGTACCAATAATAGAGTAGATCATTGCACATTTATTAATAAGTTTAATGCAGGTGCAACTGTTACCGTTTGGTTTAATAACACCAATTATCCTCAACCATCTACTTCAACCTTTCATTTAATAGACTCTAATTATTTTAATGGAAGAGGTTATTTAGGAGATAACGGTGGTGAAACAATTCGAATTGGAACTAGCACTACATCTCGTACCAATGGCTATAATATTATTGAATACAACCTCTTTGAAAATTGTATTCAAACAGAACCAGAAATTATTTCTAATAAATCAAATTTTAATTTTTACAGGTATAACACTTTTAAAAATAACAATGGAGGTTTAACCTTGCGTCATGGTAGATATTGTAGTGTATATGGCAATTTTTTTATTGTAGATGATGCCACAAAAACAAGATCGTATGGTGTACGTTTAATTGATAAAGGACATAAAATTTACAACAACTATTTCGAAGGTTTATTGGGTAACAGAAACAGTTTAACTTCTTTTCGGGCACCTATTGTTTTATTCAATGGATTGGCTTCTACCAATGATACACTTGACGCAAGTAAGGCATCAGGTTATTTTTCAGCCGATAGTTCAATCATTGCATTTAATACAATTGTGAATTGTAGTGGTGGTGGTGGAATTGTTATGGGCTTTACAGATGGTGGCAGTTTGCCTTTTGAAGCTAAGGGGATTTTGCTAGCCAACAATTTAATTCGAATGACTTCAGGGCAAGCAGCTTATTTGCCACCTGCAAACACACAAACAACTTTTTTAGCCGAAGGCAATATTTTTCAAGCACCTAATGGTGTTGGGTTAATTAGCAGTACTGGCTTCACAAATCAAACTTTGAGTTTTGGGGGTCGTCAAAATGGCGTATTACAATCACCTGCATTGGTGCAAGATGCAGCAATCAATTCTTCTAATTACAACAATTTAATTACCGGTGTAGATGTGTTCAAAAAAAACAGATCTACCATTTTTGATGTTGGTGCTATTGAATTAAATAGCAGTGGCTCAATCACTAATACGCCTTTAGATTCAACCATGGTTGGTGCTGGTAAACCTAATATTGTTTTACCAGTTAAAGTACTTTCATTTACTGCTATAACGCAACAAGATCAACTAAAGCTGTTATGGCATGTTGCCAATGAAATTAATTTGAAGCAGTATGAAGTGGAATATTCTACAAATGGTAGCAGTTTTACTTCGGCTGGTATTGTATTAGCCAATAAACAAGCTGCCTACAATTTTAGCTTTCATTCAAACATTGCTCAACAGTATTATTTCAGGTTAAAGTTGGTAGATATTGATGGTAGTTTTAGTTATTCAAATATCATCATAGTTACAAATAGCCATAAGTCTATTGTAAAAATTTCTCCCAATCCTGCTAGTACAACAGTTCAATTTTCGGTGAATGAATTCAAGCCCAATACCATCATTCAAATACTCAACGCAGCAGGAAAAATTGTAGATAAAGTTCAACTATTCAATAATATAGTTCAGTACAACTGTTCAAAATTGTTTAGTGGAACTTATACTGTTCAAGTATTACAGCAACAACAAATTATTCAATCACTTCAATTTATTGTTATAAAATAATTGTATGCAAAAAACTATTCGTACATATTATTTTATTGCATTGATGGTATGCTTTACTGTACAACAAACAATTGCACAAGTAGTGCTAGAAGCCAATGGACCTGGAAATACTTATGAACTTATAAATAGTGTTTTAGCACCTAATGCAACTGCTGTAGAAGCTCCAGATCAATGTGGTAATCATGCAAGTTTTGGAAGACATATAGTCGAAGTGTTTGATGCTACTTTAAATCAATTTGTATTTGAATTTTATGCTCATGCAAATGACGATAATGATCGTTGTATGAGTTTCGATAGGCAGCGTACCGAAATTAAAACTTATGCCCCTTCACCCAATAATTTAAAAGGCACTTCTGGAGAAACTGTTACCTATAAATGGAAATTTCGTTTGCCACAAGGGTTTCAAGCTTCTTCAAGTTTTACCCATATTCATCAAATTAAAGCTGTAGGTGGCGATGAAGATGATCCTATTTTTACTTTAACTCCACGAGCTGGTTCTACTAATAGAATGGAATTAATTCATGTGCCAGCTTCTGTTAATAACAATGTTTATTTAACAACTGCAAACCTCTCTTTGTTTTTAGGTGTTTGGGTAGAAGTAACTGAACAAATAAAGTATGGAGTAAATGGTACGTATTCAATCATTATAAAACGTGTAAGTGATGGTACAACTTTGTTGAGTTATGCTAATAACAATATTTTAACCATGAGGGTCGATAATAATTTTGTTCGTCCAAAATGGGGTATTTACAGAAGTTTAAATAACGTTGCTCAGTTACGAGATGATTCTTTACGATTGGCTTCAATATCTATTTTTGAAGGAGAAAAGCCGAATGCACCTAGTAATGTGCAAGCTATAGCTGTTTCTCCATTTCAAATTAATTTAAGTTGGCAAGACAATTCAAATAATGAAACTGCATTTATTATAGAGCGTTCTTTAAATGGTATTAATGGTTGGTCAACTATTTTTACAAGTAATCCAAACAATACAAGTTTTTCAAATACTGGGTTAATAGCCAATACAACTTATTACTACAGAGTTAAATCACAAAATCCAGCTGGCGAAAGTATTTATTCAGCAATTACAAATGCCACTACACAATCAGTTGTGCCTGTTACTTTAATTGCTTTTAATGCAACTCAAAAAGGAAATTCAACAGAAGTTAGTTGGAAGGTTGCTCAAGAAGTGAATCTTGCTACTTATCAACTAGAAGGTAGTGCTGACGGAAGTCGGTTTGCAATAATTTCAACAATTCAAGCATCTCAGCATGAACAATATTATTATTTGCATCCACAAGTAATTGCAGATAAATATTTGTATCGTTTGAAAATGATTGATAAAGATGGTTCATTTCAATATTCATCTATTGTTTCAGTTCAGCATTCAACACTTAAGAAGATTAATATTTATCCCAATCCTGCACACAACATAGTACGATTAGAATTTTTGAATGATAGTAATTCAGCAAAAGAGGTAAGATTAATAAATAGTATTGGTCAGTTAATTTCAAAATACTTACCAAATAGTGCAACTCTAAATCTTTCAACTTCAACAATTCCGAATGGAAAATATTTTATCGAAATTCTGTATTCAAATAAGCAAGTAGAAAGACACTCATTATTAATTCAACATTAATAGAAAATAAAAATAGGAATATGTCTAATGCAACATTTAAAATAAAAGGGCTTCGTTGGTGGATTATTACATTAATAGGTATTGCTACTATTATCAATTATATTGATAGAAGTGCCATCAATATCATGTGGCCATACATTTATAAAGACTTTGGAATTTTAGAAGCCGATAATAAACAAGCATTGGCATACATTACTTCATTTTTTATGATTGCTTATGCATTAGGACAAACTTTTACAGGTAAACTAATGGATGCAATTGGCACTCGTTTGGGTTTTGTAATTTCAATTGCAGGTTGGAGTATTTCAATTGCTTTACATGCAGTTGCTAAGACACTTGCGTCATTTAGTATCTTTCGTTTTTTATTGGGTTTTTTTGAAGCAGGTAATTGGCCTGGTGCAACTAAAAGCAATGCAGAATGGTTCCCTGCAAAAGAACGTGGTATTGCACAGGGAATATTTGGTGCAGGTGCATCCTTAGGTGGAGTAGCGGCAGCCCCGTTTATAGCAGCTTTGTATTTGGCTTTTGGTTGGAAAGGTACTTTTGCAGGTATTGCATTATTGGGTTTAGTGTGGATTATTCCTTGGCTTATTATTAATAAAAATACACCCGATAAACATCCATGGATTACCAAAGAAGAACAAGAACATATTTTAGATTGTTCTACTAACAAAACAACTTCGACTGTTGAAACAAAAGTGTATTCTTGGTCACAGTTATTAGAATTTAAAAATACTTGGGGCATCATTACTTCACGTTTCTTTATCGATCCTGTTTGGTGGTTATTTGTAACTTGGTTGCCCACTTTTTTAAAAGAACAATTTTCTTTCGATATTAAACAAGTAGGGGCTTTTGCATGGGTGCCTTATTTATTTGCAGCCTTTGGAAGCTTAGCTGGTGGTTATTTTTCTTCACAACAAATTCGTAATGGAGTACCTGCCGTAAAAGCAAGAAAGAATGCAATTACCATAGGTAGTGTGATAATGTTAGTTTCTCTTGCAGCATTGGTAATTTATTTAGATAGCTTAAAAGAGCATGTAAGTTTAGCTATTGCATTAATTAGTGCAACTTTATTTGGTTTTCAATTTATCATTGGCAATATTCAAACATTACCTAGTGATTATTTCAATGGAAAAAATGTTGGTGTAGTTGCAGGTATGGGTGGCACATCTGCTGTAGTTGGGACCTTGATAACTACTTTGGCTGTACCTGTTTTAACCAAAACAAGTTATAATAGTTTTTTTGTAATGGCTGCTATTATGGTACCATTAGCATGGTTTAGTATCATGTTTATTACTTCAAAAAAGAAACATTCAATTTAAAATATACGATATGAAATTACAAAACAAAGTAGCCATCGTTTCAGGTGGAGCAAGAGACATTGGAAGAGCTGTATCTTTAAAACTAGCAGCAGAAGGTGCAAAAGTAGTTATTGGGTTTTTAGGCGATATTGAAAAAGCCACTGAAACTCAACAGATGATAGCAGCCAATGGTGGCAAAGCAATTGTAGTACAAGCTGATGTTACAAAATCGAGTGATGTAGAACGTTTAGTTGCCGAAACCAAAAAGGCTTTTGGTAACGAAATTCATATATTGGTAAATGTTGCTGGTGGATTAGTTGCAAGAAAATTATTAGCTGATATGGATGAAGATTTCTGGGATTTTGTTATGAACGTAAACGCTAAAACAACTTTTCTAACTACCAAGTTTGTATCGCCACATATGCCTTCAGGCAGTTCAATTGTCAATTTTTCTTCTCAAGCTGGTCGTGATGGTGGTGGTTTTGGTGCAAGTGCTTATGCTACAGGTAAAGGTGCTGTTGCAACATTTACAAGAGCTATGGCTAAGGAATTAGGTCCTCAAGGTATTCGTGTAAATGCAGTAGATCCTGGCATGATTGCCACCACTTTTCATGATACTTTCACCAAACCGGAAGTGAGAACTGCTGTTGCCAATAGTACTCCTTTACGTAGGCAGGGTGACGCAAGTGAAGTAGCAGATTTAGTTGCCTACTTGGCTAGTAATGAAAGTAGTTTTATTACTGGTACTAATATTGATATTAATGGAGGTACTTGGTTCTCATAATCAATCAAAACGCTGCAAGCGTTGTGATTGATTATGATTTTTTTGTTACCAACTTTGGTACAAAGCCAAGCATTTGTTGCGTCGCACTCTTGTACTATATATCATTATTGAGCTTTGCCATTTATTAGGTAAATAGATACGCAATAAAATAACTTATATGAAAGAAATATTTTTATTTTTTCTATGCTCTACAGCATTACAAGTATTTGCAACAGATCATGTTGTTTCATCTATTGATGAAGCCAATAAAATATTGAATACTGCAAAGCCCAATGATAAAATTATTTTAAAAGCAGGTGTATATAAAGATGCTGTCATAAAATTTAATAATAATGAAATTGCTTTTGTAGCTGAACATGGCGGTAAAGTTTTTTTTGAAGGAAATTCTACCCTAAGCTTTAGTGGTAAGAAAATTATTATAGATGGTTTTGTTTGGCAAAAAGGTGGTAAAGGTTTACAAACCCAATCAGTAATTGAGTTTAGATACAACAAACAAGAAGCACTTTATTCAATACTCAAAAACTGTGTGATTGATGAATACAATACAGCTGATTATAATGAAGACAATAAATGGATTTCTGTTTATGGTACTTATAACACAGTAACCAATTGTGCAGTAAAAAATAAATACAATAGAGGAGCAACTTTAGTGGTTTGGTTAGATGGTACAACTGAAGCTCATCATACCATTAGTTATAATTATTTTTTCAATCGTCAAAATGGACCTAACGTAGATAATGGTTTAGAAAGCTTACGTATTGGTACTAGTCAAACTTCTTTTACACCAGCTCATTGTGTAGTGGTGTTTAATGTATTTGAAGATTGCGATGGTGAAATTGAAATCATTTCTAATAAATCTTGTTTCAATTCTTATATACACAATACGTTTTTAAATAGTAGCGGTGGATTAACCTTACGTCATGGTAATAATTGTTTAGTAGACGGTAATTTTTTTGATGGCAGTAAAAAACCGGAAGCTTATGGTGTACGTTTTATAGGTGAAGGTCATATAGCTATCAATAATTATTTCTATGCCTTAAATGGTGCACAAAAAAATGCTTTTCGTGCACCGGTAACATTGGTAAATGGTTTGGTAAATACACCATTAAATGGTTATTATCAAGTTAAACGTGCAGTAGTAGATAACAATGTTTTTGTTAACTGCGAAACTCCAGTAATTAGAGTGGGTGCTTTTTCTAAAAGAGAAGGCATGACACTAGCTCCAGATTCTTTTGTTATTCAAAACAACATCATCATCAACGAAATTGGAAAAGGGAATGAAGTATATGAAGAGAAATCAACTCCTGCAAATGCTACTATTCAAAATAATATTTTACTAGGAAAGTTTTCAAGTAAAACACAAAAGGGATTTCAATTGTACGAAACAAAATCATTCAAAAGAAATGGCTTTGAATCTGTTACTGATGCCGATGGTAAAATCATTACTTCTATCGATTTAAAAGCCAACTTAATAAACTATATAAATGTTGGAGCAAATGAAGTTCATATTGATTTGCAAGTTGAATTTGAAAAAAGAAAATACACTGTACTTTCTGCAAAAGAAGTGGGCCCAATTTGGAATAGATAATTGTTCATTTTTCTGAAAGTACTTAGCATTAAATGTTTTTAATAAAACAGATTACTTTAAATATTATTTAAGCTTATACGCTAAACCTTCTACCTTAATTCTTAATAACCATATTTTTCACCCCATTTTTCTTTTAAAAACTTTCTCAATTCATTTTCTCTAGCATTATTACCTGGTTCATAAAATTTGGTGCCTGCAATTATATCGGGTAAATATTCTTGTTCTATAAAATTGCCTTCTCCAAGATGTGAGTATTGATAATTTTTTCCATAATTTAAATCTTTCATTAACTTGGTGGGTGCATTTCTAATGTGTAAAGGCACTGGTAAATCGCCTTGTTGTTGTACCACTTGCAAAGCCTTACCAATGGCTTCATAAGCAGCATTACTTTTAGGAGATGACGCAAGGTAGGTAGCACATTGACTTAATATAATTCTACTTTCTGGGTAACCAATTTTACTTACTGCATCAAATGTTGCATTGGCTAACAATAATGCATTGGCGTTGGCATTGCCAATATCTTCACTTGCAAAAATGAGCATTCTACGGGCAATAAATTTTACATCTTCGCCACCTTCAATCATTCTGGCTAACCAATATACTGCACCATTGGGGTCGCTACCTCTCATACTTTTTATAAAGGCCGAAATAATATCATAATGTTGTTCACCTTGTTTATCATACAATGCAATTTTTTGTTGTGCAACTTGCATTACCAAACTATCGGTAATGGTAATCTCTTTTTTATTGGTTGATGTTACTACTAGTTCTAAGAGGTTTAATAATTTTCTAGCATCGCCACCACTGATATTGATTAATGCAGCAGTTTCTTTCAATTCAATTTTTTGTTTTGAAAGAAGCTCGTCTTTAGTAATAGTTTGATGCAATAAATCAATTAAATCTTTTTCATTTAATGCTTTTAAAACATATACCTGCGAACGACTCAACAATGCACTATTTACTTCGAATGATGGATTTTCTGTTGTGGCACCAATTAACGTAATAATGCCTTTTTCTACAGCTCCAAGTAATGCATCTTGCTGACCTTTATTAAAGCGATGAATTTCATCGATAAACAAAACTGCTTTTGAAGTTTCTTTAGCTTGTTCAATAACCTCACGTACATCTTTCACACCACTACTAATAGCACTCAATTGAAAATAGGGAACCGATAATGTATGAGCAATAATATTGGCAATGGTAGTTTTGCCAACACCAGGTGGCCCCCATAAAATCATAGATGGAATACTACCTTGTTCAATGGCGTTACGTAAAATGCTTCCCTTGCCTGTTAAATGTTGCTGGCCAATTAATTGATCTAATGTTCTTGGGCGTAAACGTTCGGCTAAGGGAATATGTTGGTTCATGCTTTGAAGGTAAAACCAATTTTAAGCTTTATCAAAAACGTAGTGATAAATTTTTAAAAATCTGAATGTTAAAATAACATGAATTATAATTATAAAGCTGAGTGGTAATAAAATAGCAGCTCCAATTTTTAAAAATTGTTCCATTTGTTGAGGATTCATTGCACCCATTATATTCTTTTGTTCTGCTGGCATTTGTTGTAAAGCTTGTGTAAAAGCTTCAGGATTTTGTAGCATAAGTAATGCACCTAGTCCTCCTAAAAAAATAAATGCTGCAAATACAACACTAACAACAGCATTAACTTTAATCCAATCTTTCAATTTAGCACTGCTAGGCTTAGCTTTAAGAATTCCACTAAATAAAAATTTACTACTTGTATAAACATATATGGGCATACATGCTACAGTAAAAGTAACTACCAGTAACGCTGGGTTGGTAAGAGAAACAAAAAGTGAGTTGATAGCATTTAGAGCAAATAATGCTGCAAAAGGAAAAAGTATATAAGTAAGAATTTTATAAATGGTTAGAAATTTCATGTACCCAATTTTTAGGTGTGCAATATATGACCAAGATAGAAGAAATGTAACCCTGATTGAAATGATTGCAAAGATTAAAACTGATTTTAAAATCAAATCTGCTTAAATCAGTTCAATCAGTGCCATCTGTGTTCCTATCTTCTGTTACAGAAACACTGCAACAGTGAAAATTCATCAGTATAAATCCGTTCAATCCGTATCATACATGTTCCCATCAGTTCGCATTCACTCAATTCAATCTTCATTGCAAAAAAATATTGTCAAATAATATCAGTATAAATCCGTTCAATCAGTGTCATCCGTGTTCCCATCAATTCCCATTTAAAAAATACCATGCACTCGGTACTATTTATTTCTAAACTTTAACTACATTGAGCAAAATTTAAAATTATGCAAACGCTATTAGGTTTTTGGTGGCTTTTTGCCCTTCTGTTCATTGTATTCAGCGGCTTGGTAACAGTAAATCAAGGTACAATAGCAGTAATTACTTTGTTTGGAAAATACCAAAGAATTTTGTTACCTGGTTTACGTTTTAAAATTCCGTTGATTGAACAAATTTATAAACGTGTTAGTATTCAAAACAGAAGCGTAGAACTAGAGTTTCAGGCAGTTACAATAGACCAAGCAAATGTGTACTTTAAAAGTATGCTCTTGTACAGTGTACAAAACAGCGATGAAGAAACCGTTAAAAAAGTAGCATTTAAATTTATTAGCGATAAAGATTTAATGCAAGCATTAATTAGAACAGTTGAAGGTTCTATTCGTGCATTTGTGGCTACTAAACGCCAAGCAGAAATTTTAACAGCTCGCAAAGAAATAGTTGATTTTGTGAAAAATCAAATTGATCATAGCCTAGAAGAATGGGGTTATCATCTGCAAGATTTACAAATTAATGATATCACTTTTGATCAACAGATTATGGATAGCATGAGTAAAGTGGTTGCTAGTAATAACTTAAAAGCAGCTGCCGAAAATGAAGGTCAAGCTTTATTAATTACCAAAACCAAAGCTGCCGAGGCAGAGGGAAATGCTATTAAGATTTCTGCAGAAGCTGAAAAAGAAGCTGCTCGTTTACGTGGTC
>CALRVE020000071.1:0-12419 GCA_943371535.1 Asaia bogorensis | reverse complement strand
AATAGTTCTGATGATACAATTCGGCAGGGTAATAATTTTTAAACGCCTCAATTGTTGTAACAATAGGTTTATCCCAGGCTCCACTTGCATCTAAAGCAACTTTGTATTTTTCTGCTTTATCTTTTTGCTCAGTAGAATGGTAAAAAATTACACTCCTGTATTGTGGACCAACATCGGCACCTTGTTGATTTGGAGTTGTTGGGTCATGGGTTTTCCAGAATACTTCTAACAATTCATCAAAGGTTATTTTTTTAGGGTCGTACACAATTCTTACTAGTTCTGCATGTCCAGTAGTTTTATCACAAACTTGTTCGTAAGTTGGGTTCTCAACATGACCGCCGCCATAACCACTTCTTACACTATATACACCTTCTAAACGTTGAAAAATGGCTTCGGTACACCAAAAACAACCTGAGCCAAAATCGGCAATTTCGGTTTGTACGCCATCGGGTATTTTAACTTCACTCATATTTTTTTGTTCTTTTTTTGTTTTTGTTTGAGCACAGGATAATAATGACACCATTGCTAATAAACCGCTGAAAAATATTTTTTGCATAAGAAATGTTTGTAAGTACATACGTAACACTAAGACTATTAATTGTTAATGAAACAACAAAGCTTCAAACATTAAGTTTAATATGCTTTGTTATAAATCATTTAAACAAAACTTGAACGGTTTCTTTAGTTTTTTGTTCTAGAATAATTTCTTTATCACCTATCAACTCGTTGAAAATTGCTGGTGTATAATGTCTGATGGTTAATAGTTGCAATCCTTTTTCAACTTGCACATCAAAAATAGTAGAAGCTGCTGCTGCAAATTGTTCAATTTTTTCTGGTCTATCGTCTAAGCCAATTTGTAAACTAATGGCTCCAGTTTGTATTAGATTGGGTTTAATATTCAGTTGTGCAAAAATTTCATATAGTTTGGCCATTGGAGCTTCGCCTACAAAACTAAAGTCTTGACTATGTAAGTGAATTAATACCTGATGTTCTTTTATAACAATAATCGGTGGTAATTGCTTACTAATTTTATTATTAACGATTGTACCTGGTAAACGAGGATCTAAGAAACATTTTACTTGCAATGGAATGCCTTTGTTTTGTAAAGGTTTGATGGTTTTTGGGTGAATTACTTGTGCACCGTAATAAGCCATCTCAATTACTTCGGTAAAACTTAATGCTGATATTAGTGTTGCGTCAGGATAAGATTTTGGATCGGCATTCATTACACCTTCAACATCTTTCCAAATGGTTACACTTTCGGCATTTAAAATATTGGCAAAAATGGCTGCTGTATAATCACTGCCTTCTCTGCCAAGTGTAGTACTTTCATTGTCATCAGTACAGCCAATAAAGCCCTGTGTAATTACCAAATTTTTATTGGTAGATGTTAATGCAGTACTATGTTCAATGGTTTTGTTCCAGTTAATATTGGCCTCCCTAAAATTGCTATCTGTTTTTAAAATATCTCTTACATCTAACAAGGTATTGGCTATGCCCACTTCATTTAAATAATAGCTGATAATGCAAGTGCTAATGAGTTCGCCTACACAAACAATTTGATCATAGTAGTAATCATAATCTCTCACAGGTTTATCATGTAACAACCATTCTACTTCAGTAAAATAATCATTCAATTGTGCAACACAAGGGTTGTAATGTGTAACCAATAAATATTTTGAAGTAGTAATATGTTGTTGCTTAATAGCGGTAAAAAAAGTCAGTGCTTCTTCTTTGTTACCTGCATAAAATGAGTTAGCTACTTTTTCTAAAGCATTGGTAGTTTTACCCATTGCCGAAATAATCATTACAATCTTTTCTTCCTTATAACTGTTAAGTATAGTGGCAATATTTTGAATTCTTTCTATACTATTGGCACTTGCTCCTCCAAATTTAAAAACCTTCATAATGTTTGTATTCTATGTGTTACAAAGATAACTGTTAGATGTTTTGAGCATAAGACTTATCATAAATCCATTTTTTTCATGCTGAATTGAATACTCAAAAAGAATTTTTGATAAATGTGTTAATTTTACACATTAACTACTTATTTTTAGCTTCTAAAACGATTGTTATGAAATTTAAATTTCTGCTTAGTGCATTTAGTTTAATGTATTTACTCTCTTCTTGTAAAAATGATAGCGATACTGTCGTAGTAAAAGATACTGCCACCATTGATGGTCATCCTTCATGGATTATGCAAGGAAATATTTACGAAGTAAACGTTCGTCAATACACTCCAGAAGGTACTTTTAAAGCATTTGAACAACATATAGATCGCTTAAAAGAAATGGGGGTTCAAACATTGTGGTTTATGCCCATTCATCCTATTAGTAAATTAGATAGAAAAGGAACATTGGGTAGTTATTATGCAGTTCAAAGTTATGTAGATGTAAATCCAGAGTTTGGCACATTGGAAGATTGGAAATCTTTGGTAAAAAAATGCCATTCATTGGGCATGAAAGTAATTATAGATTGGGTACCCAATCATACTGGTGCCGATCATAAATGGTTAACCACCAATCCAGATTTTTATGTGTTGGATAGTGTAACTAAAAAACCAATTTCTCCATTTGATTGGACAGATACCAGAAAATTGAATTATGAGAATCTAGCTTTTCAAGATACCATGATTGCACAAATGAAATTTTGGATTACAGAAACCGATATTGATGGTTTTAGATGCGATGTTGCTGGTGAAGTAAAAAATGAATTTTGGAAAAAATGTATTACTGCATTGAAGAAAGAAAAAAATATTTTTATGTTGGCCGAAGGCGATAAAAAAGGCTTACATGAAAGTGGTTTTGATGCCAACTATGCATGGCACGATTTTGCTGTGTTGAAACAAATTGCCAATGGTAGCCGAAATATTAGCAGTTTAGATAGTGCTATTGCAAAAGCAGATACACTCTATCCTTCAAATGCAACAAGAATGTTCTTTACCAGCAATCATGATGAAAACACTTGGAACAAAGCCGACTATGCAACAATGCCAGGTGCTGTGCATGCTCCATTTGCGGTGTTAACACAAACCATGAAACAATCGGTTCCATTAATTTATAGCGGACAAGAAGAACCATTTTTAGATAGCTTAAGTTTCTTTTATAAAGACACCATCAGTTTTGGTAAATACGAGAGAGCCAATTTTTATAAAACATTATTAACGCTGAGAAAAAATAATGCAGCATTAAGTGCCAATGCATCGTTTAAAAAAGTATCGGTTGGTGATGATAAATTTGTGTATGCTTTTGTAAGGGAAAAAGACAAAAATAAAGTATTGGTTATTTTGAATTTAAGTGCCAATCCACAAAATATTTTAATTAAAGATGCAGGTTTATTGGGCAAAGCTTACAATGTTTTTATGGGTAGCTCAGAGGAATTGAAAAATAGTAATTGGCAAATAGAACCTTGGGGTTATGTAGTGTATGAGTATAAATAAATAGATTTATTTTTTGTAAAGCCGATTGATTCCAATCGGCTTTTTTATTTTAAATTTGGTGTATGGAAAAGGTATTGTCAAGACCACAATCAATGTTAGACGTGTACAAACTGTTACCAGAAGGTACACCTATTCAACTAATTAATAATAGATTATACATGAGTCCAGCACCAAGATTTATTCATTTTGAAACGGTAGAAGCCATATTTGGTTCAATCAAACAATTTGTAAATGAGCATCATTTGGGTAAGGTTGCTTTTGCACCAGTTGATGTGTAATTAGGTGTCAATAACGCTGTACAACCTGATGTGTTTTTTATTGCAAACGAAAATGCACATTGCATTAAAGATGATGGTGTACATGGTGCACCAGATATGATTGTTGAAGTATTATCTCCGGGTAATAAAAATGATGACTTAATTAAAAAGAAACATCAGTACGAAAAATATGGAGTAAAAGAATATTTTATTGTAGATGCCGATGATAAAACGGTTGTTACTTATTATTTAAAAAACAATAAGTATGTGCTACAAAAATCGGTGAAAGGAAAGCTTAAAACTAAACTGTTAAATACCGTTTTCACATTTTAAAATTTACACCATCGTTTAACGATGGTTTTTTATTGCAAAGCAATTAGTTTCGCAGCATGAATAAAAGCTATTTAGTAAATCAAATTAAAGAGAAACAAAGTTATTTATGTGTTGGATTAGATACCGATATTCAGAAAGTTCCCAAGCATTTGCAACAACAACCCAACGCTATTGTTGCTTTTAATAAAGCCATTATTGATGCTACAAAAGACTACTGTGTTAGCTACAAAATAAATACTGCATTCTATGAATCAATGGGAGTGAAGGGATGGCAAGCAATGGAAGAAACAGTTCATTATATACCATCTACACACCTTAAAATTGCAGATGCCAAAAGAGGCGATATTGGCAATACATCGGCACAATATGCCAAAGCTTTTTTTGAAACATTACCCTTCGATGCCATTACTGTTGCTCCTTATATGGGAGAAGACAGTGTTCGTCCGTTTTTAGAATATGACAATAAATTCACCATTGTATTGGGCTTAACTTCTAATAAAGGAGCACAAGATTTTGAATTACAAAAAGTAGGAGAGCAATATTTATACGAAAAAGTAATTGGCACAATTGCTCAATGGGGCAGTCCAGAAAATCTCATGTTTGTTGTTGGTGCAACACAAGCAAGTGAATTGCAAAACATACGAACCATTATACCCGATAATTTTATTTTAGTACCTGGAGTAGGTTTTCAAGGAGGAAGTTTACAAGACGTAAGTAAGTTTGGTTTAAACAGCGATTGTGGATTGCTCATTAACGCTAGCAGAGCCATAATTTATGCAGGTAATGAAGCCACTTATGCCACAGATGCAAAAGAAATTGCCATGCAATATCAAGTAGAAATGAGTAGCTATTTAAAATAAAAATGGGGCTTTTACGGAATGTACTTTAAAAAAGACCGTATTGCCACGAAAGCACGGAAAATCAGGGATTCTTCTTTATAGTTAGCTTAAAGTCCGTGCAAATCCGTGTATCCGTGTCAAAAAAAACCATTTGTGTACAAATGGTTTTCAAAAGACGATTCCCTTTTAATAACTGCCAATTGAATCTA
Source organism: Asaia bogorensis (assembly GCA_943371535.1). GTDB lineage: Bacteria > Bacteroidota > Bacteroidia > Chitinophagales > Chitinophagaceae > UBA1930. Next base: position 7,342 of record CALRVE020000071.1, on the reverse strand, counting down.
AATATTCTTGTAGCTCTGTTTCCGATTTAAATCGTACTTCTCTGGCTTTACTTCCTAGGTTAGGTCCAACAATACCAGCTCTTTCCAACTGATCCATTAATCTGCCTGCACGATTATAACCCAACTTCATTCTACGTTGTATTAATGAAGTACTACCTACTTGATTTTGTACAATCAATTTAGCAGCATCGCCAAATAAAACATCTCTATCACCTTCATCTAAATCTTTACCACCTTCTTCTTTTTCATCTACATATTCTGGTAATAAAAATGCATCAGGGTAACCTCTTTGTTTACCAATAAATTCACAAATATTTTCTACTTCAGGCGTATCTACAAAAGCACATTGCAAACGTGTTACTTCACCATTATAGCTAATCAACATGTCTCCTTTACCAATCAATTGCTCTGCACCACCTGTATCTAAAATGGTTCTACTATCAATTTTAGACGATACTTTAAAAGCAATACGTGCTGGGAAGTTGGCTTTAATTGTACCAGTAATAATATTTACCGACGGACGTTGTGTAGCAATAATTAAATGTATGCCAATAGCCCTTGCCAACTGTGCCAAACGTGCAATCGGCATTTCAACTTCTTTACCAGCAGTCATAATTAAATCGGCAAACTCATCTACCACTAAAACAATAAAAGGTAAATATTGATGGCCTTTTTGTGGATTCAATTTTCTATTTACAAACTTCTCATTATATTCTCTAATATTTCTACAACCTGCTTCTTTCAGCAAATCGTATCTATTATCCATTTCAATACAAAGAGCATTCAATGTATGAACTACTTTTTTAGTATCGGTAATAATACTTTCTTCTTCACCAGGCAATTTAGCTAAGAAATGTTTTTCAATAATTCTGTATAAACTTAATTCTACTTTTTTAGGATCTACCAACACAAACTTTAATTGCGATGGATGTTTTTTATACAACAAAGACACCAACACGGCGTTCAACCCAACCGATTTACCTTGCCCTGTTGCACCAGCCATTAATAAGTGTGGCATGGCAGCTAAATCAACAATGAAATTTTCATTGTCAATCTTTTTACCAATGGCAATAGGTAATGAGTAATTGTTATTTTGAAACTTATCGCTGCTCAATAAAGTTTTCATGCTCACTACTCTTTTGTTCACATTGGGTACTTCAATACCCACTGTTCCTTTACCAGGAATGGGAGCAATAATACGAATACCCAATGCTGCTAAGCTGAGTGCAATATCATCTTCCAAATTTTTAATTCTGCTAATTCTTACACCTGGGGCTGGTACAATTTCGTATAAGGTTACTGTTGGACCAACAGTAGCTGCAATACGTTGTATAGCAATATCGTAATTTTTTAAAGTAGCAATAATTTGATTTTTGTTCATTTCCAATTCAGCAGGGTCATGAACAATTTTTTCGCTACCATGTGTTTCTAGTAAAGCAATATCAGGATATTGATAATCTCTTAAATCTAAAGTAGGATCGTAGTTAATGGTAGCCAATTCATCGCTTCTTAGTTCTAAAGCAGTTTCATCTACTTCAATATCGTCTTCTATATTTTCAATAATAGCATCATCTGCTGTTTCAATAGTTGGCAACACAGTTACGTCAAGAGGAATATTTTCTTCCTCTTCATCAATGGTGGGTTTAATTTCTAGTTCTAAGCCAGCAGTTACTTTTTGAGCATATACTTCATTCACCGACAAAGGCATTTCTTCTACCAATGGTTCATCAGTTGCAAGTATAGGTTCATCAACCATCAATTCTTCATCTATCGGTTTCTCATTAATATCAAACTCAATTAATGGATCTGGACTTGCGTCAACCATATCAGGCATTATCACTGTAACTGCCTTGCCATCGGCTTTTAGTTTGTTGTTGCTTACAGGTTCTTCAACGGCTTTATCAATGTATAGTTTACCTAACTCAGGAGCTTCTTGTTCATCAATAATTACTTCATTATTTGTTGCTAAGTCATTTACAGTTGGTTCAGTTGCAAATGTTTCGGCAGGTGTAGGTTTTGTTTCAAATAGTTTTTTTATTTTTTCTTCAGGCCAAGTAAACGTTGGATTAAAACGCCAAATGAAATAGGCAAAAACACTCAATGTTAGCAATGCACCAGTACCAACAGTACCAATCCATTTTACAAACCAACCATTCAATAATTCTCCCACAGCACCGCCCCAACTAAATCCAGCAGCTTCACTCATAAATGCTAGTGCCATGCTCAATACCACTAAACCAACAATTAAATATTTAAGGTTACGTTGTAACGAGAATATTTTTTTACCAAACAATAAGTTTACACCCAATACAAAAAAGAATGTGCAGAATAAAAAGGTGGCCAAACCAAATCCTTTATACATAAAAGTATGAGCAGTGTATGCACCCAAAACACCTAGCAAATTGCTTACATGAACATCGTTCACTGCAAAAATTTTCACTCCAAATTGATGTACTTTATCTTGGTCTTCTTGCCAAGTAAATAGGTAAGAGGTAAAGGCAACAAATAAAAATATAGTAAACAATAAACTTGTAGCACCAAAAATTTTGGTAGTACGTTCGTCCTTCACCACTTCGGTAACAGTTACTTCTTCCACTTTATCGGAAGTCAATTCTTCGGGGTTGGGTGGTAAAGGCGTTTTTTTCTTTAAACGATTGGCCATAGCTTAATTAAGTTACAAAACTTTTGTAAGCTAAGCAAGTAAAGGCTTATGTAACCAGCATGTGGATTACTTTTCAACTTCGGTGTAGTTTATGCAGAGCGTAGTCGAAGTATCGCACACTTGTACGTGGATAACTATATTGAGCTTTTTTTGACAATCGAAAAATATTTTATTGAAGTTGTTTATATTTTTTAATTTAGCAATTTTTAAGTTAGTAAAACTGTCAGCCTGCGTAAACTATTTCTGCTTCGCAGAAAAGCACTTTGAACCTGCCAGACGGAAGAAAAGAATAAAATTATTGCCACGAATGCACGGAAAGCCACGGATTAGTTGATATTGATTATTATAAATTCTCTGTTAATCCGTGCATCCGTGGCAATTTTAAAAATCATTTGTTTACAAATGGTTTTCAATGATTTACAATATCTGTTATTGGCATCCAATAGCTACCGGTTCAACCTGACAACTCGATAATTTTCTATTGTGTTTATTGTTAAAGCAGTAAAAGTCTAATCAGCTTCATTTTTTGCCAATGCCCAAGCCCAAACAAATCCAGCCAATCATAAAAAAAAAACCTCCAATTGGCGTAATAGGACCCACCCATTTTAAACCAGGTAAAACCAATGCTTCTTTGTAGGTTAAGATGTATAAAGAACCACTAAAAAAAATGATACCCAATATAAAAAATGCACCTGCAGTTTTAATGAGTTTATTGGTATAAGTACCATATAAAATACCAGTAATCAATAAAGCAATAACATGATAAAACTGATACTTGATAGCAGTTTCATAGGTATTCACCACAGTTGCAGCAACCAAGGTTTTTAATTTATGAGCACCAAAAGCACCCATAGCAACCGTTAAAGCACCTAAGAATGCCGCAGTTTTTAAATAGGTTGTATGCATTTTTTAGTTATTTAGTTTTTAGTTGTATAGTTTTCTAGTCTTTAGTTATTCAGCTTTCAATCTTTTAACTTTTAGTTTTTCAATCTTTTAGTCTTTAGTTTTTAATCCTTTAGTTTTTAGTTTTTTCCACTTTGGTTTTTCAATCCCAGTAGTTCAACAATTGCTTGAGTGCTTAGTTTATAACTATTCAAACAATATTTTGCTTGATGATAAAAAGCTTTTCTTTCTGCTAATTTTTGGGTAAGAAAATTTGTTAACTCAACATCATTCAGTTGTTTAATTAGTGGGCGATGGTCTTTTTCTTGCTTCAATCTGTTCACTAAAACATCAATGGGTTCATCAATAAAAATAGTGATGCCTTGTTGGTTCATCCATTGCATATTGTTGTTAAAGCAAGGTGTACCACCACCTGTTGCCAATACAAAATTTTGCTGGTGTTCAAACGCATGCAATGCAATACGTTCTTGTTCTCTAAAATAAGCTTCTCCAAATTGCTCAAACATAGAGCCAATGGTTTGTGAGCATTTATGTTCAATCACAGTATCTAAATCGTAAGCAGTTAATTGCAATTGATGGGCAATAATATTGCTCCAATAACTTTTGCCACTACCCATCATGCCAATTAAAAATAATTTCATGGTAACTATTGATGGGCAAATGTAGTGTAGTACCAAATATGGTTATAAGAAAAGGATGTTTTGGGAACTGCTATTTGCCTTTATTGGTGTTCTTCACCAACAATTACACTATACTAAATTAGGATTATTGTTGGTAGGCTTTGCTATAATCACAGTGGCAAAAAATGTTGCTTAAAGCAACAGAATAGTACTAGCGAAGCTACAAGCTTCGTAGAGCTGATGTTCTTCACCAACAAAGGGAAAAACTGCTAATATCATTTTTGTAGGTTTCTATAAAGCTTTTAAACTATGTTTTGGAATTAGTTAATCATTCAATAACAATAGTCCTTTTCTAAACAAAAAATATACTATAAAGAAAAAGGGCATCTTTCAATGCCCTTTGCTAAATTCTAATTACTTAATCCTTTTTCGGTTCTTCTATTTTCAAATCTTTGGGATCTACACCTTTTAGATAGGTGGGTAAATTTAACCCTGCCATATTGAATAAATCATTCAATGGTGGTACGGTTTTCATCATACCTGATACAAAATTGGCGGTAGAGGAATTGCCATTTTCGTTATTGCCATTGCCAGAATCCCAAACAGTAATTTTATCTATCTTAATATTCTTAACTGCTTCTACTTGGGTTTTTACTAATTCTGGTAATTTTTCAATCAACAACAATTGGAATGCTTTGGTTGGATCGCCACCGGCTGCACTTACCACTTGTTTATAACCCTCGGCTTGCTTGGTTAATATTTCAAATAAACCTTTTGCTTCAGCTTCCATTTTTGCAAAAATGGCATCGGCCTCACCTTTTGCATTTTCTCTAATTCTTTCTGCTTCTGCTTGTGCTTCAATAATGGCTTTTTGCTTAGCAATTTCTGCTGGTATTACCACGTTGGCTATTTGTGTTGAACGTTCTCTTTCAGAACGGGCTAACTCAGCTTTTTGTTCGGCCACATAACTTTCTTCTAATGCTTTTGCCTGTTGTACTTTTTCTGCAGTAATGGCAATACGCATAGACTCTGCTTCTTTTTCTCTTCTTAAAGCATCGGTATTGGCAATGGAAATTTTTGCTTCATTTTCTCCTTTAATAGCCAATGCATTGGCTTCAGACACTTTAATTCTTTTGTCTCTTTCTGCTTCTGCTCGTCCAATAGATTCATCTTTTACTGCAGATGCTATACTAATTTCCTTGTCTTTATTGGTAATCGCAATTTTTACATCTCTGTCTCTATGCGTTTCGGCAATTTGCGTATCTTTTTCTCTATCGGCTAATGCCTTTCCTGTTTCACCAATTTTTTCTTGTTCAGCCACACTTACTTTGGCTTCGTTAATAGCTTTGGCTGCTGCTTCTTTACCCAATGCTTCTATGTAACCACTTTCATCTTTAATATCTGTAACGTTTACGTTAATGAGTTTTAAACCAATTTTTTTCAACTCACTATCTACGTTCTTAGAAATATTATCTAAAAATTTATCTCTGTCTGAGTTAATTTCTTCAATGGTCATAGTGGCAATTACCAAACGCAACTGACCAAATAAAATATCTTTTGCCAACTCTTGTATTTGCTCAGAACTCAAGCCCAATAAACGTTCGGCAGCAGTATTCATATTTTCTGCTTCGGTAGAAATAGCAATGGTAAATCTACATGGCACATCTACACGAATATTCTGACGGCTCAATGCATTGGTTAAATTGGCTTCAATTGACAATGGTTTTAAATCTAAATAAGCAAAGTCTTGAATTACTGGCCAAATAAATGCACCACCTCCATGAATACATTTGGCTGATGTACCGCCTGTTCGTCCATATACTACTAAAATTTTATCTGATGGACAGCGTTTGTACCTAGAAATTAATGCTGAAATAGTAATAAACAATACTACTACAGCTACTACAATAATTAATAAAGGGCTCATAACTACAATTGATTTTTTAAAGTTTTTCTACCAATAAAAGGTTATCGTCTAAAATATTCATGACTCTGATGATTTCACCTGACGCAAGTGTGTTGCCATTGGTTACTGCATCAATTTCATGCACGGCTCCATTTACACTCACTAAAATTTTTCCTTTTCCTTTTTTTTCTGCTGGAATGGTAAGATACACTTCTCCAGTTTTATTCAAAGTATTTTTTATAGAAAAAGTATTGTCTTCAGCTAATTTTTGTAATTGTTGAATAATGAAAAAGAAAGCCACTAAAAAACTGGCTCCAATTAAAAAAGCTATAATCACCAATACCGTTTTATTTTCTATGGTGCTATAAAATGAAATACCTGCCCAACTAAAGCCCAATAAAAAGTTGATTAAATTTCTGAAAGAAAAGAGTTGAAATGGTGAATCACCATCGGCTAAATCTCCATCAAAATCAGCACTTACGCCATCTGCAGCATCTGTGCCAGTAAAGGTCATAATACTTTGAATGATAAAAATTAAACTGGAGATAGCAGCTATTATCCAGAATGTTTTTAGCATGGGTGCTAGTTGATTGAATATTTCCATAATTGAAAGATAAGAATTTTGTATATAAGTATTGGGTTGAGGAGAAAGATTACAGGAAATTGAATGTTTATTTTTGTTGTTGAGGGAGAAGACGGAAGGGAGGAGGTGGAAGGTGAAGGGTGGAAGGTGTAGGGTAGAAGGTGTAGGGTAGAAGGTGTAGGGTAGAAGGTAGGAGGAATTAGGAATTGGGGAGGAGGGAGAAGGTGTAAGTAGGGAGTAGTAAGTAATAAGTTGTAAGTGGGGAGTAGGGAGTAGGGGGTTGTAAGTAATAAGTTGTAAGTAGTAATTGGAAAGTAGGGGAGTAATCTGTAGTTAGTGAGCAGTAATTAGTAATTGGTAATTTGTTAGAGTAGGAAATATCAGTGCAAATCAGTTTCATCCTTGTTGTCCGTGTTCCTATCTTTTGTCAGTGAATACAGAAGATAGAAGAGATGAAATCCGTTTAAATCAGCCTAATCCGTGTCATCCGTGTTCCTATCAACATAAAAAAAGACACAGCTAAAGCTATGTCTTGATTGTACATTATTGAATGATTAATTAGCACTATCTCATAAACTGTGTAAGTTTTAAAAGGGTCTAATTGGGGTTAACCCCAATTAGACCCTTTTAAATTTTTTTCAATAATTTTAAAAACACAGTTTATTATG
>CALRVE020000070.1:0-12944 GCA_943371535.1 Asaia bogorensis | reverse complement strand
ATTTTTTTAATACATCTATTATAGCAAATGCAGGTAAAGCAATATCATAAATAGTATGCTCATTACTATGTTCAATCATTTCATGGATACTGCTATATACATTGGCAATGTTGAATTTAGCAGCTAATGCAGCCGCTTTTTCTTGGTTGATATCGCAAATACCAGCAACTGTATATCCAGCAATTGTATAAGCAGGCAAATGAGCATCATTAATAATTCCACCTGCACCTATAATACAGATAGAAATATTTTTTTGCGGTTGATAGTAATTTTGTTGTTGCATTTTTTTATTTGCCGGTAAGACAGAAAGTCGGGAATAATCCTATTGTTTTTACCACTTTTTGATAAAGTCTACGATTTTAATCCTCCCAAATAATTGCCATAAGTTAACAATAAAACAGCTACTATTAAGATGCTTAAAGCTAACAATAAAATTCTCATGGTTTTGCTAGTACACATTTTCCATTCTTTCATTAATACCCCAGCAATTGCACTAAACAATACCAATAGAATCATATGAATAGCCCAACTAGAAAATTCGTATTTACCCAAATTCACATGCCCCAACCCATAAAAGAAAAACTGAAAATACCACAACACTCCTGTGATTAAAGCCATGCTAAAATTAATACCCAAAGCTTTGTTAGATGCAAAATATTCCTTAAATGTTTTTTCTTTATTGTGTAAATAGAGGCAATAAAAAAGAGTAGTAACAAATGCTCCTGTATTAGAAAAAATATATACTACATTACTCTTTAAATCTTCTGCTCCATATTTTTCAGCAATGGCTGCAATAGGTGCTCCTTCAGCTAATGCAAAGCCATACAAAGCAGATAAAACACCAGCTAAAATGCACAAGGGCAAACCCTTTGCCAAAGAAAACGTATTGTTTGTTTGAGCAGATTGCTGCTCAATATCTTTCTCTTTTTTCCTGCCTGCTAAACCACAAATTGCAATACCTAAAGCCCCCATTAAAATTCCACTAACAATAAAAGATGATCCATTGCCTTGTAATGTTTCATTTAATGTGCCATTTATAATTGGAGGTAATAGAGTACCCACTACACAAGAAATCCCTACTGCTATTGCATAGGTTAATGAGTATCCAACATAACGAATTGCCATACCAAATGCAGTACCTCCAACACCATAAGCCATGCCATATAAAAAGGATGACCACATTGCACTAGATGGAGCCTCATGCAATACCTTCAATAAATTTGGAATGGTAATCCATGCAACTACTAATGGTAGAATGAACCAACAAACAGCAGCTTGTGCCAGCCAATAGGTTTGCCAACTCCAACCTTTTACATTTTTTTGTGGAGTATAACAAAGTGAAGCACCAGCAGCACCTACACTATGAAAAAATATGCCATTGAATAAACTCATTATTTATTGTTGTGGCTTCAAAAACTTCAGCCAGACAAAGTTTTAAAGTTTGTAAAATTGTTGTGCGTTGGTTGTAAATATTTTTTGCTGTGCTTCGGTATTCACCAATTCATTTATAACAGTTGTATAGTTGGTCCATGTTTTGGTGTAACTGCCTGCTAACAAACTCACAGGCCAATCGCCACCACAAAAACATCGATCAATCCCAAATTGCTCTATAACATAAGCTACATAGGGTTTTATATCATTAGCTGTCCAATTTTCACCATTACCTGACGTAATGCCTAAGCCAGAAGTTTTAACATAAAAATTTTTATGTTGAGCAGCCTCTTTCATGAGTGTTCCCCAAATACCAAATTGTTCTTTGGATTGAATAGGTGGTTGATTTAAATGATCGAAAACCATTTTCAAATTTGGAACTTTTGTTGCTACTGCTAATGCAGTTTCTATATGTTCTGTTAACACGCCAACAACATCGTATGGAATATTTTTTTCGGCCAATATTTTTAAACTCTCAATTACTTCTGGCTGCAATAACCATTTAGCATCTGGTTCATCATGTATTAAATGTCGTACTCCTTTAAAATATTCTTCTTGTAAGTATTTTTCTTCTAAGGCTTTGTAAGTTTGTTCAGGTTGCATTAATGGCAACCAACCAACCACACCTTTTATCCAATCGTGAGTTGCAGCGTTTTCTAGCATCCAATCGGTATCTTCAAAGTTATTGGCAGCTTGCACCAATACTCCTTCTGTAACGCCTACATTTATTCTTTCTAGCTCTAACTCAACAAGTTCATAATTTTTATTTAAGATAGATGTATTGCCATTTAGCCAATCGTAATTGGCTTTTTCAAAATTCCAGATATGAACATGCGTATCAATCATTATTTATGGCAAACTTTTTTATTTTATGTAAATAGCTTTTGAACTACTATTTAACTTCTGTTGCGTCGCACTCTTGTACTTTTGTCCATTACTGAACTTTTTTTAAACCACCCCTAGCCCCTCCATGGGAGGGGAATAAGAAACATCACTTATCCAACACTGGCACAACAACATTCAATCCAAATTGCTTATCAATCACTTCATTATCCTCTCCCAATTGTGGTGCTCCTTTCTCTGACTGCAATATTTGCCCATCAATTCTTATTGGACAACGGGTTGTTGTAATGCTTAAACCATTGCTGGTTTTTACCACTACTTCCATACCCAAATTTTTATATGCTTCTTCTTGCATCAGTTCTTTATAATCTAACACTTTTGCACACCAAATATCAGCTGGTTCTAAAATGCTTAACCAAAATTCGGTTGTTGCTGTTTGTATTTGTTTAGCAATAATGCTTTTAATTTCATCTCGTTTATTAAACCATTCAGCAGCATTGCTGTATTGTTTTAGAAGTTCACAACTTAATAAATCTCCAAGCTTCACAATATCGCCCATTGCTAATGCTAAGTATCCATTTTCTGTTGTATAAATACCATAGGGTGCAGCAATATAAGCATTGGCACCATTCACAGCACTTCTAACTGGTAGTTGCTGTCCATCGTTATAATAACAGGTCAAAACTTCAAACTGAAAATCTAAAATACTTTCAAACATACTTACTTGTACCAATCCTCCTTTACCACTTAGTCCACGTTGATACAAACATGCTAATATACCTTGTGTAAGATGCGTGCCAGCTAAGATATCTACTACTGCCACACCCATAGGTGTTGGATTTTGGCTACTACTATTACTTAACCATGTTAAACCACTTACTGCTTGTAATAGTAAATCTTGTCCTGGTAAATCTTTCCAGGGACCTTCATTTCCATAACCACTTATTTCTGCATAAATGATAGAAGGATTCAATTGTTGTACTGTTTCATAATCTAGGCCTAAACGTTGCATTACTCCAGGACGAAAGTTGTGCATCATAACATCGGCTTGCTGTAACAATAGTTTTATGCGTTCAATATCGTCTTCATTTTTTAAATCGGCTGTATAGCTTTGTTTGTTTCGATTGATGGCATGAAAAATAGTTGATTCTCCTTCTATTCTTACATCAGAAACATATAAGTGGCGACAGATATCTCCTGTCTCTGGCTTTTCAATTTTAATCACCTGAGCTCCCATATCGGCCAAACGTAAAGCTGCAGAAGGACCAGATAAGAACTGGCTAAAATCTACTACAACAATATCTTGTAATAACTTCATGCTGCTTTAGTTTAAAAAATCTTGTTGTATTATTTCATTGTGTTGCCCCAATAAAGGTGCAGCTTTTGATGAAAATAATCTTTGTCCATTAATTCTAATTGGGCAACGAGTAGTGATAATATTTTTACCATCATTCGTTTCAATGAATTGCTCCATTTGCAAGGTTTTATAAGCAGTAGTTTGCATCATCATTTGCCAATCTAATACTTCCATTGCCCATAAGTCTTGCTGCTGCAATAATTGCAACCAATATTTAGCAGTTTGCGTTTTTAGATGCCTGCTTAGAATGTTTTTAATTTCATCTCTATTTACAAAACTATGTTCCTGACTGTATTCTAACAATTCAAAACAATCAATCACTTTACCCAATACTTGTATATCCATCATTGCAATTGCAATATACCCGTCTATTGTTTCATAAATACCATAAGGAGCACCTAGTAATGGATTTCCATTGTTGATGTTGCTTCTGGTAACATCTTTTTTGCTATTAAAAAATGTAGTTAACAATTCAAATTGAAAATCGAGTAAAGATTCCATTAAACTTATTTCAATCAATGCACCTTTATTGTTTTTTTGCCTTCTGATTAATGCACCTAAAATGGCTTGCACCAATTGGGCACCACACATAGTATCTGCAATAGATAATCCAAATGGCACTGGAGCTTCTGTTCCATTGCCTGTTGTAAAAGTTAAGCCTGTTAATGCCTGTAACAGTAAGTCTTGACCAGGCTTATTTTTCCAAGGACCAGTTTTACCGTAGCCACTTATTTCTGCATAAACCAATCTTGGATTAATGGCTTGAACAGAAGCATAATCTAATCCAACTTTCTCCATGATGCCAGGTCTGAAATTATGCGTTATAACATCGGCTTTGGCAATTAATTTTTTAATGATTTCAATATCATCTTTATTTTTTAAATCGGCTGTAAAACTTTCCTTATTTCTGTTTATAGTATGAAACAATAAAGAGTCTTGTTTAATCCATAAATTTTTAATGGCTAATTTTCTTCCTGCTTCACCAGCAATAGGTCTTTCAATTTTAATAACTCTTGCACCCAAGTCGGCCAATCTTAACCCTGCCGAAGGACCAGATAAATATTGGCTAAATTCCAACACCACTAAACCATGTAAAGGAAGATGATTCATAAGCCCTGTTAGTTCCTAGTTATTGAATAAACCAGGAAAAATTTTATTGTAACACCAACTCTTTTGTATGAGTCAATGATTGATGATAAATTTTATTCATTATTTGCAATGTTACACTTGCATCTTTTTCTTTTCCACTTAAATAATCTTGAACTGGGTCTCCTGCTAAATCTTGAAAATGTAAGTAGCCATTGTAACGTGGTCTTACATAACCTCTTTCCATTGCAGGCAAATTATTATAGAAAAAATTATTGGTGAATGTATTGCTCAATTCATTTTTCCAGGCTGCTAAATGCCCTGGCTGTCCTCCATTTTGAACATATACAGTTAATTGACATTCTTGTGAACAAACCATTGTTGCAAAAGCTAGAGCTTCATTTTTATGCTGACTGAATGCTGAAACCGACAAACCTGTTCCACCAATTGTAGTTTGTAATTTTTGGTTATTATAACTTACAATATCAGTATAATGCAATAGATTTTTTGCATAACCAACTCTTGAATAATTGCTGTATCCATAAGCAAAAGGACAGTACCAATAATCGTTGCTACTAGTCATCAGTTCGGCAACTGCAATTGGATTTTTGGTAAACATTGATGGATTAACCAAACTGTATAGTTGATACATGTTTTGTAAAGCAGTAATACCAATAGCTTCACTTACCACTTTATGTTTGTTGGCAAAAGGTATTTCACCAGCTGCTATACAGAACGTATAAAAGTTCATCAGTAAATCAATGGGAATTGCAGGCACAGCAACTTTACCAATTTTTGCTAACGCAATTACGTCGTCCCATGTTTGTGGAATAGCAATATTGTTTTCTTCGAACAAATCTTTTCTATAGCTGGCAAATGGTGCAGCAGCATCAATTGCTAAAGCCCATTGATGTCTATTGTATTCGTAACTTAAATGAGAATAACCAACACTATTTTCCAACTGATTTTGCAAATACTCTTTCGGTACGTACTGCTCTAAAGGCAATACACAATTGGTTGCTGCAGCACAGCCCACCCAAGGATGGTCAATGATTAATAAATCGTATTCTTCTGTTAATTTTTCGATTGGAAAATCTGCAAATTGTTGTAAGGTTCTTTTGCTCCATTGAATTTCTACATTTGGGTGCAATTCATGAAAACGTTGTGATGCAGCTAACAATGGCACAATGCCTCTGCTGTGATTCCATGTTATGCCTTTTAATACAATTTTACTAGCCATTGAATTCTTTTTTATTGGCCAATAAAATATGTTCACAAACCATCACTAATTCGTTATGTTGATTATGCACTTCTACCAATTCTGTTACTAAACCAAAGCCTGGTTTTTTATGGTCTTTTTTATCTTTAATGGTAACTGTAGTTTTAATGGTATCGCCAATAAAAACAGGTTTGGTAAAACGTAAACGCTCGTAACCATAGGTCATAGCAACTTCATTAATCAATTCTGCAGTTAGTCCTATACCAATGGTAAAAATTAAAGTTCCATGAGCAATTCTTTTTTTAAACGGCTGAGTTTTGCACCATTCCTCATCCATATGATGGGGAAAAAAATCACCACTTTGACCAGCATGAATAACAATATCAGATTCTGTTACAGTTCTGCCTTTAGTAGTTCGAACACTTGCAAGTTGAAACTCTTCATAATACTGCTTGATCATCATATATAAAAGAGAATTTTTGTTTTGCAACTTCCTAAATCATCAAATAATTGAGTAGCTTTAGCAAGCTGAACTAAGAATCGTTTTTTTTGAATAATACCTTTCAGAGTACCGAAAGTACCACAGAGTATAGCTATATCAAATGGCTACTTTAACTATAGTAATGTACTATTTTACTATTGAAATATGAATATTGTATCAACGAATGAAAAAAATTCACACTACTGCTTTTGCACATTGAATATTGTTTACTTCTATACATAATGAAACAATGCATTAACGCAAGTTTATTGAGATGGAAAATAAACACAAGTAAAATATTCTACAGAAACTATTTAATGTTCTTACATATTTAACTTTACACTATGCCTGAATTTAGAAACATATTGATTGATGCCATACCAGCTTTTATTGTATTAATTATTATTGAAATAATTTATGCCATAAAAACACAAAGAGAATTGTATGAAGTAAAAGATGCAGCTACTAGCATTAGTTTAGGATTAGGCAATTTGTTTATTGGATTAATTACTAAAAGCTTTATACTTGTTTTTTTTGTTTGGATATATGAACATCGCTTTTTTACAATTTCAATCAATAGCTGGTGGGCATGGATTTTAATTTTCTTTGCCGATGATTTAAGTTACTATTGTATGCATAGAACAGCCCACCATGTTCGTTGGTTTTGGGCAAGCCATGTAGTACATCATTCTTCTGAAAAATATAATTTAGCTGCAGCTTTACGACAAACATGGACAGGCAACTTAACTGGTTCATTTATTTTTTGGAGTTGGATGCCGTTGGTTGGCTTTCATCCAACTATGATTTTCTTTATGCAATCGGTGAGTTTAATTTATCAATTTTGGATTCATACAGAAGGCATTTACAAGTTACCGAAATGGTTTGAATTTGTTTTCAATACGCCATCGCATCACAGAGTACATCATGGAAGCGATTTATTGTACTTAGATAAAAATCATGCAGGCATACTCATTATTTGGGATAGATTATTTGGCACATTTCAGCCAGAAATATTTACTCCTACATATGGCTTAACCAAAAACGTACAAACCTTTAATCCTGTGAAAATTGCATTTTTTGAATGGATGAATATTGCAAAAGATGTACAAAAGTCGAGAAGCATAAAAGATGTTTTCAATTACCTATTTCAGCCCCCAGGCTGGAGCCATGACGGAAGTTCGAAAACAACAAAAGAACTTAGGAATGAAGAAAAAATAACTTCTACCAAGTCTTAACAATTTAGCCACTATACTACCAGTCGTTAGCTTCGATTCAAATGCTTACATTTGCAGCAAAATTGTTGCATGAACATAAAAAATAACATACTAGAAACCATTGGAAATACGCCGTTAATTAAACTCAACAAAATCACTAAAGACTTCCCATGCTTGGTTACTGCTAAGGTTGATTACTTTAATCCAGGCAATTCTATTAAAGATCGCATGGCTTTAAAAATGGTTGAAGTAGCCGAAGCAGATGGTAAATTAAAACCAGGTGGTACTATTATTGAAGGAACAAGTGGCAATACTGGTATGGGTTTAGCATTGGCAGCTGTGGTAAAAGGATATAAATGCATTTTTGTAACTACCGATAAACAAAGTAAAGAAAAAGCCGATATTTTAAAAGCTGTTGGAGCAGAAGTAATTGTTTGCCCAACCAATGTGATGCCAGAAGATCCAAAAAGTTACTATAGCGTAGCTAAACGTTTGGCAAAAGAAGTGCCTAACAGCTACCATATGAATCAGTACGATAATTTAGCCAATAGATTAGCACATTATGAAAGTACTGGACCAGAAATTTGGGAACAAACCGATGGAAAAATTACACACTTAGTAGTTACTGCTGGCACAGGAGGAACAGTAACAGGAACTGCACAATACTTAAAAGAAAAGAATCCGAATATTAAAATCTGGGCCATTGATGTATATGGTAGTTTATTAACCAACTATTTTAAAACGGGTGAAATAGACATGAGTTTTGTTCATCCCTATATTAGTGAAGGTTTTGGTGAAGACTTTGTTCCTGAAAATTACGATATGAATGTAATTGACCATTTTGAACAAGTAACCGATAAAGATGGAGCCATCATGGCAAGAAGAATTGCCAAGGAAGAAGGTTTGTTTTGTGGATACAGTGCTGGCAGTTGTTTACAAGGATTAATGCAATTGAAAGATCAACTAACAAAAGACGATTTAGTAGTATGTATTTTTCATGATCATGGAAGCAGGTATGTTGGAAAAATTTACAATGATCAGTGGATGATGGAACGTGGTTTCTTAGACGTAAAAACATTTAAAGATATTGTTAGCGGAAGAGTAGGTAAAAAACTAGTTACTGTTGAACCTACACATACTGTTGCAGATGCTGTTGAACTAATGAAGAAATACGATATTGAACAAATACCAGTAATGAACAATCAAGAAATTGTTGGTAGCATTAGTGAAGAAGGTTTGTTCTTAAAAATTTTCAACAATGCCGAAATTAAACATGCAACTGTTGAAAGTGTGATGGAGCCTGCATTTACGCTAGTTGAATTTAATACACCAGTTGAAAAATTAGGTCAATTAATTACCAAAGAAAATGGTGCGGTGTTGGCAAAAGACGAAACAGGCAGTTATCATATTGTAACTAAGTACGATATTTTACAATGCTTGACGAAATAATTTTTCTTCCATATAATGAAAAGCCACAAATTTTATTTGTGGCTTTTTTATTCCTTCCCTTGTACTACAAGTACAATTTCTCCTTTAACGGTTTTGGTTTTAAAATAAGTGGCAACTTCTTGCAATGTACCTCGTTTATTTTCTTCAAACATTTTGGTAAGCTCTCTGCTTACACAACATAATCTATCAGCACCTAAATAGCTAGCCAATTCTTCTAATGTTTTTACCAAACGCATTGGGCTTTCATACAAAACAACTGTTCTTTCTTCTAAAGCCAATTGTTTCATTTTAGTTTGTCGGCCTTTTTTCAAAGGCAAAAAACCTTCAAACACAAAACTATTGGTAGGTAATCCACTATTTACTAAGGCTGGCACAAATGCTGTTGCTCCAGGCAAGCATTCTACTTTCACCTCAGCCTTTATGCATGCTCTTACCAATAAAAAAGCAGGATCACTAATACCGGGAGTTCCTGCATCGGTAATCAATGCAAATGTTTTTCCAGCTTGCATTTGTTGCACCAAATGATCGGCAATTTTATGTTCATTATGCTGATGATAGGGAGATAAAGGTTTTTGAATATTGTAATGATTGAGCAAACGAGATGAGGTACGTGTATCCTCACATAAAATCACATCTACCGATTGTAGTATTTCTACAGAACGATAAGTCATGTCTTTTAAGTTTCCCAAAGGTGTAGGAACGAGGTAGAGCATACCCCCTAACCCCCTAAAGGGGGAATTATTATCAGCTGCTATTGACTGTTGATTACTCAAGTTAGCTTTAATTCCCTTTAGGGATTGAGGGTTTCAATTTCATAAAACTCCATTACAGCATTGGCTAATAATTTTTTACTAGCTTCATCAGCAATGGCTCTTGCTTCATCTTCACTTGCAGCTTCAATTTGTAAAGTAATGTGCTTACCTACACGAACATCGGCAACACTATTAATGCCTAAGTTACTCAGTCCACTTTGTACAGCTTTGCCTTGAGGATCTAATAAATTTTTTAACGGCATTACTTTAATTTGAACGTTATATATCATACAATAAAAATTAATTGTTTTGTTTAAAAATGAGCGACACCAATACATAAGTTAAAAAAACAATTGGAACTGCCAACCATCCTACAAAAATTGCACTCACTACTGCAACAATAGCAATAATGATGAAAGGCAACAATTTTTTTATGTTTACCCCTTTAAATTTCAACGCTAGCATGGGCAATGTACTCACCATTAAAAAACTAATTACCAAAACAATGGCATACCAAAACCATTGATTGCGTAACACTTCAACAATAGTATTATTGTTACTATACCAATAAACTAATGGGAATGCTGCAATGAACAAACCTGCAGCAGGTATTGGTACTCCTTTAAATCCAAAAGACTGTTCTGTGTCTATATTAAACCTTGCTAAACGGTAAGCTCCAGCACAAGGAATAATAAATGCAGGCATTAACCAAAGTGTTGAAATGTCTAAACCATCATCTTGCTGAGCAAATGATAAACGTAAAAACTGATACACAATCATTCCTGGTGCAACACCAAAGCTTACCACATCGGCCAAGCTATCTAATTGTTTGCCCATTTCACTACTTGCCTTTAAAAGCCTTGCTACAAAGCCATCTAAAAAATCTATCACTGCTGCAATAGCAATAAAAATACTAGCTAGGTAAATACTTTCTGGAATTTCTACTAGTTGTTGACCAGTTGCATCTACCTGAATGGCTAAACCACTTTGCATAGTAACCACAATGGCCAAACAGCCAAAAAATAAATTAAGCAGTGTAAATATGTTGGGAATTTGTTTCATAAGCCCCTATCCCCTAAAGGAGGATTTTGTTTTATTTTTTTAATAAAGATAACTATCACTAAAAGTTCTAATAAATATTTACTTATTCATACCTTCTTCATAGTTTATACTTACTTCTTTCTTCAATCTTCTTTCTTCTACCTCATACCTTATGCCTTATGCCTTCTATCTGCTTGCTCCTTACTTCTTCATCATCCCTTCAATCTCCTCAACAGTAATAGGAATATTTTTCATTAAATCAATATGCCCGTTTTTAGTAATCCATAAATTATTTTCTATACGAATGCCCATTTGTTCTTCTTCAATATAAATACCAGGTTCAACGGTAAATACCATTCCTGCTTTTATGGGTTCGGTTCTTGTACCTAAATCATGTACATCAATACCTAAATGATGACTAATACCATGATATAAATATTTACGATAAGCCCTGTTTTCTTTGTCTTCATTCTTCACATCAGCTTTACGCAACAACCCAATTTTTAGAAATTGTTGAGTGGCTTCCTCTCCTACTAAATCTGTATAATCCACAATTGAAATACCCGGTTTTAAAATACTTTTTGCGTAATTGTGTAAATGCAAACATGCATTGTAAACTGTTTTTTGGCGTTTGGTAAACTTACCATTTACAGGAATTGTTCTGGTTAAATCTGCACAGTAACCACCATAAGCAGCACCAAAATCCATCAATATTAACTCACCATCTTTACACTCTTGATTGTTGCTAACATAATGCAAAGTTCTTGCTCTATCGCCACTGGCAATAATGCTTCCATAAGCTTCTCCAGTTGAACGATTACTTAAAAAGCTATGTACAATTTCAGCTTCAATTTCGTATTCCATTACACCAGGTTTAATAAACCCAAGTAATCTACGAAAAGTTAAATCGGTTATATCAATTGCTTTTTGAATTACTTCAACTTCTTCCTTGGTTTTAATACCACGTAAGTCTTTTAAGATTCTTGCCGCCCTTGCATAATTATGCAAAGGATAACGACTTTTCATTTCATCAATAAAACGATAATCTCTACTACGTACTAAAGAAGCTTTCCTATCATTTTCATTGCTATCTAAATAAATGGTATCGGCTAAGTGTATCCAAGTTTGCAACAATGCATCAATGGTATCTAACCAAACAATAGTTGGTATACCAGAAATTGTGGTTGCTTCGTTGGCACGTAAACGCTTTCCATCCCATTTTTCTTTCAATTCGTTTGGGCGAACCAATACCAATACTTCACGATATTTTGGGTCGGGATTATTGGGAAATAAAATTACCATACTATCTTCTTGCTCAACCCCTGTAAGCCAATACAAATCACTATTTTGCTTAAATGAATGAATGGCATCTCCATTACTAGGAAACTCATCATTACTTACAAAAATGGCAATACTATTGGGTTGCATTTTACCAACAAAACGCTTGCGATTATTGATAAAAATTTCAGGATTTAATGGCAAATATTTCATATAATCAATTTGAATGGCTGCAAGATAAAGTTTTGGTTGAATATTCAAGTAGATGAAGTGATGACTAAAAAATATTGATGCATGCTACCTATTTTTATAATACCCTAAAAATTGATTGAGTGGCATAAAGCTAGGATGCTTAAATTGCTTTAAATATATAACATTGAACTATCTACTTTTTCTATTTTACTTTCTACTATTTTGTTTTTTTCTTACTCGAATTCCGTTTTTTAAACAATCTGGAATTGGCTCTAAAACATTGATAGTACTATTTAGCATAAAAATAGCAGCAGGCTTTGGTTATGCTTTTTTTTATCAATTACCAGCTTATCATGCCAATAGCGATACATACCGATTTTTCAATTATAGCTTGGCCGAAACAGATGTTTTAATTAATAACCCATTCAATTTTTTTAAAGACATATTTTCATCAGGTTATTCATCAACAAGCAATTTGTTTATTGCTGAAAACTCCTATTGGAACGATTTAAAAAGTAATATCATTATTAAATTGCTTGCCATTTGCAATGTGTTTAGTTTTAAAAATTATTACATCAATATCATTTTCTTTAACTTCTTT
>CALRVE020000069.1:0-14095 GCA_943371535.1 Asaia bogorensis | reverse complement strand
TGAGTGAGATAAAGAATGTATAAATAAAATTCTTTTAACCATTTTAGTAATCGAAAGTAGTTATCACAAAAGTGATAACTACTTTTTTTACCTAGAATTCAAACCCATCAACCATTATTTTTTATAAAAGGTTTGTAGGTATTAACAATGCTACTTACTTTCCCACTCTAAATCCTCTTACACATGCGTATAATTGCTTTTCTAATTGCTATTTGCATTACTACAAGTTCTGTTGCCCAACAAAAAGCCAACTATCAATTGGCTGCTAAATTTTCGCCCAAAAAGTTAGAGAAAATGTTGTTTAGCACTAGTGTTGATCCACATTGGCTAAAAAAATCAGATCGTTTTTGGTACACGTATCAAACTACTGAAGGTAAAAAATGGTATATCGTAGATCCTGTTAAAGGTGAAAAAAAACTACTCTTCGATAACGAAAAGTTAGCTATGGAAATCACTAAAATTGTGAAAGATCCTTTTGATGCACAAAATTTAGGATTGGATAGCATGCGTTTTGTTCGTGATGAAAACTGGATTCAATTTGAAGTAAAAAGTACGCAAGAAATTGAAAAGAAAGATACCACTGCCAAAAAAGATGCTAAACCCGTTAAAGTTAAAAAGACTTTCTATTTTGAATACAATATCAACACAACTGAATTAATTGAATTAACCGAATTCAAAAAACCAAAACGCAATCAACGTTGGGCCAATATTTCACCTGATGGAAATACCATTGTTTTTGGTAAAAATTTCAACCTGTATTATATGGATAAAGCCAACTACGAAAAGGCTTTAATCAATGAAAATGATAGTACCATAATTGAAACCAAACTAACCACCGATGGCATAGAAGATTTTAGTTATTATGGAAGTGGTGCTTATGGTGGTGGTGAAACCAATGTAGATAAAGAAAAAAATAAGAATAAAAGAAAATCTGTATTCCTTTTATGGAGCCCTGATAGCAAATATTTTACCACCACTAAAACTGATTCAAGAAAAGTAAAAGAACTTTGGGTAATTAATAGCATTGCAGATCCTCGTCCTACTATTGAAACTTATAAATATTGGATGCCTGGTGAAAAAGAAAGTCCTGTAGATCATTTAATGTTATTCGATATGAGTAACAAAACTGCTAAAGAATTAAATGTAAGTAGCTTTAAAGATCAAGACATTAATGTATGGAGTAAACCTGCATTGGCGGCAAATAGAGATGATGATTTTAGACCTTCAATTTGGTTGGGTAATAACACTAAATTTTACTTTTCACGTACAAGTAGAGATTTAAAAAAGATAGATCAATGTGTTGTTGACGTAACAACAAGCACAGTAAAAACTTTAATTGAAGAGCGTTTAAATACTTATGTTGAAGTAAAAAGATTAGGTATTGTAAACGATGGAAAAGAATTTATTGAATGGAGTGAAAGAGATGGCTGGGCTCATTTTTATTTATACGATGAAAATGGAAAATTAAAAAACCAAATTACCAATGGTGCATGGCATTGTGAAGATATTGTTGGAATAGATGAGAAAAAACGTGTTCTTTATTTCACTGCAAGTGGCAGAGAAAATAATACTGAGGTAAAAGGCAAAAATGATTTAAGTACCGAAAAAGAAGACCCTTACTATTTACATGTTTACAAAGTAAATTTTGATGGTAGTGGATTAAAATTATTGAACGAAGGCAATTTTGACTATGCTGTAAACATGAACGATAATAACAGCTACTTCATTAATAATTATTCAAGAGTAAATACTGTACCTAAATCTGCTTTATACAATAGCGAAGGCAAAAAAATCATAGATTTAGAAACAGCAGATTTTACTTCTCTTTTCGCCGCAGGTTACAAATTCCCTGAGCCTTTTAAAGTAAAAGCTGCCGATGGCATTACAGATTTATATGGGGTAATGTACAAGCCTTTCAACTTTGATGCTACGAAGAAATATCCAATTATAGAGTATGTGTATCCTGGTCCACAAACAGAAGCTGTAAACAAATCTTTCAGCAGAGGAATGGATAGAGTAGATCGTTTAGCTCAATTGGGTTTTGTAGTAATTACCATAGGCAATAGAGGTGGTCATCCTGCTCGTAGTAAATGGTACCATAATTATGGATACAACAATTTAAGAGATTATGGTTTGGCCGATAAAAAAGCAGCAGCAGAACAATTAGCCGATCGTTTCTCTTTTATAGATATCAATAAAGTGGGCATTCATGGTCATAGTGGTGGTGGTTTTATGAGTACTGCTGCCATGTTGGTATACCCTAACTTTTTTAAAGTGGCTGTAAGCAATGCAGGTAATCATGATAACAGCATTTACAACAGGTGGTGGAGTGAAAAACATAATGGAGTAAAAGAAGTAATTAGTGAAAAAGGAGATACAAGCTTTGTTTATAGTATTGATAAAAATCCTGATGTTGCCAAGAATTTAAAAGGTAGATTATTACTTATTCATGGAGAAATAGATAACAATGTTCATCCTGCAAATACCATGAGAGTAGTGAACGCATTAATCAATGCCAATAAACGTTTCGATATGTTGTTACTGCCAACTCAACGCCATGCCTTTGGTAATATGACTGAATATTGGTTTTGGAAAACAGCCGATTATTTTAGTACTTGGTTATTGGGAGATACAAGTGAACGTGAAGTAGATATTGAAGAAATTAATGTTGAAATTGAAAAGAAGAAATAATATTGGTTCTACTAAAAAAAGCCTGCTTCAAAAAAGAGAAGCAGGCTTTTTATTAACTTGATTTTCTTTAATTTTATGAAAAAATAATTCATGAATAGAAATATATTTTTATTGGTTCTCTTGTTGATTGTTGTTTTCACTTCTTGTAAAAAACCACAAGGATTTGATTATAGAGCAGTAAGAAATGTAGAAATAAAATCTTTGGGTTTTGATAAATCAAGTTTAAATATGGACTTGGTGTATTTCAACCCTAACCAATTTGGTGTTGATTTAAGAAAAGTGGATTGTGACATTTATGTAGATAATAATTATTTAGGTAAATACAAGCTAGATACCATTTTACACATTGCAAGAAGAAGTGAGTTTACGCTACCCAGTAAAATTGAGGTAGATATGAAAGGAGTGTTTAAAAATTTATTATCCGTTGTTTTTAATAAAGAAGTACTACTTAATGTAAAAGGCACAACAAGAGTTGGCAAAGCAGGCATATTTGTAACCGTACCATTTAATTATAGTGGTAAACATAGTTTTAGCATGTTTTAGGTTATTTTGACCACGAAAGATTCTCTTCCAATTCCTCATTTATCAGTGCAGATGAACATAAATAATTCTATTATTACGTGTAATAGTTTTCAATAGTGATTTACATCATTTTTTTGTAGCAACCAATTTTATATTTTGTTGCTCAAACTATTGCAATGCTTACATCAACAACCCTTTCAGAAGAAGCTATTCTTCATGAAGCTTTTATACAACTACAGAATAGACTCACAAAAAATTATCAAAATGTTTTTTTAAATATTAATGCTGAAAAAACAGTAGTAATTATTCCTAGTTTAACATTAGATAAAGAAATACTTAGAGCAGTAAAAGGCATTATACACTATGAAGAAAGAATGCTGTGTATGTTAATGCAACTTAGTATGCCCAAAACAAATGTTATTTATGTTACTAGCACTTCAATTGACAATACAATTGTAGATTATTATTTACATCTTTTACCTGGCATTACTGGCTATCATGCTAGGCAAAGACTTACCTTATTTAGTTGTTACGATACTTCGGCAAAATCTTTAACTGAAAAAATACTAAGCCGACCTCGATTAATTAAAAGAATTAAAGATCAAATTAAGTATCCTGAAAATGCACACATGGCTTGCTTTAATGTAACAAAACATGAGCAAAAGTTGGCTCAACTACTTGATATACCTATTTATGGTTGTAACCCAAATTTATTGCCATTAGGCACCAAAACCGGATGTAGATTAACTTATAAAAAAGCCAATGTACTAATACCACATGGTTATGAAAATTTGCAAACCGAAGAAGATATTATTAACGCAATTATTCTTTTAAAAAAAGAAAAGCAAATAGTTAGAAAAGCTATTATAAAAATGAATGATGGTTTTTCAGGTGAAGGAAATGCTGTGTTTAATTATGACTTTTTAATTAATGAAGTACTGGAAGTAGAAGTTGTAAAAAGAGTAATGCACGAACAGTTAAAAGTAGTTGCACCAAAAGTAAGCATAGAACAGTTTTTAAATAAGTTTTATTCAATGGGTGGAATTGTAGAAGAATTTATAGAAGGTAGTGAAAAATATTCTCCATCTGTTCAATGCAGAATTAATCCTGTTGGAGGAATTGATATTATTTCTACACATGATCAATTATTAGGAGGCGAATCTGAACAGGTATTTATAGGAGCTCATTTTCCTGCTTCAAAAGAATACAGTGTTGAAATAGCCACTCTTGCATACAAAATAGCAGAACTAATGCAAGCAGATGGTGTGTTGGGTAGATTTTCAATCGACTTTCTTTCGGTGAAAGAAAATAACAACTGGAAACATTATACTATAGAAACCAATCTTAGAAAAGGAGGAACAACACATCCGTTTATGATGTTGCAATATTTAACAGGAGGTGAATATCATTGGCAAAATTCAACCTATATTACTCCTAGTGGTCAAATAAGATATTATTTTGCATCCGACAATGTAATCAATGAAAAATACAAGGGATTAACACCACACGATTTAATTGATATTGCTATGTGTAATAAACTATTATTTGATGTTTCAACGCAATGTGGGGTAATGTTTCATATGATTGGTGCATTATCTCAATATGGAAAAGTTGGGGTAGTATGCATAGCGAAAAGTAAAGATGAAGCAATCGCCTATTTTAATAGAACTATACAAGTTTTAGATGCCGAAACTGCCTAACCCTTCTTTTTTACAATTAATAAGTCATAAAATTTTTCTACTTCTTTTAATTCGGCAGCTGTTAGCTCATTTTGTTTTTCAAACTTAAATTGTAAAGCCAATACAGCTTTATGTTGAGGATATTTTGCTAAAATAGTTTGTATTTTTTGTTCAATAACTGCATCTTTTGGTTTAACTAAATCTACTTTTTTTTGCAATGGTGTTTTATCTCTAGTGGGCAATTTTGCAATGGTGGCTTCTAAAGTAGCCAACCAAGCAACTGGCATATCGTGTATAGCACTGGCTTTATTAAATAAGCCTTCTAATTGACCTTTGGTTAAAAAACCTCTTTCTTCATATTGATGCATTAAACTCATGGTAAACAATGCATCCTTATTATGCTGATAACAGGCATCTAAAATTTTATCGATTATATCTGGCCCTTTTTTTTTCTTCTCCATTGGCAATAAAAATAGAGAAATATTTATAAATGTAAAGTGGTCTTCTTTGTAAAGGAGATCACTTTAATATATTAGTGCACTAAAACTATTCTTTCGACTCCCCATTCATTGTTATTGGTTAAATACCTTACTAAATAAGTTCCAGATGGATAATGTTGAATATTGATACTCCATTGTAATTGCTTTTCATTGCTATTTAACCGCACCAATATTTTTCCAGTAAAATCGGTAATAAAAATATCTTTTAAACCCTTTGTACTTGTAATGGTAACATTACCTCTTGTTGGATTAGGCGTTGCTTTAATTTGTACAATATTCAATTGAACTTTATAAGGTGGTTCTGATTGTTGTTGATTGCTACAACTACTTACATAAATCATTTGCTGAATAATTCTTGGCATTAAATTGTTCAGCAATTCTACAGTAAAAGCATCGGTTGTTGGTTTCATGTGTTCATCACCTACCCCACTATGATTGGTTAAAAACAAGTAACTGCCATTGGTTGCTAAAGCAATACTTCTCATTAAAAATTCTGTTTGCTTATCAGCTCCACTACAAACAATGGGTACAACTCTTATTCCTTGTTCAGCGGCTCTTTTTAATAGAATATTCATTTTATTAGAAGCAGTTGTATGTGGAGGTGCGTCAAGTATTAAAAACAATATTTTGGTTCTTGCTTGGTTAGACCAACCCAATTTATTTAATGCAGTTTCCAAAGCATCATCAACAGCTTCAGGCATATCTCCACCACCATCTGCTTTTTGTAGTTTAATAAAGTTGAGGGTTTTTAATAAATCGCTATTTAATGGAACAAACTTGGTAACATAATTATCGCCATGATCTCTATAAAAAACAGATCCTGCTTTTACTTCTAAGTTTGAATATTGGGTAAAAGTTTTATGCATTACCTCTTCTAACTCTAATTTCAAGTATTCAATTTCATCGCCCATACTACCTGTAGCATCTACAACAAAAGCAATTTCAACAGTATTATTGGTATTGCAATTGGTGTTTATGGTTAATCTATTAATGCCTTCATTAAAGGTATATGGGTTGTTTATTTTATTAAATCCTTCAATTGCAATTACATATTCTGTAGCATGGTTTTCGTTATTGGTGTTTACCCATAATTCGGCTTTACCAGTATTATCTGTTTTAGCCCACCATAAAGTATCGTTGGTATATTTATTTAGTAAATAAACTGCATGATTTACAACTGCATATTTAGCGGTATTTTGTAGTTCTACACAATACCGTTGTTTCATGTAAATATTCCAATTTTTTGCGTACGCTTTAAATTCATTATCGGTAAAATCGTCCCACATTTTCCATTTGGTAAAATCATTTATTTCGCCAGCAGTGAGTAAACGAGTAGCATATATTTTTCCATCTTTTTTAGTAACAGAATCGGTAAAAATCAATTTTTTACTAGAGCCTGAATAGCTTCTACTAATAAGCTTAGGAGCATACATTGAAGAACTACTTATTGAACTTGAGCCTCTAAGTGAAATTCCACTAACAGACCCTGTTAAAGCGGTTGTAAAAGATTCACTTTTCATAGTAGCCGATTTTTCAGCAGAACTTTTTGCTAATCCTGTTGCATAGGTTTTATCTGCTATTGCTTTTCGTTTAGTCCTATATTCATCACTTGCTACTTCTTCATCATAACTTCGTTTGTTGAGTAAAACCACCGAAAAATCGGGATCGGCAATATTTTTTTCAGTAATTACAACTTTATAAGGTTCAAATCCATCAGCACTAAAAACTAAAGTGTCGGGTAAATGCGTTGCTGTTATTTTAAAACTTCCATCTTTATTGGTAATGAATGTATTTTTTTTATTGGTGAAATGAACCTTAACATTGGCAGCAGCAAAGCCACTTTCATTCAGTACTTTTCCTTTTAAGGTTTGACTATTAACTGGAACATAAATGCCTATAATGGCTATTGTTAATAGAACTATGAGCGATAATTTCATACAAGAGGTTTAGTTGCAGATGCATACTTGTAATTTTTTACATAAAAAGCGTTAAAATATTTTTTTACCCTTTCTTTGTAAACTACATTGTTCAAATTTGTACACTATGAAGAATAATATGAAGAAATTTACTGTAGCCTTTGCAATGCTTGTATCATTATCTGCCAATCAGTTGTTTGGTCAAACAGAAACGCCCAATGGCTGGCACTTATTAAGCCCTACAAAAGATAGTTTATATGGCATTGATTTAGCTAAAGCTTATCAATTAGCCAAACAAAAAAACAATAAGCCTACAACCGTAATTGTTGCTGTTTTAGATTCTGGTGTTGATACTTTACATGAAGATTTGAAAAAAGTGTTGTGGAGAAACCCGAAAGAAATTCCTGGTAATGGTATTGATGATGATAAAAACGGTTATATAGATGATGTTTTTGGTTGGAACTATTTAGGTAGTACCGATGGCAGAAGCATTAAAAAAGCAAGTGATGAAAAAAGTAGAGTATACCATCGCTTTAAAGAAAAATATGCTGCTAAAAATATTGATACTATAAGTATGAGTAATGAAGAAAAATATTTATACAAAATGTGGTTACGCAGCTCTAAAGAAATTGTTGTAAGCACTGAAGAACAAAGTAATGTTGCTTATATAGAAGTTGCTTTAAAAACTTTGAAGAAAAACGACAAAACGATTAGAGAAGATATGGGTAAAGAAACCTTTACTATTGAGGAACTTGAAAAATATACGCCCAGCTCCGATATTGCTAAACGTGCAAAAATGGGTTTCTTAAATACTATGAAAATGTTTGGCATTGAAAGTGATGTAAAGAATACAGATATCATAAAAGAAATTGAAGATTATATAGAAGGCAGAAAAACTGCCATTGAAGCAAAAAATAAACCACCACATGATTATAGAGCTGAATTTATGAAAGATGATTACAATAATATTCATGATATAGGTTATGGAAATGGAGATGTAATGGGTGGCACACCAATGCATGGAACACATGTAAGTGGAATTATTGCTGCACAACGTAATAATGGTGTAGGTATGGATGGCGTTGCAGAAAATGTACAAATTATGACTTTACGTGTTGTACCCGATGGAGATGAGTATGATAAAGATATTGCCCTAGCAATTTTTTATGCTGTAGATCATGGAGCTAAAGTAATTAATATGAGTTTTGGTAAATCGTATTCACCAGAAAAAAAATGGATTGATAGTGCTGTACGTTATGCTGCTGCGAAAGATGTATTGATTTTACATGCTGCTGGTAATGATGCAAAAAATTTAGATGAAGCCGAAAATTATCCTAATCCATTTTATTTATATACCGGAGAAAGAGCTCCCAATTTTATGACAATTGGTGCAAGTAGTGACCCAAAAATTTCTGGTTCATTGGCAGCAGATTTTAGTAACTATGGAAAAGAAACTGTTGATGTTTTTGCTCCTGGAGTTAAAATATATTCAACCTTACCTGGTGGCAATACATATGGCAACCAAAAAGGAACAAGTATGGCAACACCTGTAGTTGCTGGTATCGCTGCTTTATTACGTTCGTATTTTCCGCATTTAACAGCAATGCAAGTAAGAGAAGCTATTGAAAAATCTGCTACAAAAGGAACAGAAGCTATTGAAACATATAAACCTGGTACAAAAGAGCAAATTGCATTAACCGAATTGTGTAGTACTGGTGGTTTTGTAAATGCAGCATCAGCCGTTGAATATGCTGCTACTAAATTTAATGCAAAAAAAATAGCACCTAAAAAATCTTCTTTTAAAAACATTAAAACCAAGCAATAATGGCAAGGCCTCTAGTAACTGAATTTCCAACGTTTTATGCAACTTATGTTAACAAAACTGAAGGAAATTCAGTTGCTGATTTAATACATCATCATAGTGCATTTGTACTTGATTTTGTACAACAGCTACCCAAAGAAAAAGCTGATTTTGCTTACGCTGAAGGCAAATGGACGATTAAAGAAGTATTACAACATTTAATTGATTCTGAACGAGTTTTTATATATAGGGCATTACGATTTGCCAGAAAAGATACCACATCATTGGCAGGATTTGATGAAAATGAATATGCTGCAAATGCCAACGTTGGTAACAGAACCTGGTCTTCTCTACAAGAAGAGTTTATATTACTCAGAAAATCATCTGATCTATTTTTATCTACTTTAACTAATGAACAGCTTTCTTTTATTGGCAATGCAAACAATAATACAATTAGCTTAAATGCTTTATGCTACATAGTATTTGGTCATTTATTACATCATGTGCAAATATTGCAAGAAAGGTATTTGTAGTAGATGCTTTTTATTTTAGTTCAGAGATAGTAATATTTAATTGCTCCTATTACTCTATTAACTTTTATTCAAATTTTGTTTGATTTTTTTAACTAAAATGTTCACAAAAATTTAATATTCATGTGAATTAATTATAATAGTTATTAACTAATCATTATTAAATTGCAAACGACAAAAAAACAAGTATTGCTGCCATATTATTGTATTTGAAATTACCTTAATTGGCATTTATGATTAGATTTTTTACTACTCAAATATTTAAGAGGCTTGGTGCTTCTTTCTGTGCAATAATTGTGTTTGCATCTGTTGGAATTGGGCAAACAACCAATTATGTGAGTTGGGATTTTACTACATCAATATCGAATGCTAATTATGCAACCAATACAACTAACCAAAATGGAGCAAGAACATCTGCTTTAACCACCCCTACTTTATCAACAATAACCTTAGTAGGAGTTTCAGGAACTACTGCAAACACATTACATAGAACTACAGGTTGGCCAACCAGCCAATCGACCTCAAATTATATTCAATTTTCCATTACTCTCAATAGTGGGCAAACTTTTAGAAATGAAACACTAAGTCTTGCAATATCCACACAAGTTAGTAGTACGAGTACTGCTGCAAGAAACTATCAAGTTAGATATGGTTATGGTAGCTCTCCCACATTTGCTAATGCAACCAATGGAAATGTTACAAATCTAGGCACATCCGCAAGTTCAAATACAGCCACAATTCCTGCTCCGGGTAATACAACTTCAACAATACTAACTATTAGAATAGAGGGTTATGGTAGTTCGGCTAGTTCTGGTAATATTCAATTAAGAACTATTGCCTTAACAGGTTCAAACCCTCCAAATACAGGCAGCACCCCCACCAAACTTGCCATTACTTCAATTAGTCCAAGTTCTCCCATTGTAGGTAGTGGTTTTAATGTTACAGTACAATCGCAAGATGGCAGTAGTATTGCTTCAAATGTAGCTGCCAATACTGCCTTTACATTAAGCAATACTGGTGGAGGAACTATTAGTGGTACAACTACAGGAACTATAAATGCAGGGAGTAATCAAGTAACAGTTACAGGTGTAATATTATCTACTCCAGCAACTGGCGTTACCCTTACTGCAACCAGAAACAGTGGTGATGCACTAACTGCTGCTACCAGTAGCTCATTTACTGTTTTAGCTGCAACTCCAACTGTTGCCTCCAATGTAATAGCTAGTAATAGAAATATTACAACGATGAATCTTGATTGGGCAAATGGGAATGGTGCTAACAGAATTGTAGTGGCAAGATTAGCTGCAACCAATGCAATTACACCAATAATAGGCACCACTTATTCACCTTCATTAACTGGTAGTTTTACTGGTTCAACTACAACAGGTACTGGAAATATAGTCGTTTACAATGGAACTGCAGACAATGTTTCCATTACAAATTTATCAGCTGCCACATCATATATATATGATGTATATGAATACAATGGAACAGATGCAACTACTAATTATTCTGCTGTAGCAAGTTCTGCTTCTACAGCTACTTTAGCCACTGAACCTACAGCACAGGCAAGCATTACAACAATTAGTAATCCCTTATCTGATGGACTTAGCATTGGGTTTTCAGGTGGAACTGGTGGCTCAGGTAGATTGGTAATTGTAAGACAAAGCAATGCGGTTGATATTGTACCTGTTGATGGAACTATTTATTCAGCTAATGTTAATTTTACAAGTGGAACTGGCCTAGGTCCAAGTACTGACAATAAAGTAGTTTTTGTTGGTAGTGGCACTTCAGTTAATGTAACAGGATTATCACCCAATACTATTTACCATGTAGCCATATATGAGTACAACGGCACAGGTACAAGCATCAATTATTTAACATCCATTGCTGCTGCAACAGGCAACAGAACTACATTAGCAACAGAACCAACTGCAAATGCAGGTACACCAACTTTTGCAAATACAACTACTTCTTCTTTTGATGTAAATTGGACAGTAGCAAGCCCTGCTCCTACTAACTATATTGTTGTAAGAAGAACTGGAACAAATACTCCTGACAATCCAGTTGATGGAACTGGATATATTGCAAACAATGCCATTGGCAGCAGCACAGTTGTTTATGTGGGGAGTAATTTAACACTTGCTCAAAGCAGTTTATCGCCAGGTACAGAATATAGATATAGAGTTTTTAGTTTTAATGGTTCTGCAGCCAGCTCAAATTATCGACTTACAAGTGTAAGTAGTGGTATTAATTTTACATTGTCTTTAGAACCAGATGCACATGCAGCAAGTTTTACAGCAACAACAGCGTCGGCAAGTTCTATCAACTTAAATTTTAGTGCAGCTAGTACTATTACCAATGCTTCGGGTTATTTAATACTACAGAAAACAGGTTCTGTTCCCACAGGTTTACCAGCAGATGGACAATCGTACAATAATGGTGCAATTATTGGCGATGCGATAGTGGTTGCAACAATTACCAATGCTGCAACTGTAAGTACAACTATCAGTTCTTTATCGGCTGATGAAAATTATTATTTTTCCATCATTCCTTTTGGATGGAATAGTAGCAATGGCGAAACCCGAAATTATTATACGCAGGCTATTATACCTACTGCAACTGCAAGTACACCTTCTTCTAGTTCAGATGTTATTGCAGTTCCTAGCAGTTCACCAACACTTATTTCTTCTCTAATAAATAATGCACCACCACTTATCTCAACTACTGGTATACAAGTTTGGCAAATTACTATTAGAGATGGTGGCAGCAGTTTAAATGATGCCGATAATTTACCTACTAAAGTTTCAGTCATCACTTTTACAACTGGCACTGGCAATCAAGTTACTTGGAATACTGCTATCAAAAACGCAGCTTTGTTTGATGGCAGTACTTTAGTTGCAACTGCTTCAAGTATTACTGCAACAACAATTATTTTTAATGGATTAAGCTTAACTATTGATGACAATACGAGCAAAACACTTTCATTAAGAATATCTTTAAATGAAACTTTGGGTTCGGGAAATGACGATGGAGATGATTTTGTATTTCAGTTATCTCAAGGAAATTTTATAACTCTTGAAGATGGAACAAGCTCTCAAAAAAACACGAGCTTCACAGCGATAAATACTGCAAACAATACTGAAAATGTTATAGATGTAGTAGCCACAAAGCTTGTTTTTGAACAGCAGCCAACCAATGGTAGTACATTTACCAATATTAGTCCTGCTGTTACTGTAAGGGCATTAGATGTGAATAACAACTTTGATCTTGGCTTTACAGCTCATGTTAATATCACAGCAACTGGTGCAATTCTCGTTGGTTCAACAGTAATACAAAATGCAATTGCAGGTTTGACTACATTTAGCAGTTTACAATTTGTTACCACTGGTACCGGTATTACCCTTGCAGCCAATGCAGCATCCTTAACAGGCACTACAAGTAGTACTTTTAACATAGTACAAGAAGCGACTGTATTGGTAAAGTGGACATTTGAAACAAGTATTCCAACTAGTAGTGGCCCACATACAGCAGAAATTGGCACTGGGAATGCGTTGGGATTCCATGCTGGAGCAACTACTTATGATAATCCTGTAGGAAATGGTTCAACTGAATCTTTTAGCTCAAACAATTGGCAGGCAGGTGATTATTATCAGTTTCAAACCAGTACTATTGGTTACAACAGTATTAGTATTTCATTTGACCAAACAGGTAGTGGCACAGGTCCTAGAGATTTCAAAATACAGTACAGTACAGATGGTACTACTTTTACAGATGTATCTGGAGGAAGTTATACAGTTAGCTTAAATACTCCTTCTTGGAATGGAAGTACCTATCAATCTGCATTCACGCAAACTGTTGATTTAAGTAGCATTAACGCACTTAATAATAAAGCCAATGTATATATAAGGTTAACACAGGAAACCAATCTTAGAATTACGAACTCTGGTTTGCAAACAGTTGCTACCGGTGGTACTAACAGAGTGGATAATTTTTCTGTCAGTGGTTTACCTTCAACATTTACTTGGACAGGCTTAGGAGATGGTAGTAATTGGAGTGATCCAGACAATTGGGATTGTGCCTGTGGGTTAATCCCTGCTGCCAATAATGCTGTAGTTATACCCAATTCTAGCAATGTAGTGTTAGACACCAATTATATAGCTAGAAATTTACAATTACAATCCACTAGTACTTTAACCATTGCCCCTAATAAAATATTAACCGTAGAAGGCAATGCAGCATTAAATGATCAATCTGTAACCATAAAATCTGATGCAACAGGTACAGGAGCAATTGGAACTGTAACAGGAGAAATTTTAGGAGCTACCAATGTAACCGTAGAACGTTATATGAGTGCTAGTAGCAATAGAGCATGGCGTTTGTTAACACCAGGTGTAAGCACATCAACAAACATTAATGCCAATTGGCAAGAGGGCAAAGTAAATACTGTAATTAA
>CALRVE020000068.1:0-15331 GCA_943371535.1 Asaia bogorensis | reverse complement strand
GTCATACTATTAATGATTCTACTTATGGAAATTGTTTGGCAAATACAAATTTTGGTGGAAGCGGGTTAGTTCTAACAATAGCAAATGTACAAGGTGCAACATTAACAGCAACTTTATTTGATAGCCTTTGGAATGGTACAAATGCAAATATTAATAGTAACCAAATACAAGTGTTCCCAGTTTCAGGAAACTATTATACATTGGTCGTAACACTAACTAATGGGTCTAACATTACAACGAAGAGATCTTTTTTATTATATTATAATGCACATAAGCTTAGTTTTCAAAATGATGGAATTACTGAAAAATGTTTTCCAGTAACTCAAGAGTTTACAATTAATATTTTAGGAACTGATGGAATAAGAAACAATTATCCAGGAACAATTTACAAAGTTGCTTGGGGTGATGGTACATCAACAAGTTATTCTCATTGCCAAATTATAGGTTCTGGTGGGATTGTGACTCATGGGTACAATAGTTCATCTTGTGGAAGTGGTCCTGTTAATACTAATTCTGGTTTGGAATATAATGCTTTTCAAATAAGTTTGTCGGCTAGGAATAGAGTATGTTCAAATTTCGCAGATTTAAACACCTATTTAAAAATATTTAAAAGACCAACAGCAAATTTCACTTTCACTAATCCTGCTTGCATTAATACAAGCGTATTATTTACAAATACATCTGATTTTGGACCTGCTGCACCATCAAATTCTCAAACCTGTAATACAATTAATGTCACTTACAACTGGTTTGTTAATGGAAGTTTTTTACCGAATAGTACAAACACAAATTTTTCTACTCCGTTTAGTACTATGGGAAATAATACAGTAAGACTTTCTGTTGAAAACGCTGGAACTCCATGTAAAGCCGAAATCACCAAAACAATTTGTATTCAGCCACCTGCAACAGTAGCATTTAGAGTAAACAATCTTGATTCTGTAGTTGGTTGTGCACCTTTGGTTGTTACAACTACTAATACAACAACAGAAGGGACATGTATCCCACCCACATATGCATGGGAGGTTTTGGTAGAAGCTACTGGTTTAGCAGCACCTGTTAATACTTATACAGTTAGTGGTAGTATTACTTCAAAAACACCATCATTTACTTTTAATACACCTGGAAGATACTTGTTGAAACTATCAGCAACTAACTCTTGTGGTACATTTACATTAAGCAGAAAAGTTATAATACTAGGTATTACAGATGCTGCACTACCTAGTGCTAAAGCTTATTGTGCAACACCAACAATAATCAATTTTGCAAACAATCCTGCTCATACACCAAATTTTAGCTCTACTGGTAATGCAAGTGAATCCTATTCTTGGAGTGTTACTGGTGGTACATCTAGCTTTGTTAATGGAACAACATCTAGTTCTCAGTTTCCTCAAATTCAATTTAATCAGAATGTTGCCTATACAGTTACTTTATTGTTTACAAATAGTTGTGGAAGTAAAAGTGCTTCTCAAATAATTACTTTCAACCAACCTGTAACTGCAAATGCAGGAGCAGATACAACTATTTGTTATGGATTGGCTTCATTTCCATTAGTTGGAGTTCCAACTGGTCCTTCAGGATTTAGTGTAGCTTGGTCTGGAGGGGGAGGAAGTTTTGCTCCTCAAACATCATCTGCAACAACTTACACGGTTAGCCAAAATGATAGGAATGCAACTACAGCAACATTAACTTATACAGTAACACCTCCTGTTGGTTCAGTTTGCTTGCCAGTATCAGATACTAGAATAATTACAATACGCCCGGAAAATAGAATTACTTCTATTGCTACAAAAACAATTTGTAGTGGAGTAAGTGTAAATCATGTACCAACTTCTAATCAAACACCAAGCACATTTACTTGGACATCTTCAGTAACCACAGGTTCTGTAACGGGCAATACCAATGGCACTGGAACTATTAATGATATTTTAAATAATGCTTCAACAACTACAGATGCAGTGGTAACTTATACCATTACTCCTGTAAAAGATGGTTGTAATGGAACGCCATCTTCTTTCACAGTTACTATAAAACCACAGCCCAATATCAGTTCAACTACTTTTATTAATCCAAGTTCTTGCGGAGGTAATAATGGTTCAATTACTTTGAAAGGATTAATTCCTAATACTTCTTTTAATGGCTCATACAGTAAAAATAGTGGAGCTGCAACTAATTTTAGTGGTACTGCTAATGGTACAGGTGATTTAATAATTACTGGATTAACTGCTGGCACTTATTCAAATATTAGTGTATCATCGGCTCCTAATAATTGTGCTTCTAATATAGTTGGTCCTATAACATTATCAGACCCAAGTGCACCAAATGTTCCAACAGCAGGTTCTAATAGCCCTATTTGTAGTGGAACTGGAAATAATCTTAATTTAACTGCAAATAGCACTACACCTGGAGTGACCTACAATTGGAGTGGACCGAATAGTTTTACTAGTAATACCCAAAACCCTACAATAACTAATGTTACAAGTGCCGCAACAGGAACGTATAATGTTACAGCAAGTTTAGCAGGTTGTACATCAGCAGCAGGTTCAGTAAATGTTGTTGTTACTACAACTCCAGTTGCTCCTGTTGTTACAACACCAGTAGAGTATTGTCAAAATGCAACAGCAGTTCCTTTGGTAGCTACAGCAACAAGTGGAAATGATTTGCAGTGGTATACAGTTGCAAGTGGTGGAACAGCATCTACTACAGTTCCAACACCATCTACAACTGCAGTAGGTCCTGTAATATTTTATGTGAGTCAAAAAAATACAAGTTCATCTTGTGAGAGTGTAAGAACGCCAATTTCTGTAAACATTAAACCTACACCCAATATCACCAGCAATACCAAAACCGATCCAACACAATGTGCAACTTCTACAGGAAGTATTACATTAAGTGGATTAACAACTGGTCAGCAATATGTGGTGAATTTTGTAAAGGGTGGCATAGCACAGGCTGCACAAACAATAACTGCAAGTGGTGGTAATATTATCATCTCTGGATTAACAGCAGGAACATATACCAATATTACTGTTACGTTAAACGGTTGTATTTCTAATACAGTAGCAGGTCCAATCACATTATCAGATCCAACACCACCTGCAATTCCAGTTGCAACAAGCAATAGTCCTATTTGTAGTGGAACTGCTTTAAGCTTATCTGCAACAAGTGCAACTGCAGGTGTAACCTTTAATTGGAGTGGGCCAGTAGGATTTAATTTAACAGGAGGAAGTGTTACACGACCTAATACAACAACACCAATGAGTGGTGTGTATAGTGTAAGTGCAACATTAAATAATTGTACATCTAATGCAGCCACAGTTAATGTAACCATCAATCAAACGCCTGCAACACCAGTTGCGTCAAGTAATTCACCCATTTGTAGTGGAGCTAATTTGAATTTAACTTCCAATAGTTCTACTAGTGGAGTTACATATGCATGGACTGGTCCAAACAGTTTTAACAATGCAACACAAAATCCAACCATTACTGCTGCTACAGCAGCAGCAACTGGTTTGTATAGTGTTACTGCAAGTAATGGAACTTGTACTTCATTAGCAGGAACTACCAATGTAACTGTAAAGCCAACACCAACTATTACAGGTAATACCAAAACCGATCCTACACAATGTGCTACTAATACTGGAAGTATTACATTAAGTGGATTAACAGCTGGACAACAATATGTAGTGAATTTTGTAAAAGGTGGCATAGCACAAACTGCTCAAACCATAACAGCAGTTGGAGGCAATATTGTTATTCCTGCTTTAAGTGCTGGAACGTATACCAATATTACCGTAACATTAGATGGTTGTATTTCAAATATTATTGCTGGTCCAATTGTATTATCAGATCCAACACCACCTGCAACCCCAGTTGCAACAAGTAATAGTCCTATTTGCAGTGGCATTACTTTAACCTTAGGTGCAACAAGCACAACACCTGGTGTAACCTTTAATTGGAGTGGGCCTGCTAGTTTCAATACAACAGGAGCTAATCCAACAAGACCCAATTCAACTGTAGCAATGGCTGGTACTTATAGTGTAAGTGCAACATTAAATAATTGCACATCGCCTGCTGGTACTGTAAATGTGGTCATTAATCAAACACCTGCAACACCAACTGTTACAAGTAATGCACCTATTTGTAGTAATGAAAATTTAAACTTAACTGCAGCAACTTCAACAGCTGGAGTAATGACTTATGCTTGGACTGGGCCAAATAGTTTTAGTAGCACTACCCAAAATCCAACTATCAATAATGCAACTACTGCAGCAAGTGGAACTTACAATGTAGTTGCAACAGCTACTACAGGTAATTGTGCCTCAGCAGCAGGTTCAACAACCGTATTAGTAAAACCAACACCCAATATTGCAAGTAATTCAAAAACTGATCCTACTAATTGTAATACAGCAACTGGTACAATTACCTTAACAGGATTGGTTGCAGGAACTTACACTGTGAATTTTACAAAAAATGGTACACCGCAAAACTTACCTTCTGTTATCGTTGCAGCAAATGGAGAGTTGGTAATACCTAATTTAACGGCAGGAACTTATGCCAATATTCAAGTTGTATTGAATGGTTGTAATTCCAACTTAGTTGTAGGACCAATTACTTTATCAGATCCAACACCACCTGCAACTCCAGTTGCGTCAAGTAATGCACCTATTTGTAGTGGTAATACATTAACTTTTACAGCAACTAGTGCAACTGCTGGTGTAACATTTAATTGGAGTGGACCTGCAAGTTTTAGTACAACTGGAGCAAATGCTACACGTACTAACTCAACAGTGGCTATGAGTGGAGTTTACAGTGTTACTGCAACTTTAAATAATTGTACATCGCCAGCTGGTACTGTTAATGTAGTCATCAATCAAACACCAGTAACACCAATAGTTTCTAGTAATGCTCCAATTTGTAGTAATGCAACTTTAAATTTAACTGCTGCAACTTCAACTGCTGGAACGATTACTTATGCATGGACAGGACCCAATAGTTTTAATAGCATTATTCAAAACCCAAATATCAGTAATGCAACAACAGCAGCAAGTGGCACTTATTCTGTAATTGCTACAGCAACAACAGGTAATTGTGCATCTTTAGCAGGAACAACTACTGTATTGGTAAAACCAACACCTGATATTACAGGCAATACCAAAACCGATCCTACTGCTTGTGCAAGTTCTACAGGTACTATTACTTTAAATGGTTTAACCACTGGTCAGTCATATATTGTGAATTTTGTTAAAGGAGGAATTGCACAAACTGCACAAACAATACAAGCAGTAAATGGGAATGTTGTTATACCTAGTTTAAGTGCAGGAACATATACCAATATTACCGTAACATTAGATGGTTGTATTTCAAATATTATTGCTGGTCCAATTACTTTGTCAGATCCTGCACCACCAG
This sequence comes from Asaia bogorensis, assembly GCA_943371535.1. Lineage (GTDB taxonomy): Bacteria > Bacteroidota > Bacteroidia > Chitinophagales > Chitinophagaceae > UBA1930. The sequence continues at coordinate 9,922 of CALRVE020000068.1, read as the reverse complement.
CAACTCCAGTTGCATCAAGTAATTCACCTATTTGTAGTGGCAATATTTTAAACTTAACTGCAACAAGTGCAACAGCAGGCGTAACATTTAATTGGAGTGGACCTGCAAGTTTTAATACAACTGGTGCAACCCCAACAAGAGCCAACTCAACAGTTGCTATGAATGGAGTTTACAGTGTGACTGCAACTTTAAACAATTGTACTTCTGCTGCTGGTAGTGTAAGTGTGTTAATTAATCAAACTCCTGCTCAACCTACTGTAACTACTAATTCACCAGTTTGTACAGGAACAACACTCAATTTAAATTCTTCTTTAACTCCTGCTGCTAGTGTAACTTATGCATGGACAGGACCCAATGGTTTCAGTAGTATGGCAAAAGATACTACTATTACCAATGTTAGTACAGCTGCTGCTGGGCAATATAGTTTAGTGGTAACTTCTGTTGTAGGAACTTGTCCTTCTAGTGCTGGAACATCTACAGTTGTTGTAAATCCAACACCTGCCATTGGTTCAACAGTTTTAAAAAATCCTATAAATTGTAATACTGCTACAGGTTCAATTGTTTTAAAAGGATTAACAACAGGAGGTAGTTATACTATTCGATATACCAATAGTGCTGGGCAACAAACATTGAATAACATTGTAGCGGCTGGAGATTCTGTAAAAATTGATAATTTACCATCTGGCACTTATTCAAATATTTTTGTAATTCTAACTAATTGTCCATCTAATATTGTTGGTCCATTTACTTTAGTAGATCCTAATCCTCCTGCAACTCCTACAGTAACAAGCAATACACCAATTTGTAGTGGTTCTACTTTAAATTTAACATCATCTACAACTACAACAGGTGCAATTGAATATGATTGGACTGGACCAAATGGTTTTACAAGCACCAATCAAAATCCATCCATCAACAATGCAACTACTGCTGCTAGTGGCACTTATTCAGTTACTGCAACTTTAAATAGTTGTGTATCGGCTGCTGGAACTGTTTTAGTAAGGGTAGATTCTACACCTGTTGCTCCAACAGTTTCTTCTAATGCTCCATTATGTTTTGGTAGTAATTTAAATCTTACTGCAACAACCACTTTCCCGGGTACATTAACTTATGCTTGGACAGGGCCAAATGGTTTCACAAGTGCTGCTCAAAATCCAACTATACCAAATGCAAGTGAACTTGCGTCAGGTACGTATTCTTTAACCATTACTGCTACTGCTGGAAGTTGTTCTCCTGCTGCAGTTACAAGAGATGTGATTGTTCGTCCGTTGTTAACCCAAGCTGTCATCAATGGATTAGATACAGTGTTTGTTTGTAATTTCAATCCACCTGCTAATGCAATTCAAAATATTTCAGCTAATTTAAATGCAGCTCGTCCGTTTGAAACTGGTAAATGGACTATCATTAGTCAGCCTGTAGGTGCAACTGCGAGTTTTGCCAATGATGCTTCAGCCAATACAACCATAACTTACAATAGAAGTGGATTGTATCAATTGCAATGGGCAATTACCAACGATGTAAACTGTCCTTCGACCAAAGACACAGTATTTTTATCTATTGTAGATCAACCACAAATTAAACAAGATTTAACAGCAACTGCCATCAATGTTTGTGCTGGAAATCCTGTAACTATTTCAGTTCCTAGTAATCAAGTAGTGGGAGCAATTAGATACTGGCAGTTTAAACGACCTTATACCAATGCAAGTTGGCAAGATACTTTAGTAACCAACCCTACCATTACGTTCAATAATGTACAAGATACGTTTAGTGTACGTTTAGTAGTGATTTCTACCAATCAATTGAAATGTAGTAACGATACTGCATTTAAAGAAATTAAAATCAATGTTGCACCTCCATCATTACCAGGTGTTACTACTGGAGTAGATACAGTTTGTCAAGGTGCAAATTCTGGTACTGTATTTTTAACAGGCAATATTGGTTCGCCATTTTGGCAATCTTCTACCAATGGAATCAATTTTACCAATATAACATCTAATGGTGCAGTTCAAAATTATACCTACAATAATCTTACAGTAACAACTTGGTTTAGAGCAGCGGTGAAAAGTGGTGTTTGTGATACAGTGTTTAGTAATGCAACAAAAATTACTGTGTTCCCTCCTGTAACCATTGCTAATGCTGGTGTAGATGTTGAGTTATGTGGAGATTCAACTTATCAATTAAATGCAAATTTGCCAAGCAGTATAGAAACAGGTGTTTGGAGCTTTGCGTCAGGAAGTCCTACAGCCACAATAGTTTCTCCTAATGCTGCTAATACAGTAGTGATAAATATGGTGCCTAATAATAATTATCGTTTGGTATGGACGTTGAGTAATGGCATTTGTTCTTCTACAACTGATCAAGTAGAAATTAAAAATTATTTACCACTTACCAATACAATTGATACACTGACCAGAATAGTGTGTAATAGTGTGGTGGTGAATATTACTGGTAATCCTCCTGTTGGTGGAAATAATAATTATTCTTATCAATGGCAAATTTTACAAGGTGGCAACTGGGTAAATATTCCAGGGGCAAATAGTATTAGCTACACTTTTATAGCTGATACAACTGTAAAAATTAGACGTCAAGTAACTGCTATTCCTTGTTCTAATACTAGTTTAGAAAAAACCATTTATGTACAACCACCATTGGCCAATAATACAGTAAGTGGAAATCTACAAACTTGTATTAACACAAGCCCTGGGGTTTTAACAGGAAGTTTACCAACCGGTGCTGATGGTAATTATTTTTATCAGTGGCAAATTTTACAAGGAACGAATTGGGTAGATATTTCTGGTGCTATACAAAAAGATTATACGGTGCCTGTGTTAACGGTTACATCACAATTCCGTAGATTAGTTACGAGTGCATTGTGTAGTGGCAATCAAGGTATTTTTAGTACACCATTTGAAGTAGTTGTTCGTCCTGATGCAATTGCCAATTGGGTAATTACTAAAGACACTGCTTGTGCACCATTTAACATTAATAATACTATTGTTAGTCCTGTTGTATTGCCAATCCAAAATGGAAGTTATAGTTGGTATGCCAATAATATTTTCTACGGAAATAATGCCACTCAAAATCCGGGTTTTATTTTAAATAATGCTGGAGATAGTGTTACTATTAAAATGGTGGCAGTAAGTTTATATGGTTGTAAAAATGATAGTTTAGAGCGTAAGTTCTTTACCATTCCTCCTGTATTAACCAACTTCACCTTAAGTGATAGTGTAGGTTGTGGACCATTGGCAGTTACCATTACCAATACAACACCTTACTTAGGTTTCTTTAATTATGCATGGAATTTTGGTAATCAGCAAACTTCTAATTTGGCACAACCAGGAACGGTTATTTATCAAGCCAATCCCAACTTTACAGATACAACTTATATTGTAAGATTAACTGCAACAAGTGAGTGTGAAGTAGTAACCAAAACCAAAACTGTATTGGTGAAGGCAAAACCAAAATCCATTTTCACACCAGATAAAACCGTAGGTTGTTCTCCATTAACAGTAAACTTTAGTAATATTTCTAAAGGATTAGGTGCAACTTATATTTGGGATTTTGGCGATGGGACTCAACAAGCCATTGCAACACAGCAAGGTGTGAACCATACCTTCGTTACAGGTGTTCAAGATACGTTTAAGGTAAAACTAATTTCCATTAATCAGTGTGGAAATGATACGGCTATCTATGATATTGTAGTTGCTCCAAGTACGTTGAAATTAGACTTTGCTGTGAATGGAACAGAGAAGCAAGGTTGTAAACAACATACTGTACGATTCATCAATGCTTCAAATGGGGTATCTAGTTTTCAATGGAATTTTGGTGATGGCAATACATTGAACACCACTAAAAATATTGATACTATAACACATACATTCTTGCAAAGCGGAACATTCAATGTAACTGTTTTTGCAACCAATGGTTGTACCGATACAACAGCGAAAGAAGTGATTCAAGTGTTCAATCCACCAACTGCTAATTTCACAGCAGCTCCATTGTCTGCTTGTATTGGCGATACGATTCGTTTCACCAATCAAAGTGATACAGTAACTTCTTTACTCTGGAATTTTAGAGATGGTTATACATCTTCTGTAACCAATCCTGTTCATGCTTTTGCAACTGCTGGCGTATTTAATGTACAGTTAAAAGCCATCAGACAGTATAACAGTGGCTTGGCTTGTATCGATAGTATTATACGACCTATTACTATTGTTTCTAAGTTGCCAGGTTTATATACAGTTACTGATTCTATTAGTAATTGTGTACCATTTACAGCAACATTTACCAATCGCAGCCTTCCTTCAAGTTTAACTGTTTGGTATTTTGCTCCAGGTGTTACCGATACAGGAAATATTGTAACCAGAACATTTACCCAAGTTGGAACTTATACTGTAAAAATGGTAGCCAAGCATCCTACAGGTTGTACGTATGAAGCAGAAAAAAATATTGTTGTAAGAGCTCCGTCAGGAACCATTACTTACGATCATAATTTTATTTGTGGTAATACACCAGTACGTTTTGAAGCCAATGTTCAAAATACAGATAGCATTCGTTGGAATTTTGGTGATGGAACTTTCTTAACTACTGCTTCGCCAGTAATTTATCATACCTATAATCAATCTGGTTTCTATGTTCCAACAGCAACTTTAACAACTGGTTCATTGGCTAATTGTTCAGTATTAATAAGAGGTTTGGATACTATTAAGGTAGATTACTTGAAAGCTGGGTTCCGTCAGTCTTTATTACAAACTTGTGGTAATACCAGAGTACAATTTACTGATACTTCAAGGAGATTTTTACCAATTACAAGTTGGCGTTGGAGTTTTGGCGATGGAACATTTAGTACTCAACAAAACCCCATTAAAAATTATACTGCATCTAATAACTGGCAAATTCAATTAATTGTTACTAGTGCATCGGGTTGTAGTGATACCATTACCAGAAATATTTTCATTAAGGTAAATACCATTCCATCGGCAAATATTAATGCTCCTGCAACAGCTTGTACTAATAGACCAATTACGTATGAAGCTCAATATGTTTCTGCCGATACGGTGAGTATTGTGAATTGGTCATTTACCAATGGAGTTGTGTTAACAGGTACACCTGTAAATAATTTCTACTTAAATACAGGAACGTATACAGCCACTTTAATTGTTGGAACATTGTATGGCTGTCAAGATACTACTACAAAAACAATAGCCATCAATCAAAGCCCTACCATTACTGCATCTCCAGATGCAACAATTTGTAAAGGTCAATCTAGGCAATTGAATGTAACTGGAACAACATCATATTCATGGTCGCCAATTGATGGAAGTTTATCTTGTACCACTTGTGCCAATCCAATTGCAAAACCATTAACTACTACTCAATATGTAGTTACAGGAACCAACACTTTTGGTTGTACAGCAATTGATACAGTAGTTATTACAGTTGCACAACCTATTGATATTACAGTATCTCCTAATGATACCATTTGTATTGGTCAATCTTCTCAATTAAGTGTAAGTGGTGCAACAACTTATACTTGGTCTCCTTCAACTACATTAAGTAATGCAACAGGCCAGTTTACTGTTGCTACACCAATTTTAACTACACGTTATCGTGTAATTGGATTTGATAGTTACAATTGTTTTCAAGATACTGCTTTTGTAACTGTAGCAGTTGGGCAGTACCCAACAGTGAATTTAGGAGCCGATAAAATTTTAGCTACCGGAACTCCATTACCATTGGTTACCACCACCACCAATGGACCAATAACAAGATGGACTTGGGGTCCAAGTGCTGCTACTTTAAGTTGTACGGATTGTCCAACACCAATTGCTACTATTAAACGTGAAATCTGTTATACTGTTGAAGCTGCTAATTTGTATAAATGTGCTGCTAGAGATACTATGTGTGTGAAAGTATTTTGTGAAAACTCACAAGTGTTTATTCCAAATGCATTTACTCCAGATGGTGATGGAATTAATGATGTGTTGATGGTAAGGGCTCAAGGTATTCGTTCGGTGAAGAATTTTAGAATCTTTAATCGATGGGGACAATTGGTATTTGAGAAAAATAATTTCAATCCAAATGATGTTTCAGCAGGTTGGGATGGAAGAATCAATGGCAAACTTGCATCACCTGATGTATATGTATATATGTGTGAAGTGGTTTGTGAAAATGATATTTCGTACACGTATAAGGGGAATGTTTCGATTGTGAAGTAGGATTTTAAGGTTAAAGGTTTAAGGTTGAGGGTAGAAGATAGAAGGTAGAAGGTAGAAGATAGAAGGTAGAAGGTAGAAGGTGTAAGGTAGAAGGTAGAAGGTGTAAGGTAGAAGGATTAATAATTAATAACTTTTTCTTTTTAGCTTTTATCTTTTGAATGATTATTTACTTGCAATTCACGACTTGCCATTTACGACTTACGATTCACGTTTTTTAACTTTTGAATTTTTAATTGATTTTGTAAAGAATAGGCATGAAAAAATTATTGTTTTATTTATTTTCCTTGGTTGCTGTTCAAACGCAGGCACAGGATTTTACATTTTCTCAGTTTTATGAGAAACCACTATTACGTAATCCAGCATTGGCAGGGGTTTTTACTGGCGATGTTCGTGTAACGGGTATTTTCAGAAATCAGTGGCAAAGTATTTCTGTTCCATTTCAAACAAGTGCTGCAAGCGTTGAAGTAAAATTTCCTATTGGTAGTGCCAATGATTATTTAACAGTGGGTATGCAAATGACCAATGATGTTGCAGGAGATATTAAATTGAAAAGAACTCAATTTTTACCAGTCATTAATTTTCATAAATCATTAAACGAGGATTATAATAGTTACCTGTCTTTGGCTTTTATGGCAGGCAATGTAAATAGCCAGTTCGATGCTACAAAAATGCAATTGAATGATCAGTTTGTGAATGGTTCATTCAATCCCAATAATCCTACTATGCAAACCTTTAATAGAACAGGCATTAATTATTGGGATTTAGGTGCAGGGCTTGTGTATAGTATGGATTTTGGAGAAGCAGCAACCATGTATTTTGGGGCTTCTTTATTTCATTTTAATAAACCTAAAGTGGGCTTTTTTACCAATGATATGATTACTACTTTAGGTAATAAGTTTACCTTAAATGCAGGATTAACAACACCTACAGGCGATTATAACAGATTGGTATTTTTTGCCGATTATTATGCTCAGTCTGGTAATCGTCAGTTTTTAGGTGGAGCTTTATATGGTATGGATATTAAACAACATTACGATAGCGACGATAAAATTTCTTTGTACTTAGGTGGATTTTATAGGTGGAACGATGCATTTATTCCAATTGTTAAACTAGATATGTACAAGTTAAGTTTAGGCTTAAGTTACGATGTAAATACTTCTCAATTAAAAACAGCTTCTCAATGGAGAGGAGGTTTTGAACTATCTATGAGTTATAAAACCAAACTAAGAATCAGAAACGAAGGAGCCGAGAAGATGCGATGTGTTGATTTTAAGTTTTAAAGGAGGTTTGTTATATTATTATTTCCCCATTGTGCTCATAGAAAAGAAAATGTAAGTCAAATTGAGCAAACAATTTCTGCTTTGAATAAAAGAACTTTGAACTTGCCTGATGTCAGACAGCAATTACATGTTAACCACAAAGGCTCTAAGGTCACTAAGAAGGAAAAACGAAGTTTTCCCTTTGTGTTCTTTGTGGCTTTGTGGTCAAATTAAAAATGGTTTTCAATGATTTAACTACATATTATTAGCAGCCGATAGCTATCGGCTTTTCGAAATAGTTAGATAAAGCTATGCTAAAACAGCAGTTGTTTAAATAACTCCATTATTTGATTTCCTAAAATAATCATGTACTTGCTTTAAACTTATAATATTTAACTTAGTCTTTCAATAGCTGTTTTGTATTATTGATTTAAAGTTAAAGCACCACATGAAAAAATATTCCTCCAATACAGTTCACTACACTTTTAGTGCAGCCTTATTAGTTTTTATAACATTTGTATTTTCTGCTGCTATTGAAAATAATGGAGTTGGCAAATTTCCTTATAAAAAAGCAGGTTTATCCGATCAACAAGCAGCTGCTCATTTAATTAGTAGATTCACTTATGGGGCAACTCCAAACCTTGTAAATGAAGTAGCTGAAATGGGGGTAGAGAAATGGTTTGCTGAACAGTTAAACGCCAACTTGCCCAATGAAGAAATGCAGCAAAAATTAGCAGAATACGATGCTTTGTTAATGAACAATGAACAAATAGCCAAATACTTTCCTAGAAATCCACAAGTTTTAAGAGCAGCGATAGCAGATGGTTTTATTGATAAAGATGAGGTAGATAAAGATGATAAAGCAGCTTATCGACAAAAGCTAGCTGATTACATGAATCAAAAAGGCTTAAGACCAGAGAAAGAATTATTTCGTCAATTCATCAATCAAAAAATAATTAGAGCTACTTATAGCAATAATCAGTTGCAAGAAGTAATGACCGATTTTTGGTTCAATCATTTCAACGTATCTATTTCAAAACCTCAATGTGCTCAGTTCATTCCTGTTTACGAGAGAGATGCAATTCGCCCGAACGTATTTGGTAACTTTAATCAGCTGGTTTTAGCTACAGCAAAATCTCCTGCAATGTTATTGTACTTAGATAATTTTAGTAGTGCTGGAGTAAACGAACAATTTGAAAATAAAGTAAATAATTATGCTAAACGATTGGCTAAATTACAAGGTGATACATCTTCAAAAGCTAAAAAACAATTACAACAACTCACTAAAAATAGAAGTCAAGGGTTAAACGAAAACTATGCAAGAGAAGTAATGGAACTGCATACTTTAGGCGTGGATGGAGGTTACACCCAAACCGATGTAACACAAGCAGCAAAAATTTTAACTGGCTGGACAATTTATCCTTTCAACGATTATGGTCAAGTTGGTACAATGAAAAAAATTGTAGAAAGAATTGGTGATGAAAAATTGACTGAAAATGGATTTGTGCATCAGGGCGATTTCTTGTTTGCGATTAACCGTCATGACGCAAGTGAGAAAACAGTATTGGGTAAAAAATTTCCTGCAGGCAGCGGTTATGAAGAAGGAGAGGAATTATTGAATATGTTATCTTCTCATGCTTCAACAGCAAAATTTATCTCCAAAAAAATTGCTACTCGTTTCGTAAACGATAATCCACCACAAAGCTTGATTGATAAAATGGCAAAAACATTTTTAGCAAAAAATGGCGATATTAAGCAAGTGTTATTAACCATGGTTTCATCTCCAGAATTTTGGACCAACGAAGCGTTGAGAGAAAAAACAAAATCGCCTTTTGAATTAGTGATAAGTACGGTAAGAATTTTAGATGTCGATGTTACGCAACCTTTTCAATTGAATAATTGGATTACAAAAATGGGTCAGCAAATGTATTTTTATCAAGCCCCAACTGGTTTTCCTGATAAAGCTCAATATTGGATTAACACAGGAGCATTACTGAATAGAATGAACTTTGGACTTGCCCTAGCAGCTCAGAAAATTCCAGGCGTAAAGTTTGATTTAGCCGAATTGAACAACCATAAAGAACCCGAAAGTGCTGAAAAAGCATTGGAAGTGTATAGTAAGTTGATGATGCCTGAAAGAGATTTAACCAAGACTATTCAAAGATTAACACCATTATTATCTGATCCTAATTTAATCAATAAAGTAAATGATGCAGCTAATAAAACAAAGCCTTCAAATAGTTCAAATGAAATGCAAGGTGAAACTGCAATGATAGGGGTTGAGAATGAAAAAATAGTAAAAGAACGAATGAATAAAAAAGGTCAAATGAAGAATACCTATGCCATGAATACATCATTTAGTAATAGCAGTATGTTAAGCCAAGTTGTAGGTGTAATCATTGGTTCACCTGAGTTTCAAAGAAGATAATTTCAATAGTAAAAAAA
>CALRVE020000067.1:0-15603 GCA_943371535.1 Asaia bogorensis | reverse complement strand
TTTGATAAGCCTCAAATCGGCTAATCATTTGTAGTTGTTGAAGTATATGTTGTGGAATATTTTCTTCAATATCATTTGGCTGAACCAATGGCAATAAGTGTTGTGTTAGTTTTGCAATTTGCCTGCCATTTAAAGATTTTGCTTTTAGTTTTTCCGTAGAAGGATATACTGGTTCTAAATGTGCTTTTCCATCGGCGTGGGCTGGTGCAAACAATTCAATTTCTGGATGAACAATTTGAGGCTTGTTATTAAAAAATCCAGTTTTGCCAAATACCAAATACAAACTGCCTTCATTAAAATTTTTAACAACCCAATTAATACCTTGAAACCAAACCAATTCAATTACGCCTGTTTTATCTCTTAAATATCCTACCAATCTTTTGCTTCTTCCTTCACCAAAAATTTGTAAACCTTCTAATTTGCCAGCAACTTGTATAAATTCTGTTTGAAAATTAATGTCTTTAATAGCCGAAATCTTTGTTTTATCAATATGTCTAAAAGGAAAAAAGTTCAATAGATCTTTGAAAGTAAAAATATTGAGTTCTTTTTTTAACAAGTCTGCACGTAATGGTCCAACACCTTTTAGGTATTCAATAGGAGATGCTAATATGGAAACTGATTGCTGAATAATTATTTGTTTTGTAGATATACAAATATCGGTGTGAAACTGTTTTATTCATCAGCTTAATTTGAAGAAGTACGATTCATAGGAAAGAATACTTTATATCAACATTTTACTGTAGGCAGCTATCTGAAAAGAATAGCTGTCTTAAACAAAAACTAGCCCCGATATTTGTATGCAAAGAACTTTACCTATTTATTTATTGATTGAACTTTTTGCGATACATATTTTCCATCTTTATTTTACTGCTATGTTTGGTAACAGAGGCACAGTTTAATGCATTGTCTAATGTTGTTATTAAAAAAATTCCTACTAAAGGCATTATAGTTTTAGACCCCAAAAAAATTGTTCCCAATACATTAATTGTTGAAAATATAGATGCAAGTTCTTATGTTTTCAACCAACAAAATTCTACACTTCAATGGATAAAAGCAATTGCTGTAGATAGTGTTTGGGTTAGCTATAGAGTATTTAATTTTAATTTAAATGCCAACGCCAATCGTTTAAAATACGATAGTGTAAAAAATAATTTTCTTGCACAACCTTTCATTTTTAATAGAAACAATGCTGCTAGAAATACTGGTGGTATTTTTGGTGCAGGCAATAATGTAAACTATAACGGCAGCTTCGGACGAAGTTTAAGTTTTGGCAATAATCAAGATGCCGTATTTAACTCTCAACTCAATTTACAAATTACAGGTATGTTGGGCGATAGTATTCAATTGGCAGCTGCAATTACCGATAATAATATTCCCATTCAGCCCGATGGTACAACGCAACAGTTGAATGAATTTGATAGAATTTTATTACAGTTTAAGAAAAGAAATTGGTCAATAGATTTAGGGGATATCGACTTACGTCAGTCTAGTTACTATTTTCTCAATTTTTATAAACGATTGCAAGGAGTTTCCTATGAACGAAAAAGTGCTAATAATAAATTATTGGTTGCAGGTGCAATTGCCAAAGGAAAATTTGTAAGAAATGTTTTTCAGGGTCAGGAAGGCAATCAAGGTCCCTATAGATTGCAAGGCAATAACAATGAGTTTTTTTTAATCATTTTATCGGGCACCGAACGTGTTTTTATTGATGGGGAAATGATGCAACGTGGCGAAGACCAAGATTATATTATCAACTACAATACAGGAGAGATTGTGTTTACGCCCAAACGCATGATTACAAAAGATAAACGTATTCAGGTAGAGTTTGAATATGCCGATAGAAATTATTTGAACTCTATTTTATATGCTAGCAATGAATTTACCATTAGCAAAAAATTGACTGTTCATGTTGCAGCATATAGCAATGTGGATGCTAAAAATTCGGCCATTAATCAATCCTTAGATGTTAATCAAAAACAGTTTTTAGCCAATTTGGGCGATAGCGTTCAAAATGCATTTTATAAAACAGCAAGTTTAGATACTTTTTCTATCAATAAAATATTGTATGCAAAAAGAGTAAATCCTATCAACCCTTTATGGGATAGTATTTACGTGTATTCTACCAATGCCGATAGTGCAAAATATAATTTAAACTTTATTGAACTGGGCGTTAATAAAGGGGATTATATTCCTTTGTTCAATGGTGCCAATGGAAGAGTGTTTGAATATGTTGCACCCATTAATAATGTTAAACAGGGCAACTTTGAAGCAGCAGCTTTTTTAGTAACGCCTAAAAAACAGCAAATTGTTACAGTTCAAGCAACTTATCAAATAAATAGAAATACTTTATTACAAACCGATGTAGCTTTAAGCAATTATGATATCAATACTTTTTCTTCAAAAGATAAAGGCAATAACAATGGTTTAGCAGCTAAATTTTTGTTGAATAGAACCGATCAAATTAATAAATGTACACAGCTATTATCAACAATTGGTTATGAATGGGTAGATGAAAGATTTCGTTCTATTGAACGTTTGAGAAGTGTTGAGTTTGCAAGAGATTGGGGCTTGCTTATTTTACCCAATTTTGCTACAGAACATTTACCAAAAGCTAGTGTTGAATTAAAGAATAATGTAACACAATCTTCACTAAAATACATGCTCGATGGTTATTTAAGAAGCGATAACTTTAATGCTATTAAAAATTCTATACAATACAATGCTGTAAAGGGTTTAGCAGGTTTAAGTTATATTACTTCCTTTAATTTAGTAAATAGTAATACACCTACCGATAAAGGTTATTTTTTAAAAGTAAATACAGATATTTCAAAAGTGTTTACCAAGTTAAAAAATTATCAAATTGGTAGTACTTATTTGTTAGAACATAATGAACAAAAAAATAATTTAACCGATACTGTTACCCCATTAAGTTTTGCTTTTGAAAACATTGGATTGTATATTAAAAGTGATATTGCTAAACCTAATCGTTGGAGTTTGAATTATTTTACTCGAACCGATAAATTACCTTTCCAAAAGAGTTTATTGACTACCGATAAAAGCCATAATTATAATTTCTTGCTTGAACTTTTACAAAATACAAAACATCAATTTAGAATAAATCTCACTTATCGTGAGTTAATGGTAAGGAATAGTTTTTTAACCAATCTCCAGTCTGATAAAAGCTTACTAAGCAGATTTGAATATGTTATTAACGAGTGGAATGGTTTTATTACTGGTTCTTCATTATATGAAATTGGTGCAGGGCAAGAACAACGAAGAGATTTTTCTTACATAGAAGTGCCTGCTGGTAGAGGTGAATTTGCTTGGAATGATTATAACAATGATGGTGTACCGCAGCTAAATGAATTTGAAGTAGCATTGTTTCCCGATCAGGCAAAATACATTCGTGTATTTACGCCAACCAATCAATTTGTAAAAGCAAATTATACTCAATTTAATTACACATTGAACATTAATCCAAGAGTATTATTATCAAAACAACAAAACAAAAAGTGGGCAAAATTCTTGGCTCGTTTTAGTGTTCAATCTGCTTTACAAACAGGAAAAAAAGTTTTGGCCGATGGTAGTCCACAATTCAATCCTTTCAAAGGAAATATTACCGATACTTCATTAATTTCATTGAATAATATTTTTAGTAATACCATTGCTTTTAATAGGTTTAGTAGTGCTTGGGGTGTAGATGTAAGTAATATTCGTAACTACAATAAAGCTTTACTAACCTATGGTTTTGAAAGTAGAGAATTGGTTGATTGGGTAATAAGAACTCGTATTAATTTTAAGAAACAATACACATTAGAAGTTACACAAAAATTGGCATCCAACGATTTAACTACTCCCAATTTTGCCAATAGAAATTATTCATTACAAATAATCAGTACCGAACCTAAATTAACCTACACTTATTTAACCAAGTATCGTTTACAAACATCTTATAATTATTCAACCAAAAAAAATGCACTAGTGTATGGTGGAGAAACAGCCATTAATAATGCAATCAATGTAGAGGGTAAATTAAATAGTGTAAATAATACAAGCTTATTGGTGAAGTTTACATACAATAACATTCAGTATAATAGTATTCCAAATACAACAGTGAGTTATATTATGCTAGATGGATTACTACCGGGTAAAAACTTTTTATGGAACATTGAGTTTACCAAACGTTTTGGCAATAATTTGGAGCTAAGTTTAAATTATGAGGGAAGAAAACCTGGAGAAACTCGTGTAATTAATATTGGAAGAGCTAGTTTAAGAGCTTTATTGTAACACCGCATTCATATTCTATAAATTTTCGAGAAAAAAAGTGTAACAAAATTTTATACTAACATTTGTTAGCCTATTTTCGCAACTCAAAAAAATCATCCATGCAATTTCAATTAAGCGAAGAACATTTAATGATTCAAAAAGCAGCAAGAGATTTTGCTGTAAACGAGTGTTTACCAGGCGTAATAGATAGAGACGAGCATCAGCGTTTTCCAAAAGAACAAATTATGCAATTGGCCGATTTAGGTTTTATGGGCATGATGGTAAGTGAAAACTATGGAGGAAGTGGAATGGATACAGTGAGTTATGTATTAGCAATGGAAGAAATTAGTAAAATTGATGCAAGCGTTAGCGTATGTATGAGTGTAAACAATAGTTTAGTTTGTTATGGTTTAGAAGGATATGGCTCTGAAGAACAAAAACAAAAATATTTAACACCTTTAGCACAAGGCAAAAAAGATAGTGAATTGTATATTGGAGCTTTTTTATTGAGTGAGCCTGAAGCAGGTAGTGATGCAACTTCTCAACAAACAACTGCTGAAGATAAAGGCGATTATTATTTATTAAATGGTACCAAAAACTGGATTACCAATGGTTCATCGGCTAGTGTATATTTAGTAATGGCACAAACAGATGTTGCAAAAGGTAGTAAAGGAATAAATTGTTTAATTGTAGAAAAAAATTGGCCTGGGGTTACTGTAGCAGCTAAAGAAAATAAATTGGGTATTCGTGGAAGCGATACACATACTATTATGTTTAACGATGTGAAAGTGCCAAAAGAAAATAGAGTTGGTGCCGATGGTTTTGGATTTACGTTTGCTATGAAAACCTTGGCAGGTGGTCGTATTGGTATTGCTTCACAAGCTTTAGGTATTGCTAGTGGTGCTTATGAATTGGCTTTAAAATATTCAAAACAACGCAAGGCTTTCGGTAAAGAAATTGCACAACATCAAGCAATTCAATTTAAGTTAGCCGATATGGCAACAAGAATTGAAGCAGCAAGATTATTATGTTTAAAAGCAGCTTGGGAGAAAGACAATGGTATCGACTATACATTAAGCTCTTCTATGGCAAAAGTGTTTGCTAGTGAAACTGCTATGTGGGTTACTGTAGAAGCTGTACAAATTCATGGAGGCTATGGATTTGTGAAAGAATACCATGTAGAACGTTTAATGAGAGATGCTAAAATTACACAGATCTATGAAGGTACTAGTGAAGTACAAAGAATTGTAATTGGAAGAAGTATTCTAAAATAAAATTGGCTAACTGATTAAAAAATGCTGCTTTACATAGCAGCTTTTTTTATATATAAAAATAGTTTGCTTAAAACTGCATAAATCCGACTTTTCTGCTTATTTTACGCAAATAAACGCACAATATTGCAGTATGAAGAAAAATTTACTACTTACTTTCGGTTTTTTGCTTGGTATTTTTGGAGAAGTGACTGCACAGTCTTCTATTAACGCCATAATAGAAAAAGCCAATATTTTATTGCAACAAGAAAAAGAGCATTTGCCTAAAAATGTATCATTTTTAGTTGTAGATAGTTGTTCAATTAAAGAAGATAGAATAGAAGTTTTTTTCAATAGCAAACAATCATTCTCAAAAGGAACTTTGTCTGCCGAATATGTAGAAATGTTGCCTGAAATTTTACTTGCTCTTGGTAGTAATTTTTCAACTAAATCTATATTACTTTTAGCAAAAGAGGCTCAAACACACCAATGGAAAACTCTAGATTATTTTTCAGATTTACCAGAAGCTCCAGTTTATATTCCAACAAAAAATAGTGAACCACATCCAGCAATCAAAGGCACATCTAATGAGTCTGTGGTGAATAGAATTTATCCAGGTGGAACAAGTTCACCCAAAGCAAATGGTGCATTAGTTGGCAAAACAGTTTGGTTAAGTCCTGGTCATGGTTGGCACAATACAGGTTCTGGTTTTGTTACCCAAAGAGGTACGAGTAATGGTGTGGTTGAAGATTTTACAACCGCCGAAACAGTTGATTATTATTTACTGCATTACTTGTTTAATGCTGGTGCCAATGTGTGGAGTGTTAGAGAAAGAGATGTAAATACCAATCAAATTATAGTGGATAACGACGTTACATCATCTGGTTATTCAGAAACCGGTTCATGGACAACAGGTTCAAGTGCTGGTTATGGTGGAACATACAGAGTTGCAACTGCAAATGCAACAGAAACTGCCGCAGCAATTTTTACACCCAATGTAACACAAAGTGGTTTGTATTGGGTTTCTGTTCGTTGTATTGCTGGTATAAACAGAGCTACCAATGTTGCATATACTATTATACATAGTGGTGATACTTCTAGGGTATTGGTAAATCAAGAAATTCATAGCGATACTTGGGTGCATGTTGGTCAATTTTATTTTACAGCAGGAACTGTAAATAAAATTATTTTAAGTAATCAAACCAATGAAGCAGGTCAAGCAATAATTGCAGATGCTGTTAGATTAGGTGGAGGAATTGGAACAGAATTAGATTGTTTAAATACAAGTCAGCCTGCAAGTGGAAGACCAAGATATGATGAATCGGCAAGGCAGTTTGCTCGTTTTCAAGGTTATCCAACTTGTAATGAAGATGTAACAGTTCGTCCAAGATATGCCGAGTGGGAAGCAACTAAAGGCACTAGTACTGAGTTAGCAAATGCTGTTTATGTTTCATTTCATACCAATGCTGGTGGTGGCACAGGAACTGAAACGTATCATTATAATGGTTTAGGTTCTGGTAGACCCAATATTACTGCTGGAAGTGTTAATTTAACCACGTATATACACAATCAATTAATAGATGATATTAGAGCAGCATGGAAACCAACTTGGGCAAATAGAGGAGTAAAGTCAGCCAATTTTGGTGAAATTAGAGAACTTAATACAATGCCAGGAACCTTGATAGAATTGGCTTTTCACGATTTAGCAGCTGATGCAGCCGAATTAAGACATCCAGAGTTTAGACGAATTTCAGCAAGGGCAATTTATAAAGGAATATTGAAATTTTTTAACAATCGTGACGGAAGTCCGTTGGTTTATTTGCCAGAAGAACCTACGCATGTGATTGCAAAAAATAATGGCAATAATACCATTCAAGTTAGTTGGAATGCACCTGCTTTTGGAGGAGTTTTAGGTAGTGCTGCAACTGGTTATAGAGTATATGTTAGCACCAATGGTAAAAGTTTTAAAGATGGAGTTGCTGTAACAGGAACAACATTCACTTTTAGTGGTAATGCACAAACTACTTATTATTTTAAAGTATCAGCTACCAATGCAGGTGGAGAATCTTTTACTAGTAGTGTAGTAGCTGCAAGAACACCTGGCAATGGAGTTGCGTCAGTGCCATATTTAATTGTAGATGCTTTTGATAGAATTGATGCAAATGCAATGATTTTGAGAAATGAAAGTGCAGCATTAGGAACAGTAAATAGAATGATATTGGATCGTATGAACAGATACGATTATATGGTAGAACATGCACAAGCATTGAGTGGCTGTTTTAATCTAGCTTTTGATGGCTGTCAAAATGAAGCAGTGATTGCTGGTACTGTATTATTACAAAATTATCAAGGAATTGATTGGTTTACAGGTGAAGATGCAGTGACAGATAAATCAATAGATGAAACCGAAAGAACCTTATTGAAAAACTACTTGAATATTGGGGGAAAAGGGTTGTTTATTTCTGGTTCTGAAATTGGCTGGGATGTTGGTAGAAGTGGTTCTCCCAATATGGATTTAGATTTTTACAATAACTATCTAAAAGCAAGTTTCGTGGGCGATGATGCCAATAGTTACGGATTCAACGGAACACCAAACTTCTTTAGTGCACAAACGGGTGGTTTTGATAATAGTTTAAATGGTTATTATGATGCAGATTTTCCTGATAGGGTAGACGTAAGTGGAGGATCTACTATAGCATTAACTTACAGTGGTGGAACTTCAGATGGTGCAGCAGTGGGTTTTAAAGGAGCTTTCAATGTATTGTATTTAGCTTTCCCTTTTGAAACAATTACATCGGCTAGTGTTCGTTCGGCTATTATGTGTAATGCTGTAGCATATTTAACTCCAGCCATTCCTTTGCCTATTATAGGAATTACATTAAGTGGTAAAAATGAACATTCAAAGAACAGTTTAACTTGGCAAACAAAGTTGGAAAATAATGTTCGATACTTATTGGTAGAAAGAAGTGAAAATGGCATTTTCTTTCAGCCTATAAGTCATGAAATTTTACCTAAAGGCAATGCATCTACAGGAGCCAATTATAGTTTTGAAGACAAGAATTTTTTAAAATCTAGTTATTACAGAATCAAAATTGTAGATGTTGATGGTAAATTTTCTTTTTCAAATACTATTTTTATTAAAGCAGAAGGCAGAGAGAAGATTTTTAATGTAATTAATAATCCTGTGAGAGGAAATCTAAAACTTGCTATTCTTAAAAACAATGTATCAGAATGTATTGTTACGAATGCTCTTGGTCAAATCTTACACAGAGTTAAACTAAGTGGTGGCAATGGAACAATACTTAACATAGATGTAAGTAAATTTACAAATGGGTTGTATCAAATTACCATGAAGTGTTACGATGAACAACAAGTGGAAAAGATAATTATTCAATAATCAAATTTTAAATTATTAGTCTTATAAAATTTTCTGTGTTATAATATTTTGACTAATCCTATTAAAACTCGAAATCAAACAAATATGTATTTTTTGATTCTATTCCCTAAAAACTAAACATAAGTATCAACATTAAAATCAAAATAATACATTCGAACGTATGAAGTATTTATTATTTATTGCATTTGGAATGATTTGTTTTCAATCAAATGCTCAAACTCCACCTAAAAGAGAGTTTAGAGGAGTATGGATGGCTACATTTTCTAATATCGATTGGCCAGCTGTTGGTTCTACATCGGCACAAGAACAAAGTACATTTATTCAGCGTGTGAATGAACATCAAGCAACGGGTATGAATGCATTGTTTGTTCAAATTCGTAGCCAATGCGATGCTATGTATGCTAGCTCTTTTGAGCCTTGGAGCAGAGATTTAACAGGTACACAAGGCACAGCTCCAAATCCTTATTATGATCCTTTGCAATTTATGATTACAGAAACAAGAAAAAAAGGAATGGAATTTCATGCATGGCTAAATCCTTTCAGAGCTTTGTCAACAGCCACTACAACTACTCTTGCTGCTTTAAGTCCCAACCATATTATTAACCAACAACCAAGTTGGATTTTAGATTGTACTACTATTTCAAATGGTTCGGTTCAAAAAATATTGAATCCTGGATTACCACAAGTACGGGAGTATGTCATTAAAGTAGTGATGGATATAGTAAGAAGATATGATGTAGATGGTATACACTTTGATGACTATTTTTACACGAGTCCTTCTTTAACAACATTTAATGATGATGCTGCTTATACAGCAAATTCAAGAGGCATAGTGAATAGAGCCGATTGGAGAAGGTCTAATATTGACTCATTAATTAAAAGAGTAAATGATAGTATTAAATCTGTTAAGCCTTGGGTTAAATTTGGCGTATCGCCAAGTGGTATTTGGTTAAGTAATTCTACTTCTCCAGCTAATCCAGCAGGTAGTGCTACTAGCAGTGGAGCAACACAACATTATAGAGATCATTACGCCAATTCTAGATTATGGCAAAACCAAGGTTGGATAGATTATAATATTCCTCAAATTTATTGGTTTATGGGTCAAACAGGTTCTAATTATAGTGTTTTAGTGCCTTGGTGGAATAATAATGCTTTCAATAGACATATGTATATTGGTATGGCTGGCTATAAAGTTGGTGATGCAGATCAAGGAAGTTTTGCTACCAATAATAGAGAAATTCCTAATCAAATTAGATTGAATAGACAGCAATCTAATGTTACAGGACATGTATTTTACAATACTACAAGTTTGCGTAACAATCCACTTGGATTTAGAGATAGTTTGCGTTTATTCTTTTTCAATAAACCTGCTTTATTGCCAACCATGAGTTGGAAAGATAATACAGCACCACAACCTGCAACTAATTTAGTAGCTACTCAAGCTTTTTTAAACACCATAACACTCAATTGGGTAAAACCTGCAGTTGGTGTAAATGAAATTGATACAGTAAGAAGATTTGTAATTTATCGTTCAACTACTTCGCCTGTAGATATTACCAATGCAAATAATATTTTGCATATAACCCCATCGGTTGAAACAACGTATACCGATTTTACAGTTGGGCAAGGAATTACTTATTATTATGTAGTAACAGCTTTAGATAGATTACACAATGAAAGTGCAGTGAGCAATACAGCTGCATTATTGGCTTTGCCTTTACAACTACAAAGTTTTACCGTGCAAAAAAATGATGCTCAATCGGTATTATTAAATTTTACAACAAGTAATGAAGTAAATGTGAGCCATTTTGAAATTGAAAGAGCCCATCAAAATCAAATTTTTCAAACAGTTACAACGTTAACAGCAAAAAACAATTCACTTACTAATAATTATTCTTTAGTTGATACAGTGCAGGCTGGTAAGTATTTGTATAGAATAAAAATGGTAGATAAAGATGCAACTATTTCTTATAGCCAAACTATTGCTTATACGGTTGCTTCAAGAAATAACTGGATTAAAGTTTATCCTACAAGTATTAAAAAAGGTGCATCAATTAAGGTAGAAAATAGCAGCAATAATACATTGTCTAAAATTCAATTTAGTATTGTACATGCTAATGGTGCAATAGTGCAAAGAGGTATTGTACAAAATGAAAGAATACAGGTTGATGCAAACCTACAATCGGGTTTATATGTTATTCAATTGAACGATGATAATGGAAATGCACAACATGTAAGATTACTCATTCAATAAACTATTGTAATAGTAATACAAAACATGTTTAAGTATTGTGATTGATTTTAATTGGAATTTTTCGAGAATGAATTTTAGAATTACAATACTGATTTTTTAGCCCCGATAGAAACGAAAAGCCCGTAAAGCCAACGAAGGAAGGCTGCGGACTTGTAGTGTATAGCGGGACAAATGCCAATTAGAATTCTTACACAAGTGCTACAAAAGTTTTCATATAAAAAAAGTTCTGCATTTTTTGCAGAACTTTTTTATTGGGTTTATGATGTGGGTTGTTGAATGTATTAATTGTATGGTCTTATTACAGTTCTTGTAACATTGTTTGCACCTGTATAAACCATTTTAAAATAAAATGGAGCATTCATAGGGCAAGTAGTTGGGGCACCTGTAGAATCTAATCCAAAAGTTACTGTTACTAATGATGACATTTTGTGATGCTTAACTTGTCCTGACGTAAGTCTGAAGGCACAATTTTGACGTACAATTAAAGGCTCGCTAGTGGCTGTAATAAATTCGTTTCCATAACGGTTTGTTCCCCATTCTGCTACTTCATTAATACCATCAACTGTTGCAATACCTCTTGTAGTAATGGTTAAGCCATTATTAAAAGTAAAGCCTCTTCTTCTTGCTATTTGCCAAGTACGTGAAGTGCTATCTGCAAATCGAACACTCATATTATTACTTCTAATTTCATGAATCACAGTTACACCTGGCATAACTACTTGACGTATTAAACCACCAGTAACGTTTCTGATTGTTTTGATTCCATTAATGGTAATACTTCTGTTGGTGCCTGTACGAGTAATTTTTACATTTTGCATATTCACCGTCATTATTGCACCTGAATCTCTCCATCTTACATTGGCTGGCATTGTAATTACAACAGTACCTGTTCTTGTTCTAAAAGGAACACAGTTAGAACCATTATAAGTAATTGTGATTCTTCTAGGCGAACTTATTGAATCAACTGAAACAGTAGCATCGCAAGGAATGGCTAAAGTGTTGGCTTCTCTACCATTAAAGGCAACATAATTGTCTACAATAGTATTAAAGTCGTTAGCCAAAGCATCAGTTTCGTTGGTAAAGGTGGATTGATCATCGGAATGGGTGGTAGATTCTTCTGTAAAATCTAGTTTAGTTATATCATTTGTACTTTTTTTACAAGCACTAAAAAGTAACAATGAGAAACTTGTAATGAGTAGTGCTAACTGAAGTTTGTTTTTCATACTTTTCGTTTTTGGGTGAAAAATTAAGTTGCTTTAAAGACTTATTGCTTAAAACAAGGTTTAATTGATGCTAAAGATTTTTTTTGATTGCTTTTATTTAGCTCGATTTTGTTGCCATTCTTCTTCTAGAATTGCCATTTCAACCATACTCCAATAACTGTTTTGGTACAACAAAACATCTTTATGTACACCTTCTATTTGTAAACCAGCGTTTGTATAGCAAGCAATTGCTGAAGGGTTATTGCTATATACACCTAATGCAATGCGGTGTAAATGCAGCTTTTCGAAACCAAACTTTACTACTTGTTCAACCATAAACCTACATATTCCTTTATTACGACCTTCATTACTTACAAATACTCTACTAATTCTTGCACTTTTATTGGTAGTGCTAATACCACCTAAAGAAATATGACCCACAATAGTACCATCATTATCAATTGCTTTGAAGATAAATGCATCACTACTGCCAATTTTATTAGTATCGTTTAAATACCAAGCCAAACTTTCTGGTGTTAGTGGAAACGAAAACATTCTACCACTCCAGTTTATTAATAATTCTTCTGTATTCATCCATTGAATAAGTTGATCAAAATCTTTTTCTTCAAAAAATGCTAGTGTGGGCATGAATAGTGTTTTGTGTTATGGAAAGAACTATTAATTGTCAATTAGCCATTGTTCCTTGTCAATTGTTCTTACTCTTTATAAATTTTAATTTCTTTTTCACCTGTAGATTTTACGTAGCCTCTATACATCCCTTCTGTGCAAAAAGGCATGGTAATATTGTGGTTTTTATCAACTGCAATTAAACCCCCATCGCCACCTAAAGCAGGTAGTTTTTTCATTACCATTAAATTGGCAGCATCTTGAAGCGATAGTTTGCCATATTCCATCATATCGGCAATAGATTTAGCCATTACTAAACGTATAAAGTATTCGCCCCAACCTGTACAACTAATGGCACAAGTATTATTATCGGCATAAGTGCCTGCTCCAATAATTGGTGCATCGCCAATCCTGTTAAATCTTTTGTTCGTCATGCCTCCCGTACTAGTTGCAGCAGCTAAATTTCCATATACATCAACTGCAACAGCACCAACAGTGCCATATTTGTCGTCTCTATTATTGGGTTGTTTAATAGCAGCTCCTTCTTTTTTAGTGGCATCAGCTTCATTGGCTTTCGATTTTTCTAAAGCCTTCCATCGATCTTCTGTAAAAAAATAACTCGTATCTACAATGGTACAACCTTTTAGTTTGGCAAAGGTTTCGGCACCTGTTCCTACTAATAAAACATGTTCACTTTGTGTCATTACTAAACGAGCAGCCTCAATAGGATTTTTAATTGTTCTTACACTGGCAATACTTCCAGCTTTTAATGTTGCACCATCCATGATAGCAGCATCCATTTCATTGGTGCCTGCATTGGTAAACACAGCACCTTTACCTGCATTGAATAATGGATTATCTTCTAAAACTTTTACAGTTGCTTCAACAGCTTGTAAAGCAGTACCTCCATTTTTTAAAATAGCTTCGCCTGTAGCTAAAGCTTGATCTAAACTTTGTAGGTATTGTTTTTCTTTTTCGGCTGACATATTTTTTTTCAAAATAGTTCCTGCACCACCATGTATCACTAAAGTGTATTTTTTTTGATTACTTTGTGCAATTGACATGCTAAAAAGCATCGTGGTAAAAGTTAAAACTAATAAACGCATAATTGTGATTTTGGTATTCAATTTGCCAATAGACTTTGATTGTTTTATTTTCACCCCTAAAAATAAGTTATTCTGAAACGGTTTTTTAAAATATTGCGAATCTCAATACTTGTACTTGTTGCAATAATACTGTGTTTGTGGCTTGCAATACAAACAACACCCGTTCAAAATATGTTGGTGAAGTACTCAGCCAAAAAATTATCAGCTGCATTAGGTACTACAGTAGAAGTAAAGCATGTTAAATTTTCTTTTCTAAATAGTGCCGATATTGAAGGTGTTTTTGTTGGCGATAAAAGAAAAGACACTTTACTATATGCCGGTCAGTTAAAAGTTAGAATTACCGATTGGTTTATTTTTAAAGATAAAGCAGATTTAAAATTTATTGCTTTAGAAGATGCTGTAATAAAATTACATAGAACAGATAGTATATGGAATTATCAATTTTTGGTTGATTATTTTTCTTCTCCATCACCTTCTAAAAGAAAAGAGAAGAGTGGTTTGCTTTTATCGTTAAAGAAAATTGATTTAAAAAATATTCATTTCATTAATGATGATCGTTGGATTGGTGAAACTATTGATACAAAAATTAGTAGTTTAATTTTAAATGCCGATGATATTGATTTTGATAAAGGTATTTTTAAATTAGCCGATGCAACTATTGAAAAACCAATAGTAATTATTCAAAACTATGCTGCATTACGCCCTAAAAAAATTAAAAAAATAAGTATAGATACAGGGTATAGATTAAACCCTGCTAGACTTTTTTTGCAGGTAAAAAATTTAACCATCAACAATGGAAGTTTTATTGATGATGTAAACCAAAAAAAACCATTGCAAATTTTCGATACAAGACATTTGGGCTTTACAAAAATTAATGGGGTGTTTAATAATGTGCTACTGAATAATGACACACTTACTGCAAACATGCAATTAAGTTGTAAAGAAAGAAGTGGGTTAGAAGTGAAAAAGTTAGCAGCCGATTTTAAAGTACATCCTGCTATCATGGAATTTAAAAACTTAGACTTACAAACCAATAAAAGTAAAATAAGTAATTATTATGCAATGAGGTTTGATCATTTTGAAGACGATTTTGCCAATTATGAGAACAAAGTAATCATGAATGCCAACTTCAAAAATGCCACTATTTATAGTAGTGATTTAGGCTATTTTGAATCGTCTTTAAAAAAAATAAATAGAGCAATAGATTTATCTGGACTTTTTGAAGGAACTGTTGCCAATTTTAGCGTTAAACAGTTATTTGCAAAAAGTAATAATACCAGCATTAGTGGAAATTTAGTAATGGTTGGATTGCCCGATATTGATAAAACCATTATTGATTTAAGTAACGGCAATGTACAAACCAATGCAACAGATTTAGCCGATTTTGTACCATCTATAAATACTTTTAATAATCCCGATATTCCTGCTTTGGGCAACATAGCTTTTAAAGGCAATTTCAAAGGCTTATACTACAATTTTAAAACTAACGGAAATATTACTA
>CALRVE020000066.1:0-15744 GCA_943371535.1 Asaia bogorensis | reverse complement strand
ATGCACAAGGCTATTATGGCAGTTTTGGTGGTGCGTATATTCCTGAAATGTTGCACAGCAATGTAGCAGAATTAAAAGAAAAATATTTGCAAATAATGGCAGAACCTGCTTTTCAACAAGAGTTTCAGCAGTTGCTCAAAGATTATGTTGGCCGACCAACTCCATTATTTTATGCAGAGCGTTTGAGTGCATTGCACAACACCCATGTGTATTTAAAGAGAGAAGATTTATGCCATACAGGTGCACATAAAATAAACAATACAGTTGGACAAATTTTGTTGGCACGACGATTAGGCAAAACAAGAATTATTGCAGAAACAGGTGCTGGTCAGCATGGAGTTGCAACAGCTACTGTGTGTGCTTTAAAAGGCATGGAATGTATTGTGTACATGGGCGAAAAAGATATAGAACGACAAGCACCCAATGTGGCACGTATGAAAATGTTGGGAGCAACAGTAGTGCCTGCAACTAGTGGCAGCAAGACTTTAAAAGATGCCACCAATGAAGCTATCAGAGATTGGATTAACAATCCCAACGATACACATTATATTATAGGCAGTGTAGTTGGTCCACATCCTTATCCAGATATGGTGGCACGATTTCAAAGTGTTATCAGTAAAGAAATTCGTAAACAATTATTAGAAAAAACAGGTAGTGAATTACCAACGCATGTAGTGGCTTGTGTGGGTGGAGGAAGTAATGCAGCAGGAGCATTTTATCATTTCTTGGATGAATTGAGTGTGCAGTTGATAGCTGTAGAAGCTGCTGGTCATGGTGTAAACAGTGGTATGAGTGCTGCAACAACTGCATTAGGGAAACCTGGTATTTTGCATGGCAGTAAAAGTTTACTCATGCAAACTGCAGATGGACAAGTTATAGAACCACACAGTATTTCAGCAGGATTAGATTATCCGGGTATTGGGCCCTTGCATGCAAACTTATTTAAAAGTGGACGTGGTACTTTTTTAAGTGTTACAGATGATGATGCACTTGAGTCGGCTTTTGAAATAAGTAAGTTGGAAGGAATAATTCCTGCATTGGAAACAGCACATGCTTTTTCAGCCTTAAAACAAATGCAGTTTAAGAAAGATGATGTTGTAGTAGTTTGTTTAAGTGGTAGAGGAGATAAAGATTTAGCAACTTATATGAATCATTTATAACCACAACGAATTAACGACACTGAGCAACACAACGTCGTGAACCTTTGTGTCTTGGTGTCTTTGTGGTTCATGCAATTTAAAAAAGAAGATGTGGTGGTAGTTTGTTTAAGTGGAAGAGGAGATAAGTATTTGGCAACTTATATGAACCATTTATAACCAGAACGAAATAATAACATAAAGTATCACAACGTTGTGAACCTTTGTGTCTTAGTGTCTTTGTGGTTCATATAGTTTAAAAAAGAAGATGTGGTGGTAGTTTGTTTAAGTGGAAGAGGAGATAAGTATTTGGCAACTTATATGAACCATTTATAACCACAACGAATTAACGAAACTGAGCAACACAACGTTGTGAACCTTTGTGTCTTGGTGTCTTTGTGGTTCAATAAAAAACAACAATGAGCAGAATAAAAAATATATTTCAAAACAAGCAACATCGTGTGTTGAATGTGTATTGTACAGCAGGTTATCCCACATTGGATAGTACGGTAAACATTATTAACACACTTGCTTCAAAAGGAGCAGATTTAATTGAATTAGGTATGCCTTACAGTGATCCATTAGCTGATGGACCAGTAATACAAGCCAGCAGCAGTAAGGCTTTGGAGAATGGAATGACCATTGAAGTTTTATTCCAGCAACTAAAAAATCTTCGCTCCAAAAGCCCCTCCTTTGGAGGGGTTGGGGAGGCAGGTTTAATTTTAATGGGTTACATGAATCCGGTTTTACAATATGGCTTTGAAAAATTCTGTGCAGATGCTGCTGCAGTTGGTGTAGATGGATTAATTCTCCCTGACTTACCAGAATATGAATTTGAAACAGAATATGGAGCCATTATTAAAAAATATGGATTGGATTTTATCTTCTTAGTCACTCCTGAAACAATAGAAGAAAGGGTAAAGAAATTGGACAGTTTAACAACAGGATTTTTGTACGCAGTAAGTTCATCTGCAACAACTGGTGGCAATACAGA
This sequence comes from Asaia bogorensis, assembly GCA_943371535.1. GTDB lineage: Bacteria > Bacteroidota > Bacteroidia > Chitinophagales > Chitinophagaceae > UBA1930. Next base: position 13,614 of record CALRVE020000066.1, on the reverse strand, counting down.
TTTTGATGCAGTAGAAAAATACTTACAACGTTTGCAAAGCTATCAATTGAAAAATCCAATTCTAGTTGGGTTTGGAATAAAAGATAAAGCCAGTTTTGATGCAGCATGCAAATACAGCAATGGAGCCATTATTGGCAGTGCATATATAAAAGCATTAGATGGAACAAATAATGTGGAAGAAACAACGAAACAATTTTTGAATTCAATTTTGAATTAATTTATCAATGAATCAATCAACAATTGAAAGCAGCTCTTTAGTCCCCCCTTTAGGGGGCGAAGGGGGCTTAGTAATCATAAAATACAATGCAGGCAATATTCAAAGTGTATTATATGCTTTAGAAAGAATTGGTGTGCAAGCAACAGTTACAGATGATGTGCAACAAATTCAGTCAGCCGATAAAGTAATTTTTCCAGGTGTTGGAGAAGCAAGTACAGCCATGAATTATTTAAAAGAACGAGGACTGGATGAAGTAATTAAAAATCTGACACAGCCAGTATTAGGTATTTGCTTAGGTATGCAGTTAATGTGCAAACACAGCGAAGAAAATGATACAGATTGTTTAGGCATTTTTGAGGAAGAAGTGAAAAGGTTTAAGGCTGAGGGGTTAGGGTTTAAGGTGCCACAAATTGGTTGGAACAATATTTTTAATTTGAAAACTCCATTATTTAATGGTCTTAAAGAAAATGACTTTTGCTATTTCGTTCATGGTTATTACGCAGCATTAGGTGAACATACTATTGCAACAACCAATTATATTCAACCATACAGTTCTGCATTGCAGAAAGATAATTTTTATGGCGTGCAATTTCATCCTGAAAAAAGTGCAACAGTTGGGGAACAAATTTTGAAAAATTTTATACAGTTGCCCCAACCCTAAAGGGAGTTATTATGGAGAAGAATATGTTTTACAATGCTCATCCATTGATATTTAAAAGAGCTGAGGAGCTTAGGAATAATCTAACCGAAACAGAAGAGTTACTTTGGAATTATTTAAGGCAAAATCAGTTAGGCATAAAGTTTCGACGACAACATCCTGCCTCATTTTATGTGCTTGACTTTTATGCTCATTCAATAAAATTAGCTATTGAGATAGATGGTAGTATTCATACAAAAGATGCGGTTAAGAAAAATGATACTATCAGACAGCAACATCTTGAAGAATTGGGCATTCATTTTCTTAGATTTACCAATACACAAGTAAAAAAAAAATTAGAAACTGTTATTCAAACAATACAAGTAAAAATTAAACAATTGGAGAATCAAACTACGAAGCAAAATAGTCCCCCTTTAGGGGCGGAGGGGTTTATAATTCCCGCAATAGACATCATAGATGGCAAGTGTGTTAGACTAACCGAAGGTGATTATTCCCAAAAGAAAATTTACAATGAAAATCCGTTAGAAGTAGCATTGGAGTTTGAAGATGCAGGCTTACAAAGATTGCATTTGGTTGATTTAGATGGAGCTAAAGCAGGTGCTGTTAAGAATTGGAAAGTGTTGGAAACAATTGCCGCTAAAACAAAACTCACCATAGATTTTGGTGGTGGAATAAAAACTGAAAAAGATGTGCAGATTGTTTTTGAATCAGGAGCAGCATTGGCAACTGTAGGAAGTATAGCTGTAAAAGATGAAGCTTTATTTGTAAGTTGGTTGCAACAATTTGGAGCTAGTAAATTTTTATTGGGTGCTGATGTAAAAGAGGAAAAAATTGCGATTGGTGGTTGGTTAGAAACAACGGATATCTGGATTTATGATTTTATTGAAAAGTACATCAAACATGGAGTACAACAAATATTTTGTACTGATGTTAGTAAAGATGGAAAATTAGAAGGCCCATCAACAGAACTCTATAAAAACATCATTGCTAAATTTCCTGAATTGCATTTTATTGCTAGTGGTGGCGTTGCATCGTTAGATGATTTGAAATTGTTGAAAGATATTGGTTGTGCTGCTGCTATTGTGGGGAAAGCAATTTATGAGGGGAGGATTAGCCCTAAATCCCTAAAGGGACTTTAAAAATATAATTTATGAATTTAGATGTACAATACTCCCCTTTAGGGGTTGGGGGCCTTGCAAAACGTATAATCCCCTGCCTAGACATCAAAGATGGACGTACAGTTAAAGGCATCAACTTCGAAAATATAAGAGATGCAGGAGACCCAGTTGAACTAGGTGCATTGTATGCTGTTCAAGGTGCTGATGAATTGGTGTTTTTAGATATCACAGCAACGGTTGAGAAAAGAAAAACCTTGAGTGAACTGGTAAACAAAATTGCCCATAAAATCAATATTCCTTTTACGGTTGGTGGTGGTATCAGCAGTGTGGAAGATGTAAGTGTATTGCTTCAAAATGGGGCTGATAAAATTTCCATCAATACTTCAGCATTTAAGAATCCTCAATTGATTAATGATTTAGCTAAGCAATTTGGTAGTCAGTGTGTGGTTTTAGCAATAGATACCAAAAAGGAAGCAGATGGTGAATGGTATGTGTATTTGAATGGAGGCAGAACAAAAACTGAAACCAAATGCTTTGATTGGGCTAAACAAGCTGTTGAATTGGGTGCAGGTGAAATTTTACTCACTAGCATGAACAACGATGGAACCAAACAAGGTTTTGCTTTAGATATTACCCAACAGCTCAGTGAAAACCTCTCTGTACCCATTATTGCAAGTGGTGGTGGTGGTACAATGGAGCATTTTAAAGATGTTTTTACTACTGCAAAGGCCGATGCAGCCTTGGCTGCAAGTATTTTCCACTTTAAGGAAATAGAAATCCAAGATTTAAAGAGATATTTGCAAGCGGAGCAAATTGTTGTAAGGTTATAATAGAGTTTAAAGTTGAATGTTTAAAGTTTAAAGTTGAATGTTCACTTTTGAGCTGAACGTTGAAGGGTGCGATACTTCGACTACGCTCAGTACAGGCTATACTAAAGCGAAATAGTAATTCTGCTGCTCGTAACATAATATTGCATTTTAAAAATAATTTTCTAATTCCTTTTCCCCATTAGGGGTTGAGGGCAAACAGAACAATAATGACTTTTACAGAACCACCAATTCATTGGAATGATTATGAAGACATCGCATTAAAATTATACGAACGTTTTGGCGATGATTTTACCGAAAGTAAAATTTACAGAATCCGTTTTACAGAATTATTAGAATGGGTATTGCAAATTGAAGGATTTGTTGGTACACGTGAACAAAGCAATGAAGGTCATTTAGAAATGATTCAAAGTAGTTGGGTGTACGAATGGAGAGATAATCAGAAGAAGTAATAACCCCATCCCCTAAAGGGGAGCAAGGGATTTTAATCAAATAAATTAGCCCCTTTAGGGGTTTGGGGTATGAATGTTCTCGAACTTTTTAAATCCATCAACACTTTCGTTTTTGATGTAGATGGTGTGCTCACAGATGGAACACTATTGGTTTTACCCAATGGTGTAATGGCTAGACGTATGAATATTAAAGATGGTTATGCATTGCAATTGGCTGTTAAGAAAGGGTATCATATTGTAATAATTAGTGGAGGAGTTTCTCCAGAAGTGCAAGAACGTTTAAACAAGTTAGGAGTGACGCATGTGTACATGCAAGTGAAAGATAAAGTTGCTGTGTTAACCAACTTCATGCAACAACATCGTTTATCTAAAGAACAGGTTTTATTTATGGGCGATGATATGCCAGATGCTCCAGCATTGCGTTTGGTGGGTTTGCCAACTTGTCCTGTTGATGCTGCAACAGATATTAAAGCAATTGCTCAATATATTTCACCTATTAATGGTGGTGCTGGCTGTGCAAGAGATGTAATTGAAAAAGTAATGAAGCTGCAAGGTAAATGGAATGAAGATATTTCAGTTAGAGCTCAATAATTGGGAATTAAAAAATTAGAAATTAAGAATTTGAAATTATTCAAAGCATTTATACAATTGGTTCGTTGGCCAAACTTGGTTTTTATTGCTGTTACACAGCTGATATTTTTGTATTGTATAGAACGACCTATTTTTATTGAAGCTGGTATTCAAACCAATGTTAGAGGTATTTACTTTTTATGCTTAGTCGTAGCTTCTGTATGTATTGCTGCTGCAGGCAATATTATTAACGACTATTTCGATTTAAATATCGATCAAGTTAATAAGCCCAATAAAGTAGTAGTTGACAGAATCATCAGCCGTAGATGGGTAATTGTTTGGCACTTAATGTTAAGTATAGTAGGCATTGCATTAGGTTTTATAATTGATATTTATACCAATGTTCGGTTTTTAGGAATTGCCAATTTAATCACTGTATTATTATTGTTTTTTTACTCCATCTCTCTTAAAAAAAAGTTCCTTGTTGGTAATGTAGTAATTTCTTTACTTACTGCTTGGGTAATTATGGTAATTACTTATTGTGAAACCAATCATTTATTAGATGTCTTTAGAACCGATAGTAGTTTGCAAGCCGATAAATTGTCGAGATTTACTTTTTTATATGCTGGTTTTGCTTTTATTATTTCTTTAATACGTGAAGTAATCAAAGACATGGAAGATATTGAAGGTGATAGAAGATTTGGTTGTAAAACAATGCCAATTGTATTAGGGCTAAATGCCACAAAGGTTTTTGTATTGGTTTGGTTAACCGTTCTTATTGTAGCATTAATTATTGTACAATTCTATGTACTACAATTTGGGTGGTGGTTTTGGGTGAGTGCTTTATACTGTTTTTTATTTGTCGTTTTCCCTTTAGTTAAAATTTTTAATCAGCTTATAAAAGCACAAACTGCCACAGATTTTCATAAAATAAGTAGCATTGTTAAAGTAGTTATGTTAATGGGAATATTGAGTATGTTGTTTTTCTATTTTATTCCCACTAATTGGTATAAATAAATATTTTATAACCGAAGCCACTGTTGAGCATTTTCGAACAATAATTTATTTTTTATAGAATTATTGAAATTGCTTTCTTCAATTAATTTACCGGGGTGATGTTCACCTAAAGGAAAGGGATAATCGCTACCCATACAAATTTTTTCTGTTCCCATTAAGTCAATAATGTATTGCAATGCACTTGCGTCATGTACTAAACTATCAATCCAAAATTTACCTAAATAATTACGTGGATTTATAGCATTATCAATAGCTACTAAATCTGGTCGAACATTAAAGCCATGTTCAATTCTGCCAATAGTAAAAGGGAAGCTTCCACCACCATGAGCAAAAGCAACTCTTAGTTTAGGAAACTGTTCAAATACGCCTCCAAAAATCATTGAACAAATGGCTCTGCTTGTTTCGGCAGGCATGCCAACCAACCATGGCAACCAATATTTCTGCATATCATTTTCACCCATCATTTCCCAAGGATGTACAAATAATGCACAGCCTAATTTTTCAGCGGCTGCATAAAAAGGAAAAAAATAGGTATCACTTAAATTTTTACCATTGATATTACTGCCAATTTCTAATCCTGGCATTTTTAATTCAGTAATACAACGTTCCATTTCTTGAATAGCCAAATCAATATCTTGTAAAGGAACTGTTCCAATACCAATAAATCTGTTTGGATGTTTTGCAACACTTTCAGCAATGTGATCATTTAAAAATCTAGAAGTTTCAAGTCCATCTTTTGCTTTTGCCCAATAGTTGAAAAGTACAGGAATAGTTGATAAAACCTGCATGTTTACATTGGTAGAGTCCATGTCTTTTAAACGAACATCTACTTCAAAACAATTGTCTTCCACTACACGAAAAAGCTTATCGCCCTTCATCATACAAGCCTGACAATTGCGATGTTCCAAATGTATAAATTCTCCATAGCCAAATTTTTGTACCCAGTTGGGCATTTTATCTGGCATGATGTGGGTGTGTATATCAATTTTCATTGTACTAATTTTTCGTTGCTGGTTTCTCGTTTAATTCGTTGCTCGTTGCTTCACTTCAAAGAAGTTTAGTTATTGTAAAGCTTCTTAAATTTTGAAGGGCTAACGAGTAATAAAAAACTAGCAATAAATTAACGAGTAACGGGTTTTACTGGCGGCTGCATCACAGTTCCACAGTTGTTACAAGTTCTATGCATTAAATCGTCCCAATATTTATTCATCACAATAGGTAGTTGTGTTACAATATCATCCACGTGTAATTTTTCTTCATACAATTTATTGCCACAGTTTTCACAAAACCACATAAAGCCATCATCTTCGTGTTCACGTTTCTTTTCAATCACTAATCCAACAGTATTAGGTCCACGTTGTGGAGAGTGTGGTGTTCTTGGAGGCAATAAAAACATATCACCTTCTTTAATGTGTATGTCTTTAAATTCACCATCATGAATAATCTTCACTACAATATCACCTTCGATTTGATAAAATAGTTCTTCTGTTTCATTAAAATGATAATCTTTTCTTGCGTTAGGACCACCAACAATCATCACAATAAAGTCAACAGCATCTACATATACACATTTGTTACCAACAGGAGGCTTTAATAAATCACGATTATCGTCAATCCATTTTTTTAAGTTGAAAGGAGCAAGCATGGCCATTCTAAAAGTTTTAAAGTTTAAAAGTTGATTAGTTTAAAGAGTTTATAGTATTTCGTTGCACGTTTCTTGTTACACGTTTTTGAGATTTCAAGTACCTAATAATTAGCAAGACCTTATAAATTTTAAGCAAATAACGAGAAACTAAAAAACGAGTAACGTTACATCGAGAAACGTTCTTACTTTCGTAAAACTAACAATTGTTTACAAAGATGAACCTTTCTCTCGAAAATAAAACAGCAATTATTTGTGGAAGTACACAAGGCATTGGTTTGGCTTCAGCAATAGAATTAGCCAATCTAGGAGCAACCTGTATTTTAATGGCAAGAAATGAAAACGCTTTAAAAGAAGCCATTGAAAAGCTGGATACTTCATTCAATCAACAACATAATTATTTGGTAGCCAATTTTGATGAGCCAAATGAAGTGAAAAAGGTAATTGAACATTTCATGCAAAATAAAGTAGTGCATGTGTTAATCAATAATTCTGGTGGACCAAACGCAGGACCAATTGCAACAGCCAATGAAGAAGATTTTATAAACACGTTTAATCGTCATTTAATTTGTAATCATATACTAACCAAAGCTGTTGTACCTTCTATGAAAGCAGCAGGTTATGGCAGAATTATCAATATCATTTCTACATCAGTAAAAATTCCATTGGCTAATTTAGGTGTATCAAACACTATTCGAGGTGCTGTTGCAAGTTGGAGTAAAACTATGGCAAACGAATTGGGTCAGTTTAATATTACTGTAAATAATGTATTACCTGGTGCAACTGCAACAGGACGATTGACTGCTATTATTCAAAACAATGCAGGCAAAAAAAATACAACGATTGATGAAGTTGAAGAAGAAATGAAAAAAGAAATTCCCATGAAACGTTTTGCTGAACCAAGTGAATTGGGTAATGTAGTTGCGTTTTTAGCTTCACCAGCAGCATCTTATATTAATGGCGTGAATATTCCTGTAGATGGAGGAAGAACGGGTAGTATGTAAAAATTCGTTTCTCGTTTCTGGTTACTCGTTATCTAAATTTATTGATCCTTACAAATAGTTTACATTGTTAAGTTTCTATAATAAAACGAGAAATAACAAACGAGAAACCCTAAACAAGAAACGAACAAATGAACTTAAGTATTCCAAATAAACTAGCAAACTTCATCGGTGGTGAATTCGTTGCTCCAATAAATAATCAATACCTTGATTGTATTAATCCTGCAACAGCTGAAGTATTTACACAAATTCCAAATAGTAGTAGTGAAGATATTGAACAAGCTGTACAAGCTGCTCAACAAGCATTCTCAACTTGGAGTATTACATCAGTTGAACAACGTTTTAAAATATTGAATAAAATAGCCGATTTAATTGATGAACATTTAGAAGAACTTGCTTTAGCTGAAACAACAGATAATGGTAAACCTTTGTGGTTAAGCAAACGAATGGATATTCCTAGAGCTGCTGCTAATTTTCGTTTTTTTGCAACAGGCATTATGCATTTTGCAAGTGAAAGCCATGCTATGGAAGATAAAGTTGTGAATTATACTTTACGTCAACCCATAGGAATTGTGGGCTGTATTTCTCCTTGGAATTTACCTCTCTATTTATTTACTTGGAAAATTGCTCCAGCTTTAGCGGCAGGTAATTGTGTAATTGCAAAACCTAGTGAAGTAACGCCAGTTACAGCCTATTTGCTGGCAAAACTTTGTGAACAAGCTGGTTTGCCAAATGGGGTTTTGAATATTGTACATGGAACTGGTCCACAATGTGGCGAAGCTATTGTTCAACATAAAGCTATTAAAGCCATTTCATTTACTGGTAGCACAAAAGCTGGAGAAAGAATTGCCTCAATTGCTGCACCTAGGTTTAAAAAATTATCACTTGAATTGGGGGGTAAAAATCCTGCAATCATTTTCTCTGACTGTAATTGGGATAAAATGATGCAAGAAACTATTCGTTCATCATTTACCAATCAAGGTCAAATCTGTTTATGTACCAGCAGGATTTTAATTGAAGAAAGTATTTACGAAAAGTTTAAAGCTGAATTTGTAGAAAAAGCAAAAGCTTTAACTGTTGGAAATCCGTTGTTAGCCGACTCACGTCAAGGTGCAATTGTAAGTGAAGTTCATTTCAATAAAATCATGTCTTGCATTGCTATAGCTAAAGAAGAAGGAGGAATAATTTTATGTGGTGGAAATGCTGTTCAGGTAGAAGGAGAATGTAGCAAAGGCTACTTTATTCAACCAACAGTAATAGAAGGTTTAGGTTCTAATACAATTACCAATCAGGAAGAAATTTTTGGTCCTGTTGTTACCTTACAATCTTTTAAAACTACAGATGAGGCAATGCAATTAGCCAATGCAACAAGCTATGGTTTACAATCTACTATTTGGACGCAAGATGTAAGTAAAGCATATCAATTAAGTAATAAATCAGAAAGTGGAATTGTTTGGGTAAATTGTTGGTTACAGCGTGATTTGAGAACACCTTTTGGTGGAGTAAAAAATAGTGGTGTTGGTAGAGAAGGTGGTTGGGATGCATTGAAGTTTTTTAGTGAAGTGAAGAATGTTTGTGTGGAGATATAATTCAATAGTTACTCGTTACTAGTTACTAGTTACTCGTTAATTTGTTTCTCATTAATATTAGTTTATGGCAACCGTTAATACATTTACAGAACTTGAAGTTTGGAAATTAGCTAGTGAACTTTCAGGTAAAATTTTCCAAGTTTCTCAAACTACTTTATTGAGTAAAGATTTTGCATTAAAAGATCAAATGAATCGTTCTTCAGGTTCAATTGCAGATAATATTGCAGAAGGTTTTGGTAGAGGTGGGAGAATGGAGTTTATTCAATTTCTTTCGATTGCAAGAGCATCGGCTTCAGAATTGCAATCTCAGATCATTCGTTGCTTTCTAAGAAAATATTTTACAAAAGAGATTTATGAAGAATTATTTGAAGATTCAGATAAACTAGGGAAAAAAATTGGGGCTTTTATTCAATATTTAAACAGTTCTAATATGTCAGGAGCAAAATTTAACAATAGACAGCCCAACGAGAAACGAGTAACGAGCAACGAGCAACTAGAAACGACAAACAGCAAACGAGGAACAATCAACACCTCCACCGCTGCCAAACCTTTAGGTGCTTATCCACATGCAAGACGTGTAGGAAACTTATTGTTTTTATCTGGTATTGGTTCTAGAAGTGCAGTGGATAATACAATACCTGGATTAGAATTAGATGAAGCAGGCAATATTTTGAAGTACGACATTGCTGCAGAAACACATCAAGTAATGACCAATGTTAAAGCAGTTTTAGAAGCAAGTGGAAGTTGTTGGGAAAATATAGTTGACGTAACCGTATTTCTAACCAATATGAAAAACGATTTTCCAATTTACAATAAAATTTATGCTGAATATTTTAGCCATGTACAAGCTTGCAGAACTACTGTTGAAGTAAAAAGCTTACCAACGCCCATTGCTATAGAATTAAAAGTAATTGCTACGATAGAATAAAAACTGTTACTTGTTACTCGTTAATCGTTATCTAAGTTTGAAGTGGTGAATAATTTTAAATCAGCTTCAAATTTTAAGCAAATAACTAGCAACAAACCAACTAGCAACAAGAAACGATAAACGAATAATCATGAATTTTGAAAATACAATAGAATTCGCCAAAAAACTAGACGGACAAGATGCTTTAAAAAGTTTCCGTTCTAAATTTTTTATTCCTCAACACGAGGGTAAAGACACAATTTATTTTACGGGTAACTCATTAGGACTTCAGCCAAAATCAACAGCAGCTTATATTCAGCAGGAATTGAATGATTGGGCACAGTATGGAGTAGAAGGTCATTTTCATGCAAAAAATCCTTGGTTGAGTTATCATGAAATTTTTCCAAGACTGCTTTCAAAAATTTTAGGAGCAAAAGAAGAAGAGTTGGTAGTAATGAATCAACTAACAGTAAACCTTCATTTATTGATGGTGAGCTTTTATCAACCAACTGCACAACGCTTTAAAATTATTTGTGAAGCCAAAGCTTTTCCATCCGATCAATATGCATTAGAAAGTCAGGTGAAATTTCATGGATTAAATTATGAAGATGCAGTAATTGAAGTTGCACCAAGAGCAGGTGAACATACCATAAGATTAGAAGATATTCTTGCAACCATTGAACAACATAAAGATTCCGTTGCATTGGTACTTTTTGGGGGAGTAAACTATTATACTGGTCAGTTGTTTAACATGCAGGCTATAACAAAAACAGCACATAGTGTTGGTGCAATTTGTGGCTTCGATTTAGCTCATGCAGCTGGTAACATTGAATTGCATTTGCACGATTGGAATGTTGATTTTGCTTGTTGGTGTTCGTACAAATATTTAAACTCTGGTCCAGGTGGTGTAAGTGGAGTTTTTATACATGAAAAACATATTGCTAACAAATCAATAAAACGTTTTGCAGGTTGGTGGGGTTATAAAAAAGATACACGTTTTAAAATGGAACGTGGTTTTGAACCAATACCAACAGCCGAAGGTTGGCAACTAAGCAATGCTCCTGTTTTAAGCATGGCAGCTCATAAAGCATCCTTGGATATTTTTGATGAAGCTGGATTTGATAAATTGGTCACTAAAGGAAAGCTATTGGCTGCTTACTTACATTATGTATTAAATGAAATCAATCAACAGCAAACAGAAAAAATAATTGAAGTCATCACACCAACAAATGAAGATGAACGAGGTTGTCAAGTATCTATGCTCATGTTGAAAGATGGCAAAAAAATATTCGATACATTGATGCAACAAGGTGTTATAGCCGATTGGAGAGAACCGAATGTAATTAGAGTTGCACCTGTTCCATTATATAATTCATTTGAAGATATATATCAATTTGGACAAATTATTACTAAAACAATAGCATAGGAATCGTTTCTTGTTATTGCGTTTCTCGTTGCTTATATTTATTTAAAATTACAATTATTTTACAGCTTTAACCTTGGAAAAAACGAGAAACGACTAAACGAGTAACGATTATAAGATTAACGGAGTAACGAAAACAACGAATGTATCATGAAAAAAGAAATCACCATAGTAGGAGCAGGGCTTGTGGGTTCATTATTATCCATCTATTTAGCCAAACGTGGTTATCAAGTAAATATTTTTGAAAGAAGACCCGACATGCGTCAGGCTACAATTTCTGCTGGTCGTTCTATCAACTTAGCAATGAGTGATAGGGGTTTATTGGCTTTAGAAAAAGTAGCCTTAGCCGATGAAATTAAAAAAATATCTATACCCATGCATGGGCGTTTTATTCATCATTTAGATGGAACACATGCTTATCAACCTTATGGTAAAGAGGGCCAATATATCAACTCAGTTTCAAGAGCCACATTGAATATGAAGTTGATGGATTTAGCTGAACAACATGGCATTAATATTCATTTCGAACAAAAATGTACTGATGTTAATTGGAAGCAAAAAACAATCAGTTTTGAAAATGCTTCTTCAACTCACGAATCACTCCTCACGACTCACGATTTTGATTTACTATTTGGTTCCGATGGTGCATTTTCTGCTGCTCGTTTACAACATCAATTAAAACATGAGAAATTCGATTATCACCAATATTATATTGATTGTGGGTATAAAGAATTGACCATTCCTCCTAATGCCAACGGAGATTTTGCACTTGAAGTAAATGCATTGCATATATGGCCAAGAAAAGATTATATGCTTATTGCATTACCCAATTTAGATAAAACATTTACTTGTACTTTATTCTTTCCATTTGAAGGAGCAACCTCGTTTGCTCAATTAAATACCAAAGAAAAAGTAGTAGCGTTTTTTGAAAAAACTTTCCCCGACGTAATTCAGCTAGCACCTAATTATGTAGAAGAATTTTTCAGCAACCCAACCTCTTCTTTAGTAACTGTAAAATGTTACCCTTGGATAAGAGACGATTATTTTGCATTAATTGGCGATGCTGCCCATGCCATTGTTCCATTCTTTGGACAAGGCATGAATTGTGGATTTGAAGATTGCAGGGTATTGGATGATTTAATTGAGAAATATGCTGATGATTGGACGGCTATTTTAGATGAATATCAAACTTTACGTAAGCCTGATGGTGATGCAATTGCAGATTTAGCAGTCAATAATTTCACTGAAATGAGGGATAAAACAGCCGATCCTAAGTTTTTATTGCAAAAGAAAATTGAAGCTAGGCTGCATGAAAAATATCCTACACAATGGATTCCTGCCTACAGTCAGGTTACTTTTTCACCGCATATTCGTTACAGCGAAGCTCTTGAAAGAGGCCAAAAACAAGAAGCCATCATGCAACAAATTATGCAAATGCCCAACATAGAAGAGCAATGGAATAGTGAAGAAATAGAACAGCTCATTTTGACTCAAATAGTTTAATAATTTAAAGCTACTTATTAACTAGTTTAAAAGTATTACAACAATAAAAAAGCGTTCCTACATTAAACTGTAAGAACGCTTTTAGTTTATATGAAATTCTTATCTACTAAAATAAGTTCAATCTAAATTCTAATTGGCTAAACCAACGAGAACCATAGTTTGGTACAGGGCTATCACTTACGTTAAATGCACCATTGGTATTAAAGTTAGGGTTAAATCTGTATTGTGGAGTTAGTGTTCCACTAACAAAACCTGCAAAGTTGATTAAACCAACTTGATCATTACCGGTAAAGTAGTTTCTACCCCAATTTCTGTTTAATAAATTACCAATGTTTGCAACTTGGTATACCAATTGAAACTGAACTCTATCTTTACCTAATTTAACATTAAAGTCTTGAGCAATTCTAAAGTCTAAAATATTAGTGAACGGAAGTCTTCCGCCATTTCTTTCAGCAAAATTACCGCGACGAGATTTTAAATATTTATCATTATCAATAAAAGTATTCAACGCTGCTCTTTGTTGATCAGGAGTAAATGCACCATTTGTTAAGAATATCATGCTGCTTAGCTCTGTAGCAGTTGGAACATAAATTAAATCGTTAGTAAAACCACCAGAAGGATCAGCATCTCTTACAAATGCACTACCAGCGTAAACATAGCTAACTGGAGCACCACTTTGACCAGTATAAG
>CALRVE020000065.1:0-16014 GCA_943371535.1 Asaia bogorensis | reverse complement strand
TTTGGTAAAATTGGTTGCACCAATATTGGCTTATTACACATTAGAAATAGAGAAGATGCAATACGAGAAGATTATATTAAAAGAATTAATGAATGTGATGGTGTAATGATGAGTGGTGGTAATCAAATGAGGCTCTCCTCTACATTTGGTGGTACCGATTTTTTAAAAATTATGAAACAGCGGTATTTAAACGAAAAGTTTGTAGTAGCTGGTACAAGTGCAGGTGCAATGGCAATGAGTAATACCATGATTTATGAAGGCAATGCAGCCAAAGCCCATTTAAAAGGTGAAGTGAAAATTACTACAGGTTTAGCATTTATGGACAATGTAATCTTTGATTCTCACTTTGAAAAAAGAGGTCGATTTAGTAGATTGGCACAAGCAGTTGCAACCAACCCAAGTTGTATTGGAATTGGTTTAGGAGAAGATACTGGCATGATTGTTACAGATGGTAATAAGATGGAAGCTATTGGAAGTGGATTGGTGATGATTATTGATGGACACGAATTGCGTTACAGCAATGTTGCCGATATTCCTGAAGGTAATCCAATTAGCGTAGAAAATTTTAAAGTACATTTTTGTGAAAATGGAAATGGCTTTTTAGTAGATGAACGTAAGTTTATTGTTGAAGTAAGCGAAGGTGCAATTATACAAAAACAGGTTTCGGTAGAATAAAAGTAGAAGATTATATATTCTTCATAAAACATTACATCTTTTACAGAACATGTGTTTAGGTTGATTTTAAAACTACTTTCACTTAAAACAAACAAAGCACAAATAAAAATTATGAAAATAAAAATTGTTTCTTTAGTAGCAGTATTATTTATTACAACATTGGGTTGTCATAGAAATGCTATTACAGGTCGTAGTCAGTTGAGTTTAATTTCTGAATCAGAAGTTCAAACAATGGCAAAAACTGAGTATCGTACATTTCTTACCCAGAATAAAGTTGTTGGAACATCTACAAGCCGAGATGCAGCAATGGTTGCAAGAATTGGTAAAAGAATTGCAGATGCAATTACTAAATATTATACCGAACAAGGAATGGCCGATCAATTAGTAGGTTACGAATGGGAGTATCAATTAGTAGATAGTAAAGAAGTGAATGCTTGGTGTATGCCTGGAGGAAAAATTGTGGTGTATACCGGATTGCTACCCATTACTAAAAATGAAGATGGTTTAGCAGTAGTTATGGGCCATGAAGTAGCACATGCATTGGCACGTCATGGAAGCGAAAGAATGAGCCAAGGTTTAGTACAACAATTGGGTGGCGTAGCTTTAAGTGTTGCAGTTGCCAATAAGCCTCAAGAAACACAAAACTTATTTATGAATGCTTATGGTATTGGAAGTAATGTGGGTTATGCATTGCCTCATAGCAGAAAACAAGAATTAGAAGCCGATAAATTTGGATTGCGTTTTGCTGCTTTGGCAGGTTACAATGTAAGAGAGGCAATTCCTTTATGGCAAAGAATGGCTGCATTAAGTGGCGGACAAAAACCACCAGAATTTTTAAGTACACACCCACCAGAAGAAAAAAGAATTGCTGAATTAAGTAAAATAATGGACGAAACTGTTAAAAATTACTACCGTTCAGCTAAATAAACTGTTGATTATCAGGCTAATATTATACTAAGCCATCAAATATTTTTGTTTGATGGTTTTTTTATGTTATAGTTTTAGTTACAATTTGGTAACTTTGCCATTCTTTTTACTACACCACCTGAAAAAAACATATTTTAGGCATGTCTAATCAAACATTGTTCGAAAAGTTAGAGTTGCAAGATGAGAAGAACCTTTTAATACAAGGACTTCCATCGGGGATAGAAAAACAATTTGTAAAGTTATCTTACGCAAAAAACGTTACTCCTTTATTAAAGTCTAAAAAAATTGATTTTGCATTACTATTTGCAGTAAACCAAAATCAGTTAAATAATGTGTTAAGGGAAGTATTTAGTGCATTACACGAAAACAGTAAACTTTGGGTAGCTTGTCCCAAACAAACCAGCAAAATTGTAAGTGATTTAAACAGAGAAAGTAGTTGGGATATTTTAAAAAATAATGGCTACGAAAAATTAGATGTTGTTGCTTTAGACCATATGTGGAATGCCATGCGTTTCAAACGTAATTTGGATATGCCAATTATTCATGTTGAAACCAAGGTTGAAATGAAAGCTGATTTTGAAAAAAGCTTAATTCAATTGCCAGTTGAGTTGGAAAGAATTTTTGCTAAACATAAATCGGTAAAAGATTTCTTTGGTTCGTTAACGCCAAGCAATCAAAAAGAGTATGTTACTTGGATTCAAGGAGCAAAAAGATCAGACACTAGACAAAGACGTTTAGATGCTGTAATAGAAAAATTAATGGCCGGAAAGAAAAATCCATCGGAAAAATAAATAAAAAATGTCCCAAAATTTGGGACATTTTTTATTTCAAGTATCGCTTAATTTCTTTATCTGTATCTCTTTGTTTAATGGTTTCCCTTTTATCGTAATTCTTTTTACCTTTTGCTAAACCAATTTCTACTTTTACAAAATTTTTCTCATTTAAAAAAACACGTAAGGGCACAACAGTTAAACCTTTGTCTTTTAATTTGTTTTGAAGTTTTCGCAATTCTCTTTTATTGAGCAGTAGCTTTCTATCGTGTACAGCAATGTGATTGTTTACGGTGCCATGAGAATATTCGGCAATGTACAAACCACGTACCCACAATTCATTCTTTTCAAACATGCAAAAAGCATCATTAAAACTTACTTTACCTTCCCTAATACTTTTTACTTCTGTACCTAACAATACAATACCAGCATCATATTTATCTTCTATAAAGTAGTTGTAGTAAGCCTGCCTATTGTTCATTTCTTTTGCCATAGCATAAATATTCAATTAAAAAGGCACATAAAATTGTACAACTTTATGTGCCTTTTTAGAAATGTGATTATTTTATTTTCTAAATAACCTAATTATTTGAGCCAATTTATCTTTTAAATTTTTTCTATCTATGATGAAATCTAAAAAACCATGTTCCAATAAAAATTCACTACGTTGAAAACCTTCGGGTAAATCTTTTTTAATGGTTTCTTTAATTACTCTTGGTCCAGCAAAACCAATCAATGCTCCAGGTTCGGCAATATTTAAATCGCCTAACATTCCAAAGCTTGCAGAAATTCCACCAAAGGTTGGATCGGTTAATAAAGAAATATATGGTAGTTGAGCATCGCTCAATTGAGAGAGCTTTCCACTAGTTTTAGCCAATTGCAATAGGCTAAATGCACTTTCCATCATTCTTGCACCACCACTTTTGCTAATAACTAAATAAGCCAATTTATGTTCTATACAATAATCAACTGCTCTTGCAAATTTTTCACCCATTACACTTCCTAAACTTCCACCAATAAATTCAAAGTCCATACAAGCTACCACAATTCCTTCACCATGCACTTTACCTGTAGCAACACTCATGCTATCTTTTAAATCGGTTTTAGCATGAATTTCTTCTAATCGTTTACCGTAGGGTTTCAAATCGGTAAAGCCTAAAAAGTCTTTACTCACAATATTATCAAACAAACGAGTGTATTCGCTATTGTCAAAAATGTATTCAAAATATTCATCACTACCAATTCTATGGTGGTAATTACATTTAGGGCAAACAAATTTATTTTCTTCTAATTCTGTTGTAGGTTGTATATAGTTGCATTCAGGACATTTATTCCATAAACCTTCTGGCGTTTCTTTTTTTTCTGAGGTTTCGGTAGTAATACTTTTATTTCTACGTTGATACCATTTAGGTTTTACTTCGCCATTAGAGGTGGTTACTGTAGATTCTTCGCCAGTTAAATTTATTTCTAAGTCTTCTACTTTTTCTTTTTTCATTAGTTTTTGTTTAAGCAGGGGTAGCTAACGATACATTGATTGAAAAAATAATTATTGTGTTTCCAAATATTTTTATTTGGGGTGGCAATTTAATGTAAAAATAATACAGAACCCATAAAGCTAAGCTTTTAGCTAGAGTTTATTGCTAACATCTATTAAACTAAGGGTAGATAAATAAAAAATGCCCTATAATCTTATACAAATACAGGGCATTGTTATTGATTGATTTAAAGTGATTTATGCGTTACGGTTAATGCAATTCAAATCTTCAAAAGCTACTTCTAAACGCTTAATAAAGTTTTCTTCTCCCTTACGTAACCAAACTCTTGGATCGTAATGTTTTTTATTTGGTTTATCGGCACCTTCAGGATTGCCTAATTGACCTTGTAAATAACCTTCAAGTTTTTTATAGTTTTCTAGAATACCTTCCCAGAAAGCCCATTGTAAATCGGTATCAATATTCATTTTGATTGCACCATAGCCAATGGCTTCTCTAATTTGATGTTGTGGAGAACCACTTCCCCCATGAAATACAAAGTATACAGGCTTTGGTCCTGTTCCAAATTGTTCTTGAATATAGTCTTGACTATTCTTTAAAATTTCTGGTCTTAACTCAACATTACCTGGCTTATAAACACCATGTACATTGCCAAAAGCAGCAGCAATAGTGAATAAATCTCCTACCTTTCTTAACTCTTCGTAACAATAAGCTACTTCTTTGGGTTGGGTATATAATTTATCGTTTTCTACATCGCTGTTATCTACACCATCTTCTTCACCACCAGTTACACCTAGTTCAATTTCAATACCCATACCTAATGGCTGCATTCGTTTAAAAAATTCAACTGAAGTATGAACATTTTCTTCAACGGGTTCTTCAGATAAATCTAACATATGAGAGCTGAACAATGGCTGACCTTTTTCTTTATAAAATTGTTCACCAGCATCAATTAATCCACTTACCCAAGGCAACCATTTTTTTGCCGCATGATCGGTATGTAAAACAACGGGTACACCATAAGCTTTCGCAACATTATGAATATGTAATGCCCCAGAAATACCACCTAAAATATTGCCTTGTAAATTTTCGTTTGGCATTCCTTTACCTGCAATAAACTGAGCTCCACCATTTGAAAACTGAATAATTACCGGTGAATTTACTTTGGCTGCTGTTTCTAAAACTGCATTAATGGTATTGGTGCCAATTGTGTTAACAGCTGGTAAAGCAAATTGATTGTCTTTTGCATCTTGATATAATGCTTTTAATTCTTCTCCAAATAATACACCTGGATTATATTTTTTCATGTTTAAATATTTGTATTGGTTTAATGAATAGTTTTTTGCGTTTGAAAGATACGTGTTGCTGAATGAGTGGCAAAATTAGGTAATCAGTGCTTATAAAAGTTGATTCTTATCAGTTTAATAAGGGGGATAAGAATTGCATAAAATAATTGGTAAATTTTTCTAATCTGCTTCCATACCAGCTAAACATTTCTCCATTTACCATAAGTATTGTACTGTTAGGTAATTGTTCTTGTAAATATTGTACATGTTTTTCTTTAAAAGGGTAGGGCTCCGATGATAAAAAAACATAGTTGGGTTGTAGCATTTGCAACTCTTCAATTGTAGTAATTGGATAACGATGTTGATTAGAAAAAATATTCTTCAATCCACATTCTTGCAAAATATTACTAATAAATGTATCTCCACCAACGGTCATATAAGGTTCTTTCCAAATTAAATAAGCAACCGTTTTTTGTACTGGTTGTATTTGCTGAAAATTTTGTTGGATGGATTGAATGAGTATTTGTGCTTTAGAATGAGTTTGGGTAATTGAACCAAGCGATTCAATCATACTTAGTGCATCTTTTAATGAACTGATATTGGTTACTATAACAGGGCAGAACTTTGCAATTGCTTCAACTTGTTCTTGAACATTTTCTTCTTTATTGGCAATAATGAGTGTTGGTTGTAGGGCTTGAATTTTTGTTACATTGATGTTTTTTGTGCCACCAATTCTTGTTTTTGTTTTAAACCATTCATTGGGGTGAATACAAAATTTTGTAACACCTATTACTTCCTTTTCTAAACCCAAAGCATACAGCAATTCTGTTTGCGATGGTACTAATGAAATAATTCTATTGGGTTGAATTGATAATAAATTTGAATGATTAATGAGATTAATAACAGGCAATATAAGTAACTTTAATCTTTCCAAATGGGTAAATTGAAATTAAATATAGTACCTTTTGGATTATTCTTTTCAACCCAAATTTTACCATTATTGTTGGTAATAAATTCTTTACAAATAATTAAGCCTAAACCAACACCTTTTTCACCTTTGGTGCCTATTGTAGAAGTATTATTAGGGACATTAAATAAATGATTTATTTTTTCATCTTTAATGCCAATTCCAGAATCTTTTATGCTAATGAGTAGTTCGTTATTTTGAATAATTGTTTGTACAATTACCTGCTCATTTGAATGGCTAAACTTTATTGCATTACTAATTAAGTTGCGTAAAACAATTTCTACTTGATTTTTATCGGCATAAGCAAAACTATTAGCCTGAAGATTATTTACTAATTGAATATTCTTTTTAAGTGCAATTGTTTGTAAGAAGTTAAAAACAACATTTGTTCTTTCTTGAATGTCAATTTTTTCTTTTGTAGCTGTTATACCCTGTAATTGTGAAAAAGTCCAATTTAATAAATTATCAATCGTACCAAAAAGTGTTTCTACTTTTAGTTGAATGTCAGGTAACTGTTCAAAGAATTCTTGTTTACTTATTATGCCCTCTTCTAGCATATTCATTAAGCCTTGTAAGTTACTTACAGGTGTTCTTAAATCGTGGGCTATAATAGAAAACAATTTTGTTTTAGCTAAATTAGATTGAAGTAATTCATTTTTTCTTTGTTCAATAATTTTATTCTCTTGTTCAATTGCAATGTTTTTTTCTTTAAGAATGGCATTGATTTTATTTTGTTGATTTAGAAGTAAAGTAATGGCTCCAATAAAAAGTAGAGCACCAACAATTACAACAAAAAAAATAAGTTCTTCAGTCTTTTTTTCGTGTATGGCTTTATTGAGTAATATTTCTTGATGTTCTTTTTTAACTTCATTAATTTCGGTTAATTGAAGGTTTAAAGACTCTCTAATATTTCTCTGATTTATGGTATCTTTTATAATGTCAGAACTTCTTTTAAATTCTAAAGCTTGCTTATAGTTATTCAACATTTCAAAGTATTCGGCATAATATTCATATAGCCTTGCTTCTCCCTCATTGTAGGTACTGATTAAATTATTGTGTGCTAATATTCGGATGGCACTATCTAAATATTTTTTTGCATTCTTATAATCTTTCATTTTTAAATAGCTATAGCCTAGATATCCTGCTGCAAAACCTGCACTTTTATAATTGTTGGTTAATAAGCTTTTATTAACATCTTCTTCTAAAAAATGAATTGATTGTTTATATTCTCCTGATTTTATATATTATGCACCTAAATTACCATGTGTAATTCCGATCCAAGCATTATTTTTTTCTTTGTTTGCTTTATAGATAGCCCATTCAAAATAATTTTTTGCAACAGAATGTTCTTTATTGGCAGAGTATAAAAGTCCTAGTGTAGTAACTACACTGATATCTCTTATTGTTGTTTTTGTTGAATCTAGTGTTAAATATTTTTCTAAATAATATTTCGAACTTGAATATTCTTTAAATGTATAATGTATTGAGCCAATATTATACAATAAACTTTGTTGTATTTCGGTTTTTTTAAATTTTGGTTGATCTATTAAAGAGATGCAATACAAAATTGAATTTCTTTTAATTCCACGTCTAGCATATGCTTCTAAACCTGTTTCCATAATTGGTTGGAATACCATTTTGTATTGTGGCAATTCCGCAGCTATTTCAATTAGTTTTTGTGATGTAGAAATAGCTTCTTTAGGTGGAAGTTGGTCTAAATATTGAATAATAGTAGCATAATCTTTTTTAAAAGTAGCTTCAGTAGTTTGTTGTAATAGTTTTGTTAAATCATCTAAGGTTGTTTGGCTATTTGCATTAATACTTATCAAGTATAAGCAAACAACACCAATAAAGTGATGTGCTTTTTTCATTGGGGGAACTAGTTACTAGGTTAAGTATAAAAGTAGATATAAAATTTAAACTATAGCACTTCTGCGATAAGATACATCTTATATAGACAATCAAATTTTGCTTGTTTGTAAAATATTCGTTGAATTTTTAAGCAAAATTTAATTTTATTGATATACCCTTACATAATCGATTACAAAACTTTGTGGTAAAGCATTGTCATCAATTGGTCCAGGCCAATTAGCCCCCATTGCTAAATTGATGATTAGATAGAATGGTTTTTTAAATGGGTTTGTGTTTTTATAATTGGCTTTATGTATTTCGAAACTATGATATAAGCTATCGTTAAAATAAAAATTTAGTTTTTCTTTTGTCCATTCTAAAGCATAAATGTTGAATTGTTCATAGGGTTGTTGTACAAATTGTTTATTCGTTGCTGATGCAAACCCATCAACTGTATTTTGTTCGTAATGTACTGCACTGTGAACATGATTGGTATCGGTTCCTACAAATTCCATAATATCTATTTCGCCACAAGTAGGCCATTGTACTAGATTTCTGTTATTGCCCATCATCCATATTGCTGGCCAAATGCCTTTCCCATTGGGTAGTTTGGCTCTAATTTCTATTCTGCCATATTTCCATGCTGCTTTACCCAAAGTTGTAACACTAGCCGATGTATAGTAAGCTAAAGAATCTTTGGTTTCCCAAGCCGAACTATTGGGTTTATATTGTTCATTCTTGATTGTTGCTTTACGTCCTGTTATGGTTAAACAACCATTTTTTACCCAAGCATTTTCTTTCTTATTTACTGTGTAATATTGCTGTTCTCTGTTGCGTTGATGTCCTTTTTCAAATGTCCATTTTTTTTTATTCGGTAAGCCCACATAATTAAATTCATCGCTCCAAATAAGTTTTCTTTTTTGAGCGAAAGTGTTGATTGAAAAAAATAGAAAAACAATTGCTAACAATTTCATAGAATGAATATACAATAAATGAATGTTTTATTGCTTGTGGATTATTTACCAATACTAGTTTCATTAATGAGCATAAAAAAAGCCAAACATACAGTTCGACTTTTTTTATAAGGCTTGAGTTGTGTTTTATAAAAGTAAAATCAACAATAATACTATAATAATTATTGCACCAATAGAAAGATATACGCCATTATTGGCTTTCATTTCTTTTTTAATTTCTTTTACTTCTTTACGAAGTGTTTTTTTCTCAAGTCTTGTCATGCTTGATTTATCCATTCCTTTAATTTCATTCAGTCGAAACATCAATTGTTCGGCACGAATGTTATTATTGGTTGATGTTGTTTTTGTAGTTTCATCTATTGTGGTAGAAGTACTACTTGCAATGCTTGCATAGCTGAATGAGAATAGCATCATCACTAATGCTAAACGTGAAATTTTTTGTAACATAATTGTACTGTTTTAATGATTGTATTTTTTTGTACTGCCTAAAAAAGCAATAGAAAAGAATGTAAATTGTTAATGGTAAAATTGATGTTTATTCAATTATTTTACTTACAGAGTTAGCATTCACAGTTACATAATTCACAGAAAAAAACACTTGGTAAATAATGATTAAAAATTAATCTTGACGTAAGTGTGTATACAATAAATAGATATAGGTTGATGAACTAAAGAGGTTGTAATCAGTACATTAGAATATAAATAGCTAATTGCCACTTGAAAGGCTTATATTGCATAGATGAATAAAGACAAAATAACCCAATTTATTTGTTTTGAAACTACACTGAACACCAATCAGTTTATGATGCAGTGGAATCAATACAATAAATCAAGCAACAGCGAAACCGATATTACATTACAACAAAATGAAAAGAATGGAGTATTCAAATATGTAACACAGCATAGATTTGAAAATGATGAAACTCAATTCATGTTTACCAAGCCTAAGAAATCTTCTAGAGTTCCGGAAGTGAGTGTAAAAGAAAAACAAGCTGGTGGATATTCAATTATTCAAACAGAAAGGAAAGATGATATACATGATGGCGAAAGTAAAATATTTGTATTTTTTGCCGATTCTATTTACGATTTTTCCGAGTTTAAAGAGCTTTGCTCAAAAGCTAAATTAAACATTTACGAAGCCTACTATCAAAATTCAAAATACTCTGCTATTTTAGAAATTTTTGTAAAAAATAAAGATGCTGCCAATTTAGTTACAGCATTAAAGCAACATACCAATGCAGAAATTGGTATTTATGAAGCTTGTGAATTGGCAACAGCTTAATTCAAAAATTAACTGACTAATTTAACGTTTACAGCATTGGCACCTTTGGGACCCATTTCAACCTCAAAGGTTACCTTGTTGTGTTCTTTAATTTGCTGGGTTAAGGAGTTGGCGTGTACAAAAAGGCTTTCTTGTGTTTCTTGATCTTTAATAAAGCCATACCCTTTGGCATCGTTAAAAAAGGTTACAATTCCTTTTCTTATTAAATCTTCTGGGTTAATAGGGGCTTGTTTTGCCACACCAATTTCAACATCTTCAACATTAACTACAATCTTTTTTCTTGGATCGGGTGGGGTAGAAGATAAGTTGCCATTTTCGTCTAAATAAGCAATCATGCTATCTAAGTTGTTGCCATTTTTGGCATTGTCTTTACGTTCTTGCTTACGTTCGGCTTTGTCTTTTTTTTCTTGTTGTTTTTTCTTTTCTCTTTCTTTTTTGTTCCAGGTTTCGGCCATAATGCTTAATAATTTAAAATGAATAATTAGCAATATGTACCATTTTGTTGTAGATAATTCAATACAAATTATTGACTAATTGCAATGAAGGTAAGGAAATAAAAATTGCTAGAATAAGTTAAGTAATTGACGCTTTTATAATGAAACTTTAATGAGTGCAATTCTTGGATTTAAGCGAAACAAAACGATTGATTACAACGGATGTTTTGATAGGTTGCATGAAATATGGTGAAAAATATTTCTAGAAGAAACTTTGTAGTATATGTTTATTAAAGTCTACAAGCCGATTATAAAAAAGCTGAAACCCTTTATTTAAAATGGTTTCAGCGTTTTTGTGGAGATTAGCGGGGTCGAACCGCTGACCTTTTGCATGCCATGCAAACGCTCTACCAACTGAGCTAAACCCCCAAAGTGTTGCAAATGTAAAGTTTGCAATTACTTATTCAAAAAAATATTTCCATTACTGTTTAATCAACTTTTGAATGAACCTTTCACTACCATTGAGTACTTCAACTAAATAAACTCCGTTAGGTAATGTTGTACTGTTCATTAAAACAGATCCTGTAGATATTTTACCCACTGCTTTTCTTTGTAAGGTTCTTCCATTTATGTCTTTAATTGAAATATGTGTATTGGCTAATTTGTTAAATGCAATACAAAATACTTCAAAGCTAGAGCTAGCAGGATTGGGGCTAACAAACATAGTTGCTTTAGTAATTGGGGTGGGTGATTTTTGGTTACTGAAAACAATACTCAATCTGCTATTAATTACACCAGCTTGTTGGGCTACAAATGAGTATTGCATACTATCAGTTATAGTTGTAATTGTATTGTTATAGCCATCTTTTAAATATGCTTGATATCCATGTAAAAATGGGTACAAGGTTTTGGCTTCAATTACATATTCTCCAACACTGCTAATTGAAAATCCAAGTTTTACTTCTCTATACTTTTCAAATGCTCTTAATTCTTCACCATGATAGATAGAATATCTTTTTGCATTTTCATCTAAAGCAAATAAATCGTTCATTCCTCCATTTAAATTTTCGGCATCAAATGATTGATCGAAATAATTGGTGGCTTCATCTATTCCAAATCGAACAATGATTTCATCTTTTTCAGTTGAGTTTGTTTTGAAGAGTGTTAATTGTATTTTACTATGCATATCACCCAAACCTCTAAACATTGAGTTGGGTTGGGATTGAGTTGTTTTGTCGGTTTCATGAAATTGTAAAGAAGGATTTACATCGTTTGCTCTCACAAAAAAAGCATTGTGAGCTTCAATAATATTACTACCGCCATTGGTAGAACTATTATTCACATACGATGCATAAACACCACCATTTAAAGATGGTCTGTACGTGTACACAGCATTATTTACATTGTTTCTAGTTACACCATTCCAATCAATATTAGAAGGATAAGGATTGCTAATTAAGTTCCACCCTTTATTAATGTTGGTAAAAGAAAGTGGTTGTGTAAAATCACCCTGACGTAAAGTGCCTGTCATTTTTAGAATAACAGAATCAGGTGTGTAAATTCCACCAGTTAATGAACCTGATTGACCTTTTGAGCCTCTTACCAAAACTCTTAATCCATTTCCTGGAGTAATTTGCGTTGCAATATTTCCACTACTAATAGCTTGCCACCCTGCAATACTTCCATCGTCTAATGATTCTGAAAAAGTATAAGCCGATGAAGCATTAGAAGTAGTTGACGTAAAGCCGTTGGCATTACTTCCAGTAATAGTTCCTGTGATATCCATTTCATCGGTAATATCACTTATAGATAAATTGCTAGAAAACGGATGACCTAAAAAACGGAATTTTCTATAACCACCTGGAATAAATCTTTCTACCAAAGTATTGCCAGTAATATAATTTCCAGCAGCATTGGCAGTACCAACATTGGCTGTACGTAATGAGCTACTTTTTAAAATTAAATTGTTATTGGTGTTTAAAGTAGATAATCCATTTAATTGTAAGTTATTTACAATGTTTACTTTAGTGTTGATATCGTTTTCTATAGTAACGCCTGTTGAGTTAATAATGGTTAAGTTATTGTAGAATCCATTGCCTGCTATTGTTTGTGGTACACTACCCACTAATTGCAGAATACCAAGTCCGTTAATACTGCCATTGTTGGTTGTACTTTCTAGAACTTGTAAATTACAACCACTATTTAATGATAAGAAAGCTCCACTACCAAGTGTTAAGCTTTTAACTTGATAAGTACCACTAGTTACTGTTGGATAATTTGGAACATTACTAGGTATTTTAACCTCTGTTGTTGCAGTTGGTACACCACCACACCAATTAGAAGAAACATGCCAACTATTACTAGTTGTGCCCAACCAAGTTCCATTTTCAACAACATTTACTACAACTTCATCAGTAGCAGTGTTACCACACATATCAGATACGGTAAGTGTATAAGTTGTGGTAGTAGTTGGGTTTGCCAAAGGAGTGGCAACTGTGGTATTGTTTAAACCAATAGATGGCGACCAACTATAGGTATATTGATAATCGGCAATGGCTGTTGCATCTATTTCAGCAAAGCCACCCATTTGCCCAATAATGGTTGCTGAACCATTATTGGTATTTACTTCAATTAATGGGGATCCATTTCTTTGATAATTGGTGATAGCGGTTAAGTATAACTTTTCTTGAATTGGGTCATAATCTGCATCTTGAGCAAATTCTATCGACGTACCAAGGTTATTGGTCAATGCAATAAATGAACCAGTAGTTTTATCGATTTCATAAATAGATTCAAAACTATTCGAGTTGTTATCTGATCTTGATGCAAATAATCTTCCACTTTTATCAAATGCAATCGATAAAATTCTAGATAACGATACTGTAATAGTTGATTCTACAGCTCCTGTAAATATGTTAAGAATACTTAATCTACTATTTGTTCCAAATGATGAAACGGCATATAATTTTTTAGTAGTTCTGTCCCAACTTAAACCACTCCAAAAACCATTGGTTGGAACTGGATTTCCAATTAAAGTTTGAGTACCTGAAACAGTATCTATTTTAATTAATTTGTTGGTTCCTGATGTAATTACATAATATCCATAAGGAGTAAATGTGCCACCTCTATAGAACTGACTATTATTGAATTCGGTTAACGGTAGCATATTTAATGCAATAGTATCAAAGGTTTCAGGGCTCTCATGTGCAAATTTGATAAAACTGTTATCGAACCAATTCATACCAAAAATTCTTTTTTGTGCTAAGAAAGGAGCACCTCCTGACGCAACTGTGGTATCACCTAAAAAAATAGATGCACCAGAACAAATCGTTTTATCTGTACCAGCTCTAGCAACTAATGGAATAGCATTGTTTAATTCAGTAACCGCTATACTGCTAGATGTTGCTACACAGTTATTGGTATAAGTTGCTTCTACAGAATAATTGCCAGATGTATTTGCATTGAATGTGTTGCCAACAGCTATATTCACTCCATTTTTTTTCCATTGATACGTTGTACCAATTACTGGATTTTTAACCAATAATTCCACCTGACCGCCAGTACAAAAACGAGTAGAGCCATTGGCTTCAATTTGTACGTTACAAATAATACCACTTTGTGCCAATAAAACAGCACTATGGGCATTTACACGACCATGACCTGTCTCACTATTCCATGTGCCATTGGGTTGGTTAATGGTCATTGAATAGGTATAGCCACTCATTTTAGAGGCACTTAGTTCTAAAATTTGTTTTACTTGTGTTTGTGTATAGTTGGTATTTACAGAAAGAATTAATGCTGCTACTCCTGCTGCATTAGGACAGGCAGAAGATGTGCCATTGAATGTTGCATTATAATCGCCAGCTGTTCCTGCTTGAGTGTTATAACCACTTGTTCCAACATTATCTGTTGTGGCAATTTTTACGCCAGGTGCAACTATATCTAAAGTATTACCATAACATGAACCCCAAAAAGTTTCTCCATCACAAGAAGTTATATTCTTTCTTTGATCACACATAGAGCTAGCTCCAACTGCAATTACATTAGGGTTGGTAGCTGGATAATTTACACTGGTATTACCATTGCCACTAGCAAATAAAACTACCGAGCCTTTACCACCACGACCTTGCGTTACTGCTCTATGAATTGCATCTTCCATAATACTTGATGGAGAACTGCCACCCCAAGAATTTGAAATCACATCTGCTCCATTTTGCCAAGCATAATCAAATCCACCTGCAATGTTTGCTGTAGTTGTAAATGTTCCATTTGAAGCAGCAAGATTTATGGGAATTATTTTACAAAAAGGAGCAACACCAGCTATTCCAATATTGGTTGCATTTTGATTGGTATCTGTTCTTGCAGCAATAATTCCAGCACATGCAGTTCCATGAGCTCTTGCAGTACCTAAATTTTGGCCATCTCCAATATTAGAAGTTTGTGTTAAACAATTAAATCCTTGTAACAAATTAGCAGCTAAATCAGGATGCGTTAAATCCACACCTTCATCCACTACAGCAATTTTTATAGTTGGGCTACCCATGCTTATATTCCAGGCATTTTCTACATTCATATCTGCACCCACTGTTCCTGAATATTGTGCAACGGAACCTGTATTCTTTAACGACCACTGTAAATTATACATTGGATCATTGGGTGTATAATTCAACCCATTATGCAAGGTTAAATTGGGTTCTGCATATTCAAAATAACCAGATGCAAAAAATAAGTTGGCTGCTTTTACGCCATCGAATGATTGTCTTTCTCCTGCTCTTAAAATATAAGTTGAACTATTGAATTTATAAGCTTGTACTATGCTGCAATTAAATTCGCCTAATAAATTTTGTAAAACTGAAAAAGAAGTATTGGCTTTTAATTTAACTACAAACTCATTGCCATAAGTACAGGTTTTATTGTCTTGACTCAACAATCCTGCAAAAGCATATTCAATATCACTTCTTGCTTTTAACGTATTTAAAGCAGCAAAAGCAATATCATTTTGGGTAGAAGTAAATTGAACAAAAAATTGATTATTGGTTGTACTGAACTGAACCGAATTGTTGCTCACTTTACAAATAGCCGCTATATTGATTCTGGTTTGTTCCGTAAAATTTTCAGGTTGTACACCAATAGCAATCACTTGATAGGAGAGTGGAAAATTGATTTTTTTTCCTTGATAATAGTATCCAATTGATTCATTAGGCGATTGAGCAAAACTTATTTGCAAAAAGAACAAACAAACAAGTAGTTGTAAAATTTTTTTCATTAATAACGATTGATTGATAAAACTATAATAAAAAAGGTTACCAAAACAGTTGATAACCTTTTTCGTATAATCTATTAATTTAAAATTGG
>CALRVE020000064.1:0-16131 GCA_943371535.1 Asaia bogorensis | reverse complement strand
CTGATAACGCTGATTGAACGGATTTTCACTGATGTTTTATCAGGTTAACTAGAATGCAGAGTACGTGTATCAATTTTATCAGTTTAAATCTGCCAAATCCGTGTCATCCGTGTTCCCATCAAAATAAAATTTGCGAAGCAAATAAAATCCGTTCACATCCGTTTAATCCGTGTCATCTGCGTTCCAATCATTTGCGAAGCAAATTCTCCACTGCATTTTCAATAGTAGCATATGCATACTTAAATCCAGCCAATTGTATTTTTTTACTATTTACTGTGGTGCTTTTCAGTACTTCAATACTCATTTCGCCCAACATAATTTTTAATACAAATCCAGGAACATGAATAGGAATAAAAAATTTACCTCTCATTACTTTAGCTATACTTAAAGATAATTCTTTGTTGTTTACAGGATGAGGGGCAACTGCATTGTAAGTTCCTTTAATTTGTTCATGCTCAATGGCATAAATAAATTGGTTACACAAATCATCAATATGCACCCAACTAATCATTTGTGTGCCACTGGCTAAAATGGCTGCAACGCCCATTTTTATTGGGTTCATAAACTCTTTCATAGCACCACCTTTGGTGCTTAACACAATCCCAATTCTAATAGTTGCTAAACGAATATTTTGTTGTGTAACTGGTTGAATACTTTCTTCCCAAAGTTTGCAAGTAGAGGCTAGATAATCAGTAAATGAAGCATCCGTTTCTTCAAAACCTGTTGCATGTACACTTGGGTCAGGTCCATACCAACCAATTGCACTAGCACTGATTACTGTTTTAACCGTATGTGGATTGTTTTGTAAAGCTGCTACCAATAAAGCACTGCTTTGAGTACGGCTATCAATAATTTCTTGCTTACGTTCTTTGCTCCAACGTTTATCTGCAACTCCTGCACCTGCAAGATGTACAATACAATCAACTTTGGTAAGTACACTTGCGTCAATGGTCTTGTTTTCTACATCCCATTGTGCATAAGAAATATTTGGATGGGTCGATTTTTTAGCTCCTCTACTCAAAATAACTATGTTATAATTTTTGGCTACCAATAGTTCGGTTAATCTACTGCCAACTAATCCTGTTCCTCCGGTTATTAAAATGGTTTGCATAATTTTTTTTAGGTTATGGTCTGCACAATGTCTATTGAGCTTTTACGGCGTCGCACTCTTCAACGCTTAGTACATTGTTCAGCTATTTATTCAATATTCTAACAAAATCTGTTCAATAGAGTTCAAATATTCAAATGCTTATTATATTACAGCACAAAATTATTGCATGAAGGTAGGTATTATTGGAGGAGGAATAGCAGGCTTAACAACTGCACTAGCTTTACAAAAAGCTGGTATTGAGTTTCATTTGTTTGAGCAAAGCCCTGAGTTTAGAGAAGTAGGTGCAGGTATTTTATTGAATACTAGTACTCAATTTTTATTAAATCAATTGGGTGTGGGTGAAGATTTTATTGCCATGAGTATTCCTATTTATCATTTTACCATTGCCAATTTTAACGATTCAAAAGTTCGTGATGTGCCATTTAAAAAGCATGGTTACTCTATTCATAGAGCAAGATTAATTGATGTATTAAAAAAGCCATTACAACCTCATCAATATACCTTGAATGCTAGAATAGAAAAGGTGCATCAATCAGTAACAAAGGCAACCATCATTGCCAATAAAATTGAATATGACTTTGATGTTGTTATAGCAGCCGATGGTATTCATTCTGCTACTCGTCAACAGTTTTTGCCTTTGGTAAAACCCCGTTACACACAACAAACCATGTGGCGTGGAATTTCAACATTTGATATGCCTGCTCAATTTAAAGATTGCATTTATGAGTTATGGGGTAATAACAAAAGGTTTGGTGTAATGGACTTAGGCAATGGAAAATATTTTTGGTACACTGTTACTTGGGCAAAAGAAGGAGGGAAGGATGATGTAGCAACTGTAAAAGATGATATTAAAAAAATATTTTCTGAGTATCATCCAAATGTGCATGAACTAATTGATAGAAGTGAGCCTATTATTAGAACTGATGTGAGAGATATGGAGCCTGCAGATTTCACATGGTTTAATAATAGAATTGTTTTTGTAGGTGATTGTATTCATGCAACCACTCCACATTTATCGCAAGGAGCTTGTCAGTCAATTGAAAGTGCATATACTGTGGTTGCTTGTTTGGTTAAGCATAAGAACAATGTACAAGCAGCATTTGAACAATACCAACAGTTAAGGAAAAAAAAAGCTCAAATGTTGAATCAATTATCTTATTTCTTTGGCAGATTCAGCCACCAAAGAAAAGCATGGCAAGATGGGTTGATTAATTTGGGATTGAAAGTAGTACCACAAGCATACATTAATTATAAGTACGATCAATCGGTTAATTTGAAGTATTTGAAGGATTTACATTTTTAATGCTATTGCACAAGGTTTACTGCCAAGGTTTGTGTCCCACTGCCAAGGTTTGTGTTCCACTGCCAAGGTTTGTGTCTTCACAAACCTTTACAAATACTCACTTCAACAAACTATCTAATTTTTGATGGTACAAGGAAAAGTCATTGATATTGTTATGACTTGCACCTTCAATAGTTACAAATTCATCAGTAGATT
This sequence comes from Asaia bogorensis, assembly GCA_943371535.1. Taxonomy (GTDB): domain Bacteria; phylum Bacteroidota; class Bacteroidia; order Chitinophagales; family Chitinophagaceae; genus UBA1930. The sequence goes on along the minus strand of CALRVE020000064.1, from coordinate 13,522 downwards.
TAAAAGATGATTTTAGTTGTATTGCATTACTATAAGGCACCACCCAATCATCTGTGCCTTGAAAAATGGTAATCGGAGCAGTTACTTTTTTCAAGTAATCAATTGTAGGAAATTTATAGTGCAATATTTTGCTTAAAGGATACATAAAAGCATACCTATTAAACAATGAAGTCATGCTTTTATAAGGCGTTTCTAAAATAAGTTGTTGGCAATTTTTCTTACTTGCAACATAACTAGCAATACCTGTTCCTAAACTTTTGCCATATAAAGTAATGCTGTCTGCACTATATTTAGCAACTGCAAGTTTATATACTTGCAATGCTTCTTCGTACAACAATTGTTCTGATAATTTACCTGTACTTTTTCCAAAACTTGGGTAATCGGGCATTAAAACTTTATAGCCATGCTTTGTAAAATTTTCAGCAAAAGGTGCATATCTATTAATATTGGCTCTGTTGCCATGAAAATATAGTACAATACCTCTGATGTTAAGTGTATCAGTTGGCGAAAACTCAACCAAATTAAAAGCAGTGGTTGAATCGTAATCAATATTCAATTCTTTAAATGGAACTTTAAATGTAAATTTTTCTTCTGCATGTATGGCAACAGGATGAAATAAAAACCATTCTTGAGCATAATACAACACAATACCCATTATGGCATAAATGAGTATAAATACTTTTGCAAAACGAAATATTTGTTGCTTGTTTAAACGCATGTTTCAACATTCATTCTGCAAAAACGGCTGTACAATTTTTCATATACCGGAATAATATTTTGTATATCAAATTTGCAAGCTTGCTCGTAGGCTGCTTCCTTCATTTCAAGCAACAATGTATCATTTTGTAAAACAGTTAAAGCAAACTCACTCATTGCTTGTACATCGCCAACATTGGCCATAAAGCCTGTTTTGCCATGTATATTAATTTCTGGTAAACCGCCAGCGTTACTACTAATTACAATAGCTCTTGCAGCCATTGCTTCTAATGCAGCTAACCCAAAACTTTCATAGTCGCTTGGTAATAAAAATATATCACTTACGGCTAAAATTTCTTCCATTTGTTCTTGCTTACCTACAAAACGTATATCGCCATCAACACCTAAAGCTCTTGCAAGTTCTTCTGTTGCTGGTCTTTCAGGACCATCGCCAACCATCATCAATTTAGCAGGAACTTTTTTTCTTACTTCTGCAAAAATTTTAATTACATCATCCACTCTCTTTACTTTTCTAAAGTTGCTGGCATGCAACAATATTTTTTCTCCATTTGGGGCAATTACTTTTCTAAATGCATCAATGGGTTTTTTAGAGAATCGGCTCACATCTACAAAATTGGTAATTACCTCAATTTCTTTTGTAATGTCAAAACTTCTAAACGTTTCTTCTCTTAAGTTTTCGCTCACGGCAGTAATGGCATCACTTTCATTGATCGAAAAAGTTACTACGGGTTCATATGTTTTATCTTTTCCAACCAAAGTAATATCGGTTCCATGTAAAGTGGTAATTACAGGAACATTTCTGCCGTTTTTGCTTTTCACAATTTGTTTAGCCATGTAGGCTGCACTTGCATGTGGTATGGCATAGTGTACATGTAATAAGTCTAAATCGTGATTCATAATTACATCTACCATTGTACTTGCCAACGCAACTTCATAAGGTGGGTAATCAAATAGAGGATAAGTAGGAACCCTCACTTCATGATAAAAAATATTGGCATTAAATACATTTAGTCTTACCGGTTGCTGATAAGTGATAAAATGAACTTGATGACCTTCATCGGCCAAGGCTTTTCCCAATTCTGTAGCTAAAACACCGCTACCACCAAATGTGGGATAACAAACAATTCCAATACGCATGTTGATATGTTGAGCGAAGTCGAAACAATTGTAACCATCATCGAGCCTAGTCGAGATAAGTAAATTGTATTGGCTTCAATAAATAATTAAGTTTTTGTTGTATTTACGATTGCAATTAACAACTATTTTTTCATTAAGTTCTTACCGTTTACAATTCATAGAGACGATTGATGGGAAAAGTTATTGTAAGGGAGGCAGAAGTCGGAAGACAGAAGACAGAAGTCAGAAGTCGGAAGTCGGAAGTCGGAAGTTAGAAAAACTAAAAACTAGAATCTAAAAACTAAAACCAGCAACTAGCAACTAGTAACTAGTAACAACTATCCAACATCTAGTATCAAGCATCTAGTATCTAGCATCTAACAAATCCAAACTCAAATTTCATTCTGTTCATTTAACTTTAGCCCATGAAGAAACTAGTATTAATCCTTTTAGTTTGTCCATTATTCACTATTGCACAAAATGGCGATTCCACATTCATCAAAAAAATTGCCGATGAAATATTGATCAACGGAAAAGCTTATGATTTGTTGAAACAGTTAACCAAACAAATTGGAGCAAGATTGGCAGGTTCTCCACAAGCCACCAAAGCCGAAGAATGGGGGTACAAAAACTTACAAAATCTTGGGGCCGATACCGTTTATTTTCAACAATGTGAAGTGCCACATTGGGTTCGTGGAAAAGGCGATGCAGTTGCTATCGTTAGTATGAATAACAAAAAAGTGAATAAAAAATTAGATGCGGTAGCCTTAGGTAACTCTAATGGAACTGAACAACCTGTGATTGCCAATGTATTAGTGGTAGAAAATTTTGAGGAACTAGAAATTCGTAAAGATGAAGTGAAAGGTAAAATTGTTTACTTCAATGCAGGATTTAATCCTACCAATATTCGTCCTTTTAAAAGTTATAGTGAAACTGGTATTTATAGAAGATTGGGAGCAAGCCGTGCTGCAAAATATGGAGCTGTTGCTATTATGATTCGTTCTTTAACAGAAGCAACTGATAATCATCCACATACTGGTACAATGACTTACAACGATTCTTTTCCAAAAATTCCTGCTGTTGCATTAGGCAGACAAGATGCCGATTTTATAGCAAGTGAAGGAAAAAAATCGACCTTAAAAATAGTATTACACACCCATGGAAAAATGATGGGTACTGCAGTTGGAAGAAATGTAATTGCTGAACTAAAAGGAAGCTCTAATAGCCAACAATACATTACTATTGGTGGACATTTAGATAGTTGGGATAACGGCGAAGGAGCACATGATGATGGTGCAGGAATTGTACATACAATGGAAGTTTTACGTGTTTTTAAAGCATTGGGCTATCAGCCAAAGCATACCATACGTTTTGTATTATTTGCCAATGAAGAAAATGGGTTGAAAGGTGCTTTACAATATGCCGAAGTGGCTAAGCAAAAAAATGAACAACACATTTTTGCATTAGAGAGTGATGCAGGTGGGTTTACACCTCGTGGATTTGGTTTTAATATGAATGCCGATAAATTGATTGCTATACAACCTTGGTTAAAATTATTAAAACCTTATGGTACAGAAGAGTTGGTTGCTGGTGGCGGTGGTGCAGATATTGGTCCTTTAAATAGAAATTTCAAAACTCCAATTGCAGGTCTTCAGCCCGATGCTCAACGTTATTTTGATGTGCATCATGCAAGATCTGATGTATTTGAGGCAGTGAATAAAAGAGAATTATTATTAGGAGCCATCAATATGGCTGCACTTATCTTTTTAGTAGATCAATCCAGTATATTTTAGTTACTTTTAATGTATGAAAAAGAAAATAATTTATATCATTTCAACCATAGTTATTGTTGCACTCATTATATTTTGTTATGTACGCTTTTTTTATGTGTTTGCCGAGGGTACCAAAGCAGGTGTTTTAAATACTTTTCAACATAAAGGATATGTATTTAAAACTTGGGAAGGTATTATTATTCAAAGTGGATTTAAAGCCAATGTTCAAAGTAACGAATTTGTATTTAGCGTAATAGATGATAAGGTTGCTGCACAACTGGAAAAGAATTCTGGACGTGAAGTGAATTTACATTATGTACGCTATTTTGGTACATTACCTTGGCGTGGAATGAGTACTTATATTGTAGATAGTGTATATGAAATAAGAGGCGTTGCACCTGAAACAAGTGTGAGTCCTAAATAATTATTTGTAAAATATTCTGAAACTCTGTTCATTCATTTTTATAACCGATCAATTACTTTTTTCTTTTTTCGAAAGCATAATAGTATACATTTAGATTTGTTTTACATTAAGTTATCGTTCAAACGGCCTTATGAAAAATGCGTTAAGAAAATTTCAATGAATGTTGTTAAGAAGAAAAACTAAAGTGATACTGTTGAATGATGTTTTGTGATTGTAAGTCATACAACTGTTAGAATTTATTCTTTTGTTTGAGCTAGTTTTTCTTTAGACAATCGTTGAAATTTTTAGCATTTTTAATAAAGCCTTGACTTTTTACTCCACTTTTGTGTCAAGACAAAAGTGGAAAAACATTCAATTGAATAACGACTTGATTGGGAGTGAATGTTTTTAATTTTTACTTTCTTGTTAATACAAGTAAGTTAGGTTTTTATTTTGATACCTTAAATCAGAAAATGTGCTTGTTGAAAATTTTGAATCAAGTATTTCATTCGTTTTTAGAAAATATTCATCTTAGATCAATTATTAAAACATGAAAGCAGCAGCTATTGTATCTGTAGCACCTTTACGTAAAGAAGCAGCACATAGAAGTGAAATGGTGAGCCAATTATTATTAGGTGAATGTGTTGAAGTGTTGAATACTACAAAAGACTTTTGGCAAATTAAGAGTGTATATGATGGCTATGAAGGTTGGTGTCAAAAGAGTCAGCTGACGGAGGTTGATGATCATTTTTTTAACACCAATCATCAATTGCTTACAGCAGAACCAATTACGCATGCTATTTGTAACGATAAACCTATTTTTTTAGTGGGGGGAAGTTTTATAGGTTGTTTTAAGAACGAGGAATTGGTAATTGGAAATACCATTATTCGTTTTACTGAAACACCTTTTCATTTAAATGAACTAAATGCAGAAATTGATATTTACGAAGTGTTTCGCCCTTACATTAACACACCATATTTATGGGGTGGAAAAAGCATTTTTGGCATAGATTGTAGTGGTTTTACTCAGCAAGTTTTTAAAATGCTCGATATTGCTTTGCCAAGAGATGCCTATCAACAAGCAGCTATTGGAGAAGCAGTAGGTTTTTTACAAGAAGCTCAATTGGGCGATTTAGCTTTTTTTGATAATGAAGAAGGTAAAATAACCCATGTAGGCATTATTTTAAATGATGAACATATTATACATGCTTCAGGAAAAGTGAGAATTGATAAAATAGATAATATGGGAATTGTAAATTCCGAAACCAATGAAAGAACTCATTCTTTAAGATTGATTAAACGATTTTTGTAACAATGAACAATTGGCAATGAACAATTGACAATTAACAATGCACAATGAATAATGAACAATTGATAATGAATAATTAATTATAAATAATATGAACTATACCACATTGCTTACCCAATTAGAAAATGGAATACTTACAGTAACCATCAATCGTCCAGATAAATTAAATGCATTAAATAAAGATGTATTTACCGATTTAGATAATTTAATGAATGAAGTATATAGCAGTACTTCAATACAGTCTGTAATTATAACAGGTGCAGGCACTAAAGCATTTGTTGCAGGAGCCGATATTACTGAGTTTGGAGGTTTATCAAAAGATGACGCAAAGCAGTTGGCAAAACGTGGACAAGATATTTTTACCAAAATAGAAAATAGTCCAAAACCAATCATTGCTTGTGTAAATGGCTTTGCATTAGGTGGAGGTTGTGAGTTGGCAATGGCTTGTCATTTTAGAATAGCTTCAGAAAATGCAAAATTTGGACAACCCGAAGTAAACCTAGGTTTAATTCCTGGTTATGGAGGTACACAAAGATTGGTGCAATTGATTGGTAAAGGCAGGGCAATTGAACTGCTCATTTCTGGAAATATGATTGATGCTAGTACTGCTTTACAATATGGATTGGTAAATAATGTTGTACCACAGGAAGAATTACTATCAAAAGCACAAAACTTGTTAATACTCATTAATACAAAAGCACCTTTAGCGGTGGCTGCATGTATAAAAGCAGCGAATGCTGTTTGGGATGAAACACAAAATGGATATAGAGTTGAAATTGATGAGTTTGGTAATTGTTTCGACACCCAAGATATGAAAGAAGGCACTACAGCATTTTTAGAAAAACGTAAAGCTGTTTTTACAGGAAAATAAATAATTAGTTGAATTCAATGTATATGCTTACCGTACAACAATTAGTGCAACAGTTTAACATGTTGCCACACCCAGAGGGTGGTTATTATAAAGAGACTTATCGTTCAGCTGAATCTATTCCTCAAGCTGCTTTACCAGTTCGTTTCAACGAGAAAAAATATTTTTCTACCGCCATTTATTTTTTGCTAGAACAAGGCAATTTTTCGGCTTTTCATAGAATTAAAAGTGACGAGTGTTGGCACTTTTATGCAGGTGAAACTTTGTTAGTATATGTATTATATCCCAATGGAAATTTAACGATAACTCGTTTAGGAAATGATATTATCAATGGCGATACTTTTCAGTTTGTAGTACCCGCCAATTGTTGGTTTGCTAGTGAGCCAGCCGAACAAACTAATTTTAGCTTTGTAGGATGTACCGTAGCACCAGGTTTTGATTTTACAGATTTTGAATTGGCTAAAGCCGATGAATTGATTGCAGAATTTCCAGCTCATGTATCAATCATTAAGCGGTTATGTAGGAAATGAAATTAACGAATCGTGAGTGGTGTGACAACTTTAAACCTTCACCTTAGTGTACTTCGTCTTCTTAGTAGCTTTGTGTGAAAAAAATCAGCGTTATCTGCGATTTCTGTGAGCAATATTTAAACACAGAGGTCACAAAGAGTTATTTGAAGAGGTGCTAATTCGCTCATCCATCAATTCGCCAATTCGTCAATTGATAAACTTAGTGTACTTCGTCTTCTTAGTAACTTTGTGTGAAAAAAATCAGCGTTATCTGCGATTTCTGCGAGCAAAAAAATTAAAATCCAAATTTCAAATTCCAATTTCTACTATCTTCCAATTCTTCATCTTTATAATTGCTCAGCTCAATATTCAATTTGGTAGTATGCTCTGATTTAACAGTAATATTGTTTTTTTCGGCAGGTTTATAATTGTCTTTATCAAACTTAAACTTATACGTACCCAATGGAAGCTGGGAAATTTTAAAATTTCCATTTATATCCGTAGAAATCGTATGCTCGGCTTTGGTAATGGTATGAACAGCTGTAATACTTACATCAGCAAGTGGCTTTTTTGAATTGGCATCGGTAACAGTACCACTAATCATTGGGTCACCTTTTTTCTCTACGCCACCATTATTGGCCATTACCCACTGACAGGTTATTATTATTATGAACAAAAGCAGTAGTTTACGCATAAAAATAAATTAGAACACTAAACTAACCGCTTTTTGGATAAGATGCAACGGGTTTCAGAAAAACAGCCACAGATTTTAAAAAATATTAACGTTTATTAACAATGTTCATTAGAAACTTGCTTTTCCTAGTAGAAGGTTTAAAGTTGGAGGTTGAAGGTTGGAATTCCCACTAGCCACTCACGATTGAAGAAGTTTAAGGTTGAATGTTTAAAGTTTAAGGTTTGTTAACCCCACTCACCACTCACCACTCACCACTAGCGATTTACCACTTCCCATTCACGTTCTTTAATAATGTGATCCCTCCATCGTCGGGATGACATTGCTAATTAGGATTTAATAAATGAACATTGATTGTTGAACATTGAATATTGATTATTAATGCTCAATGCTCAATGCTCAATTTTCAATTCTATTTTCTACCACTAGCGATTCACAGCTAACGATTCACGTTTCTCAAATTCGGTTCAGACCGCTTACAGCGTTCCGACCCTACTTTCAACTGGCAGATTCACCATTCACGTTCCCTAATAATGCGATCCCTCCTTCGTTGGGATGACATTGCTAATTAGGATTTAATAAATGAACATTGATTGTTGAACATTGAATATTGGTTATTAATGTTCAATGCTCAATGCTCAATTTTCAATTCTATTTTCTACCCACTAGCGATTCACAGCTAACGATTCACGTTTCTCAAATTCGGTTCAGACCGCTTACAGCGTTCCGACCCTACTTTCAACTGGCAGATTCACTATTCACGTTCCCTAATAATGAGATCCCTCCTTCGTCGGGATGACATTGCTAATTAGGATTTAATAAAGGAACATTGATTGTTGAACATTGAATATTGGTTACTAATGCTCAATGCTCAATGCTCAATTTTCAATTCTATTTTCTACCTACTAGCGATTCACAGCTAACGATTCACGTTTCTCAAATTCGGTTCAGACCGCTTACAGCGTTCCGACCCTACTTTCCACTAGCAGATTCACCATTCACGTTCTTTAATAATGTGATCCCTCCTATCGTTGGGATGACATTTAAAAATGAACATTCATTCTTATGCCTTTTACAGACGTAAATCAAAGGGGTTCAAATGAGCCAGAAAAATGGGAAATAATCAGATACTAATTTCCTTATATTTGCAACGCTCTTAGCCTGAGTTTGCATTGCAATGAATGTAAGAGCAGGGTTTACCAACTGTTTTATGATACAATTTTATTTAAAGTCCTTATAATTAGCCAAAAGTATAGCAATGAAGTATTTCTTTATTGGCTATACTTTTTGTTTTTTATCCCCCTGAGGCCTCATTTATGTGAGTGAGATGGCGAAGCTATGTTTATAGCTCAAAAATTTCTTTTTTATCTATTCCCCGTTATGAAAAAACAATACCTTCCATTTGTAGTAATAGCCTGTTTTTGGTTATTGCTATGTACAAGTTGCAAAGGAGTAAAAGAATTGCGTCAATCCTATGAAATGTTTCAAACCGGATTCGACAGTACAAAACCATTTGTTTTTAGAGACCTTACACTTAAAGTGGGCGATAATATAATTGTTCAAGTAAGTACGCTAGCCACAGCCAATCAAGAACAAATTGGGGTATATAAAATGGGCTCTAAAGACGGTATTTACACAGTAAATAATCAAGGTGAAATTAATTTTCCCAAATTAGGTTCTGTTAAAGTAATTGGCCTAACTTGTATACAAGTAAGAGATTTGTTAGCTGCTGAGTGGGGCAAGTATATTAAAGATATATACATTGATGTACGTTTAGAAGGCTTTACTGTTAATGTTTTTGGCCAAGTTGGGGGTAGGGGAGCAAAAATTTTTAAAACCGAACGTGCAACAATTTTAGACGCAATTGCTGTTTCTAATGGTTTGAGTGACGATGGTAAAAGAGATAATGTAATGGTTATTAGAGAAGATTCTGGAAAAAGAACTACTTATTTTATTGATTTACGAGATGCTAAAATGTACGAATCTCCTGCATTTCAACTACAACAAAACGATGTGTTATATGTAAGTGCCGAGGATCGTTTTTTTCAGGCCATCAACGGTAGAAAGGTAACACAAAACATTCAACCAATTACGCAAACTGCCGGTTTTGCGTTATCTATTATTAATACAATATTGGTACTTTTTGCCATTAGAAGATAAATTGAGTTCAACGATTCATGCAAAATAATACTATTAACATGCAGGCTTTGCCAAAAGACGAAAAAGCGAAATTTTCGCTACGAGAAGTTATCGTAAAATACCTCAGTTATTTACCATTGTTTATACTTTCATTGGTAATATTTTTAGGTACTGCCCTTATGTATATTCGATATAAAGTACCTATTTATAGGGCTAGTGTACAAATGTTAGTGAATAGTGGTAGTAATCAGGCACAGCAAGATTTAATCAATCAAGCTGTTAGTGGGGTACGGTCTATTAATTTAGAAAATGAAATGCAACTCATTCGTTCTAGAAAACTATTAGAACGAGTAGTAGAAAAAGGTGGTTTCAATATATATTATGCTAAAGAAGGAAACATTAAAACGTACGATGCGTATACTGCATCGCCTATAGCGTTCATTCCACTAAATATTCAAGATTCTAGCAAAGTATTTAATATTCGTTTTGCTAGTATGGATGATAAAGGGGGTAAAATAGAAACTACTAAAGGATTGATTAATTATAAATGGAACGATTCTATACAACTAAATAATTTTTCTTTTCGAATTATTAAAAAAGACCGCTTTATTACAGCCAATACAGATCCTTTTGTTATTAAATGGTTGCCAGTAAAATATGCTGCTGCTCAATTACAGGGGGCTTTGTCTGTATCTACTTTATCTAGTAAAACAAGTATTTTAATGCTAAGCATTGTAGGCGAAAACAGGAAAAAAGGGGAAGATATTCTTAATACTTTAGTAGGTGAAATTATTAATAGCGATGTAGAATTAAAAAAGGAAACGTCTGTAAATACCATTAATTTCATAGATGGTCGTTTAAACATGGTAGGTAAAGATTTAGGCGATTTAGAGGGTGCAGTAAGAGATTTTAAGAAAGACGGAAGATTTTTTGATGTACTAGGTGAATATACCTATTACCAAGGCAGGTTATTAAAATCGGAAGACATTGTAGAAGGTTTGAATGTAGAAATTGGTGTACTAGATATTATCAGCGATTATGTAAAAAACAATAAAAGTTTCAATAAATCAAAAGTAATCCCTTCTACTTTTGAAATATCTGATGCAACTTTTTCTAATCTAATCAGGGAGTATAATCAGCTTTTAATTCAATACGAAAAGGCATTGAATGTTACTGTAAGAGAAAACAATACCGTTGCCGAAATAGAAACTCAAATTACACAAATTAAAGCAAGCATTTTAGAAGCCGCTGCTAGTTTAAAAAACATTAAAAAAGAAAAATTAAAAACCTTTGAAGACCGTTTTAATACAGCATTAGGAAGTTTATCTACCTTACCCGAAAAAGAAAAATTTTATCAAGATATTGCTCGACAAAAACAAATTAAAGAAAAACTATACTTGTATTTGTTGCAAAAAAGAGAAGAAACAGCTATTTCTTCTATTTCTACTAAATCTAATTATCAAGAAATGGATGGTGCAGGTTCTTCAAGTTTACCTGTTGAGCCTAAAGCCAGCCAAATAAAAGTATTTGCCCTTATTTTGGGTTTATTATTTCCCATTGCATTTATTTATTTAATAGATGTATTGAACGATAAAATTACCACACGACAAGATATTGCTACCAGAACCGATATACCTATTGCTGGCGAAATAAGCCATGTGGACAATAGCGATACTTTGGTTGTGGAAAATAGTAGAAATATTGTGGCCGAACAATTTAGAATATTGCGTAGTAATTTGCAATTTATTTTGCCAAAAAACGAAAACGACCAATTGGCAAGTACTTTTTTGGTTACTTCTTCTATTAGTGGTGAAGGAAAGTCTTTTATTAGTTTAAACTTAGCAGCAGTACTCTCATTAACTGGTAAAAAAGTAGCCTTGTTAGAATTTGACTTGCGTAAGTTAAAGGGTATTAATATTAAAGAAATTGAGGATAATAATGATAGAGGTATTACCAATTATTTAATTGGTCAAGCCAATGATCCTGCTACATTATATAAAACACTTAGCAAAAACCCCAATTTACATGTTTACAATACCGGCCCCATTCCTCCCAACCCAGCAGAATTGATTATTGGGAGTAGAATGGAATCTTTTTTTCAATACCTTAAAACTCATTACGATTATATTGTAGTAGATTCTGCCCCTGTTGGTTTAGTAAGCGATTCTTTTGCACTAATGAAACATGTTGATGCTGTTATGTATATTGTAAGGCAACGTTATACCTTCAAAAAACAACTGGAGTTTATCAATGATTTAAAACGAGAAGGTAAATTAACCAATATGGCTATTGTAGTGAATGATGTAAATCTTGCTGGCAGGTATGGTTATTATGGCTATGGTTATGGTTATGGCTACGGTTATATGTATAAATATGGTCAAGGTGGTTATGGCTATGGCAGATATATTTATGGAGGCAAAAAGAAAGACCCTTATTTCGATGCCAATAAAAAAGGCTATTTTGACGATCAAGTTAAAATGAGTTGGTGGCAGAGAATTTTTAGGAAGTAGAAGAATGAAGGTAGAAGGTAGAGGGTAGAAGGTAGAGGGTAGAAGGCAAAAGGTAAAAGGTAAAAGGTAGAAGGTAGAGGGTAGAAGGTAGAGGGTAGAAGGTAGAAGGCAAAAGGTAGATGGTAGAGGGTAGAAGGTAGAGGGTAGAAGGTAAAAGGTAGAGGGTAGAAGGTAAAAGGTAGAGGTGGAGAAGACAGAAGATAGAATTTCATATTGAATGTCATGTCGACGTTAGGAGACATCTCCTTGTTAAGGAACATGAATCGTGAGTGGCGAGTGGCAAGTGGTGAGCGTAGTCGAACCATGAGTGGATAGTAGGGGAAAGAACTTTAAACCTTAAACCTCAACTCAAAAAAAATCAGCTTAATCAATTCAAAATAATACAAGCGATACTTAAAAAAATAATATTGAATGGAAAATTGGACCGAAGAAATATCACCTAAAACATCCCTGCTAGATATTCGATTGGGTGAAGTGTGGCGGTATAGAGATTTATTAGTAATGTTTGTTCGACGTGATTTTGTTGCAGCTTACAAGCAAACTATTTTAGGACCGTTATGGCATTTTATACAGCCTATATTAACTACGGTAATGTTTTTAATAGTTTTTGGTAAAATTGCTAGAATTCCTACCGACGGTGTAGAAGCGATTCCTTTTTACATGAGTGGAATTACTATTTGGAACTATTTTGCATCCTGCTTAGGTGGTACTTCTAACACTTTTGTTGGAAATGCTAGCATATTTGGAAAAGTATATTTCCCAAGATTAATCATGCCATTATCGGTGATAATATCTAATATCATCAAGTTTGCTATTCAGTTTTTATTATTATTAAGTGTCCTTATTTATTATGGTGTTACCAAAGGGAATTTTCATTTTGGTACATCATGGTTATTGATACCTGTTTTGGTACTTTTAATGGCTGGTTTGGGCTTAGGCTTTGGAATAATCATCTCTTCTTTAACAACTAAGTACCGTGATTTTAGTGTACTAATTAGTTTTGGTGTGCAATTATTAATGTATGCCACACCAATTGCCTATCCTGCATCTTACTTAGCCGAGAAAAGCAAGTATGCTTATCTTATTCATTACAATCCGCTAACTGCCGTTGTAGAAGGGTTTAAGTATGCCGTTTTTGGAACTGGAAGTTTTCAAATAAATAATTTATTGTACAGTTTTATTTGGATGATCATTAGTTTATTTATAGGAATAATCGTATTTAATAAAACTGAAAAAAGCTTTATGGATACAGTGTAAAGGAATCGCTAGTCGTGGTGAGTGGGGAATAGTGGGTGGGGGAAAATTTTCATTATTAATGTCATGTCGACGCTAGGAGACATCTCATGGTTAAGAAACGTGAGTGGTTAGTGGTGAGCGTAGTCGAACCATGAGTGCAGAGGAATTAGGAAAAGGTAATTTGGGTTTAATAGTCTAGTGAGTAGTAAATAGTGAATTGGTGAAAAGGATAAGTGAAGTGGTAGATTATGA
>CALRVE020000063.1:0-16294 GCA_943371535.1 Asaia bogorensis | reverse complement strand
ATAAGTGAAGTGGTAGATTATGATGGAATGAGTAAGAAAGTAGATAAAGTAGATAAGGTAAATAGGGAAAATAAAGTAGGTAAAGTATATAGGGTATATAAAATAAATAGGTAAATCAACCGTCGTCTATCAACCGTGATATGTTGACTATTAACCGTCATCTGTCATCTGTTCGCTTTCATCTATTCTCTAAAATGCTCAATATTCAATTCAATCAACTGTCGTCCATCGTCAATAAACATGAATAAACTTGAAAAATATACCACACAAATAAATCAACTTTGTAAAATACACAAGGTTAAAAGTTTGTATGCTTTTGGATCGGTGCTAACAGAGAATTTCAATAATGAAAGTGATGTAGATTTGATTGTAGACTTTTCTACTATTGCAGTGGAAGATTATGCAGATAACTACTTCGAGTTTAAATTTGCATTACAGGATATATTCAAAAGGCCAATTGATCTTTTAGAAGAGAAAGCTATTAAAAACCCCTATTTTAAACAGTCTGTAAATAGCCAACGACAACTTGTTTATGGATAATGATATAAAAGTTTGGCTTTATGATATTTTGAACGCTATTGTAGAAATCGAAAGTTTTTTCAATAACGAAACAAAAGAGTTTCTACAATATCAAAATGATTTGAGAACAAAAAGAGCAGTTGAACGAAATATTGAAATAATTGGGGAAGCCCTTAGCAGAATTTTAAAACGGGATGAGACGATAACGATTTCAAACTCAAGAAAAATTGTAGATACACGAAACAGAATTATTCATGGCTATGATACTGTTTCAGACGATGTGATTTGGGGTATAGTTATTAAACATCTTCCAATCTTGAGAGTAGAGATTCAAATATTATTAGGAGAGTAGAATAAGTAAAGAGTGTTGAAAAAGTTGATGGGGTTGAAAAAGTTAATCAATCATAATCGTTCATCGTCCATTGACTATCGTCCATCTTCCATCGGCTATAATGCTCAATATTCAATGTACAATATTCAATGCTCAATAAAATCAACTATGGACTATCGACTGTCGTCCGTCGTCCATCATCCAGTAACCTGTAACCCTTAACTCCTAACTAGCAACTCGTAACTACCCATGAGCACCGTAATAAAAGTAGAAAATGTATCTAAACAATATAGGCTTGGACAAATTGGTACTGGCACGTTAAGCCACGACTTAAACCGTTGGTGGGCTAAGGTAAGGGGGAAAGAAGACCCCTTCTTAAAAATTGGTGAAGCCAATGATAGATCCCAAAAAGGAAGTAGCGATTATGTGTGGGCATTACAAAATATAAACTTCGAAGTTAAACAAGGCGAAGTACTAGGTATTATTGGGCGTAATGGGGCTGGGAAAAGTACTTTACTAAAAATATTATCTAAAACCACAGCTCCTACCACTGGAAGCATAAAAATTAAAGGGAGAATTGCTAGTTTACTAGAAGTAGGCACAGGCTTTCATCCTGAATTGAGTGGCAGAGACAATATCTTTTTAAATGGTGCCATTCTAGGCATGAGTAAGCATGAAATTAAGAGCAAGTTTGATGAAATTGTAGATTTTAGTGGTGTGGAGCGATATATAGATACGCCTGTTAAACGTTACAGTAGTGGTATGTATGTACGTTTAGCTTTTGCAGTGGCAGCTCATTTAGAACCAGAAATATTAATTATTGATGAGGTTTTAGCGGTTGGTGACTTAGAGTTCCAGAAAAAGTGTTTGGGCAAAATGAATGATGTTTCTAAAAAAGATGGAAGAACCATTTTGTTTGTTAGCCACAATATGGATGCTATTGCCAACTTGTGTAATAGTGCTATTTTGTTGCAACACGGACTTATAAAGTCAACTGGATTAATTGATGATATAGTGGGGCAATATATTGCTTTAAATAAAAAAAGCCTCAATAGAGGTATCAGGGTAATAACCAACGAAAAGCATAGAGGGGGTATTACAAGAAGCGAAGAGATTCGAATAGAAGAAGTATTTTTTGGAAATAATGAAGTCGCTTTTTCAAGCGATGAACCACTAGTAGTTCATCTGGAAATTAAAAGCAGAGAAGATATAGATGGTTTTAGGGTGGCAGGTTCAATTTGGGATGTTAAGGATAAACCTGTGGGAACTTTTTTTGGAGAAGAAAACTTGTCTATTAAAAAAGGCGAAACTAAAATTATAAACTGCACATTGCCTAGACACCATCTTGCCAAAGGCGACTATTTCTTAAGTTTCTCTGTAGGAAAAGGAAATCCTGCAACTGGATTAAAAGATTTTGATGTAGTAAGGGAAGTTATTTCATTTGAGATTAATAAATTTAACGGAAAGCATTTTGCAGATTGGAGAGATAATTGGGGCAATGTTTTCTTTCCGGTTAATACAACAATACAATAAACATGAAAGTAGTATTACTTGCAGGTGGATTGGGTACAAGATTGAGTGAAGAAACGTCTTTACGACCTAAACCCATGGTGGATATTGGTGATAAACCCATTCTTTGGCATATCATGAAAATATATTCCAGTTATGGGTTTAATGAATTTGTTATTTGTTTGGGATATAAGGGATATATCATCAAAGAGTATTTTGCCAACTATTTTTTGCATCAGTCAGATGTGACTATTGATTTAAAAAACAACAGTATCGAAACCCATCAATCGGATGCCGAGCCATGGAAAATAACTTTGGTTGATACCGGTAAAGCAAGCATGACGGGTGGTAGAATAAAACGCATTCAAAAATATATTGGAAACGAACCTTTTTTGTTAACTTATGGCGATGGTGTTGGCAATGTAGATATTAAAGCCTTGGTTGACTTTCATACAGCCAATAAGAAGATGGTTACAGTAACAGCAGTGCAACCATCTGGAAGATTTGGAGCATTGAATTTAAGTGAGGGGAATACAGTTACTTCATTTTTAGAAAAGCCCAAAGGCGATGGTTCTTGGATTAATGGTGGTTTTTTTGTTTGTGAGCCCAATGTATTTGATTTTATAAAAGGCGACAGTACTGTTTGGGAAAAGGAGCCTATGGAAAAAATTGCTGCACAAAATGAAATGGCAGCTTTTAAACACAGCGGTTACTGGAAGCCAATGGATACGTTAAGAGATAAACAAGAGTTGGAACAGGAATGGAACAATGGCACTGCACCCTGGAAAACATGGTAATATGAATTTGGAACAATTATTTAAAGGAAAAAAAGTATTTATAACCGGGCATACTGGTTTTAAGGGAAGCTGGTTACTGGCCTGGTTGCATTTATTGGGTGCCGAAATAAAAGGGTATGCTTTAGAACCTGAAAATAGCCATGATTTGTTCTATGCAATAGATGGGACTAATTTATGTGAATCGGTGATTGCCGATATCAGGGATAAGGAAAGAATAAAGCAGGAGATACTTGATTTCCAGCCAGACTATATTTTTCATCTGGCAGCTCAGCCATTGGTGATAGAATCTTATCGAAATCCGGTTTATACATTTGAAGTAAATACTACAGGCACAGCCAATGTATTGAATGCTTTACGTTTTGTAGAAAAACCTTGTATTGCTGTTATGATTACTACCGATAAAGTGTATCATAATTACGAAACGGGACAAGCCTATAAAGAAGATGACAGATTGGGCGGATACGACCCATACAGTGCAAGTAAAGGAGCAGCAGAAATAGTCATAGATTCTTACCGGAAATCCTTTTTCAATCCAGCAAAATATGCCGACCACAAAAAATCTGTTTCTGTAGCAAGGGCAGGCAATGTAATTGGTGGTGGCGATTGGGCAAAAGATAGAATTATACCAGATATTGTGAAGGCATTATCGGCACAACAAACGATACAGGTAAGAAATCCAAAAGCAGTTCGACCATGGCAGCATGTATTGGAGCCATTGAGTGGTTACTTAACTTTAGCAGCTAAACAAACTGAAAACCCTGTTGCATTTGCAGATGCTTATAATTTTGGACCTCGGCTGGCAGATAATCTTACCGTAAAAGAAATAGTTGAAGAAGCCATCAATGTTTGGGGAATTGGTAACTATGAAATACCTGATTTAAAAAATGCAGTTCATGAGGCTGGTTTATTGCAGTTGGATATTACAAAAGCAAAAGAACAATTGAATTGGCATCCTAAATACACGGCTACTTTGGCAATTGATAAAACATTGTTTTGGTATAAGGCATTTAATCAAAATCAAGTCAATGCTTTACAATTGGTAAAAGCAGATATTCAAGCTTACCATCTTGCTTAATGCAAAAGAAACGATATTGGTATTAGGTGCTACTGGTTTTGTTGGAAGAAATATTGCATCAGTTTTAAAACAGCATTTTGAAGTAGTTCAATCAGTAAGATACGCTGATCAAACTGATAAAGGAATTATTTGGTTTGACTTGACAAACGAGAATTCGTGGAGTGAAATAGATAAACTGGCTCCTTCGGTAATCATTAACTGTATTGGTTACGGAGTTGTAAAAACAGAAAAAGAGGTTAATAAAATTTATGAGATTAATTATTTAAAAACAGTTTCATTTTTTGAATACCTGTCCAACACAGTACCTGCTGTTAGAATCATTCACATAGGTACAGCCTTTGAATACGATTTATCCATAATAGAATTATCAGAAACATCGCCAACTTTACCATTAACGCATTACGGCATTAGTAAGTTAATGGCTTCAAATTATCTGCTGCAAAAAAAGTTGAATAATCGTTTTATTATCCTGCGGCCTTTTAACATGTTTGGATTACATGAAGATGAAAGTAAGATAGTTCCTTACCTGATTTTGTCCCAAAAGAACAAAATCAAAGTTGATTTGTCATCTGGATTACAAAGGAGAGATTATTGCTCTGTTGGTGACTTTGCTAGATTTATTTTAACACTGATTAATAATCAGGATTTTAGCCAGTTACCTTCTTGTATAAATGTAGGTACGGGTAAAACTTATTCTATAAAAGAGTTATCCCATAAAATTGCTAAGCAATTACCAACCTTTGATGATACTCTTTGGAATTGGGATGCAATACCTCAGCGAAAGGGTGAATATCATGAGTTTTATAACAGTTCGGATTTAGCCAAAGAACTGGGCTTTGCATTTGATACAGTAGAAACAAATTTATCACATACAATTCAATATTACTGGAATATATGAGTCTTATAAATATAGATGAACCGCTAAATAAAACCTTAGCAGAAATAATTGCTCCAAAAGTGAACAGAACAATTACTCCTGGTACTGATTATATACCAGTAACAGGAAAAGTGTTAGACGTAAACGATTTATTATTTGGTGTTGATGCAGTATTAGATGGATGGTTAACAACAGGTAGATATGCAGCTAAATTTGAAAGAGATTTAGCAAGTTATTTTGGAAGCCGATTTTCTTTATTGGTGAATTCAGGTTCTTCAGCCAATTTAGTAGCATTTTATGCACTAACAAGTCCTAAATTAGGCGATAGAGCTATCAAACCTGGAGATGAAATAATCACTGTTGCTGCAGGTTTTCCAACAACGGTAAACCCGTTGATACAATTTGGTTGCATACCTGTTTTTATTGATATAGATATACCAACTTATAATATCATTGCCGAAAGAATTGAAGATGCTATTACTCCAAAAACAAAAGCAATTATGCTTGCCCATACTTTGGGCAACCCATTTAATTTAGGTATAATAACAGCAATTTGCAAAAAATATAATTTGTGGTTGGTGGAAGATGATTGCGATAGTTTGGGGGCTACTTATAACGATAAAAAAACTGGCACATTTGGTGATGTTGCAACCTTATCTTTTTATCCTGCACATCATATTACAATGGGCGAAGGAGGTGCAGTACTTATTAACAATGCTTCACTTAAAAAAATAGCCGAAAGTTTTAGAGATTGGGGTAGAGATTGTTGGTGTGAACCAGGTAAAGACAATACCTGTGGCAAAAGATTTGATCAATGTCTGGGTGAATTGCCTTGTGGCTATGACCATAAATATACCTACTCTCATATAGGGTTTAATTTAAAAGTTACCGATACACAAGCTGCAATAGGGTTAAGTCAGTTGAATAAAGCAGATGCATTTGTTGCTAAGCGGAGAGAGAATTACAGCATACTGTACAGCAAATTAAAACAGTTTGAAGAACATTTTATACTTCCAGAACCAACGCCAAACAGTAATCCAAGTTGGTTTGGTTTCTTAATTACAGTAAGAGAAAACAGCCCAATAAACAGAAACGATCTAGTACGTTTTTTAGAAGACAATAAAATAGGAACTAGATTATTGTTCGCAGGAAATTTAACCAAGCAACCTGCTTATTTGAATATAGAAAAAAGAATTGTAGGCAATTTAGAAAATACCGATATAGTAATGAACCGTTCATTTTGGTTAGGTGTTTGGCCGGGATTAGAAGAAGTACATTACGATTATGTAGTTGATATGATTAAACAATATATTCAGGCAGTTTAATGTACACCATTTTAGGAGCAGGTTTGGCAGGTATCAGTGCATCCTATCATTTAGGGCATGAGAACTGTGTGGTATATGAGAAAAAAAATTATTTGGGTGGTCATATACACACTGAAATAATTGACGGCTTTACTTGGGACGAGGGGCCACATGTATCTTTTACCAAACATGAATATGTAAAGCAATTGTTTGCTGATAATGTGGAGCAACAATTTTTGGAATATCCTGTAGAAACTGCCAATTATTATAAAGGAGTTTGGATACCACATCCTGCACAATCCAATCTCTTTGCTATTCCTCAACCATTACGTGATGCTTGTTTGAAAGATTTTTTAGAAAGCAGGGAAAAGTTAGATAGCTATGCACAACCTTCTAACTATGCACAATGGCTAAAAGCTGCATTTGGAGAAATATTTTATAAGCATTTTCCAAGAGCATATACCAAAAAATATTGGACAGTAGATCCTGAATTATTGACCACAGACTGGGTGGGCGAACGTGTTTTTTATCCGAATGTTGAAGATGTTAAAGCTGGTTATTTACAAGCATTGGAAGTGCAAACACATTATATCAATAAAATCAGGTACCCTCAGCAGGGAGGCTATTTTTCCTATACCAACAAAATAAAAGAAGGAATTAAAACGCAACTGAATAAGGAGCTTAGTTCAATATCATTCAACAATAAGCAACTTGTATTTAGTGATGGGCTTATAGTTCATTATGATCAGTTAATTGTTACCATGCCTTTGCCAGAATTAATTGCTAAAAGTGATGCTCCTGATACTATAAAAGAAGCAGCAAAAAAGTTAGCTTGCTCTTCTGTTTTATTGGTAAACATTACATCCAATCATACTACTTTATTAGATTATAACTGGATGTATGTGTACGATGAGGATAAATACAGCACAAGAATTAATTGCACAGAATTACTGTCTCCAAACAATGCACCAACTGGGCAAACAGGTGTACAAGTAGAAGTATATTTTTCTAAGTATAAACCATTGGAAGAAAGCATAGAAGTGATAGCCGAAAAAGTGAAGCAGGAAATAGTAGAGATGGGTTTAATAAAAGATGAAGCTTCTATTACAGGATGCCATACCAAATGGGTACAATGGGCAAATGTTATTTGTGACCATGAAAGAAAGGATTCTTTAAATACCATTTTGGAATATTTAACTCAATTTGGTTTGGTACGCAACCAGCAGGATTTACATCCAATGACCAATTGGGATAACTATCAAGTTAATGAAAAAGCAAGTTTGCATTTAGCAGGCAGATTTGCAGAGTGGAAATATTATTGGACAGATGATTGTGTATTAAGAGGACTTAAACTAAAAAATGCCTAAGCTTTCAGTTACCTTACCTACAATTGGAAGGGAGTTTTATTTAAAAAAAGCAATTCAGTCATTATTAGACCAAACGATTCCATTTGATGAAGTAATAGTTTATGATAACAGTGTTGGTCAAAACCTTGATCAGTTTATAATAAATGAATTTCCAAATAGTCCTGTCAAGATTATTAAATCGGGCAGTCAACTCAATCCTTTAAGTTCCTGGACAAATGCCGTAAATGCATGCAGCAATGACCATGTTTTGATTTTTGGAGATGATGACGAAGCTGATTCAATTTTGCATGAAGTAATTCAAAAATATTTGGCAACAAGTAATTTTATAATGGTTTCATTCAATCGAATCAATGAAAAAAGTGAGTTTGTTTCGCCAGCTAATAACACCAATCTTGGGGTTTTGGATTTTAATGGTTTTATAAAAGGTAGGATTGATCAACGCATTGACATGATGATTCCTGGAATAGTCTTTTTAAAAGAGCATTTTATTAAAGCTGGTGGGTTTATGAATTCCGGGTTATCTAAATATTTGTATAGTGATGATTTGTTGTGGTTTAAAATTGGGGCTTTAAATGGGGATGTTTTATTTACAAAAGAAACTGCATGGAATTACAGAGTTCACTCTTCTCAAATTGGGCACAATGTTAATCTATTTGAATTTAATAAAGCTGTTCCATTATTTGTAGATAAAGTTGAATCTGAAATACAGCGTGTAAAGGGAGGTGCTGATTTTGACTTATTAAGTGGTGTAGGTATTAATAAACAAGAATATACGGATAGATTAATATTAACTAGGTATAATATCACCACAAATAAATTTTCATTCGGCTATAAAAAAATAAAGTGTATTACTGCTGTGTTGCTTTCATCTCTAAGTTTCAGTAAGAAAAGAGCTTTTATAAAGTCAGTTATTAAATCATTGATTAAATGATGACCTGCTCTATCATCATACGGTCCCATAATGAAGAACGACATATTGGTCGTTTATTAGATGGCATCGAAAGGCAGGAACTTGAAACAGGGCTTTCGATTGAAGTTATAGTAGTAGATTCAGGTTCATCCGATTCTACTGTTTCTATAGCCAAACATATGGGAGCGAAAATAATTTCTATTGCAAAAGAAGATTTTTCATTTGGTAGGGCTTTAAATATGGGTTGTGAGCAAGCTAATGGAGAAATTTTATTGTTTGCATCGGCACATGTGTATCCTGTTTATACCGATTGGATTGCTAAAATGGTGCAGCCTTTTAAAAGTGATAGTGTTGGCTTAGTGTATGGTAGGCAAACGGGTAACGATTTAACCCATTTTTCAGAACAACAGGTATTTAATAAGTGGTTTCCTGAAGTAAGTAACAAAAATCAGTCAACACCATTTTGTAACAATGCCAATTGTGCTGTTAGGAAAAGTTTATGGTTACAGCAGCCATACGATGAAGCACTAACCGGATTAGAAGATTTAGATTGGGCACATAAAATAATGGCAAAAGGATACCGAATTGTATACGATGCTGATGCTGCAATTGTACATGTACATGAAGAAACACCCCAAAAAATAAAAAATCGATATAGAAGAGAAGCCATTGCATTAAAACATATCATGCCCAAAGTGCATGTTGGTTTTTTAGGCTTTATCAAATTATTTATATCCAACACTTTTTCAGATGCTTATCATGCCATTCAAAAAGGGTGTTTCTGGAAAGAGTTAAACAATATTGTTGTTTTTAGGTTCATGCAGTTTTATGGTACTTATTTAGGTCATCAACAAAAAGGAGCAATTACAAAAGAATTGAAAAACCGTTTTTATTATCCCAATGCATTAACCAAGCAGCAAGATAGTATTGATCCCGTTGTAACAAAAGCATCTAAAAAAATTGAATATAGTTAAGCCATGGAGCATACATATATAGATTTAACTTACCCTATTTCCAATCAATTACCTAAATGGCATGGCAGTATTGGTTTTGAAGCCAAATGGCATATGCTGATGCCCGCTGAAACCAATAACTTGTCTTCGTTTACCATTGACGCTCATTTAGGAACACATTTAGATGCTCCTTTACATTTTGTACATGAGGCAAAAGCCATACATGAAATGGATTTAAATAAGTTGATTGGTACAGCTTATGTGGCTGAAATAAGGGGCTTAAAAAGTATTACTGCAACCGATTTAGAAAATGCAAATATTCCTGCAAACTGTACCAAACTTTTATTGAAAACAGACAATCAATTTTATTGGGAGCAGGGGCTCACCGACTTTCAGGAAGATTTCAGCAGTATCGATGCAACAGGTGCACAATGGGTGATTGATAAGGGCATTCATTTAATAGGCATTGATTATTTATCCATTCAGCGTTTTCATGATGGGCCGGAAACACACCAGATATTGTTGCGAAATGAAGTGGTAATAGTAGAAACGCTTAATTTGGAGAAGGTGGATGCAGGCTGGTACGATTTAATTTGTTTGCCTTTAAAGTTAGAAGGATTGGAAGGTTCGCCTGTAAGGGCTGTGGTGCGAAAGATTTAATATGTTGGCTTCGCCAAGGGATGGGAACACGGATGACGCTGATTGAATGGATGAAAACGGATTTTTATTCCTTCTACGAAGGAATATGGTTTTACCATAGGGCAATGAAGCAAAGGAGGGTTGGCTTCGCCAAGGGATAGGAACACGGATGACGCTGATTGGATGGATTTGAGCGGATTTTATATTTGATAATTTCAGTGTATATCCGTGCTTCTGTGGCAATCTATTCTTAGCAAAATGCTCTTCCACTCCTTGGAGGGGCGTTCAAAACTTCAAATAAGAAAAAGGATGATTGGCGTGGGTTTTTCCAAATCAAAACATCAATAGATTTCAAATAAAATATGAGTAACTACAAAATAGCAGCATTGGTACCAATGCGTCACTCAAGTGAAAGAGTGCCTGGGAAAAACTATAGAGATTTTGCAGGTAAACCTTTATTTTTTCATGTAGTAGAAAGTTTATTGGCATGCCAATCTATCAGTACTGTAGTTATTGATACGGATAGCCCAATTGTAATTGAATTAACGCAAAATCACTTTCCTACAGTTCAAGTATTGGAACGTCCGGAACATTTAAGAGATGGTAGTATTGCCATGAATGATGTGTTATTGAATGCCATTAATCAAATTCCTGCCGACTTTTATTTACAAACGCATAGTACCAACCCAATACTTACATCAGCTACTATTGAAGCAGGTATTCAACAATTCTTGTCTATTTATCCCATGTACGATTCTTTATTTACTGTAACTCGAAAAAATGTACGTTTTTGGGATGTGTTGGCAAGACCTATCAATCACAATCAAAATATTTTATTAAGAACTCAAGATTTACCACCCATTTTTGAGGAAAATTCTTGTATGTACTTATTCTCAAAAGAAATCTTATTAAGAAAGCATAATAGAATAGGTGACCGACCATTCTTATTTGAAATGCCTGAAATAGAAGCACAGGATATTGATGTAGAGCTAAATTTTAAAGTTGCCGAGTTTTTGTATAAAGAAGTAAACGGTTTAAATAAATAGACAATAATGATGATTGATGTTTTAAATAATTAATTGCACAGGAGTTTAAAAAGAAAATAGAATATTCAAATCATTTTTTAAATTTGATAATATGAACACTATTCGAATTGACATATTAAATCCAAAAGCTGTTAAGCTACTGAAAGATTTAGCCGATTTAAATTTAATTGCTATTCAAGATACTACTAAAAATGGCTTTTCGGCTGTATTGAAAAAATTGCGTTCAAAAGCTAAGACTGCCCCAACACTCGATGAAATAACCAAAGAAGTTGAGCTAGTAAGAGCAAAACGTTATGCCAAATAAAGGGTGGCGAATTATCATTGATACCAATCTTTGGATTAGCTTTTTAATAACCAAAGATTTTAGTAAACTCGATGAGATTATTTTCATTAGAAACGCTAGGCTAGTTTTTAGTCAAGAATTACTCGACGAATTTTTAGAAGTTGTACAACGACCAAAATTCAGGCGTTTCTTTTCCGCTAAAGATATTGAAGTAATTCTTGAAACCATTGAAGAGTATGCGGTGTATATTAAAGTGAACACACTTGTTGAAATTTGTAGAGACCCCAAAGACAATTTTTTACTTTCATTATCTATTGATGGAAAAGCAGATTTTTTAATCACAGGGGATAAAGATTTATTAGCAATGAACAAGTTTGGTGAAACTACCATTGTCACAATTACAGAATTTTTAAAAGACAAATGATTTCAATATATATATTCCATAATTGTTGAAATGGTTGAAGAAGTTGAATAACTAAAAAAGTAATTTTACTTTCTTATACCGCTTCACAACTTGCTACTCACGATTTACCAATCACCACTCACGATTCCCGATTCACCATAAAATAATCCTTATTCAATTTATATAGCCTCATGAAAGTTCTTATTACATGTCCACCCATGCTACGCAGAGTGGAAGAATTTAGATCCATTTTTACTGAGAAAGGTTTAGAATTAGTTACTCCAAATGTAGTACAGGTGTTAACAGAAGAACAGTTGATAGAAATTGTTCCAACGGTTGATGCTTGGATAATTGGCGATGACCCAGCCACCAGAAAAGTATTTGAAGCAGGAAAAGCAGGAAAATTAAAAGTAGCCGTTAAATGGGGAGTTGGAGTAGATAATGTAGATTTTGCTGCATGTAAAGATTTAGGCATTCCTATTAGCAATACACCACAAATGTTTGGTGGCGAAGTAGCCGATTTAGGTGTGGCTTACCTACTAGGTTTGGCAAGAGAAAGTTATTTAATTGATCGAGAAGTACGAAAAGGCAATTGGATAAAACCATCGGGCATGAGCGTTGCTGGAAAAACGGTTGCAGTAATTGGATTGGGTGATATTGGACGCTCTACCATAAAAAGATTAAGTGGATTTGATGTAACCATTCATGCTTATGATCCATTTGCAACATGTACAGCAGAAGAAGCAGGTGCTCATGCTATTCTCAATTTCCCTGAAAGAATAGAAGAAGCCGATTTTGTGGTGTTAACTTGTGCTTTAACACCAAGCAGTAAGCATATGATTAATCAAACAAGTATTGCATTAATGAAAGATGGAGTGCGAATAGTAAACGTAGCAAGAGGTCCATTAATCAATGAAGCCGATTTAGTAGCAGCATTGCAAACCGGTAAAGTACATTCGGCGGCTTTAGATGTGTTTGAAGTAGAACCTTTATTGCCAGATAATCCCTTAAGACAATTTGAACAATGTATTTTCGGTACACACAATGGCTCAAACACAATAGAAGGCGTTCGTAGGGCCAGTTATAAAGCCATTGATTTATTATTTGGATTTTTAAATATTGCCTAATGCAAAAAAAAGTAATTATCACAGGTGTTTTAGGAGGAATTGGCAGTGGATTAGCCAAAGCTTTTAAAGAACAAGGCTATTTTGTAATAGGGTTAGACATAAAACAAACTCCACCTGAGTTTTGTGACTTGTTCATTAGTTTCGATTTACATCAATACTGTGCAAATGAAACCTATCGTTTGCAAATGCAAGCATTGTTTAATGAGCAAGTGCCCGATTTGGATGTGTTAATCAATAACGCAGCAGTACAAATATTAGGAAGTGTAGAAGAAGTACATTTAGACGATTGGAATCAAACCTTTAATGTTAACCTAACAGGTCCATTATTGTTGAGCCAGTTTTTTTTAGATCGATTAGAAAAAGTAAGGGGCTGTATTATAAACATAGCTAGCATTCATCAACAGTTAACCAAGAAAAGATTTATTGCTTATGCCACTTCAAAAAGTGCATTGGTGGGCTTAACCAAAAGTATGAGTGTTGATTTACAAGGAAAAGTTAGGGTAAACGCAATTAGCCCAGCAGCTATAGATACACCTATGTTGCATGATGGGTTTAATAACGATGCAACCATGGTACAAAAGCTACACGATTTGCATCCATTGCAGCGAATAGGCAAACCAGCCGAAGTATCAAAACTAGCGTTGTTATTGGCCGAAGATGGTTTAGGGTTTATCAATGGAGCCAACATTCAAATAGATGGTGGTATTAGTAATGTTTTAAAAGATTTAGATTAAATGAGCTTTACAGAAAAAATAAATAGGCATTTTAATTCATTAAAGTTTGCTTATGCATATTATAAGAAACTAAAAAATAATCCATCTACTATTAGTTGGAAAAAGAGTTATGAAGCCAATCTAAAACAGTTCAATAATATACACGATGGAGAAGATTGTATTATTGTTGGAAATGGTCCATCATTAAACAAAATGGATTTAACTATGCTGAAAGACTATCATACTTTTGGCATGAACAAAATTCATTTGTATGATAAATGCAATTTAAACTTAAGTTATTTAGCTGCTGTTAATCCTTTAGTAATAGAACAAGCAAAAGATATTTTTGAGCAAAGCAAAATACCTGTATTTCTTTCTTTAGATAATGCATCTTGCATAAAAGATGGAATAACAAATATTTTAAAAATTGATTCAAAGCCTGCTTTTGGTTTTGGAACTGATATTGCAGGAGCTCTCTATGAAGGAGGTACAGTCACAAGTATTGCATTACAGTTGGCTTGGGCAATGGGATTTAAAAGAATTGCATTAATTGGAGTAGATCATAATTTTAAACAACAAGGGCAAGCAAATGCAGAGCAATTAATGGAAAAGGAAGATGAAAATCATTTTCATCCCGATTATTTTAAAGGGCAACAATGGCATTTAGCCGATTTACCTGCCAATGAAATTTCATATAGTATTGCCAATTATTATGCAAAAAGGTATCAAAGAGAAATTTATGATTGTACAGTAGATGGTAAACTGAATATATTTGAGAAAAAAAATTTTTATGAAGTGATTAGTACATTTAAAAAGAAATAGTAATGCTTATTTTTACATACTCTTATTATTTTATATTAAAAGCTTTACAATATATTAAACTATTTCAATACAATTTAAGCGATTTATTAATTCTTTTTTTCTCAATAGGAAAGTTAAGATTATTTGTTAAACAAAAAAATATTTTTAAGTAAAATGAAAAAATTATTAGTTACAGGTTCTTCTGGTTTAATTGGCTCAGAAGTATGTATTCATTTTGCCAATTTAGGTTGGGAAATTCACGGGGTTGATAATAATCAACGAGCTATTTTTTTTGGACCTCAGGGAGACACAAGATGGAATGAGCAAAGGTTGAAGAATGAGTTGCAGAGTTTTCAACACCATGAGTTAGATATCAGAAATAGAGAAGAAGTTATTGCATTGGTTCAAAAGATTAAGCCTGATGCAATTGTACATACTGCAGCTCAACCTAGTCATGACAGAGCAGCAGATATTCCTTTTGATGATTTTGATACAAATGCAGTTGGTACATTAAATCTGTTAGAAGCTACAAGACGTTATTCAACTGATGTACCCTTTGTACATATGAGTACCAATAAGGTATATGGCGATGCTCCTAATCAAATTGCCATGACAGAACTTGAAACTCGCTTTGATTACATAGATAAGAACTATGAAAATGGTATCGCTGAAACTTTTACTATTGATCAAAGCAAACATTCGCTTTTTGGAGCTTCTAAAGTTGCAGCAGATGTAATGGTTCAAGAGTATGGAAGGTATTTCAATATGCCTACATGTTGTTTAAGGGGTGGTTGTTTAACGGGACCCAATCATTCTGGCGTTGCACTTCATGGCTTTTTGAGTTATTTAATAAAATGTAATTTAGAGAAAATTAATTATAAAGTTTTTGGATATAAGGGAAAACAGGTAAGAGACAATATTCATTCGCATGATGTTGCATGTTTTATTGAGGCGTTTATAAAAAAACCACGTATTGGTGAAGTTTATAATTTGGGAGGAGGAAAAAATAACACTTGTTCAATTTTAGAAGCATTTCAAATTGTTCATAAAATTACTAGTATTCCCATGCAATTTGAGTATGTAGATAGAAATAGGGAAGGAGATCATATTTGTTATTATAGTGATTTAACAAAAATGAAATTGCATTATCCTGAATGGGATATTACAAAATCGTTAGAAACAATTTTTGTTGAAATTACAAATGCTTGGCAAAAAAGATTAATACACTAATAGATGTTAAAAGCTCCTAAAGTTTCAATTCTACTACCCAATCTTAATAATTATGAATTCTTAACAGAACGTTTTGAATGTATTATTAATCAAACTTTTGAAGATTGGGAATTAATAGTTGTTGATAATTATTCTGATGACGGTGCTTGGGACTTAATCCAATCATTCGCAGATAAAGACAATCGAATAAAAGCAACACAAGCACCTAAAATGGGGATGTATGCTAATTGGAATAATTGCATAAAATTGGCCAAAGGAGAATATATATATATTGCAACAAGTGATGATACAATGTCATTAAATTTCTTGGAAGTGATGTGTGCAATATTGGATAGGGAGCTGGATTGTGACCTAGCACATTGCAATTTGACTGTAATTGATGAAAGTGGAGAAAATATTTTACCAAACCC
>CALRVE020000062.1:0-16416 GCA_943371535.1 Asaia bogorensis | reverse complement strand
GCAATCCTTTGTGTGAAAAAAGAGATATTTTATTCACAACTCAATCTGTTCCAAATGCAGGTACAATCAATCGTTGGCATTGGAATATGGGCAATACGGTAGTAAATAATTTTACAAATTCAAATCCTTTTAATCAATCGTACACAATTTGGAATACTTACACTGTAAAACATATGGTTGAAACTAACAAAGGTTGTAAAAGTGATACTTTAAATAGAGTGCTCAATATTCGTCCTTTACCAAATATTGGTTTTGTTTTACCCGAAGTTTGTTTATCTGATGCAGCTGCTGTTTTCACAGACACTACATCAATTGCAGACAATAGCCAAGCATCATTTACCTATAACTGGACTTTTAATGTTACAAATATTACACCTGGCCCAATTCCTTCAACTTCAACCATAAAAAATGGAACTACGAAATATAATAAGTCAGATAATTATCAGGTAAAGCTAAAAATAACATCTGGTGCAGGATGTATAGATTCTTTAACAAAATCATTTACTGTAAATGGTTCAATACCCGATGCAAATTTTGAAGTTCAAAGTCCAACAAGTTTGTGTAGCAATATTCCTGTTATAATTAAAAATACAAGCACTGTTGATTTTGGAGAAGTAACAAAAGTTGAAATCTATTGGGATTTTACAAATAACGCAACTGTAAAACAGGTTGACGATAATCCGTTGCCCAATAAACTATACAATCATTTATATCCAAACTTTCAACAACCAGCAAACAAAACATTTACCATTCGTTTCTTAGCTTATTCTGGTGGAACTTGTGTTGATATTGTTACGAAAACTGTAACTGTTAATGCTAGTCCTAAAATACAATTTGTAACGATGCCTGGCATTTGTTTAGATGCCAATGCACGTCAAATAACGCAAGCATCTGAAATTGGTGGTGTTACAGGTGCAAGCCCTGCATTTGCTTATTTTGGAACTGGCGTTAATTCAACTGGATTATTCACTCCATCTATTGCTGGAGCAGGAACTTACCCAATTAAATATGTGTACACTTCAAATAGAGGATGTAAAGATTCAACCACTACCAATATTACTGTATGGCCTTCACCAACTGCTAAGTTTGGAATTAGTAATCCAACCTGCGAAAAAAATGCCATCACTTTTAGCGATACATCTGTTGCAAATTATAGCAATATTGTTAGTTGGAATTATAATTTTGGTGATGCAACTACACTAACAAGAACTAATGCAAACGCATTTACTAAAACTTATGCTAGTGCAAATACGTATACTGCTACTTTAAGAGTAACAACAGATAGTGGTTGTGTAAGTCCAATTTTTACAAGAACAATTAAAGTAAATTATTTGCCTTTGGTGAATTTTACCTTACCAGAAATTTGTTTGCCAGATGGTAGAGGAACTTTTACAAATACCTCAACCATTCCAGATAATACAGATGCATTATTTACTTATAACTGGAATTTTGGTAATGCTGCCAATCCAACTCCATCTGTTCTAAAAAATCCAACACATCAGTATTCATCATTAGCACCAACAGGTGGGTATCAAGTGAAGTTGAAAGTAATTACCAACAATGGTTGTGTTGATTCATTAACTAAACCATTTAACAATGTTTATCCTCAGCCAAAAGCCGATTTTAGCACCATTCCAATAAATGGACAAATTTGCGTTGATGATACCATATTTTTTAGAGATTTAAGTATTGGTAGAACAAGTGCAGTAAATACTTGGCGATGGAATTTGGGTAACAATGTTACTTCAACCAATCAAAACCCATTTAGACAGTACAACGATTCAGGTACTTTTCAAGTACGATTATTTATTTTCAATACACAAGGTTGTGTAAGCGATACCATTACAAAGAACATGATTGTTCATCCATATCCAAAATTAGATGCAGGTAATGATTTGTTTGTTTTAGAGGGTGGAACTGCACAATTGAAACCAATTTATTTTGCAACAAACGCTTCATTTAATTGGTTCCCAACTACTTATTTAGATTCGCCGTTAAAAGCAAATCCAATAACTACACCATTAGATGATATCACTTATACAGTAAGATTAACAGGCATTGGTGGCTGTTCGGTTACCGATGATATTAAAATTACTGTTTTACGAGCTCCACTTATTCCTAATGCATTTTCTCCAAATGGTGATGGTATCAATGATACATGGGAAATTAAATATTTAGAAAGTTATCCTGGTGCAACTATTGAAGTGTATGATAGAGGTGGAAGGCTGGTATTTAATTCTATTAATTATCCTAAAAATTGGGATGGAACAACCAATGGGAAACCACTACCCGTGGCAACTTATTACTATATTATTAACCCTAAAAATGGAAGAAAAATCATGAGTGGTTCGGTTACAATTTTACGATAAACAATCGTTTGCATAAAATTTTTACCTTCCTTAAACTTGTTAACAACTTTATTTAATACTTTCCTTTATTTTTGAATTGTATGAAAAAGAACTTACTGCTTATTTTTATCTTTTGTGCATTGATTACTTTTACATCTAATGCACAACAAAGACCTTACTACACACAGTACATTTTAAACAATTATATTGTTAATCCTGCTGTTGCTGGTATTGAAAATTATACTGATGTAAAAATTAGTCATCGTATGCAATGGGTAGGCTTACAAGATGCTCCTGTTACTACTTATTTTACTATTCATGCTCCAACAAAAAAAGATGAATACGAACGTGAAACTGCTACAAGTATTCATGCTAGAGGAGCAAACCCTAGAGGTAAAAATTTTGTTGCCGATTATACTCCTCCTTCTAATCATGGTGGTATTGGCTTTACTATGATTAACGATAGAACTGGTCCTTTAAATAATTTTATTGCTGCCGGTACTTATGCATATCATTTAGGTATTGGTCCACATACCTCATTAAGTATGGGTGTTAGTGCTGGTATTTCAAACCTACGTTTAGATGCTTCAAAACTACAATTTGCCAATGGTACACAAGATCCTGCAGTTGCTGGTAGTGGATATTTGAACAATATTCGTCCAGATATTAGTGCAGGTTTGTGGTTATACAACAGAGACTATTTTATTGGTTTAGCTGCTCAACAAATTGTACCTCAACGTGTGGTTTACAATAACAATAACGTAGGTTTAGAACAAGGTAAATTAGTACCACACATGTTTTTAAGTGCTGGTTATCGTTTGTTCTTCTCAGATGATGTAACCTTTTTACCCTCAGCAGTTTTACGTTATGTAAGTCCGTTACCATTAGGTTTCGATTTAAATGCTAAAATTCAATACCAAGATTTAGTATGGGCTGGTGCTTCTTACAGATATCAAGATGGTTTTGCAGGAATGGTTGGTTTAAATATTAGTAACTCCTTTAATATTGGTTATTCTTACGATTTAACCACCTCTCGTTTAAATACAGTTAGTAGAGGAACTCATGAAATTGTGTTAGGATTTATTTTAGGCAATAAATATGGAGATTGGTGCCCTAGACAAAGCTTTTAATTTCAACATCTAATTTTATAGAATGGTTTCAGCATGATGTTGAAACCATTTTTTTTGAAATTCAGTTTTAAAAATCGCATTCTTTTACATTGATATTGATTATTTTCATGCCTTCTTGGCTTGCCTGCCCAAAATAAATAATTATGAGTAACGCTTCTAGTAGTGCATTACAGCAATACAAAAATCAGGTAGGTATTAAGTTTCAACTATACAATAGTTTATTTACTTCGTTACCTTTTCACACAATAGAAAAAACAGGTATTCTTGTTTCACTATTATTATTGAATTGTGAAGATGGCTATAAGAAACAAAAAAGTCCGGTAGAAATTATCGACGATTTTTTTGCTAAGCAAACCACGTTTACAAAAGATGAAGAAAAAATAGACTTACTATTTAGATTGGTTCAATATGTAGAACGTCAGGTTGTATTGTTCGATGCATTAGAAGATGCTGCATTTAAAAGTACACATGATTTAAGCGGAGCCGGAACATTAAAACATTTGGCTATTGAAGTTGATGCAAAAGATAAATTATTGGCAGCTGAAGATAAACTGAAAGATTTTAGTATTCAATTGGTATTAACGGCTCATCCAACTCAATTTTATAGAGGTGCTGTATTGGGTATCATTCATGATTTATCGAATGCCATTAATAACAATAACGAAAATCAAATTTATACTTACTTACAACAGCTGGGTAGAACTCCATTTTTTCAACAACAAAAACCCACACCATTTGATGAGGCAGTTAGTTTATTGTGGTATTTAGAAAATACTTTTTATCCTGCTGCTGGCAGAATTGTAAGTTATTTAAAGAGTAATTTTAATACAGAAATTAATCCTAATAATCCCATTATTAAAATGGGTTTTTGGCCTGGTGGCGATAGAGATGGAAATCCTTTTGTAAATGCTGCTATTACTTTGCAAGTAGCTAATGCATTAAGAGGTTCTGCTATTAAATGTTATTATTTAGATGTAAGAAAATTGAAAAGACGTTTAACCTTTAAAGGTGTTGATATTGCTCTAGCTCAACTTGAAAAAAAGTTGTACGATAATTTATTTATTCCTGGGCATTCATGCGATTTAAATAAAGATGAAATTCTTCAATCATTACAAAATATTCGTCATCAATTGGTGTACGATCACAATAGTTTATTTGTTGCTCAAGTAGATGCTTTGGTAAATAAAATAGAAGTTTTTGGATTGTATTTTGCATCACTCGACATACGTCAAGATAGTAGCATTCATACAAAAACCATTCAAACACTTACCAATAATGCAATTGGGTTACCAGATAATTATGCATTGCTTACCAATGATGACAAAATCAATCTCTTAACCAATTTATCAGCAATAGATATTTCAACCATTCCGTTTTCCGATGAAGTGCAAAAAGATGTACTAGAATCCATGCAAGCCATTCAACAAATTCAATCATTAAATGGAGAATTGGGTTGCAATCGCTATATCATTAGCCAATGCAATAGTGCGGTAAACGTGTTTGAAGTTTATGGATTGTTTTTATTAGCTGGTTGGCAAAAAGAAAAATTATCGGTAGATATTATTCCATTGTTTGAAACCATCGACGATTTGAAGAATGCTGCTGAAATAATGCAAATGCTTTATTCAAATGAAACGTATAAAGCTCACTTAAAAAGAAGAGGCAATAAACAAACCATTATGTTGGGCTTTAGCGATGGCACAAAAGATGGTGGTTATTTAATGGCCAACTGGAGTATTCATAAAGCAAAGGAAGCATTAACGGCTATTTCAAAACAAAATGAAATTGATGTAGTATTTTTTGATGGCAGAGGTGGTCCACCAGCAAGGGGAGGAGGAAAAACCCATAACTTTTATGCATCTCAAGGTAAAGCAATTGCCAATAAAGAAATTCAATTAACCATACAAGGTCAAACCGTTAGTTCTAATTTTGGTACCATTGATTCTGCTCAATTTAATATTGAACAATTGTTACATGCTGGAATTTCTAATAAAATATTCGGTAGCCAGAAGTCTAGTTTATCAGATGAAGAAAAATCATTGATTGATGAACTAGGTCAGATTGGCTACATAGCTTATAAAGAATTAAAAGAACAACCCTATTTTACCGATTATTTGCTAAATGTTAGTCCATTAAAGTTTTATGCCGAAACAAATATTGGTTCTCGTCCTGCTAAAAGAGGAGCTGCAGCCAAATTGAGTTTAAGTGATTTAAGAGCAATTCCATTTGTAGGAGCTTGGAGCCAATTAAAACAAAATGTAACTGGTTATTATGGTGTTGGTTTAGCATTAGAACAAATGGCAAATACTGGTAAGTGGAAAGAAGTAGTACAACTATACCAAAATTCTTTATTCTTTAGAACATTATTGGATAATTGTGAAATGGCCATGAAAAAATGTTTTTTTCCATTAACAGCCTTTTTAGCTCATCATCCTCAATATGGAACTATTTGGACAATGATGTTTGAAGAATTTGAAAGAACTAAAAAATACATTGCATTAATTAGTGGTCATGCCGATTTAATGTCAAATTATCCCACTGATCAACTCTCTATTCAAATGAGAGAAAGAATCGTACTTCCCTTATTAACTATTCAACAGTATGCTTTAACGAAAGTAAGATTAGAGGAAGAAAAGTTTGAAAACTCCAAATCAAAAAATGTATATCAAAAATTGGTTATGAGATGTTCTTTCGGAATTATTAATGCAGGTCGTAACTCTGCTTAACCAGTTTTTCTACCATTTAATGTGTAAAACTAACAAAAAGCTGTTTTTATTGTCATTAAAATATACATTACAATTAAATTAATATAAAATATTTTAGTCTTTTTGTTAGTTTTTTCTATATTTTGTGCTCATAAAGTATTTATTATTTTATTTTTTAATTTCAAAACCCAACTGCTTATGAGTACGAAAACAGCTAAAAATGTAGCTCCCTTTCTGGTATTGGTAATTATTGCAATTGCCGCTTTGTTTATTCCAAGTTCAACAATTTTTGATGGCACAAAAGAATATGTGCCTGCCGACATTGCTTGGATTATTGTTGCTACTGCTTTAGTATTCTTAATGACTCCCGGACTTGCGTTTTTCTATGGTGGAATGGTACACAGAAAAAATGTACTTTCTACTATGATGAAAAGTGTTGTTGCTGCTGGTGTTGTTAGTGTACTTTGGGTAGTAGTAGGCTTTAGCCTTTGTTTTGGAGACACTGTTGGAGGTTTCATTGGAAATCCTACTACATTCTTGTTCTTCAAAAATGTTCTTTCTGGTGCACCTAAATTACAAGATGGTGGCACACTAACGATTCCCTTGCTATTATTCTCAGTCTTTCAGTTAATGTTTGCCGTAATTACACCAGGTTTGGTAGTAGGTGCCATTGCTGAAAGAATTCGCTTTACAGCATATATTTTATTTACCGTGCTTTTCTCATTATTAGTGTATGCACCATTGGCCCATATGAGTTGGCATCCAAATGGTTACCTATTAAAAATGGGTGCATTAGACTTTGCAGGTGGTACAGTTGTACACATTTCAGCAGGTTGTGCTGCATTAGCAGGTGCATTGGTTTTAAAACCAAGAAAATCTTGGTTTGTTAGCAAAGAAACAGTTCCTGCTAACATTCCTTATGTATTGATTGGTACTGGTTTACTTTGGTTTGGATGGTTTGGATTTAATGCAGGTTCTGCTTTAGGTGCAAATGCATTATCTGTTTCAGCATTCGCAACAACCAACACTGCTGCTGCTGCTGCTGGTTTAAGCTGGATGTTTTTTGAAGTATTAAAAGGCAAAAAACCATCAGTAATTGGCTTTTGCATTGGTGCTGTAGTTGGCTTAGTAGCTATTACACCTGCTGCAGGTTTTGTTGCAATTCCTCAAAGTATTTTCATTGGTGTATTTGCTGCAGTTGTTTCAAACGCTGCTGTAATGTTGAAAGCTAAAACCAAATTAGATGATACCTTAGATGTATTCCCTTGCCATGGTATAGGTGGAATGGTAGGTATGCTATTAACTGGTGTTTTTGCAACAAAAACAGTAAACAGCTTTGGAAATGATGGATTGGCTTATGGTAATTCTGCTTTTTTCTTTACTCAAGTAAAAGCTTTATTTATTGCTGTAGCTTATAGCTTTATCGTTTCTTTCTTAATCTTTAAATTCATCAACTTTATTGTTCCAGTAAGAGTAAGTGAAGAAGATGAGCATGAAGGTTTAGATGCTAGTCAGCACAACGAAAACTATGTTCAAGGAACCTTATTGGTTGAAAAAGGTGGAATATTAGTAGAAGAGTTAGCTCCAATTAAATAAATTCATCAAATCCTTTATTACAATTTCATTCATTAAATCAGAAAAGGTATAGTCATGATATAATAGGTTTCGCACACCTATTAAGACTATACCCTTTCCTTCATTAAAAAACTATTACAATGTTAAAGAAAATTTTATCAACTACGGTTGTAGTATTTGCTATTTCTCAAATTTCAGCACAAACGGACTCAACAAAAAAATCGTCTTTCAGTTTAACTGGCTCTGGAGATTTTTATTACAGATACGATTTAAATAAAGCTGTTACCAACAATAGAACAAGTTTTACCAATTCTCAAAACTCATTTGAATTAGGTATGGCATCTTTAAAAGCTGAACATTCTATTGGTAAAGTAAGCATGGTAGCCGATTTAGGTTTTGGCAGAAGAGCAGAAGAATTTTCTTACAATGATGCTAATACTATGTTGGCTATCAAGCAATTGTATTTAAGTTACAAAATTGCTCCAAAAGTTAAATTAACTGTAGGAAGTTGGGCTACACACGTTGGTTATGAGTTGGTAGATGCATCGGCCAACAAAAACTATAGCATGAGCTACATGTTTTCTTATGGTCCATTTTTTCACACAGGTATTAAAGCAGAAATTACAACCAGTGAAAAAAGTGTGTTGACGGTTGGTTTAGCCAATCCAACAGATTTAAAATCGGCAACTGGATCTAATAAATTTGTAATTGCTCAATTTGCAACTGCTACCAAAAACGATAAACTAAAATTGTATTTGAATTATCAAGGAGGTAACGCATCTGGCGATACAAGATTAAGTCAAATAGATGCAGTAGTAACTTATGCTGCAACTGATAAATTCAGTGTTGGCTTCAATGCAACAACTCAATCGGTTCAAGAAAAAGTTTCTGAAAAGTGGGAGAGTGCCAATAGCTGGTGGGGTACTGCTCTTTATTTAGGATACAATTTCAGCAGTAAATTTGGTTTAAACTGGAGAAATGAATTGTTGAACGATAAAAAATCTGTAACAGCAGCTGGAATTGGTGGTAGTGTTTTTGCCTCTACTTTATCTGCTAATTTCACAATTGATAACTTGAAAATTATTCCTGAAATTAGATTAGACAATGCCGATACCAATGCATTTTTAAAATCTAATGGTGCAGCAACAAAATCTTATTCATCTTTTATATTAGCAGCTGTTTACAGCTTCTAAGGGTTAGTAGTTGTTTTATTTAAACTCCGCTTTTTAGCGGAGTTTTTTTATGTTCTTACCATATATATTCAATATTTTATACAATAAAAAACAGTTGTTCAACCCTTACCTTTGCCGCCATTATGAAGTTTGAGAAAGAAATTAATCGAAGAAAAACCTTCGCCATTATATCGCATCCCGATGCTGGTAAAACTACCTTGACAGAGAAATTATTGTTGTTTGGTGGAGCCATTCAAACAGCTGGGGCTGTTAAAAGCAATAAGATAAAAAAACATGCTACGAGTGACTTCATGGAAATTGAACGTCAGCGTGGTATTAGTGTGGCTACTTCGGTAATGACTTTTGAATACAAAAATCACCTCATTAATTTATTAGATACACCCGGTCACAAGGATTTTGCAGAAGATACTTACAGAACATTAACTGCTGTAGATAGTGTGGTGTTGGTAATTGATAGTGTAAATGGGGTAGAAGACCAAACTAGAAGATTGGTAGAAGTGTGTAGGATGAGGGATACGCCAATTATTGTGTTTGTAAATAAAATGGACCGAGATGGTAAAAACCGTTTTGATTTATTAGAAGAAGTAGAAAATGAATTGAAACTTTCTTTACATCCAATGACTTGGCCCATTAATAGTGGTAAAGATTTTAAAGGTGTTTATAATTTACATACCAAAGATTTGTGTTTGTTTACAGCTAGTACAAAAGCAGATGCAGATGATGAAGACACCCTTTCAATAAGTGATTTAGCAGATAAATTATTAGATGCAAAAGTGGGAGAACGTGATGCCGACCAATTACGTGAAGATGTAGAATTATTGGATGGTGTTTATGGTACATTGAATAATGATGATTATTTAAAAGGTAAAATTTGTCCGGTTTTCTTTGGTAGTGCAGTCAACAATTTTGGTGTACGTGAAATGTTAGATACGTTTATCACCATTGCTCCAACACCGTTGGCAAGGCAAACTAGTGCAAGAGAAGTAAACCCTTATGAAGATAAATTCAGTGGATTTATTTTTAAAATACATGCCAATTTAGATCCTAAACATAGAGATCGTATTGCTTTCATGAGGGTTTGTAGTGGCAAGTTTGAACGCAACAAATATTACCATCATGTTCGTATAGATAAAGATGTACGTTTCAGTAATCCATATTCATTTTTAGCTCGTAGCAAAGATGTAATTGATGATGCTTACCCAGGCGATGTAATTGGTTTATTTGATACTGGTAACTTTAAAATTGGTGATACCTTAACCGAAGGAGAGAACTTCTTTTATACAGGAATTCCTACTTTTTCACCTGAAATTTTTAAAGAATTGGTGAATAAAGATCCAATGAAAACCAAGCAGTTAGAAAAGGGTGTGCAGCAGTTAACTGATGAAGGTGTTGCTCAGTTATTTACCCAATTTGGAGGCAATCGTAAAATCATTGGTTGTGTAGGAGAGTTGCAGTTTGAAGTAATTCAATATCGTTTATTACAAGAATATGGAGCAGCTTGTGAGTTTAGAACATTACCTTATTACAAAGCTTGCTGGTTAACTAGTAAAGACGAAAAGAAACTCGAAGATTTCTTACGTTTTAAACAACAAAACAGTGGAGAGGATAAAGATGGTAATCCTATTTATTTAGCTCAAAGTGAATGGTTTTTGAATACAGAAATTACCAATAACCCAGATATTCAGTTTCATTTTAGTAGTGAGATACATAAGTAAGCATTGCTGATTTGGGATTTGAAATTTTTTATTGCTTAAGCTGTAGAATAAAAGTTGGGCGACATTTGCGTCGCACACTTGTACTACATAACCCTGCTGAACATCTATATTTGCACACAGTTTATGAAAGCAAGAACATTAAAGCAAGATAAAGTAAACATCATCACCTTAGGTTGTAGCAAAAACTTGGTAGATAGTGAAGTGTTAAGTGGTCAACTCTTGGCCAATGATATAGATGTAGTACACGAAAATAAAAAACTCGATCACAATATTGTGGTAGTAAATACTTGTGGATTTATAGATAAAGCCAAAGAAGAAAGTATCAACACCATTCTCGACCAATTAGAACTAAAACGTAGAGGCAAACTCGACAAAGTTTATGTTACAGGCTGTTTAAGTGAACGTTACAGAGAAGATTTAGCTGCCGAAATTAAAGAAGTAGATGCTTGGTTTGGTACAATGGAATTGCCATTGATGCTGAAACAATTTAATGCCGATTATAAAACTGAATTATTGGGTGAACGTTTGCTAAGTACACCCAAACATTATGCCTACATGAAAATTAGTGAGGGTTGTAACAGAACCTGTAGTTTTTGTGCCATTCCTTTAATGAGAGGTCAGCATATTAGCAAACCCATTGAAGAGTTGGTTCGTGATGCTGAAAGTTTGGTGAAAAAAGGAGTGAAAGAAGTCATGCTCATTGCACAAGAACTCACTTATTATGGATTGGATATTTATAAAAAACGTGAATTGCCGAAGTTATTACATGCACTTGCTGATGTAAAAGGGTTGGAGTGGATTCGTTTACATTATGCCTATCCTTCTAAATTTCCAATGGAAATATTGGATGCCATGAAAGAGAGAGACAATATCTGCAATTACTTAGATATGCCTTTACAGCATGCCAGCGATAATATGCTAAAAGCCATGCGTAGAAATATTACTAGAAGTGAAATGACCGATATCATTCATCAAATTCGTGAAACGGTTCCTGGTATTTGTTTACGTACTACTTTAATAGCAGGTTTTCCTGGTGAAACTGAAAAAGATGTTGAAGATGTAAAAGAGTTTTTACAAGAACATCGTTTTGATAGAGTAGGTATTTTCAGCTATAGCCACGAAGAAAATACTTCAGCTCATGCTTTAGAAGACAATATTCCACAAGAAGAAAAAGAAGCTAGAGCTCAGGAAATAATGGAAGTGCAGCAAGAAATCAGCTTAGAGAAAAATCAAGAAAAAGTAGGTAAAACTTTTAAAGTCATCATCGATAAAAAAGAAGCTGGTCGCTATATAGGTCGTACAGAGTTTGATAGTGTTGAGGTTGATAATGAAGTAGTCATTCAATCAACCAAAAAGTTGCCTATTGGTGAATTTGTAAATGTTAAAATCACCAAAGCCTACGATTACGATATTGAAGGAGAAGTAGTATAGTTTTTGCCACTGAAGCAATGAACCACTGAACCACTGAATAAAAAAAATTTTAGTGTTCTATAATTCGAATAATAAAAAAATCAGCGAAAATCCGTTTAATCAGTGTCATCTGCGTTCCATTATTCATGCAATGAGAACATCAGTGAAAATCTATTCAATCAGTGTTATTTGTGTTCCATATTTGTGTAATTCGATAAAATTCGTGTAACAAAAACAAATCTGTGAAAATCCGCTTCATAAGCGTCATCCGTGTTCCAATCTGTTCCAATCTTTCGATTTACGAAGTATCCTTTATAAACGGTTGAGTAAATATTCTAAAATGCTCTTATTTTGTAGCTTCAAACAATAGCATGGAAGTAAATTGTAGCCATATATCTTATAAAGAAACTGGATTTTTCTCAAAAATTGTAACCGATTATTTAGCTCAAGCCCCAGAACTACACCCTTTTTATGAGCATGACGCTTCTTTAAAAGGTATTCTACATTCTATTGAAGCTAGAAAAAAATTCAATACCAATAGAACAGTATTGGTAGAACAATTAACCAAACAATACGAAGGTTTACCATTAACCGAATTACAAAAGCAAAATATACAATCCTTACTCAACGAAAATACTTTTACTGTAACCACAGCTCATCAACCCAATATTTTTACAGGACCATTGTATTTTATTTACAAAATACTACATGCCATTAAATTAGCCAACAC
This sequence comes from Asaia bogorensis, assembly GCA_943371535.1. Taxonomy (GTDB): domain Bacteria; phylum Bacteroidota; class Bacteroidia; order Chitinophagales; family Chitinophagaceae; genus UBA1930. Next base: position 3,610 of record CALRVE020000062.1, on the reverse strand, counting down.
ATTAAAAGATCAATTGCCTGAATACAATTTTGTTCCATTCTATTATATGGGTAGCGAAGATGCCGATTTAGAAGAATTGGGTTACATCAATTTAGGAGTGGAGAAATTTGTTTGGGAAACCAAGCAAACAGGAGCAGTGGGAAGAATGAAAGTGGACAAAAAATTCATTCAATTAATCGACAGAATTTATGGACAAATTGGGGTTCATGAGTTTGGAGAAGAACTCATCAGCTTGTTTAAACTGAGTTATACAGAAGGTAAAACTATTCAGCAATCAACCTTAGAATTACTCAATAATTTATTTCAACAGTTTGGTTTACTGATACTTATACCTGACAATGCAGTTTTAAAAGCGGAATTTGCACCAATTGTACTACAAGAAATTGAAACTAAATATTCAAATAATATTGTACAAAATACTATAAATCAATTAAGTAAGCACTATAAAGTACAAGCTGCTGGAAGACCTATTAACCTGTTTTACTTATACGAAAACCATAGAGAACGCATAGAGCAGGAAGGTGATTTATTTGTAGTTAAAAAAACAAATAAACAGTTTCAACTAATTGAATTACAAGAAGAAATCAAAAAATATCCTGACAGATTTAGTGCCAATGTAATTTTAAGAGGCGTTTTTCAAGAAACCATACTGCCCAATATTGCATTTATTGGTGGAGGAGGAGAATTGGCCTATTGGTTAGAACTAAAAGAAGTGTTTAAAGCTTCTAATGTGCCTTATCCGGTGTTGGTTTTGAGAAATTCATTTTTATTGATTGAAGAGAAATACCAGAAAATAATCAGCAATCATACTATTGAATTGGCCGATTTATTTAAAACCGAATTCGACTTATTGCAGCAAAAAGTATTGGAAGCAAGTAGCAATCAACTTTCGTTAACCGATGAAATAGATCAAATAAACAGAGTTTACATACAAATTGAACACTTAAGTGCCTTGGTAGATGCAAGTTTAAAAGACCATGTAGAAGCTTTGAAAACCAAATCCCTAAAAAAGTTAACCGCTTTAGAAAAAAAAATTCATAGAGCTGAAAAAAGAAAGTTTACCGATTTAGCAGCACAAATACAAAAACTCAAGCAAGCATTATTTCCCAATAATAATTTACAAGAAAGGGTAGAAAACTTTGCTTTGTATTATGCCAAGCATGGAAAAAACTGGTTCCAACAAATTTATGATGCTTCTTTAACAGTGGAACATGAGTTTACGGTTGTAAATTTTTAATTTTATGCTATTTATAATAACTCTATCAATTTGTTTGGGGAAAAAATATAACTCAATACCTAATTCCGTGCCTACTTAACATAATATTAATTATAGGACAAAATGTGATTCCCGATATTGGAAATCAATATGTTAGATTCATTCAATAAAACTTCAGTTATAGAAATTGATGGCTAAATAAGTAAGTGCATAAATATTAAACTATTCTTTTCCAGAAGCAAAATAGTTTTTGATTTGCTGAAATTCATCTAAAATAAACTCAATATTTTTATTACTTTTTTTAAGAATTAAACTCAAATATTCCTTGTCAGTAATTATTTCATTTCCACTTTCAAATTCGTTCACAACTATCTCTTCATTATATTTTTCAAATAAAAGTTTAGAGGTAGCATTTTCAAACCAAAAATCAAAACGCTTTGCTCTTTTTAATTTTTTGTCATCTCCCCAATCAGAACTGCAATGAAAAAGTAAAATAGTATTTTCAGTTTCGCTTTCATAAAATTTCTCAATAATATTAATAATGGTATTCATAACCCTTGTATCAAAGGGTTCTCTTAAGTCTTCATTTGGTGCAACTTTTGTAAATCCAAAGTAATATCCATCATTGTAAATAAGGCTGTTTTCAATAAGATAATCAAAGTAATCCTTAGCGGGATAAAAGTAAACTCTATAACCTGTATTGGTCTTAGTCTGAAAATATGCTACTATAATGCCATTATCTTCACTAAACTCATAGGTGTAATAATCGTAAATTGTTCTCAGCATTAAGCATTGAGTTCTTTTGGTTGGAAATCAACCTTTAAAGTTGTAAGCCTTCCTGATTGGGCAAAGTGTTTTTTCATTTGAGCTTTTTTATCTTTAATAGATTTTATAAACTCAATTGCCTTTTTATTAGAGGGTGATATGATAATTTTATTTTGCATTTACAATACAATATTACTTCAATTGTTCAAAAGTTCAATCAATTTTTCAAGTTTTTTCAACAAAATAAAAAACATCACTTCAGTTTATCAATTCCCTCAAATCAAAAAATAAAGTAAAAATTATACTTACCATTCATTTCATTAACTGAATGAGTTATGTTTGCCAAACTAAAAATAGTTGCATTAAATTACCCTTTTTCATGAGAAAATTTTTCGTTTCCATTACTTTATTCAGTGTTATTGTACTGTTGCTCAGTTCTTGTACTCAAACTGCTACTACCAATCCAAATATTGTTCCTACAAAAATGACTATTTCTCTAAGCAAAACAACTGTTATTGCCGATGGAGTTGATAAAGCTGAAGTTACCGTTAAAGATCAAGCTGGTAATGATATTTCTGCTACTTCAATTATAGTGGTTGATGGTGCTGCAATTGTTGGTACAGGCGTAAGTTTTGAATCGAACCAAATTGGCACTTATCAAGTTTTTGCTAGCAAATTTGGTATAATTAGTGATACTCTAAACATTACTTCAGTAGCTCCACCTGCTGCAAAATATTCAACCAAAGTTTTAGCCGAACATTATACAGGTGCTTGGTGTGGTTGGTGTCCAAGAATGGTTCATAAAGTCAATAATTTTGTTCAGAACAACAATAAAATTATTCCAGTTCGTTTTCATAATAACGATGGATTAAGTTCAGGTTCAATTGATTCGGCTTTAAGAGCAAGATTCAACATTACTGCTGTTCCAAACGTGGTAATTAATAGAACGAGTATTTTTCAAGAAAATGGAGATGTAAATAATTTGGCCGATAGTGTTGAGTTTAGAAGATTTTTACAAAAACGTTCTGTACTAGGGTTAGCACTTAATACAACCATTTCTGGCAATAATTTAAATGTTACTGCAAGAGTCGGTTTTGATGCAACCATAAGCGATAGTTTAAAACTTATTGTGCTTTTAACCGAAAGTGGATTGGTTTTGCCACAAACAAATTACTATAGTAATAATCCAAATTATCCAGGAACTCCATTCTTTAGTTCAGGTAATCCAATTAGCAATTTTATTCATCAATCTGTATTTAGAAGATCGCCAACTACAGCTTTTGGTGTTACAATTCCTGTTTCTGCTCAAACAAAAAATGGCGAACATACTACTAATTATACCATTGACATTACAGGTTTGAATCCTACTAATTTAAGAGTTGTTGCATTTGTAGTATATGCCGAAAATCAACCAAAAACTGGTTTACTCAATGTTCAAACAGTTGCTGCTGGCGGTACACAAGCATATGATTAGTATAAACTCTATACATTAATCTTTCAATAACTCAGCCAACTCTTTGTCGTCTTTTAAATACGCAATAGGCTTTTTGTTTTGAGAACTTTTTTCATTTTTATCGGCACCATTTGCCAATAAAAATTGCACCATTGTTTTATTTTGAATAAAAGCAG
>CALRVE020000061.1:0-16773 GCA_943371535.1 Asaia bogorensis | reverse complement strand
TCCCTGCTAATCAACAAGAATATGAGCAAGCATTGCATAGATTAAAATTTGAAGAATTGTTCATTGCTCAAATACGATTGAACTTGGTTCGTTTACAAAGACATAGAGTTAGTCGTGGTGTTGTGTTTGAAAAAGTAGGTGATTATTTTAACAACTTTTACAACCACTATTTACCTTTTCAATTAACCAATGCTCAAAAAAGAGTGTTAAAGGAGATACGTCAAGACACAGGCAAAGGGCATCAAATGAACAGGCTTTTACAAGGTGATGTTGGCAGTGGCAAAACCATTGTGGCATTGCTTTGTATGTTGCTTGCAGCAGACAATGGTTATCAAAGTTGTTTAATGGCACCCACAGAAATTTTGGCTCAACAACACTACAATTCACTAAGTTTACTTTTAGCAAACACAGGATTAACCATTAAAATTTTAACGGGCAGTACAAAAGCTAAAGAACGAAGATTGATTTTACAAGGATTGTTAGATCATTCCATTCATTTTATTGTGGGTACGCATGCATTAATTGAAGAAGTAGTACAATTTAAAAACTTAGGTTTTGTGGTGGTAGATGAGCAACACAGATTTGGGGTTGCCCAACGTGCAGCTTTATGGAAAAAAGCCACCATTCCTCCGCATGTATTGGTAATGACTGCAACGCCCATACCAAGAACGTTGGCAATGACTGCTTATGGCGATTTAGATTATAGTGTTATGGATGAATTACCTCCAGGTAGGCAAGTAATTAAAACAGTACAACGCAATGAAATGCAAAGAATGCATGTCATGGAATTTATAAGAACTGAAATTGCAAAAGGCAGACAAGCATACATCATTTATCCATTGATTGAAGAAAGTGAAAAGCTGAGTTATGAAGATTTGATGCAAGGGTACGAACAAGTAAAAAGCTACTTCCCTGAGCCTAAATACTCAATTAGCATGTTACATGGCAAAATGCCAACAGAACAAAAGGAAACCAACATGCAACGTTTTGTGAAAGGTGAAACGCAAATAATGGTTAGTACTACTGTAATTGAAGTGGGTGTAAACGTACCCAATGCAAGTGTAATGGTGATTGAAAGTGCTGAGAAATTTGGATTATCGCAACTACATCAGTTAAGAGGTAGAGTTGGAAGAGGCAGTGAACAAAGTTTTTGTATTTTATTAACAGGTAGCAAAACCAGCAATGAGGCAAGAGAACGTATCAATATAATGTGCACTACCGATAATGGTTTTATCATCGCTGAGAAAGACCTAGAGCTACGTGGTCCTGGCGATATCGAAGGTACTAGACAAAGTGGAGCTTTAAACTTTAAATTAGCTTCAATAGTCAATGATAAAGAGCTACTAGAAAAGGCAAAGGTTGAAGCTGAAAATTTATTGAATGAAGATATTGAGTTGAATTTGGCAAGTAATTTGCAATTGAAAAAGTTCTTACAAAGTGAAAAAGGAAAAACTGGTTGGAGTAAAATTTCATAAGGTTTGAAACATAATTTTTGTAGAGCTAAAATGAATATCTGTAGTACTTTTATTCACCAATAAAACTCAATCAACAATTATTATTTTTTCAAACTAAAACCATACGTACAGTTTAGCTGTATATTTAATGAAAGAACTGAAGAAACATTTTGAATAAGAAGTAAAAAGAATTGTTTAATTAAAATAGCCCAATTGAAATTTTTTAAATATATCATCGTATTGCTTGTTAGCTTCTCTAGTATGGAAGTATCGGCACAAGCTTATTTAGAATTTGTAGAAAACAAAGGACAATGGGATAATAACACCACTTACAAAGGAACAATTACCAATGGTGCTTTTGCATTGCAAAAAACAGGGTATCGTTTTATGTTGCATAATAACGATGATTTGAAACAAATTTCAAACATTATTCATGGACATAATCACGATGAAAAATCTAATCACAAAATAAATCCTAACGAGACAATTGTATTACGTTCTCATGTATATGAAGTACAATTTTTAAATGCAAACACTAACCCACAAATTGTTCCAGAAAAACCAATAACCACTTACAACAATTATTTCTTAGATAATAATCCTACTAAATGGGCAACCAATTGTAAAATTTATACAGCTATTACGTATAAAAACATTTATCCGAATATTGATGTAAGATACTACACCGATAACAATCAAATGAAATACGATTTTATTGTTCATCCTGGTGGAGATGCTGCTAGCATTGCATTGTATTTTGATGGAGCAGAAAATTTAAAAGTAAAGAATGGACAACTTGTAATTAAAACTAGTGTAAATGATGTAAAAGAAGCATCGCCATATACTTATCAAATTACAAAAAATGGTCGCAAAGAAATTGATTGTAATTATGAAGTAAGAGGCAATATTGTTCGATTCAAATTGCCTAAAAATATTTCAACAACTGAAACATTGGTCATTGATCCAACCTTAATATTCTCCACATTTACAGGTAGTACAACCGATAATTGGGGCTACACAGCCACCTACGATGCAAGCGGAAATTTTTATGCCGGTGGAATTTCTTTTGGTGTAGGCTTTCCTACTAGTAATGGTGCATTTCAAACTAGCTATCAGGGTGGCCCAAATTTAGGTGAAGGTGGTGGTTTTGATATTTCAATTATGAAATTTAATGCCGACGGAAGTAACAGAATTTATGCTACTTATTTAGGTGGAAGCCAAGGTAACGAACAACCACATAGCTTAGTGGTGGATAATCAAAATAATTTAATTGTTGCTGGCAGAACCAATGCAAGCAACTATCCTACTACTGTAAACACATTTGGTTCGGGAGGTGCATGGGATATTGTATTAACCAAATTAAATGCAACTGGTACTGCACTGATTAATAGTATGAGAATTGGTGGCAGTGGAGATGACGGAGTGAATGTTCGTCCAAAATATCCTGCTGGCCCAACCAATGCAGCAGAAAGTATTAGACGTAATTATGGCGATGATGCAAGAAGTGAAGTAATTGTTGATGGGGATGGAAATATATATTTGGCTAGTTGTACTCAATCAACAGGTTCTAGTGATGGCACTGGAATTTTTCCAGTTACATCAGGTGCTGCACAAACGGTTAGAGGTGGAAATAATGGACCTGGAGGTAGATATCAAGATGCAGTAGTAATAAAAACCAACCCTTCACTAAACACTGTTTTATTTAGCACATTGATTGGTGGCAGTGGCGATGATGCAGCTTTTGTTTTAGCACTCCACCCACAAAACAACAATATCTATGTTGCAGGTGCAACTACAAGTACCAACTTTCCTGGTAATTTCACAGGTAGTTTATTCCCAAATAATTTGGGTGGTGCCGAAAATGTAGATGGCTTTGTAACTATTTTAAATAACGATGGAAGTCAGTTTATTAAAACAACTTATATTGGTACAAATGGAATTGATATCATTTTTGGAATTCAATTCGACAAGTTCAACTTCCCTTATATCATGGGTACAACCACAGGTATTTGGCCAGTGGTAAATGCAACTTTTAGTCAACTTAACGGCAAACAATTTATTGCTAAACTCAAACAAGACTTATCTGGTTGGGAATATTCTACAAGATTTGGCACCAACATTAGCAGCCCAAATATTTCACCAGTTGCATTTTTAGTTGATAGATGCGAAAATGTGTATGTTTCTGGCTGGGGTGGCGGCATAAATACTATTTACAATACCAATCAATCAACAGTTGGGTTAAGCATTACTTCGGATGCAATAAAAAATACTACCGATGGGCAAGACATGTATTTCTTTGTTTTAGAAAGAAATGCAACCAGTCAACTGTATGGTAGTTTCTTTGGACAAAATGGAGGATCTGTAGGTGAACATGTAGATGGTGGAACAAGCAGATTTGACAGAAGTGGAGTAATTTATCAATCCATTTGTGCCAACTGTCAAGGAGGTGCAGTTTTTCCAACAACCCCGGGCGTTTGGGCTACCAATAATGGTACAGGAACACAAAGTTGCAACTTGGCAGCCATTAAAATTGCTTTTAATTTAGCAGGAATAGGAAGTGCAATTCAATCAGCAATTAGAGGTGTAAGAGATACTTCGGGCTGTGTGCCTTTAACAGTAAGTTTCAGAGACACCATTGCAGCAGGTCAACGATATATTTGGCGTTTTGGTGATGGTTCACCAGACGATACAACCACCACTCCTTTTGTTCAACACACTTATAATGCTGTAGGCGATTATCCTGTTCGACTAATTTCAATTGATTCAAGCACTTGTAATATTGCCGATACTTCTTTTACCACTTTAAGAGTAAGAAACGATGACGCAACGCTTGGCTTTACGCCTATTAAACAATTGCCTTGTAATGATTTAAGATACAATTTTGTAAACAATTCTGTTTTCCCAGCTGGAAAACCATTTAAAGCCAATAGTTTCAAATGGGAGTTTGGAGATGGAACCACACTTACGTCAGGACCACAAACTGTATCACACAATTATCTTGCAGCTGGAAATTATAATGTAAGATTGATATTGATAGATACCAATTATTGTAACGAACCCGATACTGTAGTACAAACTTTACGTGTGGCTCCTTTGGTAAAAGCTCAATTTACAACACCAGCGTTTGGCTGTGTTCCTTACACTGGTTTATTTACCAATACATCATTGGCTGGTACAGATTTTATTTGGAATTTTGGCGATGGTTCACCCGTATCAACAGCAACAAACCCTGTTCATACATTTACCTCAACTGGCAATTTTACAGTAAAATTAATTGCAATAGATACCAGTACATGTAATAAAATAGACAGTATTTCTATCACCATCAATGTTAGTCCAAACCCAACAGCTAATTTCAGTTATTCACCCAATCCGCCAGAAGCAAATACTTTGGTAAATTTTACCAATAGCTCTGTTGGAGGAACAAATTATATCTGGAAATTTGGCGATGGCGATAGTTTAGTAACCAATAATATCAATGCAATTGTTCGTCATTCGTACAATGCCTCTCAAACCTATGATGCTTGTTTAATTGTAAAAAATAATTTTAATTGTATTGATACATTTTGTTTACCCATTACTGCAAGAGTAATTCCTGCTGCCGATGTTCCCAATGCTTTTACACCAAATGGTGATGGGAAGAACGATATAATTTTTGTGCAAGGGTTTGGCATTCAAAAAATGACTTGGCGTATTTTTAACAGATGGGGTAATTTAATTTTTACAAGTATTAGCCCAAGTGTTGGATGGGATGGAAAATTGAATGGCGTAATTCAACCGCAAGATGTTTACAACTATGTATTAGATATAGAATTTAGCGACGGTACAAAGTTTGTAAAGAAAGGAGATATAACTTTATTGAAATAACATTGTTATAATAATACACTCAATGACAACTGAACGATAATACAAATTGAATGAAGAAATTTTCAACCATATGCATACTCCTATTTTGTTTAATCACTTTTCAAAAAGTGAATGGACAAGATTTGCATTTTTCTCAATACTTTAATGCACCGTTATTGGTAAATCCTGCTAATACAGGTTTTAATCCTGACTACGATTTTAGACTAGGTGGAAATTACAGAAATCAATGGGCATCGGTTTCTAACTTTCCTTATAAAACCATGAGTGTTTGGGGCGATGCTCAATTATTTACAGATAGGTTTGAAGATAGTTGGGTGGGTATTGGTGGTGCTTTTTTACAAGATGTTGCAGGTTCTGGAAATTTAAAATCTACCCGTGCTTATGCATCAATTGCCTATCATCAATTATTGGGCTTTAAAAGTTTATTGAGTGGTGGGTTTAATCTTGGATTTACACAAAAAAGAATTGATTTAAATAAACTTTCTTTTAACAGTCAATGGAATGGGAAATTTTTCGATGTAAACATTCCGTCAGGAGAACCATTTGCTGCCAATAATGTAAATTATTTTTCACTACAAGCAGGCTTAAACTACTCGTACTTTGCCAGCGAAAATGTGTATTTAAATACAGGTATAAGCATGGCCAATATCAATCGTCCATCAGAATCTTTTTTTGGTACAAATAATGCCAATAGTAGAGTAGATAGTCGTTATACTTTTTTTGCCAATGCAAGTATTAAATTGCAAGATCTATGGATTTTAAATCCCAACATTCATTACAGCACAATTGGTACAACCAATGAATTGGTGGTTGGAATGATGGCACAAAGAGATTTAAGTGCCGAAAGAAATGGAAGCTTACAATTACTTGCAGGTGCATATTACAGAAGCAATGATGCTTTTATACCAATGGTTGGATTTGATGTGTTGAATTTAAAAATCACCTTTAATTACGATGCAACTGTATCGTCTCTTAGTGCCTATAACCAATCTCGTGGAGCTTATGAAGTATCCATTGTAAAAAGTGGTTTGTATAAAGGAAGAGAAAAAAATATTAAATGCCCAACCCCTAGATTTTAGTAGAATATTTCTACTAACACTTATGCAAGAAGAATTGATTTTTTTTATTTGAATTCAATCTAATTATCTATCCACATTTATTAAAACATAACTGAATAAATAAAACGGCATAAAGCCGCAATAAAATGCCTTCGATTTATCGTTTATCAATTCAAGCATTTACATTTGTCAAAATTTTTTTTGAATGGCAACGCTCACAATAGCACATATAGAAACAATTAAACAAATTGTTGGCGAAAACTTTGTTTTTGTAGATGAAGAAAGTTTAGAAACATATGGTCATGATGAAACCGAACGTTTACAATTTAACCCAGAACTTGTTGTAAAACCTAGAACTGCTGAAGAAATTTCAGCCATCATGCAATTGTGTAATGAGCATTTAATACCTGTTACCCCAAGAGGTGCAGGCACTGGTTTAAGTGGTGGGGCTTTACCACATTTAGGAGGTGTTTTAATTAGCTGCGAAAGAATGAATAGCATTATAGAAATTGATGAACGCAACTTACAAATTACTACAGAACCCGGTGTTATTACTGAAATTTTAATGAATGCAGTAAAAGAAAAAGGATTATTCTACCCTCCAGATCCAAGCAGTAGAGGCAGTTGTTTTATTGGTGGCAATATTGCTGAAAACAGCGGTGGACCAAAAGCTGTAAAATATGGAGTTGTAAAAGATTATGTGTTAAACCTTGAAGTGGTTTTACCCAATGGTGAAATTATATGGACAGGAGCTAACGTATTAAAAAATTCTACTGGCTATAACCTTACACAGTTAATGGTGGGTAGTGAAGGAACATTAGGTTTTGTTACCAAAATTGTATTAAAATTAATTCCACTACCTAAATACGACTTACTGATGTTGGTTCCATTTACCAACTTAGAAAAAGCAAGTGAAGCAGTAAGTGCAATTTTTAGAGCAGGCTTTACACCAAGTGGATTAGAGTTAGTTGAAATTGACGCCTTGAAAATTGTAAGCAAAATGGTAGACAGTCATGCTGTACCAGTTACAGATGATATTGCTGCTCATTTAATTGTTGAAGTAGATGGAAACGATTTAGATGTGTTGATGAAAGACATGGAAGCCATTGCTGAGTTGATGGTTACTTACGATGGTGGTGAAGTATTTTTTGCAGATGACGCTAACCAAAAAGCAGAATTATGGAAGCTTAGAAGAAGAGTTGCCGAAGCTGTTAAAACTGCTGGTTATACCATTGAAGAAGATACTGTTGTACCAAGAGCAGAGTTACCAAAATTAATTAAAGGTGTAAAAGAATTGGGAGTGCAATATGGATTTCATGCAGTATGTTATGGTCATGCTGGCGATGGTAATTTACACATTCGTATCAATCATCCTACTATAAAAAATAGTCATGGTAGTGAAGAAATGACCAATGCTTTAAGAGCCTTATTTCAACTAGTAAAAAGTTTAGGAGGTACCGTAAGTGGTGAACATGGAGTTGGTTTAATTCAAAAACCATACATGGATATTGTATTTAAAAATGCCAACTTACAATTAATGAGGGCTATTAAAAAAGCTTTCGATCCTAACAATATTTTAAATGCTGGAAAGATTTTTGATTTAAACTAATGTATATGTTTGAACCTAAAAATATGGATGTATGAAAAAAATATGGATTGCACTTTTACTATTGGCTTCAATGCAAACCTCTTTTGCTCAAAGAGAAGATCGTGAAGAAGAAAAAGGTTTAGGCTTTAGAAAAGAAAATGTGTTTTTGGGTGGTAGCATTAATGTTGGCTTCGGTAGCGTTAATGATCCAAATACTGGTGGTAGTGGTGGTAGTAATTTGGTATTGGGCTTAAATCCAGAAATTGGTTATTCATTTGCACAATGGTTAGATGCAGGTTTAGTCTTTAATGCAATTTACAATAGTGTGAGGTTTAACCAATTTGGAATCCCTTATCGCCAAACAGCTTTTAATTATGGTGCTGGTGTTTTTGCAAGAATTCACCCTTTCAATAGTTTTTTTATTCAAGCTCAGCCCGAACACAACTGGATTAACTATAAAGAAAAGAATTTAAACCAAACAAGTATTGTAATTAGAGAAAAAGTGCAAGCAAGCAGCTTTCTAGTAGGTGTTGGGTACGGACAAAGAATTATTGGTCAATCAAGTTTTTTTACAGTATTATTATTTGATGTAAACACCGAATTAAACTCACCTTATAGAGATGGGTATGGCAGAGCTTTACCCATTATTAGAGGCGGTTTTAACTGGTACTTAAATGGTTCTAAAAAGAGAAGATAGCACTCGGTTCATCTACTACAGAAATTCTTTTAGTAAAATCTTCATATAAAAATCCTTGCTCTTGCATATTTTGTATATGAGCAATTAAAGGTGTATAAAATCCTCCTGAATTCAGGAGGATTATTTTTTTTTCATGAATCTTTAAGTTGTTCCAAGTAATTATTTCAAACAGTTCATCCAAGGTTCCATAACCACCTGGTAACACAATAGCAGCATCGCATAATTCATACATCATTTTTTTTCGAACATGCATATCGGCTACAACATGCAACTTTGTAATGCCTTTATGTTGTTGTTCCCAAGCAACCAATACTTCTGGTATTACACCAACTACTTCTCCCCCATTCAACATTATTTCATTGGCAATAGCACCCATTAAACCCACACTTCCACCACCATAAATTAAGGTAATTTTATGTTGTGCAAACAACTTACCCAACTCTTTAGCATGAGCTTCAAATAATGGATTTTCACCAGCTTTACTGCCACAAAAAACGGCTATACTTTTGTTTTGCATGTGTTGTTTTTAGCAAAGCAATATTAATAAGTTGCAGTTACCAAAACTTGAAAACTTATACACCGCTTAGAAAATAGTTTTTTCAATGAAAAAAGAATATATCAATATTTTTTTAATCCAACCAAACACGTATTTTAGTTAAAAATATACTTCATGAAAAAACTATGCATTCTATTGATGTTGTTTCAACTACAATCATTTGCACAAGACAACTATTGGCAACAAGCTGTACATTATACAATTGATGTTGAATTGAATGATAAAGAAAAAAGCATAACTGCTAAAGAGCAAATTGTTTACATTAATCATTCGCCCGATACATTAAATTTCATTTGGTTTCATATTTGGCCCAATGCTTACAAAAATGAAACCACTGCATTGTTCAATCAAATTAATAACGATGAACAACGCAAGAAGAAAAAAGATAAGGTTAGTTATGGTTATATAGATGGATTGGCTTTTACAGTAAACGGACAATCGGCAACATTGGAACCTCATCCCAACAATCAATACATTGATGTGGTAAAATTAATTTTACCCAATGCTTTACTACCCAATGATTCTGTTACTATTGCTACACCTTTTAAAGTGTATTTACCCAATTATTTTTCACGTTCAGGCCATGCCGATGGAGAATTTATGTTATGTCAATGGTATCCAAAACCAGCAGTGTATGATAAGAATGGTTGGCATGAATTTCCGTATTTAGATATGGGTGAATTTTATAGCGAGTTTGGATCGTTTAAAGTAAATATTACTGTGCCAAGCGATTATATAGTTGCTGCAACAGGAACATTATTAAACAAAGATGAACTAGCTGAATACAAGAGATTAGGCTCTTATAACATTGCTCAAAAAGAAAAAAAACCATTGGAATATAAACCTTTGGCAAAGGGCAATAAAACATTGAGTTATTATCAAAATAACGTTCCAGATTTTGCTTGGTTTGCCGATAAAGATTTTATTATTCAGTACGATACTGTTCAATTAAAGTCAGGAACAATCTTAGATGCATTTACTTATTATCATAACAAAAGAAATACATTATGGAATTATAGCATTGATTATGTAAAAGATGCTACCAGAAAATACAGTGAGTGGATTGGCGATTATGCATACCCAGTTGTACAAGCTGTTGAAGGACCAAAAAATAATTCAAGTGGTGGAATGGAGTATCCAACAATAACATTAATTACGAGCCCCGATGCAAAAAAAGAAACATTAGATGCAGTGATTGCACATGAAGTAGGACATAATTGGTTTATGTGTATGTTGGGCAACAATGAAAGAAAGCATACCTGGCAAGATGAAGGCATGAACACCTATTTTCAATTTAGGTATGAAGCCGAAAAGTATAGAACGAACTCCATTTTTGGAGATGCCATTCCTGCTTCTGTAAAAGAAAAACCAGTAGATGAGTTTTTAGGAATTTTATACAACGCTATGTTGGGTATTCCAATGGAATCGGCAATTGATATTCCTGCAAATGAATTTAAAAATAGTGATGAATATGGTTTAATTTCTTATGTAAAAGCTGCAGTTTGGATGTACATTATTGAAGCTAGTACAAGTAAAGAAACAGTAGACAAAGCATTTAAACTTTACTTTTCAAAATGGAAATTTAAACATCCACAACCATCCGATATGCAAGCTGCATTTGAAGAAGCAGCAGGCAAAAAAATGGATACCATATTTAGTTTATTGAAGAAGAAGGGTTCGTTTAAAGAATAAAAATAAAACCAATAAAAATGCCGATACAAAATTTGTATCGGCATTTTTTATTTTCCTACATATGATTAGCTAATTAATCCTGCAAAATGTTTTACAGTTCTCACTAACTGACTCACATAACTCATTTCATTATCGTACCAACTTACCGTTTTTACCAATTGAGTATCGCCAACTGTCATTACTTTAGTTTGTGTTGCATCAAACAAACTTCCATAATGAATACCAATAATATCGGTGCTTACAATTTCATCTTCAGTATAACCAAAGCTTTCGTTGCTAGCCGATTTCATAGCTGCATTAATTTCATCGGCAGTTACTTTTTTGCTCAAAATAACTGTTAACTCTGTTAACGAACCTGTGATAGTAGGTACACGTTGTGCACTTCCATCTAATTTTCCTTTTAATTCCGGTAATACTAAACCAATTGCTTTAGCAGCACCTGTACTGTTAGGTACAATGTTTTGTGCAGCAGCTCTTGCTCTTCTTAAATCTCCTTTTGGATGTGGAGCATCCAATGTATTTTGATCATTGGTATAAGCATGAATGGTAGTCATAATACCAGTAACAATTCCATACGCATCATTCAATACTTTAGCCATTGGAGCTAAACAGTTGGTAGTACAAGATGCACAAGAAATAATGGTTTCGCTACCATCTAAAATTTCGTGGTTTACATTAAATACAACTGTTTTTAAATCGCCCGTTGCAGGAGCCGAAATCACTACTCTTTTCGCACCAGCTGTAATGTGTGCAGCAGCTTTGTCTTTATCGGTAAAGAAACCTGTACTTTCAATAACCACATCTACAGCATGTGCACCCCAAGGAATTTGTGCTGGATCTTTTTGTGCATATATTTTTACGGTTTCACCGTTTACAACAATTGAATCTTCTGTTGCAGTAACTTCTGCATCAAAACGCCCTTGTGCACTATCATATTTTAATAAATGAGCTAAAACTTTAGGTGATGTAAGGTCATTGATAGCTACTACATCAATTCCTTCCATGTTATAAATTTGACGAAAAACTAAACGGCCGATTCTGCCAAAACCATTAATTGCTACTTTTACCATTGTATAATTTTTTAGGTGTATAAATAATTCGCAAGCGGTAGCAAAAGTAAAGCTTTCGATTGAATTTTTACTGATAGATATCATTTGTTGTCAATAGGTTTGAATTATCATTTTTCAGCACCAGATGAACCATATTTTTTTTAAAGCTTTGGTTTCTATTATCTTGCCAAAAAAAATTCATGTTAAATAATAGTTATCAGCATACTGTTACACAACGTTTTTTGCAATATGTGCAAATAGATACGCAAAGTGATCCTCAAAGCAACACACACCCAACAACAGAAAAGCAAAAAAACTTATCCCATATTTTAGCCCAACAACTACAAGAAATTGGAATAACCGATGCACATGCCGATGCGTTTGGTTATGTTTATGCAACTATACCTAGTAACACCCACAAAAATGTTCCAACTATTTGCTTTTGTAGTCATGTAGATACTGCACCAGATTGCAGTGGATATAATGTGAAGCCGATAATACATGAAAATTATACAGGAGCTGATATTATTTTACCAGATGACCCAACTCAAATTTTAAGCATTATAGATTATCCATATCTAAAAACCCATATTGGTAATACCATTATTACCGCAAGTGGAAATACATTATTAGGTGCCGATGATAAAGCAGGTGTTGCAATTATAATGGATATGGCTGCTTATTTAATGAGCCATCCAACTATACCACATGGTACCATTAAAATTTTATTTACACCCGATGAAGAAGTAGGTAAAGGAACTGCAAAAGTTGATTTGCAAAAACTAGGAGCCGATTTTGCTTACACTTTAGATGGTGGTGAAATAGCCACTTTTGAAGATGAAACCTTTAGTGCCCATGGTGCAACCATTACAGTGCATGGTGTAATTGCACATCCTGGATATGCAAAAGGCAAATTGGTAAATGCTTTAAAAATTGTAGGAGAAATATTGGCTGCATTACCCAAAGATGAGTTTAGTCCTGAAACAACACACTTGCGTCAGGGGTTTGTTCACCCAGTAAGCATAGAAGGCATTGCAGAAAAAGCTTCAGTAAGTTTTATTGTACGAGATTTTGAAACTGCAAAACTAGCTGAGCATGAATCAAGACTTCAAGATATAGC
The DNA here is from genome assembly GCA_943371535.1 of Asaia bogorensis. Classification (GTDB taxonomy): domain Bacteria; phylum Bacteroidota; class Bacteroidia; order Chitinophagales; family Chitinophagaceae; genus UBA1930. The sequence continues at coordinate 3,692 of CALRVE020000061.1, read as the reverse complement.
TGCATCAGTTCTTGCAAAATATCCTACTGCATCTATGGAGTTTACTGTGGTTGAGCAATACCGAAATATGAAAGAAATTTTAGACCAACATCTACAAGTCGCAGCAAATGCAATTGAAGCTTACAAAAGAGTTGGATTAACTGCTGTGAACGAACCTATACGTGGCGGAACAGATGGTAGTCGTTTAAGCTTTATGGGTTTGCCTTGCCCCAATTTATTTACAGGCATGCAAGCTATACATAGTAAAAAAGAATGGATTGGTGTAAAAGATATGGAAAAAGCTGTAGAGGTTTTAGTTACACTAGTTCAAGTATGGGAAGAAAAAAGTTGATAATAGCTCTACAGTAATTAAATGTTTCAACTAAACCAAATCACCATCTATTCAATCATTTCACCATTTAAATAAAAGGATACTAATATTTTAGATAATTGAAATCAGTTTCTATTATCTTTAAAACAGATTAAAAATAATATGATGAATACTCCTGTTTTATCTATTGAACAATTGGCCAAAAATTATGGCACTATTAAAGCTTTAGATGGCATTTCGTATGAAATTCCTAAAGGCTGCGTTTTTGGTATTTTAGGACCGAATGGAAGTGGTAAAACCACTACATTAGGTATTATATTGGATGTACTTAAATCGAACAGTGGTACATTTAAATGGTTTGGACAACCAAGTAATCCTAACACAAGAAAACAAATTGGTAGTTTATTAGAAACGCCTAATTTTTATCACTATTTATCGGCAGTTGATAATTTAAAAATTACTCAAGCCATTAGTGGAAGAGGCACAGAAAAAGATATACATGCTGTTTTAGAGGTTGTGAATTTACATAAGCGTAAACATAGCAGGTTTAGCACCTATAGTTTAGGTATGAAACAAAGATTGGCAATTGCAGCAGCTTTATTAGGCAATCCCGATGTTTTGGTTTTTGATGAACCTACCAATGGCTTAGACCCTGTTGGTATTGCTGAAATTAGAGAACTCATCAAAAAATTAGCCAATGATGGAAAAACCATTATTATGGCTAGTCATTTATTGGATGAAGTGGAAAAAGTTTGCACCCATGTGGCCATTATGAAAAGTGGAAAACTCATTACTGCAGGTGCTGTAAATGAAGTATTGGTAAATGAAGATATTGCTCAACTAAGTGCCCCTGACGTAAATCAGTTGTTCACTGTTATGCAACAGTTTGCAGGTACAACAAAAGTTGATATAGTAGAGAATTATGTTCAACTGCATTTTGCTATTGGTAATGCTCCATTAGAAAAAATTAATGCTTACTGTTTTCAAAATGGCATTACATTAAATCATTTATCACTTAAAAGAAAAAGCTTAGAAGCGAAGTTTTTTGAACTAACCAGCAATTAGATAAGTTAGGAGTTATAAATTATGAATTATGAATTACAAATGCTACATAATTTACAACCCATAACCCATAACCTAAAACTCATAACCTATAACTCACAACTTATAACTTATAACTCATAAATCATAACTAAAAACTCATGGTATCACTCATAAAAATAGAATGGCTTAAATTAAAAAAGTATCCTGCTTTTTGGTGGATGTTAGGTATTGTAGCACTCACCTATCCTGCCATTAATTTAATGTTTAGTGCAGTATTCGATAGTATGTCTAAAGGCAATGGCATGGAAAGCCAATTGGCTAAAATGTTATTGGGTAATCCCTTTGCATTTCCTGAAGTATGGCATAGCGTTGCTTATTTCTCTTCTTGGTTTATTATGATTCCTGCAATATTGGTGATTATGATTATTGCTAATGAATATACTTACAAAACCAACAGACAAAATATTATTGATGGCTGGACAAGAAATGAATTTGTTACCAGTAAACTGTTTGATGTTTTAATTATTGCTGGTGTAACTACATTGGCTTATGCACTAGTTGCACTAAGTTTTGGTTTTTCGTATAGCAGTGAAATTGAAAAAACAAGATGGAGTGAACAGCTACAATACATTCCATTGTTTTTGCTACAAAGCTTTGCTCAATTAACGATTGCTTTTTTGTTGGGCTTCTTAATTAAACGTTCGTTTATTGCATTGGGAATTTTCTTATTCTATTCTGTACTGGTTGAACCTTTGACTGTTCAATACCTAACCTATGGTGCAAAATTGCCTAAAGTTGCCTCATTTTTTCCTTTAGAAATTTCCGATAAACTTATTCCACCTGCAGCATTTATGGGTAAATTTAATGAAGTAGCGTACAAACAAAGTTTGAACGATATTAATATTCATATTGCCTTTACAGCATTACTAACAGCAGGCATTTGGTGGTTGTGTTATAGCTTGTATAGCAAACGAGATTTGTAATTACAAATATTTTCAAAATAAAAAGTGCCATCAGAAATTGATGGCACTTTTTATTTTATTATAACGCAATAAATCATGATTTCATTACACCAATTGTATTACCCTTCCAATCAGGAAATAAAGTTGTACCGCCATTAATTTTTAAATGTTGTGTAGCTACTTCACTAAACACTGCTCTAAAATCGGTTGTTACGGCTAAATCTCTTCCATCTTCTAAATTATCTACAGACAAAGGTTTTACCAATCCATGCACTTTGCCACCATTTACATTGTTGCCTATAATAAAATTACAACTGCCTCTTCCATGATCGGTTCCATTGGTACCATTTTGCTTGACAGTTCTACCAAATTCTGTCATACTCATAATGGTAACATCATCTTGTAGCTGACCTAAATCTGTCCAAAAAGCAGTAATACTAGTACTTAAATCCATTGCATTTCTTGCAAACACACCTTGATCGGTTCCTTGATTAAAATGTGTATCCCAACCACCATGTTCAGCAAATGCAACTTCTAACCCAACATTCATTTTTATTAGCTGAGCTATTTGTTTTAAGCTTTTGCCTAATGCACTAATAGGATAAACAGCTCCATTGGCAGGTTGATAATTTTTAACATCAGTTGTTTGTAACATTTTCATGGCATCAAAACTGTCTTTACCTGTTTCTTTTAATAAGGTAGAAGAAGCCTGATCGTATAAATCTTCAAAGCTTTTACTTACCATACTAGCAGCTTTGGGATTGCCTCTCATTTGTAAAGTAAAATCTTGCAAATTATTAATTGCCAAAGCAGCATTATCGCCATATAAACTTCTTGGCAAAGACGATGTAACACTTACTGCACGTAAAGGAGTTGCATCATGACCTAATAATCCTACAGCTCTATTCAACCAACCACTACTAGTTCCTTTATTAAAAGGAGTTCCACTTTCCATATAATCTTGTGCATCAAAATGGCTTCTAGTACTATTAGGACTGCCAATGCCATGAACAATAGCTAATCGTTTTTCACGAAATAATGGTTCAAAACTTTTCATACCGGGATGTAATCCAAATCTTCCATCTAAATCTATCAAAGGCTTGCCATTACCAGCTTCCATGAAAATATTAGGACGAGCAGCTTTTAAAAATTCATCGGTAAAAGGCGTAACAGCCATTAAACCATCCATTGCCCCACGTTGAAAAACACATACTAAAATTTTTCCTTTTTTGAATAAAGGTTGTTCTTTAAAACTATTGGCTGCTTTAGCTATAAATGTTGGTACACCACCAACACCAATGCCAAATAAAGCCAATCCTGCTCCTTTTAAAAATGCACTTCTTTTCATGGGAAAATATTGATGAATGAATGATTGT
>CALRVE020000060.1:0-18107 GCA_943371535.1 Asaia bogorensis | reverse complement strand
AAATGCAACACATAAAAAAATAGAAATAGCCATAATGAAGCAGTTAGTATAAAACTAAAATCTTTAAGTAATGCTATAAAAATAATTTTTGGAAGTAAATTAGGTATACCATGTGCATTGCTTTCTAAAATAATTTCAATAAACCTTAAAGCAATAAAAATAATTGACCATACCATTTGTAGAGGTAAAAAAAGCAACACTGCTTCTTTTAATTTATTGTATAAATAGTTCAATAATTTAATCATAGCTACACAATTATTTGGTTGCAGGTTTGGGTGTGCCAAATCCTGTTCTTGTCATTTCGCCCCAACTTTTTTCTTTTAAAATTAAATCAATAAAACCTTCAATAGCAGCCCATACAACAAAAGGGTGGAACACAAAAGGTTCGGTTAATGCTGTTAATAGCAATTTCATAACTTCTGTTTTTCGTTTATATTGATTGTACGTAATGGCTTCCATGAAAACTGAAAATGCTGAATACAAATAACTAAAACTAATAATTGAGCAAAAGAAAGCAATAAAAAAATTCCATTCTATTAGTCCAAAAGAAGCTTGGAAGATTAAAAAAACAAAACCTACAAACTCAATAAAAGGTGCACACATTTCGAAAAAAAACCAATAAGGATAACTCAACATTCCTAGTATATGATACTTTTTATTAAAGAGCATAATACGGTGTGTTTTCAAGGTTTCATAAGTACCTCTTGTCCATCGATTTCTTTGCGTTCGTAAAATTTTTGCTGAAGTGGGTGCTTCTGTCCAGCATAAAGGATCTGGTATATAGGCAACCTTATATTTAAGATTTCTTTCTTCCATATAACGTCTCATCCTTACCACCAGTTCCATATCTTCTCCAACAGTATTGTGGTCGTAACCGCCACATTTAATTACAATTTCTTTATCAAAAGCACCGAATGCTCCTGAAATTAGCATCAAGCCATTCATTCTTGCCCAAGCCATTCTTCCAAGTAAAAAAGCCCTTATATATTCTAGTGTTTGCATTCGTGGTAAATAATCTTTTGGTAAATGAACTTTTACTAGTTGGCCATCTTCAATACTGCAAGAATTAGCTATACGAACAACACCCCCGGTGGCAATAATTTTTTTATTGGTTTCTTCCATAAAAGGTTTTACCATTTTTAGTAAAGCATCTTGTTCTAACACACAATCTACATCTATACAAACAATATAATCTTTAGATGCAATATTAACTCCAACATTTAAAGCATCGGCCTTACCGCCATTTGCTTTATCTACCACCACTAATTTTTTATAAACCGGATTTTTGCTTTTATAAATCCCACGTACTTCTTTTGTTTTAATTTGATAATTTACATAGAAGTCAATTTTCTCTAATTTGTATGCATCAATTAATTGTTGAAGTGTATCATCTTTACTGCCATCATTTAAAATAATGACTTCTATATTGCTGTAATATATAGCTAGTAACGAACGAACATTTTCTATAATATTTGCTCCTTCGTTATAGGCAGGAGCAATAATGCTTACTGAAGGAGCGTAAGGCGATGTTGCTAATAAACGATAGTCTGTAAATCTGTTTTTACTAAGGTATGTTTTTGTAGCACCAATTGAGTATAATCCAATAAATATATAAAAAAACAGCATGATTGCCGAATACACAAACATGGCAAAGGTTAATATCTCAAATGTTATTCCACTCCAGCTCATACTGCTATTTCGGATTGTACATGAAGAAATATTTTTTGTTGTAGACCACCCTTTTCAAGCCCCATAATTTCTAAAAGTGTTAATCCTACTGGGCTAGCTTTTGCAAGAGCTTTTGCTGCTTTTAGTGAAATTAATTCATCTGCTTGGTTTTGTAATTGAAGTAAAAAGAAAATGTGTTCTTTATTAGCTACAGAAGAAAGATGTTCTAAAATTTGTATTCTTACGTTCGTACTTTCATGTTCAAAACGTTCTATCAAAATAGAACCAGTAGTATTATTTCCAATAGTTGTAATGGTTCTAATGGTTTGAATTTTTACATTTTCATTTTCATGATACAAACATTTTTCACATGCGTCATGTAAATTAAAAAACTGATATGTTTCAATTATTCTTAGTGTAAAAATTACTACAGTGTCATTTATGGACTGCAGCCACCGGCTTAAATCTTCTTCTACATTGTAGGTAATTCTAGGCAAATAATCTAATAACTTTAATTGATGCCAGTTTGTAATTGGTTCAGTAATAATATCTAAAAAACGTAATCCTTTAAAACCTGATAAATGTACAATACCCGTTTGTGCTTCGGTGCGTATAAATTCATTTTTACTGTTCGTTAATCTGTATATTTTTAAAAGCATGTCATGCTGATCCATCATATATAATTCTTGTATGCCCATAGCTTTTTTTTGCCAGCTATGACTTTCCATTTTGGCAACTGATGCTTTTTTTAAGTCTAACTTTAAATACAATAAAACAATATTACTGGCAGAAATGCCCATTAAACTTTTTTTAGTTGCCACTAATTCGTTAATAACAAATTGCTGAACAATTGGGTGTCGAATAATTTTTTTGAATCTTATTGGAATAATTGTGTCTTCGTCAATTTCTTCTAGTATAGCTTTGGTAATCCACCCAGTTAATTGCGTATGAATTCTTTTTTTGTAGAAAAATGTTTTCTTCTTAATGTATAAATAAATGAATGTGGTAGTAACAACTACAGCTGTAATTGCTATAAAAATAAAAGTTACAGTATACAGAAACTTACCAGAGCTTGAGCCAATAAAATTAAATAAGTAACCCTCTAACTGAGGGTGTAGTTGTGCAGCTATACCTGCAACATTTGCATTCAATGTTGCTATGTGTAACAAGATGTAAGGGTTTATAGGCACGAATATAATTACACAGCAATTATTAACCTTTTTATTCTTATAGAAAGTTCTTTAAGGCTAAATGGTTTGGTAATATAATCATCTGCCCCAAGGCCGAAGGCTTCTTGTACAGTATCGTCTAAACCCATAGAACTTAAAACAATAACAGGAACCTGTACGCCATTTGCATGTTTTACTTTTGCTACAATCTCTAATCCAGATGCATAAGGCAACATAATATCCGTAATAATTAAGTCGGGTTTTTCAATATCAATCATCTTTATAGCATCTCTGCCATCTGAGCAGCCTACAACATGGTATCCGTCTATCGTTAATTTAATTTTTAAGGCATTCAGTAAATTAGGCTCATCTTCTGCAATTAGGATTTTCATTGGTTGGTTTTTCAGGATAGGTTTTAAAATAATGATTCAATGCATATAGAGTTACCTTTTCATTTGATATATAGGATTCTATTTACTTATAGGCTTTCATTAAAAGTCTTTTAACCCTCATCGATAATTCACCAGGATTAAAAGGCTTGGTTAGAAAATCATCGGCTCCTAATTCAAATGCTTCTAATACGGTTGCTTCTTGATCCATGCCAGATAAAACAATAATGGGTATTTTTTTATCTAAACTAGATTTTATAATTCCGATTAATTCTAATCCAGATATAAAAGGCATTAAAATATCGGTAATTACTAAATCGGGCTGATGCTGTTCTACCAATTCCAATGCTTCTCTTCCATCTCTTGTTAAAACAACCTCATAGCCATCGCTTTTTAGTTTTCTTTCTATAGCAGCAGCCATAAATGCATCATCTTCGGCAATTAATATTTTCATGAAATGTTTTTTTGCTTACTTCAAAATTAAGCAATCTGCTTCACTGTTACTGCATCTAAATTATCTTTTTGCAATAAAAATTCAGCTTTAGCATAAAGTGTATTTAATTGATGGATAATACTATTGGCATTAATATAATTTTTTTCGGTCTTAGCCATATCTTCTAATACTATACTTAAATTATACATTTCTTTAATTTTTATAACCGATAAAGAAGACTTTAAGTAATGTGCCAATTTTGCAACTTGTTGCCACTGATTATTGGCAACAGCTTGGGTTAAATTTTTTAAAGTAGTAGGTATATTCTCTACAAATAAAGCAATCATGGCTTTAGTGTATTGTTCGTCTCCTGCTGCTAATTCTTGTAAAAAACTTAAATCAATTTGTATATCGATGCTAGCAAATGGCAATGGTTTTTGTACTTTTTCTGCCAAAGGAGTTTGTAATACACGTACCAATTCGTTGCATAAACTTTCGGTGGTAAAGGGTTTAGATACATAACCGTTCATACCCAAATCCATGCATTTTTCAATTTCACCTTTAATAGCTAAGGCTGTCATAGCAATTATTGGCAAACTTAAATGCAATTCGTCTCTAATAATTTTTGTGGTTTGATATCCATCTAATTCAGGCATAAATAAGTCCATTAAAATCACATCGTACTTGTTTGATTCAATGAAAGTAAGTGCATGAGAACCATTATTGGCAACATCTACAATAAAACCAGATTTAGAGAGGCTATGCCTTACCAGCATTTGATTGATAGAATTATCTTCAACCACCAGGATTTTTTTTCCTGTTAAAATTGAACTGTTCATGGTGAGCCCAATGGGTTTTTACAAAAGAATAAATTGGATATGATTATTTCTTAACGAAAAACCATTGTAAAAAAGTATAAGAAATAGAAAAAAAACTACTTCATTTAAAAATAATGAACAAGGTTAATAGTAGAAGTAATTTCTTTTGCTATTTTTTAACCCTTTTAGTGCCGTCAATTCTATTATTTTTGCTGCCTTAATGCAAAAAAGCATTTTAACCAACTAATGATGAAGAAATTATTATTCATAGTACTAGCTGCAAGTTTATCAACTAGTGTATTGGCTCAAACTACTTCTACCAAAAAAGAAGAGAAGCCTGCTAAAAAATTCGATTTAAGCAACCGTGCCGCCGACCATTTTATGATTCAATATGGCAAAGACAATTGGAGTGGAACGCCAGATAGTATTAGAACTTTAGGTAAAAGCCGTCATTTCAACTTTTATTTAATGTTAGATAAGCCTTTTCAAAATAATCCAAATTTTAGTGTGGCTTATGGTATAGGATTAAGTAGCAGCAACATTTTTTTTGATAAAAACTATGTAGATATTAAAGCCAATGCTAGCCGTTTACCTTTTAGAAGAAGTTATGCAGGTAACGATTCTTCATCGTTCAGTAAATTTAAATTAACTACTATTTTCTTAGAAGCACCTATAGAATTAAGGTATTACTCTAATCCCGAAAATCCTGCAAAATCTTGGAAAGCAGCATTAGGTGTTAAAGTGGGTACATTATTAAAATCGTTCACCAAAGGAAAAGATTTACAAAATAAAAATGGAGGTAGCGTTTATGGCAATAAGTTTATTGAAAAACAAAGTGAAAAAAGATTTTTCAATGGTACTCGTTTAGCTGCATCGGCAAGAGTAGGGTATGGTGTGTTTGGTTTACAGTTTAGCTACCAAATTACACAAGTATTTAAAGAAGGTTTTGGTCCAGAGGTTCGTCCATACTCAATAGGTTTAACATTAAGTGGATTATAATTCACCGTTATTCAAATAGTCAAATTATTTAAAAGCTACCCAAAAGGTAGCTTTTATTTTTTAACCCCGTCAACGAATTTTAAACCCCGTCAACGGTTTTCAATCTTGGCGGTGGTTAAATACAGTAAGAAAAAGAGTAAACCTTTATAACCCCTTCTACAATTACCTTGTCAACAAATTTAAAACCCCGTCAACGGCTTCAAGCCTTGACGGCGGTAAATACAGTACGAAAAACAGTAAAATTTTACAACCCCTTCTACAATTACCTTTGCACCATAAATAAAATAGTTTTGATAGATAAACAACAAAAAATTAAGAAAGAAGAACGTGTGGTGTTGGTAGGTTTAATACAAAAAGATCAAACCTATGAGCAGGTAAACGAATACTTAGACGAACTAGCGTTTTTAGCCGAAACGGCCGGTGCAACTTCGGTTAAACGATTTACGCAAAAAATGTTACGCCCCGATAGTAAAACTTTTGTAGGTAAGGGAAAGTTAGAAGAAATTAAAGAATACATTACTGGCCGAAATATAGATTCAGTAGTTTTCGACGATGAATTAACGGGCTCTCAAATATCCAATATTCAAAAAGCATTGGGTGTAACTACAATTGATAGAAGCGATTTAATTTTAGACATTTTTGCCAGCCGTGCAAGAACAGCACAAGCCAAAGTACAAGTAGAGTTGGCTCAATACCAATACATTTTACCACGTTTAAAAGGTATGTGGAGCCACTTAGAAAGGCAAGGTGGTGGTATTGGTAGCCGAGGACCAGGAGAAACCGAAATTGAAACCGATAGACGTATTGTAAAAGATAAAATTGCCTTACTACGTAAGCGTTTGGGCGAAATTGATAAACAGGCTTTTACCCAACGAAAAGATAGAGGTGAATTTATTAGAGTGGCTTTAGTAGGTTATACCAATGTGGGCAAAAGTACACTCATGAATGTAATTAGTAAAAGTGATGTATTTGCCGAAAATAAATTGTTTGCTACATTAGATACCACTACCAGAAAAGTAGTATTTGAAAATACCCCGTTTTTATTGAGTGATACGGTTGGATTTATTAGAAAATTACCCCATCATTTAGTAGAAAGCTTTAAAAGCACTTTAGACGAAGTACGTGAAGCCGATATTTTATTGCATGTGGTAGATATTTCTCATGCAAAACATGAAGAACAAATTGGTACGGTTAATAAAACTTTACAAGAGTTAAAAGCATTTGATAAACCTATTTTAACCATCTTTAATAAAATGGATTTATATGAAGAAAAAAACTTTGACGAGTGGTTAAGCAGCGAAGTAAAGCAAGATATTTTGGTTGAATTAAAAGAAAAGTGGCTTAGAGCAACCAATAATAATTGTGTGTTTATATCGGCACTTGAAAAAAGAAATATAGATGAGTTGAGAACAGTTATTTTACACAAAGTAAGAGATATGTATCAAATTAGATATCCTTATAAAACGGTGCATTATTAATGGCAGAAAAAACGATTCAATGGTTTAAAATTGCCGAGAGTGTTCAAGCTATCAATTGGCAAACCAATAATATGTTGGTAGTAGAAGTAAATGATACAAAAATTTCATTGGCAATTTTCAATAATCAATTATTTGCATTTGCTTATAAGTGTCCACATGCAAGTGGCATAATGGCCAATGGCTTTATAGATGCTGTAGGCAATGCAGTTTGCCCATTACATAGGTATAAGTTTAACCTTGCAACAGGCCGAAATACCAGTGGTGAAGGGTATTATTTAAAAACTTATTGGGTAGAAGAAAGGGTAGATGGTGTGTACGTAGGATTTGAGGAGAAAAAATTCTTTTCTTTTTTGTAATTGAAAAACGAAAAAAAATTTTGTTCGCAAAACTTCGCCCCCTATTTTTGCAGCCCATTACGAAAAGTAATGTAACGGATTCCCGAATAGCTCAGTTGGTTAGAGCATCTGACTGTTAATCAGAGGGTCTCTGGTTCAAGTCCAGATTCGGGAGCAGAAAATTGAAACCCTTGTATAAATTGCAAGGGTTTTTTTATGCTGTTTTTGTTTTGTCCTTAAAACAACACTCCAAACATTTTCAACACCTGATAAATCAGCATTTCCCAAGGTATAATTTTAAATCTGCTCAACAGTTATACAGTAACTAAGTTTAGCCAATACACTTCTACGTTAAATTGAAACGATACTACTAGCTTAGTCATTCAAGTTGCATTATCACTAATAGAGGCTTTGCTAAAAACACGATTGTACAATGCACAAAAAAATATTGCTCTTCATTTGCATCATCCATATTGGGTTAATTGTTCAAAGTCAAGATTTAAATTTTAAAACGCTAACTGTAATTGATGGCTTATCTCAACACGATGTAAGTTGTATACTGCAAGACAGTTATGGTTTTGTTTGGATTGGTACTTATGATGGATTAAACCGTTACGATGGATTTAATGTGCTGAATTATTTTCATAAAACCAATTATACAGCAAGTATTTCTAGTAACCGTATTCTTTGTTTGTTTGAAGATTCTAAAAAACGAATATGGATTGGTACCGATGGTGGTGGCTTAAATTATACACTCAAAACCAAAAAATTGATGTTTATGCTGCAACTGCTTCAATAATTTTTTACAAAAATTGGTTTAATTAATTGGCTTTTATGCAAGCTGAGGGACAGTTTTTTGCATTTAAATGATACTTAAAAAAACTTAGTTGTTATAGAAGTAGGATATTTATTGTTTAATAGTAAATTGAATTTTTAAGAAAAGAATTAACTTAATTATTTTAAGTAGCATAGAAAAATTTGCTAATGAGAACTAAATTGAGCTATGGGGTTAAAAAATAATTGAGAACTCATCAAAAACTTCACTAAAAAAATCTATTTACAAAAAACTACTTATTTTTTGTAACCTAATAAAGTTGTTTAAATTTTTAGCCTTTTTTCTATAAAGTATCACCTATTTTTTTTGTTTGAAATGTTGGCCAATCAATTTCAATAATATTACCATTTACATTGCAATAATAGTTTCCTGCAAAAGGCTCTTTGGTAAGCTCAGAAAATTTTGAATTTGGGTTTAGCTTTATTTTCAATAGTTTAAACTCAACTGCTAAAAAGGGTTCTTCGTAAATAATTTCATGTTTAAAAGAAACTTCACCATGATGGTCAATATGAGTAGGTTTTTGCCCTACAAACTTTTGCAATATTGTTTGTTCGTTTTCCAAGTTTTTAATACCAAGTTCTACTATTGAGGCTTCTATAATTTTTTGAAAGCCATTTTCTTTAATAGCTTTTATTTGTAATCGAGAACCATTTTTTATAGCATTGTATTTAAATAGGTAGCTCAAACTTGGATGAACCATTAATAACTCATTGTTACTAATTAAACCATAAAATGCAATTGTTTCGGTTCTATCTGCTTTCTCATTGTATGATGTATAGGTATACACTTTTTCACTGTACAAAAACAAGTCGTCTACAATTATTTCGCCTGTAAACACAACTTCAACTTTATTTTCTTCTACAATATCCTTTTTTGTTAAATATTCTTTACGCTTGTATCCTAAAAAACTGATTAAAATGCCAAGAAAAAAGAATTGATTTTCAAATCCATACAAAATAAAAGCTAGGCTTACAATAATAATAAACAAGCCAATGTAAAATAATACATTGGCAAATTGAGTTTCGCTAAAGGTATTATTAAGTTGCTTATCAGTAGCCGACTTTTCGTTTTTGTTATATCTACCCAAAACAATAATAGAGTTTATTTAGTATGAAGATAATTATATCTATTATTTACCAAACATTCTGTCTAAATAATCTTCTTTAAAGTCTAAATAAGTTGGGCTGCCTGTTGGAGTAACATTGGGTGTGGCACAAGCAAATAAACTTTCTAGCAATACTTGCATTTCTTGTTGGGTTAAACTTTGACCTGCTTTAATGGCTTGTTGCCTGCACATACAACGAACTAGCTTTTCTCTTTTGCTGTATTTGATATCGCTGCTAAAATGTTTAAACTGTTCAAGCAATAATTCAACCGAATGTTTTTCGTTGCCTTGAGCAATATCTGCTGGGGTGCCTTGTATTATAAAAGTGTTGGTACCAAAAGCTTCTATGGCATAGCCAAGAGCAGTAATTTCGGGTAATAAATCTTCTAATAATACTGCATCTGGAGTGGCCAATTCTAGGGTAACCGGAAATAAACTTTTTTGTGTAGCAGGTTGTTGGCTATGAGTTTGTGTAGTGTAACGTTCGTACAAAACACGTTCGTGTGCATGTTGTTGATGCACCAACATAAAGCCAGTATTGCTAGTGGCAATAATATAGGTTTTGTGTAATTGTATATAAGGATTATTGCTTTGAAGCTGTAAGTTGAGCGATGATTGTTGTTTATTTTCAACTTCCCATTCACTATTTACTACACTAGATTTTCCAGTTGAAATAGTTGATGGTACACTTGCGTCATCTGCCTTGGTAAAAAAATCTTTCCAGTGTCTTAACTCACTTTTTTCATTGGGTTCAATTTTATGAGCCTGATGTTTACCTGTAAATGTTTGATATAAATTAGAAGATACAGTGGTTTGTTTTTTCTCTTCGGTAAAAGGTTTGTTTACTGAGTCTAATCCTTGTATTTCGGCATTTAATGTAAAATCTAAACTAGGGGCAATACTAAACTGAGCCAATGCATGTTTTACAGCAGCTTGCACAAATGCATATACAATTTTTTCGTCTTCAAATTTTATTTCCTGTTTGGTTGGGTGAACATTGATATCAATAAATGAAGGATCTAAATCAATAAACAACACATAACCCGGAAAGCTATCTTTAGCAATCATGTTATCAAAAGCATTGTTCACTGCATGATTTAAATAAGCACTTTTTATAAAACGACTATTCACAAAAAAGTATTGATCGCCACGTGTTTTTTTAGCAGTTTCAGGCTTGCCCACAAAACCATAAATATCCATGTAATCGGTTTTTTCTTGCACACTTACCAACTTGGAATTATAGTTATTGCCCAATATTTGAACAATGCGTTGCTTTAAAGAACCTGCTTCTAAATGAAACACTTGTTGCCCATTACTGGTTAACGAAAAAAATATTTCAGGAAAAGCCATTGCCACTCTAATAAACTCATCAATAATATGCCTCATTTCGGCGGCGTTGCTTTTCAAAAAATTTCTACGAGCCGGAACATTGAAAAATAAATTTTTCATACTAATGGTTGTTCCAATAGGTGCTGCACAAAGTTCTTGTTTAACTACATGGCTATTTTCAATTTCAATATAGGTGCCTAATTCGTCTTCGGCTCTTTTGGTTTTTAATTCAACCTGAGCTACAGCTGCAATACTTGCCAACGCTTCGCCACGAAAACCCATAGTTTTAATGCTGAATAAATCTTCAATTTTTTCAATTTTGCTAGTGGCATGTCGTTCAAAAGCCATTCTAGCATCGGTTTCACTCATGCCCTTGCCGTTATCAACCACAGAAATTAAAGCTTTGCCCGAATCGGACACAATTAGCTTTATTTCTGTTGCACCAGCATCTACTGCATTTTCTAGCAACTCCTTTACAGCACTGCTTGGCCGCTGAATTACTTCGCCTGCTGCAATTTGATTGGCTATATTATCGGGCAATAAATGAATAATATCACTCACGTTTATTCGTTTTTTAAGAAAGGCTGTAAAAATAACAGTATCTGTGTTTGGTGCAGTCTTTTTTTGCTAAACCATCGTATATTGAACTATGAAAAACACCTATTTCATTGCCATTGCAATATTGGTTTGTTTTACTGCTTGTGAAAAGGCAATAGAAGAGCCAATTAAACAAACACCACCAGATAGTACACCAACTAAGCCAACGGCTATTATGTACACTATTTTTAAAGGGCAACAGTTTAGCAATAAAAATAGTTTTGCTACAGTTAATATAACTACTTTAAAATTTAAAGCAAAGTTTGATAGTTCGGCAATGTATCAAACTACAAATCCAGTAAATCAAGGAGATATTAATAAACTTTATGGTTTTTCAGACAATAATGCACAACATCATAGTTTTAGTGCAAGATTTGGATGGCGTTGGTTCAACAATCAACTAGAAATTTTTGCATACGTGTACAATAATGGCATATTGAGTTATAAAAAAGTAGGCAATGCAACTATTGCACTAGAACAGTTGTACATTATTAAAATTATAGAAGGCAATTATGTATTTATGTTGGGAGAACAAACCCAAACCATGCCAAGAAATAGTACAACACCAACAGGGCAAGGCTATAAGTTGTATCCTTATTTTGGTGGCGATGAACTAGCACCACAGGATATTACTATTTTAATTGAAGAAATATAAATAAATATGTAGATGGTTGATGATACAATAAAGGGTAGCTTTTGGGCTACCCTTTATTTGTATAAATACATTTATGTTAAGAAAACCAATATCAATTATTGCTTAACAATTTTTTCATTAATGATTGTATTGTCCGATTGAATACTAAGTACGTATGTTCCTTTTGATAAGTTAACTAAGCTTAGCTCAAACGACCCAGTTCTTGAATTTTGCAACAATACTTTTTTGCCAGTTAAATCATATAAAATAGCTGTTGCAGTAGTGTTTGATGCAGTTACTTTATTTAAGTTAATCATTACTTTATCTGTAGTTGGGTTGGGCGTAATGCTGATGCGTTCTCTCATTCTCTTGCTTACACTTATAACGTTAGAAAAAGTTACTTTACCATCTAAATCAACCTGACGTAAACGATAGTTGCTCACTTGTAATGGATTCAAATCTTTAAAAGAGTAAACAGCAGCTTTATTAATTCCTGCTACAAAACCTATAGACTCCCAAACACCATTATTTGTTTGACGCTCAATATAAAAACCTTTGTTATTGAATTCAGCAGCTGTAGACCAATCAATTTGATTAGCTGAACCAGCCATAAAAGCTTTAAAACTATTGATAGCAACTGGTAATGCTTCGTTACCAGTAGTAATAATGATATCGTCTATAGCAATAGCACCATCGCCATTATTAAATAAGAATTTAAAGTTATCCAATGTTGCTGCTGGATTAACAGCTGGGATTGCTTCAAAAACACGAGTATTGCCTATCCAAACATCAGCAGCATCATCAACAAGTGTTGAAGTACCTCCAGCTAAATTTGCATAAGTAATGGTTGATCCACTATTATTAATAAACCAATTAACTTCTTTTTCACAAGTATAGTTTGGTGTGTTTACAACAGGAACTGTGGTAACACTGCGTAAATAATACTCTTTGGTATTTACAGCAGAACCCCCACATGTATTAGGAACGTTTGCACCAAAAGTAATACCCAATGTGCTGTGTCTATTGGTGGTAGCAACTTCTCCTGTAGTAGCAGCACCTGGATGTAAGCCATTACCAACATAAAAAATGGCGTTTGTACCTGTAAAAGAACTACCAAACACAGCATTCACTTTAAAACTAATTCTTACTAATGTAGGGCTAGTTGAACCACCAATATTGGTTGATTTTACTAATGCCAATGCAGGACCACTACGTTGAAATTGTAACTTACCTGTTGTTGAACTAAAGTAAACTGATGAACCGCCAGCAGCTGCAAATCCAATAAAATCAAATTGGTTTTGACCGGTACCAACATAATCTGCCACAACTGTTGAAGTATTGAATTCTTGCGATAATAAAACTTGGGCACTAGATGTAGTTGGTAAATACAATACAGCAGCCATTAATGCTAGTTTTTTAAACCTACTAAATGGAGTAAAAAATAGTTTCATATTAGTTTAATTTGAAATGATAAATACAATATTTATTTAGTGAATGATTATTATGCTGTATGTTTTTTAAAAAAATGTAGACTAAGTATGATTACAGTTTTATAGCACTTTGCACAGTAGAAAAAAATGTTCTACACTTGAAATTATTTCATATGGGCTTAGAGATAAAAATGCAATCGAGAATATAAAAATTCTTCTGTGAAATTAAACTACCTAACGAATACTTTGCGGAACATTAATATCAAAAATAGGGGCGTATTTACTCAAATACGCTGCTAGTATTTAAGTAAATATCAGTAAAGCATCAATTTGTAAATGAGTATTGTAGTAAAGCTTAGTAAATTAATTGTTTACAATAGCATTAATCATTTTCACCAAGTTTTCAGGTGCCGACCATTGAGGATTATGATCGGCTTCTAATTGCACAATTGGCCAGCCTTTTTGTTTGGCTTTTTCTGCTTGCGAAAAAAAATCATCTTCACTAGCAATGGTGTTTTTAGCAACTGTAAGTATATAGGTTGTTGGAACAGTGAATCTTAATTTGTTTTTTAGAACAATTTTATCATTAAATGTTTTAACAGATTGAGGTACATCTTTAGGAGGTAATTGATTGGCTTTAACCCAAGCAGGCATAGCGAAACCATTGACTTCCATTTTTCTAAACCACTCACTTTTTTTGCCCCATAAGTGTAAAGCACTTTCGCCATTATCGGGTACAAACGCATCGAGGTAAATTAGCTTTTTAATTCTTTGGGGTACACTATCTGCAACACCAGTAACTACCATGCCACCATAACTATGGCCAACTAAAACAACATCGTATAAATCTTCATACAAAATCATGTTTACTACATCTTTTATATGTGTTTCTAAACCCACTTCTTTAGATGCTAAATGAACCCTTTCACCCTGACCAGTTAATGAGGGTCGGTATACAATACTTCCTTTCTCAGTAAGTAAAGAATCTACTTTTTTAAATGCCCAACTACCGCCCCAAGCCCCATGTACAATTACATACACTTGCTTATTGTGTTTTTGCGAAAAAGAAATAGTATAACTTAAAAC
This sequence comes from Asaia bogorensis, assembly GCA_943371535.1. Lineage (GTDB taxonomy): Bacteria > Bacteroidota > Bacteroidia > Chitinophagales > Chitinophagaceae > UBA1930. The sequence goes on along the minus strand of CALRVE020000060.1, from coordinate 3,802 downwards.
TAGCAATAGTAGTAATTGAAAAAATTTACGCATAATCACTTTTTTATAAAACTATTTAATCTTGTTCAATTGTTGCTAAGATATTTTCTCTTGGTATTTTTTGGTTTAAATTAAGCTATCTATTAACCATTGTTAATACAAGTTGAGTATCAAGCAAAGTTCTAGAGTGCTTATTCCCCTCCCATGGAGGGACTGTATTTATTCCCCTCCTTTGGAGGGGTTAGGGGTGGTTTTAAACAACCTACACTTCATCTTTAATACCATACACTTCAATAATAAAATGCTCCAATCTTTCCATAACATCTAATATGCTCAACTTAACTTCTGCGTCTGTTGCTCTAAATACATGTAAGCCTAAGTTTTCTAGAAACGTTTGTCTGGTTGCATCGTACTCAATTTTATTTTCATGGCTTATGCCATCTATTTCAACAATTAGTCCCAATGCTTTCACATAAAAATCTACAATATAATTACCAATAATTCTTTGTCGGTCAAAATCAATGTTGTGAAACTGTTTGGCACGAACTTGTTGCCAAAACAATACTTCACTATAAATACCAGCTTTTCTTTTTTCTCTCGCTAATAGTTTTAAAGTTGAATTGTAGGGCAAATGCTCTACAAAATTTCTTTTAATGAGTGTACCGTTAATGATAGTGAGTATTTGCATAATGAGCATGTTTAGTGATAACCACCCCTAGCCCCTCCAAAGGAGGGGAATTTGTTTATAGTGATAAAATTATGTATTTGTTTTTTATGGTGATTATCACCCTATAAAGTTTGTACATTTTTTCTTAAGCAAGATGTTTGAAAATAATAAGTATCACAGCTTTTGAGAGGGTACTTATTCCCCTTTGAAGATGCTGTTCTTATTCCTCTACCATAGAGGGACTGTATTTATTCCCCTCTTGTGGAGAGGCTGTATTTATCCCCCCATGTGAAGATGCTGTTCTTATTCCCCTCCTTTGGAGGGGTTAGGGGTGGTTCTATATACCCACACCAACCCAATGTCTTCTTAAGAACATTGCATTTTAATGAACGCAACTTCCTTTGCCCAAGGCACAAAGCTTTGCAAAGAGGAGGTGCTTGAAAGTTATTTGGTTGGCAGTTTTGTAGAATAAGGGATTGCTTAGAAGAAGATAGGATTTCTCTAGTGGTGTCTTACCGACTACAACTGCTTTTTGGTTGGTGGAACACCAACCGATAGAAAAATATAATCCTTTAGGCATCCTTCACCCTTCTAAAAACTTTCTTTCCATCGTCCTCCTTTAAAGCCTTGTGTAAAGACAAGAGACAATGCGTACTACGAAAAAATTACAAGGAAAATTATCCAAATTGTACATTCATTACAATTTGCCACTGTTCTTTTGCCTGAAATGATTCTATAATGAATTTTCCATCAATTAATACAACACTAAAAGTCGTTTACCGAGGCAGCGATAATGGTGTTTGGAAATATCCTGTGGTGCAAATGGATACTAAAGCATTGCTTTATCAACCTGAAAATAGTTACACCCGTTTGTGTTTTTGGTTAGATTATCCTGGAATGACAGAGCCTATAAAATGTAATTGTATAGTTGATAAAGAAGTGGCAATTGATGTTGATTCATATAGCCTTCATCATTTGTTTATTCAGCTTAAACCATTGGACTATTTATTTACAGGCAAACTAAGTACGATAAATGAAGATGAAACTTGGAATAATTGGGATATAGCAGCACGGTTTTTAGGAAATGTAAATACTGAAAAAGTTTCTTGTATAGATATGTTTAAATAAAACCATCATGGAAAATACGAAAACATTATATAAGGGTTCAATTAGCATAAAACTTGTTGCAGATGTTTTTGATAATGATTTAGCTGAGCCTACAATACAAGTGCCTATTCGTGTATTTACAGATTTACCTCATAAACAAAAACATTGCTTGCAGTTCAGTTTTCATTATCCCGGACTTGCAAAACGAGACCATATTTTATTTCAGTTAGATCAAAATTCTTATGGTGATGATGAACGTGCATTTTTAATTGATGTGATTCAGTTGCAGCCTTGTGATTTTATCTTAAAAGGATTTTTTATTTACACAAGAGATCCGGTGTATGAAAGTTTATCATTTGACTTTGCAATAAGGTTCAAAGCAAGTTTGCCAAGTTCTCTAAAAATAGACACCATTCTTCACGAAACAATTATTTAATATATGGAAGTAAGCCCACCACCTTTTTGTGCAGGAACTATTTATTTAAAACATAGGCATGATTGGAATTATCCTTTTACACCCAAAATGTATGAATCATACACTGCAAATGTAATGTTGCATTACGATGAGGTGATGGTGATGCAATTTCGATTTGCACATCCACAAAAAACGGAAAGTACTTTTTGGAAAATTCCATTTGTAATGAATGAAGATGGAAAAACACCTTATTTCGATACGTTTGAAATTTTTAAAATAGAAACGAAAAAATTTATCATTCAGGGAAATATTATTGAATTTAATAAAGAATTGAATTGCCGAGAAATTTGGCAATTTATTGCAGAAATAAGATCTCTCAGAATGCCTGATTTTATTAATTATTGGGATGTAACTAATTAAATATAAAAAAATAATATGATGGTCAATAATCCGCTACACAATCCCAGCTTTTTATCGAGAAAAGTACACCAATGTTTTACAGCTACTATTAACCAAATGATTATTCAGTATGCAGAGGCAAATGCTGTATTTACCAATGCTCATGTAATTGAAAAACTGAAGGATTGTATTAAGAAGCATACTAATTTTCCAATAGTGCCTGCACACGAAGTAATTATTGAGGAAAGCTTTTCTATCTATAATACAACGGATAAAGTAATTTTAGGAAAGCCCGATATTTTATTGGCCACCAATCCCGAAATGGCTGTGCATTATGTTGAAAATGATGTGCTGCGTTGGGCACCAAGAAGTGCAGCCAATAACTATATCATTATGGCAGAAGCCTTAATACTGTTGGCTGCTGTACATTACTATGTGAAACAAACGCTTACAGGACAACGTTCTTTATTTTGTTTGGCTTGTAAAAATGCCATACAAAACAATTTGCAAGATTATATTACCAATAACCAATTAAGCATACCCAATATTTTTGAAATACATGAAGTGAAACGCTATTGCAAACAAAATAATTACGACCCACAACTATTTAACCAAAAACATATAGAAGCAAACTTTTATGGAACTACTATGATAGAAGCCGATTTTACGTTTTTGATGTTTTTTGGGGTGGGTTAGAAAAACATTATTAATTAATTATTATGAGTTGAAAATGACAATAATTAACGATGTGACATATTGGCTGAAATCTTTATCTGACAAGCCTTTTATTGTACAATTAAGTGTGTTCCTAAATATATTTTTTCATTCTTTGGCACTAAATTAGAGTAATCAGAAAATCTAAATAATAAATTATGCTTAGAAGAAATAACCAGCTAATAACTCAAAGGGGTATTGTAAATAATCCTCTAATTACTTGTGCCTCTCCTGCGATTACACAAGACAATACAGCTTTTATGAATTGGTTATTGCCTCCTCAGCTAGGAGTACCTGAAACTCAAAGAAGATTACCTACCAATTCGCCATTTGAAATGCACCCGTATTTAAAATATGTATCTCAAGAGTTTTTTGAAAAATACATTATTGGAACATTTCCACCTATTAGTTACGTAATTGATGAATTGTTAAATAATCATGGGTTAGCAATTACACATTTATTGCATCCTAATGGTGCAATCTATACAGCAAGACCAGATATTCCTTTTTTTCATGGCAAC
>CALRVE020000059.1:0-18279 GCA_943371535.1 Asaia bogorensis | reverse complement strand
AAAAAACTTTTACTTTTCCAGCGAAAATGTTGGCACAAAAAAAATATATCATCGTAGCAATTGCATTATTTTTTTCAGTGATTGCTGTTAACTTTTTTAAACCATTTGGTTTTTTTAGAGAAAGTAATGCAGCATTGGTTTGTATAAATGCAGAAATATGGAACCAAAATGCAACAATTAAAAATGCTGGCATTCCTGTTAATAGTTATTATTTCAATGCATACCAAAACACCCATGATCAGTTGTATAACACAACTATTACTTTTGGTAATGCATGGATTGCACTACCCTACTACTTTTTTAGAATATTCCATTTAACTCCAAGTGCAACAAGCACAAGATTGTTCTCTATTTTTTGGTTGTTATTTACTATGTATAGCATTTTTTTACTTGCAAAAATTTTAGTAAAAACATATCAACTTCCAGTCATTATTGTGCCTCTTACACTAACATTATATTTGTTTACACCTGCTACACTTTGGTACAATATACAAGGCTATGTACACGAAGTTGCTGTACTACCATTTTATTTTCTCAACTTTTTTTTCTTTATACAATACAGTAAAACACAACACCTTAAATGGCTTTCTTTATTATGCTTTGGTTTAATTATTGCCATACAATTTGATTGGTTGCCTTGTGTACAAGCTGCTGTTTTTTGTGTTTATTTATTTTTTGAAAGAAGAAAAATAAAATATAGATTGAGTTTCTTTGTACCCATTATTTCGGTTGTTGTAGGTGTTGGATATATTTTTTATCACTATGGCTCTTGGGCTGGTTTTGAAGAATATTTCACTTACATGAAAAGTAAGTTTGCAGGAAGAGCAGTTGGTGCAAAAGGCTTACAACTAAGTAGCTACATTAACCACAACCTCAACATTTTTATCTTTTATATATTATCGATTGGAATAATGATAGCAATTGCTGTATGGAGTTTAATAAGGCAAACTAAGCAGCCAATATATATTATGTTGATGCTACTAACAGCTTTACTGCATCATGCAATATTTTGGGGATTTACCAACGAACATGACCATGCTGCCATAAAAACCATATTTCCTTTAACATTTATTGCAGCTAGTTTTTTAGTTTCACTAGAAAGAAAAAAAATGTTGATTGCAATCTGTGTAATAATTGTATTAAATATTACTCAATATTTTTTCTTACACAACTACCCTCTACGAAAAGGAATTTATAGTAACGCTAATTATTGTTACACTGTTGGAAACATAGTTAAAAAATTTGCTTATACAACCGATGATGTTGTTTTTGTAAACACAGCCAACAAACACTATTTGCAAATTGAATTTTATGCAAAAAGATTTTATATAATAGCTAACGATTTAAAAGAAGCTCAACAAAAATTTGCTGATATGAAAATTGGTAAGCAAGCTTGTTTTTTACAATTTGATGAAGAGAAATTTGTTAGTTTGCATAGGTTTAGCAAATAATTTTACATTAACTCACTTAACTCTAACCAACGCATTTCTTTAGTTTCTAATTCATTCGTAATTTGTTGTAAACGTTTACTTATACGTTCAATAGAATCGTAGTTTAAATCTGGATTGCTCATTTCTAAAGTAAGTTGTTCTTTCTCGGCTTCTAAACTAGCAATTTCTTTTTCTAAGCTTTCAAACTCATGCTTTTCTTTAAAGCTAGGCTTACGTTTAGTAGATATATTTTTTTGAGTATCAGCTATTGTATTAGTTGATACAGGCTTAGCGTCATCTTTTAACGATTTACCTGCACTTTTGTGTTGTTCAAGAACTTGCCATTTGTTATCTTTCTTTTCATTTTCTTTCAACCAAATTCTATACTGTGTGTAAGTTCCAGGAAAATCTCTCACTTCGCCATTGCCTTCAAATACAAATAAATGATCTACCAATCTGTCCATAAAATATCTATCATGGCTTACAATTAATACACAGCCTTGATACACTTCTAAGAAACGTTCTAACACAGCCAAAGTAGGTAAATCTAAATCGTTGGTAGGTTCATCTAAAATTAAAAAGTTAGGATTTTTAAATAGTACAGCCAATAATTGTAAACGCTTTTTTTCGCCACCACTTAAAGAGTTTAAATAAGTGTATTGCTTATCAGGCGTAAATAAAAACAACTCTAAAAACTGTGCAGCACTTAAACTTCCACCATTGGCTAAAGGAAAGTTTTCGGCTATATCTTTTACATATTCAATTACACGAACATTTTCTTTAATGACCAATCCTTGTTGAGAAAAATTACCAAACACAACAGTTTCACCAATATTAATTTTACCATTATCTACTGCTTCAATCTGTTGCAGCATATTTAAAAATGTACTCTTTCCAACTCCATTTTTACCAATAATACCAATGCGTTCTCCTTTACTAAAACTATAATCAAAGCCTTTTAAAATTTGCAAATCGCCATAGGCTTTGTATACTTTTTTCATTTCAATAATCTTGCCCCCAAGCCTACTCATTTTAACTTGTAATTGCACTTGAGCATCTTCGATTTTTTGTTTGGCACGAGCTTCTACTTCATAAAAATTATCTTGTCGGCTTTTACTCTTAGTAGTTCTAGCTTTAGGTTGCTTACGCATCCACTCTAACTCTTTTCTAAATTCATTTTTAGCTTTATCAATGCTAGCCATTTCACTTTCAATACGTGCAGCTTTCTTCTCCATATAATTCTCATAATCGCCTCTGTACACGTACATATTTTCCCTTTCTAGTTCCCAAATTTCTTCACTTACTGCATCTAAAAAATAACGATCATGGGTAACCAACAATAAGGTTACATTTTCTTGATTCAAATAATTCTCTAACCACTCAATCATTTCTACATCTAAATGATTGGTAGGTTCATCCATCATTAACAAAGTATGTTTATGATCAAAACCAATATCTATCAATGTTTTGGCCAATGCAACACGTTTACGTTGCCCTCCACTTAAATCGCTAACTGGTTGTTCTAAATGATGAACGTTTAGCTTGGTTAAAATTTGCTTTACTTTCACTTCAAATTCCCAAGCATTTAAGTCGTCCATTTTTTCAAACAACTCCGCCATTTTTTCGCCATCTTCATTTTCACTTGCTAGTTCATATTCTCTGATTACATTCAATACAGGATTATTGGTATGGAAAATATTTTCTAATACAGTTTTAGTTTCATCAAACTTGGGGTCTTGTTCAAATAATGCAACTGTAACATCTTTATGAATAAATAATTTGCCAGAATCAGCGGTTTCCACTCCATTTAAAATACGTAAGAGAGTACTTTTTCCAACTCCATTTCTTGCAATTAAAGCAACTTTATCTCCTTCGTTTATATGAAATGAAATATTTTTAAACAATGGATTAATACCATAACTTTTTGTAAGGCCTTCGGCAGAAACATAATGCATACGGCGAAGATAAGGTTTGGCAAAAAAACAACTAACTTTCTTTACATAACCAATACAAATAAAATCAATTAAATTATAATAAATATTACATTTATACTATCGTATAATCCTTCATTCTGCTAAAAAAACTAAATAAGTTGTATGACAAAAACAAGAAAAATAATTATGGGTGTATGTATAGTAATTGCTTTTGCTAGCGTTACCATTTACTACTGTAATCAACAAATTACACAATCGGCAAATGCAAGATTATACAATTCAGTAACCAATATACCTTATAAAAAAACTGGTTTATTATTAGGCACAGGAAAGTATTTAAAGAATGGAAGTATTAATCCCTATTATCAATATAGAATTAATGCAACAATAGATTTACTGAGAGCCAACAAAATAAAATATTTAATTATTAGTGGCGATAATAGCACCCTTGATTATAACGAACCAGCAATGATGCGTAAAGATTTAATGCAAGCTGGCATTGACTCTACAGTAATTTATTTAGACTATGCTGGCTTTAGAACTTTTGATTCAATGGTTAGGGTAAAAGAAATTTTTGGACAAACTGATGTTACTATTATCTCTCAACAATTTCATAACGAGAGAGCCATTTTCATTGCTCAAAAAGAACAAATTGAAGCAATTGGTTTTAATGCACAAGATGTGCCTTTACATGCAGATTTAAAAGTAAAAACCAGAGAAAAATTGGCACGTGTGAAAGTGTTTGTAGATTATATTTTCCAAACAAAACCAAAATTTTTGGGCGAAAAAATCAATATTCCTGCTTAGAGCATTCAACTTTTTTACGGATCAATCCTTATTATTGTATGAAGCATATTTCGTTAACAGAAATTAAAAATTGGGATAGATTTTATCGTGGCAATTTCATCAATAGTTTAAGTGGTTTTAAAAGTGCTAGCTTAATTGGTACCATGAATAAAAATGGTGATACTAATTTGGCAATTTTTAGCAATATTATTCATCTTGGTGCAGATCCTGCATTAATTGCATTTCAAAATCGGCCCAAAGAAGCTGCACCACATACTATTGGTAACATAGAAGCAACAGGCGTTTATACCATCAATCATATTCAAATAAATTTTATTGAGCAAGCACACCAAACAAGTGCTAAATATGCAGCTAATATTAGTGAGTTTGATGCAGTTGGTTTAAAAGCAGAATTTAAAAACAATATTCAAGCTCCGTTTGTGGCAGAAAGTAATATTAAATATGCACTAGAACTAAAAGAAATTATTCCCATACAACACAATGGAACTTTTTTAGTAATTGGTGCAGTAACCGATGTTTTTATTAATGAAGAATTGATTGAAGCCGATGGCTTTATTGCAGCTCATAAAAACAATAGCATTTGTAGCTTAGGAATTGATGGCTATTACTCTACTAATTTTATTACTAGATTACCTTATGCAAAGCCTTAATGTGGTTGGTGATGTAACAAAAAGTTTCTCCACCAATAACCACTATTCTTAATGGTTCTAAGCTGTGTCTTAAAGTCAACATGAATTAGTCCAAATCTTGCATGGTAACCTTCATTCCATTCAAAATTATCCATTAAAGTCCATGCAAAATAACCTTTAATATTCACTCCATCTTGCTTGGCTTTATGCATAGCTGTAATGTATTGCTCAAAATAATTGATTCGTTCAACATCATTAATTACGCCATTTTGAATAGTATCTTTAAAGAAGGCTCCATTTTCACTTACAATAATTTCTTTTACTGTTCCATAGTGCCAATAACGTTTTAGCATGCTATAAAAACTATTTGCATTTACTTCCCAACCCAATGCTGTGTGAGGCACTTTTCTAGTAGAGGCTTTTACTTCACTAGCTTGTAAATAAGGTATTAAAGGATTGTGTTTCACCGTAAGAGAAAAATAATTTTGTACACCGATAAAATCAAAATTAAATCGCATTTTATCGGTGTACTTCCAAGCCTTTGTATGTAAATGCAATTTATCCATTAAGGGAAAATTATCATGCGGATAATTTCTACCTAAACTTGGTTCTATAAATAATCTATTGAGTAAAATATCTAATCTATTGGCGGCTTCAATATCTTCTTTAGTTTGCCTATAAGGCATTACTTCACTGCAAGAAAAAGTAGTACCAATATATGCGTTAGGTACAAGGTCTCTTAGTATTCGTCCTCCTTCGGCTTGTGCTAAAGTTGCGTTATGTATAGCAGGGAAAAAATTATTCAAGCCAGTTTTTCCAGGTGCATGTTTACCCAACATATATCCTAATGAAGTAAAACCCATTGGCTCATTTAATACAATCCAATGTTTTACTTTATGTCCAAATTCTGTTGCACAAAAACTAGCATATCGGTTAAACCATTTTTGCATGGATAGGCTTGTCCAGCCTCCTTCTTTTTGCAAAGCTTGTGGTAAATCCCAATGATACAAGGTTACAAAAGGAATTAATCCTAGTACCAAACATTCATCAATTACTTTATGGTAAAATGCAACACCTTCTTTGTTGGGTTTGCCAATTCCTTCCGGAAAAATTCTACTCCATGAAATGGAGAATCTAAACACTTTAAATCCCAATGCTTTAACCAACAATAAATCGTCTTTATATCTATGGTAAAAATCGCAAGCTTCAAAGGGCTTTGCCGATTGTTTAATTTTGCCTTGTCGTTTTGCAAAAACATCCCAAATAGAAGCTCCTCTGCCATCTACATTATAAGCACCCTCATTTTGTGCAGCAGCAATAGCAATACCCCATAAAAACTGATTACCAAAAGAAGATGCTGAAACTTTCAAGTTTAATTTTTTACGAAGTTGAAGCTTTGAAATGTTATATAAATATTATGCTTTTGTTACCAAAAAAATATTGTTCGAATATGGATTACACATTAAACAAACAATTCTAACATATTTTTTTAGTAAAAGTATTACTTGGTTTCTTTGTTTTTACCATCTTTGAACATATGAAAAAGCAGTTTAGATTATTTTGTATTTGCATAGTTGTAGTTTTTGTTAGTAGTTGCAACAATGAACCTACTAAAAACGAACCAACTAAAAATGCCAATGAACCCAAACAATTGAGCTATACCGTTATTGCAACTCACCCTCATGACGTAACCTCTTTTACAGAAGGATTAGAATACAGAGATGGTTTTTTATATGAAGGAACCGGTAATTATGGAGAAAGTATTTTAACTAAAAAAGAATTGCAAACAGGAAAAGCCATACAAAAAATTGAATTGTCAAAAGATTTTTTTGGTGAAGGAATTACATTACTTAATGGTAAAATTTATCAACTGACGTATAAAGAAAATAAATGTTTTGTTTATGATGCTACTACCCTAGTTAAAATAAAAGAGTTTACTTATGAAGGCGAAGGTTGGGGCATGACGAATGATGGCAAACAGCTTATTAATAGCAATGGAAGCAATACCATTTATTTTAGAGATCCTGAAACTTTTGCTGTAACGAAAACAATTGCTGTAAGCAATAATTATGGGCCATTAGGCAGCCTAAATGAGTTAGAATATGTTGATGGATATTTATTTGCCAATGTATGGACTACTTTTAAAATTGTAAAAATTGATTTAACAACTGGCAATGTGGTTGCTGAAATTAATTTAGATGATTTATTACCCAAATATGCTCCAGAAATTTTAAATATGGAAGTTGATAAAGGCCTCAATGGAATTGCCTATGATAGTAAACAACAACGATTTTTTATAACAGGAAAAAACTATCCAAAAATATTTGAGGTGAAGTTTAATTAATTTACTACTAGTTAATTTAGAAAATGAATTGCTCAAAGAGAGCTAATACTAAAATGTAGGCTTTTCTAGTTTTTTGGATATTTAGTTTTTGGTTTCACAGTTTTCACTAAATTTTCAATTCCATTATTCCGTATTCAATTCAATCTCTGATTTTAATACTTTTAGTTTTTGACTTTTTACTTTTGATTTCTTCCAATACCCACCCTTCTAATCATTCTAGACACTACTAAAATCCAGTTGGCCCTCCAAGGATGGGAAGAATCATTCGTTAGTTATTCAGTTTTTTAGTTCTTTAGTTTCTAGTTCTTTAGTTTTTAGTTTTTTGCCTTTATTACTTCTTCTCTAACACATATATAATAGAACTACATTTCTTCACATTTAGCAATGCAAAAAAATTAGAAACAAGTCCGTTTAAAAAAGCCTTCACCAAATTACCTGTTCCATCTTTGCATTGCTCACTTAGCATGCTAACATAAAAACTATCGAACCACATTGGCTTGTAAGCTTTTACTGTAAAGCCTTTAGAAGCAGCTAGCTTATCTATGCTTGTTGGGGAGAAATGGTATAAATGTCTTGGAACATCATAAGCAGCCCAAAAAGACTGATAAGTATTGGCATCTTCACTTGTATAGTTAGGTACAGCTATAAATAATTTTCCTGTTGGCTTTAATACTGTATAAAAAACTTCAAAATATTTATGCAAATCGTGTACATGTTCTAACACATGCCATAGAGTAATTGCATCAAACTGATTCGGTGTTAGCTGAAATAAACTTTCTATCGATTGTAATTGTAAACCAAATTTTTCATGAGCAATGGTTCGTGCACTTGCGTCAGGTTCTAATCCAGTTACTTGCCAAGCTGCATCTTTCATTATTTGAGTAAAAGCTCCAGTACCTGCACCAATATCTAACAAATTACCTTGCTGTAATTGAGTTTGCTGTTGTAATAAGTTTCGTTTTGTTTTTAATGTAAAGCCTCGTACAATATGGTATAACTTGTTCACCAAACCTTCTTTGGTATCTGTATGAGAAACATAAGCTGTAGCGTTGTAGTAAGGAGCAATACTTGCAGCATCAGGTATATCTTGGGTAAAACGTACTGTACAATCAGCACATTCCCATACGCCAAAAATTTGTTTACTAACTGTAAAATCTTTTGCAACCAATACTTCTTTAATGGAATAACTATTACAACAAGGGCAAGTAGTATGATGGGTAATTACAGACATAACGCAAATAAAGGAATTAATTTGTTATTACTGATTTGAAATTTATGATTTGATATTGTATTGAATAGCTACCTTACACCTTACACCTTACACCTTATAACTTATTCCTTCTATCTTCTACCTTTTACCTTACACCTCTACCTTTCACATCTACCTTCTACCTTGCCCCTTTCTACAAAAGCCAAAATTCCCCAAACCAATAGTGTACCAATAGCATAACAAACTAAATCGCTCCAAACAAAACCTACTCCCAACATTAGTTTACCAATTTTAGTTTGTCTAATTGCAACAAACCAAGGTGTAGTAATTAACTGAGAACACTCATTAGCTACACCAAGTAAATAATTTATTAGAGCAAGCTTCCATAACTTGATTTTTGTAAAAAATATTCTCAAAAAAAATAAAAACATACCAGCCCAAATAACATCTCCACCATAAGTTACAATCAGTGGATGAAAATATTGTCTGTGCTGCCTTGTAGCCAATGCCAACCAAGTACAAAATACAAACAACAGCAAATAAATAATTCTTCTTTTAAGCATATTTTTTAGTTACCACTAAGTGTCAAAGACACAAAGAAAAGCGAAGCTTATAAAACCTAGTTTATTTGTGGTTAACCATAATTTTAAAATATTCTGTGCATCTCCGTGCCTCCGTGGCAAGCCTATCTCTCAGAAAAAAACTCCAACTCTTTCGAAAAGTCTAAATAACTGTGTTTCTCTTGCAACTGTTTTACTTTATCTAAATTGGTTTGTAAAAACTTTTTATGCATGTTAGATGAAGCATTAAAAGGCTTATGATTAAACGCCAAATTGATAGAAGCAATTTCTTCCATTAGTTTTTTAGTATCATCACTCATACAAGCATCTACAAATTTTTCCCAAACATATTGCGTTGCATGATAATTAGGATGCACCAAATCTTCTGCATAAAAACGATAATCTCGTAAATCATCAATCACCAGTTCATACGCAGGAAAGTAATAGAGTTTTTTCAATTGTTCTATCAAATAATGTACAGCAGTAATTAATACTGCTTTACTTCTATTATTATCAATTACACCTTCACGTAAATGCCTCACAGGACTAATGGTAAATATTACTTGAATATTTGGGTTTAATGCCCCAAGTCTATCTAACATAGTTCCTAAAACAGTAATTACTTGCCCCACATCCATCAATCTTCTTTCAAACCAATCGGCAGGAGCTTTATGATTATTGGCTGCAACTGTACCTGGCTTTGCATTTAAAGCTTTATTGGTTAAAGTATAAATCCATGCACTACCCAATGTAATCATTATATAATCGGCATGCTTCAAAAAATCATGTGCTTGTTGAGTTGCGTCATTAATTTTTTTTAATGCATCTTCTGCTGTAATGCCACTAAACCTGCTATGATGTTGCCAACTATGCCATGCTTCATTGTAGTTAAATAAATCGTCCTGAGTGTACTGTTTATTTTCTACCACATTAATGATTGCTTCAGCAACACTTACAGGATTAAATAAAATTCCATTCGGATTTTCCAACACTTTAAACTTATGCTTCTTCAACTTCTCCCCTATATTTTCGGTAAAGCAACTGCCCACCAAAAACAATGTATGAACATGAGCAATTGATTGAGGTAAAGATTTTATATCGAACTCGTAATGAAACTTGACCATGATTATAAAGATTGAAAGATTGCAAAGATGAAGAAAATATTTATGGAACCGACTAATATACTACTATCAACACCTGTTGTGTCACTCACTTGTACATTTGGAGCATTATTGAGCATTGTATACTTTATGAAACTAAATTTTTCGATACAAAATATGTATTGAATTCGTGTAATTCGTAAAAATTCGTGCAATAAAAATTCATTCAAACAAATATCTCTCCTGCAATTTGCAAGCTCTCTAACAAAGCATCTTTATTCAGGTTTTTAAGCAACCCTTTTTCTTCTAAATAAGGAATCATTAATTCGGTATTCATATTACCCACTAAATCGTCTTGAGCCATTGGGCAACCACCAATACCTTTTAATGCACCATCAAAACGTGTACAACCTGCATTTACTGCTGCTGCCAGTTTCTCTTCAAAGTTTTGTGGGGTACTGTGTAAATGAACACCAATAGTAGTTTCAGGATATTTGGGAATTAAGGTTTCTAATGCTAAACTAATTTGTTGTGGTGTTGCAACACCAACTGTATCGGCTAATGAAAGTATTTTAATTGCTCTTTTCACCATTTCATCGGCCCAGTGGAGTAAAATGTTTTCGTTATATGCATCGCCATAAGGATTACCAAATCCCATACTTAAATACACCACCAATTGCTTGTTATTTTTAATGCAGAGTTCCTGAATTTCATTAACCCGAATTAAACTTTCTTCTATTGTACTATTGGTATTGCGTTGCTGAAAAGTAGGTGAAATCGAAAAAGGGAAACCTAGGTAGGTAACTTCATCAAACATTACAGCTTCTTCTGCTCCTCGTTGATTAGCAACTATTGCAAGCAACTTTGAACCTTCAACCTTCAACCTTAAACCTTTCAACACCTCCTTCGTGTCTGCCATTTGAGGTATTGCCTTTGGCGAAACAAAACTGCCAAAATCTATAGTATCAAAACCAACATTTATTAAACTATTGATGTATTTAATTTTATCCTCAGTTTTAATAAAATGCTTCCAGCCTTGCATGGCATCTCTAGGGCATTCAACAAGGTGAGTGGTAAGTGGTGAGTGGTGAGTGGTGAGTGGTGAATGATGAGTGGTTTGGCTGATGGTTTGCATAAACTTTATAAACTTTAAACTCTGTAAACTTTATATACTTACACGTTGCTTCATGGTTTCATACAAAATCATTCCTGCGGCAACACTTACATTTAAACTTTCAAAATTATTCACCATTGGAATATTGAATTTCTCGTCACATATTTTCATCAATGCAGGAAAAACGCCTTTGTCTTCACTGCCCATTACAATTGCACAAGGTTCTTTCAATTCAAGTTCATACAATTTAGTAGTTGCAGTCATTTCACTAGCATAAACTTTAATGCCATTTAAATGCAACTCATCTACAGCTTTCATTAAACTATTTACACGACAAATATTAATTTGTTCTAAAGCACCTGCACTCGTTTTAACTGCATCTTCATTTAATGCACCAACACCCTTATCTGGAATAATAATGGCTTGAGCACCACAACAAACTGCAGTACGTGCAATGGCACCAATATTTCTTACATCGGTTACACCATCTAAAATAATAAACAAAGGCACTTCACCTTGGCTGTTTACAAAATCAATTACTTGTTGTAAATCTTGGTATCTAACGGCACTTTTAAAAGCAATAATACCTTGGTGTTGCACATTGGTTAATCCATTAATTTTTTGTACTGGTACATATTGTATGGGTACATTTTGCTCTTTGGCCAATGTTCTAATTTCATGAACTACATCGCCACTTGCATTTTTTGATAATAAAATTTTATCAATGGTTTGTTTGTTTTTGAGGGCTTCAACAACAGGATTACGACCAGCAATGATATTTTTTTTAGGAACAAACATTATACTTTTTTCTTTGAAATAAGGTACACCAATATGGATGCAACCAAAATATAAACAATCAATATAGCAATTGTGGCAAATTTTGCAATAGCTGTCCAATAACTTACACCTACACTTATATCACTTCCATAACCTCCTAGGGTTATAAGCATTGCAATATTTTCTACTAAATCTAACACGCCTGCCAATACACTTAATTCTAAAAAAATTAGGCCCAATGTTTTTAAACCAGATGATCGATATTGATTCATCAACGCTTTGCAGCAAAAGAAAAAGAAGAAAGTATACGCAATAAGAAATAAAAAATCAATGCTAATATTCCATTGCAAAGGTCGTTGACCAACTTCGGATATAATTGCTTTGGCTTGTTCAAAATGTTTAGCCAATTCAAAACTTACTATACCATACGGACTTGCCTTACTTTCTAATTCTATGCCCATCCAACGCATTACAACTATCATTACAACAGTTGCAAATGCAGCTATCACAATTTTCTTCGTCATGCTGCAAAGAAATAAAAAAACTCCAACAAAAGTGTTGGAGTTTTTGAATTATATAAGTTTAATCCATTAATCTGTAGTACCCATCTGTTTTAAAAATCTTACGTGAGCTACCACAGCTCTACGAACAGTTGGATATTCAATGTATTGTAACTGATACTCTTGACAAACAGCTTTTACAATACTACTAATTGCAGGATAATGTACATGAGAAATTTTAGGAAACAAATGATGTTCAATTTGAAAATTTAACCCACCTACTAACCAACTTACCAATTTATTCTTCGTTGCAAAGTTGGCTGTTGTTTTAATTTGGTGTGCTGCAAACTCATCTGGTAATTTATGTGTTTCAATATCTGCCACAGGAAATTCAGTATGTTCTACAGTATGTGCCAATTGAAAAACAATACTTAACACAAATCCAGAGAACATGGTTGCTACTGCAAAACCTACTAACCAATTTAACCATCCTACCATTAAAATAGGTAAAGCAATAAATACGATTCCATGATACACTTTGGTTACCCAAAAGCCAACATGATCTTTCACTTCCATTTTCTTTAATGGAATATCACCAATTTTTTGTGAGAAGTACTTTTTATAATCGGTAAAAAATATCCAAAACACATATAATAACATGTATAAAAACCAAAAGTAAAAATGTTGAAAGCGGTGCATGAATAGTTTTTTTTGGGTGGGTGCCATACGCATTAATACACCTACTTCAATATCATCATCTACACCATCTACATTGGTAAAACTATGGTGAATCATATTATGCTTCATGTTCCATAAAAAATGGTTTGCACCCATCATACTTAAAGATGCTGCTGCTAATTTATTCTTCCATTTATATTGACTGAAACTACCATGACTACCATCATGCATAATATTAAAGCCAATGGCTGCAATTAAGCCACCTAAAACTATGCACTCAGGAATAGCAATGTACCAATTAGGTGTAAAAAATATTAAATGAATATAAACTGCAACAAATGCACTTACTAACAAAATTGCTTTGGTAAATAAACTGATGTTACCAGTTGCTGAGATACCATTTTCGTCGAAATATTGTTGAACTCTTTTTCTTAACTCGGCATGTAAACTTTCTTTTACTACCGGAAATTTGGGCATAACTAACGATGACATGAACGGGGTTTTAATTAACGCTGCAATATAGCCGTATAAATTTGAAAATATGTATGATTTGTGTCATCATTTTCAATAGTTGTCTATTTGTAGATGAATTTAACACAAAGGCTAAACAAAATTTATAGCTTCATACATTTCCACATGGGTGGAATAACTTATGCTTGATACTTTACATAAATTTAACGTAGTTTGAATTGTGTAATTGGTTGAGCAATATTCAGATATACTGCTACTGAACTGTCTTCCATAACAATAAACTTAAACCCTATGGTGGAAACCAAAGAAATTAGTGCTCTCTTCACTTTGATTGATGATCCAGATGAAGAAGTATATTCAACAGTATCTAACCGAATCATTGATTTTGGTAGAGGCATCATTCCCAACTTAGAAGATCTTTGGGAAAACACCCCCAACGAATCTATTCAAGAACGAATTGAATTACTCATTCATCGATTACATTATACCGATTTAACCAACGATTTAATTGAGTGGAGAGATAGTGCTTACCACGATTTATTATTTGGTGCTTTATTGGTTGCTAAATTTCAATACCCCGAATTACATACTACGCCTGTATTACAAGACATTGAAAAAATTCGTAGAAATGTTTGGCTAGAACTCAATAATTATTTAACCCCACTTGAACATGCCAATGTATTAAGTAGTATCATTTTTAACTACTACAATTTAAAAGGGGTTGAAGTAAATTATGCCAACCCCGATGACTTTTTTATTCATAAAGTATTAGAAACAAAAAAAGGCAATGCTATTACCAATGGTATCATTTATCAAGTAGTGTGTGAACTATTAGATATAAATGCAAAAATTATTAATATACCCAAACAAGTAATTATTGCATTTTATGAAAGAGATCACGACCCAAGTAATTACATTGGACATCCTCAAGAAAAAATTTTATTTTATGTAGATGGAGTAAGTGGACAAGCTTATGGCCACACAGAAATTGAAAACTATTTTAAACGCATTGCTGTAACACCAGTTCCAAGTTACTTTAAACCAGTTTCGCATAAAAGAACCATTCAGTTATTGTTAGAAGAAACAAGTAAATGCTTTACATTAGAAAGTAATTTATATAAGCAAGATGAATTAATAAAATTGGCTAATTTATTAAATGAATAAAGTTTGAGAAAAATACATCAATAAAAAAATCCTGCTTGTAGCAGGATTTTTTGTGTTAGCAATAAATAAACTTTATGCTAATACAATATTTTTTTTACCGTTTATAATTAAATTGTAAGTAAAAATAATTGCTGGAACAAAAATGAAAGTTGATATCAATGCATTACGGTAAAAAGGTATACCCATTTCGTAACAAAGCATTAATCCATTTATATCTTTTGTGTACATAGTACCAAAAAACCAAACACTCAAATTAGATAAAATAAAAAATACAGTAGGAGCTACAAAAGAAGCTATTGCAATAGAAGCAACTTTTTTACCTTTTATACTCCAACCAATTAAAGTAGAAACCAATAGTAAACCATAGTTTAAAAACTGATGTTTATAAAATCCTTTAAATGCAAATAATTCTAATTGATACAATACTTCAATAATAATATCACTTGCTAACAAAGCAACTAAGGGCAATAAAAAAGAAGCATTTTTATCTTTAGCATACATACCCGCAAATAAAGCTACAGCAATAATTGTAGTAAAACCACTTAAACCCAAAACAGGTGCACATATAAATTTAACCAATGTAGTTGCAACTACTAATACGATTGCAAACATTATAGAACGACTATTCAATCTCATTATAAAATTAATTTTGGCAAAAATAGGTGTTAAAGCCGTTGTTGCAAATGGCTTTTTTAAGCAATTGTTAATAAGTAGCTTAAACCCTTAACTGGCAGGCACAAAAGCTTTAAATAACATTGTTTTTCCAGTAGCTGTAACACTATATTCTTCATTTGCTACAACTACTAATGCTTCCCCTTTTTTAATAATCAAGTTTTCGTGTTGCTTTACCAATAATGCACCATCCAATACTAAAATAATTTCTAAAGAGGTAGTTAAGGCACTATACTTCTCCCCTGCATTTAACTCAATAGCACTAATTCCAAAATCAGCTACAGGACAAGGATATATTTTCTCATTCCCTATTTCTTTAGTTTTTACAACCTTGGGCTCTACTGCTTCAAATAAAGTATGTTTCATTAATTCTGGAACATCAATATGCTTTGGAGTTAAACCACCACGTAACACATTATCACTATTGGCCATTAACTCAACATTTTGTCCTTCTAAATATGCATGAGGAATGCCTGCACCTTGAAAAATGGCTTCCCCTTTTCTTAAATGTACAATATTGAAAAAATAGATAGAGAAAATGCCTCTATCTAAATCTTGCTTCTCCCAACCATCTTTACATAATTGTGCAACCCACCAACCCGGCATATTTCTATTCAATTCGTTGCTTTTTTTTCTTCCGAATTCACGTTTAACCAAAGGCATTAAAATGGTATTTACAAGAGTTTGTTCCATTTCCATAATATATAGATACAAGCTTTTGTAACCTTCATTTTTGAATATTGGTAGAAAAATATTTAACTCAGGAACACTTTCTAAAGTTCGTTCTAGTGTTACTTCATTTTTAAAACCATGAAGCAACCAAAAATCACTTAACGCAACCATTACTTCGGGTTTGTGATTTTTGTCTTTGTAATTTCTGTTAACAGCTTTAATGTCAATCCCTGCTGCTTCCTCAGCTTCAAATCCTTTAACTGCTTCACTTTTAGAAGGATGTACTTGAATGCTGAGCATTTCTTTAACGTCTAACACTTTAAATAAATAGGGTAATTCTTTAAATGTATTATATACATTGTTACCTAATATTTTAGCAGGATTTTGTTGAATAAAATCGAATAAAGAAGTAGATGTTGCTAAAGAAGTAATGATAGAAGGTGCCGATGGATGAGCTCCCAACCAATATTCGGCAAAAGGCATATTTTCTGTATTATTGATAGACAATAATTGAGGAATATAATCATACCCACCCCATGCATAATATTGAACTACACCGTTTATTTTAAATATTGTATTACTTTGTTGCATCTTTTAAAATAGTTTAATTGAATTCAAAAAATAAAAATACAGGAAACAAAGGAGAAGCCATTGCAACTGAATGGTTGGTGGAAAAAGAATATATTATTTTATACAATAACTGGAGATATAAACAAACTGAAGTTGATATTATTGCCACCAAAAACAATTGCTTACATTTTATTGAGGTAAAAACAAGAACCAATACCAAATTTGGTTTGCCCGAAGAAAGTATTACTACTGCTAAAATGAATGCTTTAAAAAGAGCAGCATCGGCTTATATTGAACAATTTCCTCAATGGAAAAACTTACAGTTTGATGTTGTTGCTATTACTTTAAAAAATGATGTAGCAACTGAAATTTTTTTTATTGAAGATGTGTACTTCTAATTTTTTTCTTTCATTATTTCAGAAAAAGTTGTTTGCTTTTTAATGAAATATTGCCAAACAATTGAACCTTTGTAAACACCATTGAGTTTGCTAAAAGATTTTTTAGGTTGATGATTTTTTTTGCCTAGAAACCACCATTGAACAGTTGCTTTATGAGCATTAAAAACTGCTCTGGAAGTAATGGAGTTGCCTGTAAATAAATCTTTCCAAGCATTCACTCCATCTAATAAAAATCGAAGAGGAATTTTGTACAACCTTTCATGCAATGGTAAATTTTTAGATAACATGATAAGGTTATTTCTAAAATTCAAATAGGTTTTTTGGTAGCCTTTGGGTAATGTTCCTCCACCAACATGATATACAATGGAATTGGGCTGAACATAAATGCTATAACCAGCCAATTGCATTCGCCAGCATAAATCTATTTCTTCCATGTGTGCAAAAAAGGAAGCATCAAAACCATTCATTGCATGGAAAACATTGCTACGAACAAACATGGCAGCACCGGTAGCCCAAAATATTTTCTCTACTGAATTATACTGTTGATGATCAGTTTCACAAGTATCAAAAACTCTTCCTCTACTAAACGGATAGCCTAAAGCATCAATAAAACCACCACAAGCCCCTGCATATTCAAATTGCTGTTTGTTATGCCAAGATAAAATTTTAGGCTGACAAGCAGCAATGGTTGAATCGTTTTCCATTAGTTCTATAATGGGTTCTATCCAGTTGGGCGTTACTTCAACATCTGAGTTGAGCAGTACATAATAATCGGCTTCTAACCTTTTCAAAGCCCAATTATAACCACCTGCATAACCATCGTTATTTAAGTTAAGTAAAATTTGTACAGTTGGATATTGTTGTTGCAAAAACTGAACACTATCATCGGTTGAAGCATTATCGGCTACAATAATTTTCTTATTGCTATAAGTAGATGCCAGAACAGATGGAAGAAATTCTGCTAAAAAATTCTTCCCATTATAATTTAAAATAACAATAGCAACAGTAGGTAACAAGGTTTCTGTATTTTATGTAAAAGTAAGGGTTGCTTTTTTATGGGTTATGAATGATGGGTTATAAATGTTAAATACTGGATGCTAGATATTGGATATTGGATATTGGATACTAGTTACTGGTTATTGGTTTCGGGTTACTGATTTTTAGTTTTTTGATTTTAGTTTTTATTTTTTTAGATTCTAGTTTTTAGGTTCTAGTTTTTTAGACTTTTAACTTTTAACTTAAAAATCAT
>CALRVE020000058.1:0-18979 GCA_943371535.1 Asaia bogorensis | reverse complement strand
TTTTGGGCTGTTCATTTTTTGTCTTGTCATCCCGAGGAACGAGGGATCTATATCATTTGCCTCGGAAACACGGATAAACACGGAAAATCAATTATCAAATTATCACATCATCCAATTATCACATTATTCACTATCGGTTCAGACCGACTGCATCGTTCCGACCCTTTTTCCGCACGATATCATTTGCCATGGAAACACAGGTAAACACGGAAAATCAATTATCCAATTATCACATCATCCAATTATCACATTATTCATCATCGGTTCAGACCGACACTATTCCTTACTCCCTATTTCCTACTCTCTATTCCCTACTAACCATTCCCTATTCACCATCAAGAGATTTCTCCTATCGTCGAAATAACATAAAAAAATTATTCCTACTAGCCACTCACTATTAACCTCTCACTATTCCCTATTCCCTACTCACTATTCACGATTCACCTCTTACAACTTATCACTCATAATTTACAACTCCTAACTCACTTTCCCCAACCCTTTTTCAATTCCATCAACAATTGCATCAAAACTCCAATCTTGAATCATTTGATACGATGCTTTCCCCATTTCAAGCAATTGGTGTTTATTGGCAAGTAATAGGTGTAGTTTATCAGTTAAACTTTGCAAATCATTTGTTTCAAATACATAGCCATTTACGCCATTGTTTACCAAGTTTGTTGCACAACCACATTGATTGCTCACCAAAACAGCTCTACTGCATGCCATTGCTTCATTTACGGCTAAGCCCCAGGTTTCTCCTGGACCTTGTGAGGGTAAACAAAAAATTTGTCCTAATCTATACACAGCTGGCATGATTGACTGATTTTGAAAAGGCAGGAAATGAATATTGACAAACCCTTCAGCTTCTTTTCTTAATGCTTCTTCTAACTCGCCATTGCCCACCATGAAAAGATGTGTATTGGGCTCATTCAATTTTTTGAAAGCAGCAATTAACAACAATGGATTTTTTTTGGATTGAAATTTGCCGCAAAAAACAATTGCAATATCATTTGCTTGAACCCCAAACTGAGCATGTGTTTGATGGATAAAATCTTCTTGAGTAGTTGCAAGTTGTGCAAATCGATCGTTATCTATTGCATGTGGAGCAAATACCAATTGTTGTTCTTTTAACCCACAATATTTATAGTATTGTTTGTTTGCTTCTCCTACATATAAAACTATATCTACATGTTTATACACCCAACTAAGAACTAATTTGCGTAGTATTTTTTTGTGCAAAGAAACAGTATCTAATAAAGTAGAATCACCTCTAAATAAAATGGGTAATTTACCTTTAAAATGGCGTAATACTTTTAAATGCGATTGAAAGTTCCAACCAAAAACTAAAATATGTGTTGCTCCATAAGCCTTGATGGATGCAATTAATTGTTGGGTAACAATACCTTTAAAATGATGCGATCCGGGTTGAGCTGCAACATTTTCACAAAACTCATATTCGTAGCCCTCCAGCAAGGGAATATCCCACTCAATGGTTTTACCAAAGTTGGGATCGTACTTGCCTTGCAAACCACCTTTACCCCAAGTGTAAAACACTTTACAGTTAATCCCTCTATCAGTTATATGTTTAAATACAGGTGCATAGTACTGTATAGGGTGTGTGGTAATGATGGCTAGTTTGTGCATTACAAAGTAGTTTTATACCACTCCAAGGTTTTTTCAATACCTTTTTTAATATTTACTTTTGGAGACCAGCCCAAACGTTGGTGAATTTTTTCTATGTCTATAGAACGTCTACGAATATTGTCTATATCTCTTTCAGGAACATTCAGTACTTCTACATTACCTACATGATTGGCAATTATTTCTGCCAATTCATTTACCGATGTTTCTACACCTGTACCCACATTAAATACATCGCCCAAAGCTTTTGGATGCACAGCAGCCAAAATGGTGGCATCTATTGCATCGGTAATAAAGGTGTAATCTCTTGTTTGTTCCCCATCGCCAAAAACCGATAAAGCTTCATTGGTTAAAGCATTGTGTACAAACTTTCCAAGCACACCACAATATGGATTTCTTGGAGATTGACCATAACCATACACATTTGAATAACGAACGCTGGAAGTAGCTATTTCGTAATTTTTATTATAAATAAGGGTATAGTTTTCTCCCAACAATTTGGTGGCTGCATAGTTACTTAATACATAGGTAGGATCACTTTCAGAGGCTGGCAATTTTGTGCTACTGCCATATACAGAACATGATGATGTGTACACAAAACGCTCTAACATTGGCAATACATTATTCTTAATAAACTCCAATATGTTCAAAGTGCTTTCTGCATTTACCTTCATATCGTCTAAAGCTTCTTTACCCGATGCCGAAATTTGTTTGCATGCTAAATGAAATACAAAATTCACTTGCTCAATTAAGGGAAATAACTGAGC
This sequence comes from Asaia bogorensis, assembly GCA_943371535.1. Classification (GTDB taxonomy): domain Bacteria; phylum Bacteroidota; class Bacteroidia; order Chitinophagales; family Chitinophagaceae; genus UBA1930. The sequence goes on along the minus strand of CALRVE020000058.1, from coordinate 16,571 downwards.
AGTATCTAAAACCGATATTTGATGAAATTGTACTTTTTCAATATCTGCACCCAATACAGCAGGACTGCTATTTACACAATTATCTACCACAATAACTTCACAATTGTAGGTATTCAACAATGTTTTTACCAAGTTATGTCCCACAAAACCTAAGCCGCCTGTAACCAATACTTTTTTTTGACGTATTTTTTCTAAATGATTAATCATATTATTTTATATATGTTTTGAAATGTTTTCGAGAAATATTTTAGTCATTCCTGCTGCTGTGTTTTCTTGCACTAATGGATGAGTAAGCGAAACAGGTTTAAATTGCTGCATGTTGAGATATAAATTATTTAAAGTATCTACTAACGCAGCTTGTTGTTGTATTGGCAATTCATTTTCTTGGGCTGAATATGTTACTACATAAGGATAGTTCACTTCCTTTAAAAACTTTGCAGGAAAAGAATCTTTATGTACAAATGCTAAAAATGGTTTTTTAGAAACTATTAAACCCATGAGTTTAGAAGCAGCATAATAGGGTTGCATACCACCTACTAAAAATAAAATATCTGCAGTAAGCGTTAACTCTACCGCTTTTTTGTAAGTAACTCTTAATGGGAACTCTTTAGCAAAATGGTTCATGTGATTTGCATTAAACCAAGTATGCATTTGAGGTTTTGCTAAACCTTCACCTGCATAAGTAGTTCCATACATTTCTAAATTAAAATTTACTTGTTTTTGCCATTGTGTAAAAGCAGGCATTAATCCATCTAAAACTGGATAGCAATCGCCCCAAATTGCCCCAATATATCTAATGGTAATTGTACTATTGGCGGGTCTTTTAATTTGTTTAGCCAAGCTAGTAAAATCATTTTCCTCGGCACCATAAGGCACAGCTACCATTGGTATATTTTTTAGAATAGGATGCCTGGTGATTAGGTTTTGATTAATACCCTCAGATACAGAGAAAATAACTGATGCATGTTTACACACCCATTTCTCTAAAGTTCTTGCAATAAACTGAGCAGCTTTATATTTAATCCCATGATGATTTTTTGAAGCTACTTCATGTACCCAAGGATCAATAAAATCTATTGCATAAGGCACTTTGGTAAACCATTTTACTATAGGTGCTGCTATTAAAATATACCAAGGAGGTACAGGGTATAAAATAAAATCGGCTTTTAATTTTTTAGCATCCTTTATTAATTTGAAAATCAAAAAAGGCAACATTCTTAAACCTAAATCGCCAATGCCAAATTTTCTAGTCTTGCGTTGATTTAAACAATTGATTTCAGTTACCAAATAATCATTACCTAATAATTCATTCATCCACTCATCGGTAGCTTCTTCTCTATAATATGCATTAACGGTATAAGCATGTGGAAAGAATCCAAATTGCTTTACATTTCTCACCAATAACCTTACCCTTTGCGATGGAGGTAAAGCCGATGGCGGAAAATGAGGTGCTATAATGAAGAGTTGTTTCAAGAAATTACTTATTCAAATGTTTCATTTTTTCAAAAACAGGTGCCATTTCATGATCCCAAAACAGCTCTTCGTGACTTGCTTTTAAAGAAGCGTTTTGATATTGTTGCAATAGGTTTCTGTTATTATTTAACTGGTCAATTGCATTTGCCAAATCTTGAGCATTACCTTGTTGATACAATATACCATTTTTATACTCTTGTACTGTTTCAACTAAACCTGGTAAATTAGGCATAATTACAGCCATACCGGCTGCAATATATTCGAATAATTTATTAGAAGATGTTAGTTGTTGGTTTTCTTCGGCTGCCAATTCTCCAGCAATTCCAATATCATAACCAACTAAAGATTCAACAATAGCATCAGGATTGGCAGGTGGCATCACAGTTACTTTACTAATAATATTTAACTGCTTTAGCTTTTCTTCTAGAATTTCTTTGTTCTTTACACTTATATTACCTTGTAAATATAAGTGAACATTGGTGGTACAAATACTTATTGCTTGTAATATAATCTGAACCCCTCTAATATTCTCTGGTACAATATTTAAACCATGCCATGCTAGTTTTAATGTAGCAGTTTGAGTTTTGGTAATATTAAGACCATTATTTACAGGCACATTTCTTACACGAGAATAATAAGCATTCACTACAAAATCTTTCTGTAATCTCTCTCTCATTACATGGGTAGTTGCCAAAATAATTGGACAATGTTTTACAAAGTTGTTTTCGGCTTTTTTTACCCAATTGTATTGTTGCAAGCTTAACTGAGCATACTGACCCTTAAAATATTCTTGCGAATCGTAAATAACTTTAGCACCAGTTTTTTGAGCAACTGAGATTGCAAATGGTAAAGCATCGACTAAATTGATTAAAATATAATCAAACTTTTGATTTTTTAAGTGTGCAGGGAAAAACAAAAAAGACTTTGTAAGTCCATGTTTAAAACTAATATACTTTCCCGTTTTGCTGGCTGCAAATTGATTGATCTTAAAAAAAAGTGAACTCACTAACCATTTAAATCTAGAAAGAATATTCGTTTTAGAAATATCCGTTTCAACAATTTTCCAATTTCTTTTTTTAATTACATCTTCATAAAGCTTTTTAGGAGCTAACCCAATGATGGAATTATACAAAATAACTTCACAATTATTATTATAAAAAAAATCACCGGCCTTTAACAATCTAGGATGATAGCAAACTTCTGACTGAACAATAATTAAAATTCTCATAATGCCTCTCTTAATAGAATTTCAATAATTTGTTTTGAGGCATTACCTTTTCCAAAAGGATTTTCTCCAGCTATCATTGCTTGGTAAGATTTTTCATTACTCAAAAGCTCTGTTGTAGTGTTTACAATAGCTTCAACATTCGTTCCTACTAATTTGCCAAATCCACTATCTACAACTTCAGGTCTTTCAGTTACATTTCTTAAAATTAATACTGGCTTTTTAAACGATGGGCATTCTTCTTGTATTCCACCCGAATCGCTCCAAACCAATTTACAAGATTGCATTATTTTAGTAAGTTCTAAATAGTTTAACGGTTCAGTTAGTTGCACATTAGGCAACCCACTTAAAGCATCTACAACCTTTCCCTTAACATTTGGATTGGGATGAAGTGGCCAAATAAAATTTATTTGTGGATGTGACTCAATTAACTTTTTCACAGCAGTACATATATTTAAAATTCCTTCTCCATGGTTTTCTCTTCTATGTGCTGTAATTAAAATTAAATGTTCATTGGGCTCTACAGTATTTGCGTTTTTTGTTTTCACCAGTTCTACCATATCTACAATGGTATTTCCTACTTCAAAGATTGAGTTTTGGTTCAACCCTTCATTTAATAGATTTTGAGTTGAATTATTAGTAGGTGTAAAATTATAAGTTGCTAAAAGTGAAATGACTTTTCTATTAAACTCTTCGGGGTAGGGTTCATATAAATTAAAGCTTCTTAAGCCTGCTTCAATATGGCCCACAGGAATTTTGCTGTAAAAGCATGTTGTAGCAACTGTTGATGCAGTAGAAGTATCTCCTTGAACCAATACAACATCTGGCTTTTCTTTCAGCAATATAGGATGTATTTGTTGAGCAACATTAATCATAATATCGTTTAACGATTGATTAGGCTGCATGATATGTAAATTAATAGTTGGGCTAATCTCGAATGCTTGTTCAATTTCGGCAACCATTTCTTTATGCTGTCCTGTATTAATCACGATTAAGTTAATTTTTTTGTTAACCTGCATTAACTTGATTATTGGAACTAGTTTGATTAACTCAGGACGTGTTCCGTAAACGATAACTATTTTTTTCACTCAATTAAATATTAAAAGGATGTTTACTCAATGGCAATTTCGCAAATGGATGATAATTGCCTTTTAAACCTTGAGGGGTTTGGGTTCTTATATCTTGTACAATATTGATAGAGGTTTTGGCTTCTTGTAAACCAAAGCCATTACCTGCTAATATTTGCTGATAACTGTGGGTATGTAATTCGGTGAAACCATCACTAAACTCAAAAGAATCGCCATTGATGTCTAATGAACGGAAGGTTCTTTTTCCAGCAGCCCTTACATCTTCGGGTATGGTTAAATAATCTATGCTTAAAAACCAACGAACTCTTGCTTGGGTAAATTCTAAATAACCAGCTGCTCTATCGTGTTCATGTACATGTACCACATTTTCTTTTAACTCACCAAAAATCCAAGACAACATATCGTAAAAATGTACACCAATATTGGTGGCTATTCCACCCGACTTTGATTTGTCGCCCTTCCAGCTAGTATAATACCAATTGCCTCTTGAAGTGATATAAGTTAAATCTACATCGTAAACTTTGTTAGGATCTCCAGCTTTAACTTTTTCTCTTAGTGCTACAATAGCAGGGTGTAAACGCAACTGCAGAATATTGTAAATACGTTTGCCTGTTTGTTGTTCAATATCAGCTAGTGAATCTATATTCCAAGGGTTTAACACCAATGGTTTTTCGCAAATTACATCGGCATTATTTCGTAATCCAAAACGTATATGAGCATCGTGTAAGTAGTTAGGTGAACAAACCGATACATAATCGATAGGTGTATTTTTTAAACGCAGTTTTTCTATATGACGATCGAAACGTTCAAACTCAGTGAAAAAATCGGCATTGGGAAAATGGCTATCTAAAATACCTACACTATCAAACTTATCTAAAGCACAAACAATAGCATTGCCAGTATCTTTAATGGCTTTCATGTGTCGAGGTGCTATAAAGCCTGCAGCACCAATGAGGGCAAAATTTTTCATGTGTTATTCTATAAATGATTGAATGGTTGAAATATTTTTTTTGTATGTATGATTCAAAGCAAATTCAATTCTTTGTGCTTGCTCATTAGCAGCATTATACAATGGTAATTGATGTATTATATCAGCAAAAAAATTAGCAAATTCACCTTCATTTCCTTTAGGCAACATTGGAAATAAATTAGTTTGGTCATAATAGGATAAGTAAGTTGAAATAATCACTTTACCTGTACTTAGGTATTCTAATATTTTATGTGAGTTGGCTCCCCCATTTACATCTTTAAATGGATTATTGATATAAATAAAAGCATCAATATTATTCAATTGAGACACTATTTGTTCTGGCTTTTGTATGCCATAAAAAAAAGTATTGCTACAGTTTTTATGAATCCACTGTACCGTATCATAAATTTCTGAGTTAAAACTATTTAGGAGGTTATTTTTTTTATCGGCTGTATAAGCACCCCAAAAATGAAAGTCAACATCAGAATTTTCTGTGATAATTTGTTTTAAATTTTTTTCATCTACAAAAGGCATCAACAAATTACCTATATAACCAACTTGAATTCTTTTTGATTTTGATTGAATAAAACTTGAACTTTTTAGTTCGTCTAAACGTTGTAGGCCAAACTGTTCATAATGCTTGCTCAATCCATGATTAATGAGTAAACAATTATTATTTATTGGTTTAAATTGAGCTAATATTTCATTGGCAACTGAAACAACAGCGTTTGCTTTTGAGCCATTACGTAATGAAGTTTTATGAACAATTTGGTCAGCAATAAAAAAGAGTTTTTTTGAACTTTTATATCGATGCATGAAGCCATGCAAATTGGGATCAAAATTCCAAACTTGAAAGAGTTTAATTTGATTTTTTTTGCATATCCGTTGAACTAACTTCAATAATAACCAATCATAAATTTGTGTTATTGCTAAACGCCATCTAACAAAATCAATAAACTTGTTATTCCACAAATAACTGTTTATAACGTATAAGTTAGTAAAGCCTTCTACAGGCTCAATTTTAAAATCTATTACTTGCTTATCTTGATTTGGGGGATTCATGAAGTAAACTTCATATCCTAACTCAAGCAAAGCAATTGCATAATTATGTTTTGATATATGTAAATTACCCCAAGGATTGGGAGAAATAACCAGTATACGTTCCATTATATCTTAACACCCATTTTACGTAAGCCCGAAACAAAAGGTTTTACCACATTTAATAAAGGATATTTACTGTAGATAGTTTGTATGGTTGCAAACTCAGTATGTTCTCTTCTTGGAGCTTTTATAATTGCTTCAAACTCGGCTTCGGTAAGATTAAACTTTTTTAATACAAATGCAAAGTCCTGCTCTAGTTGTTCTTTTTCCATAATGGGTTTTTGCAATTGAGATAGGGCTTCTGCCTTGGTAATTTGTCCACTATAAATTAGATCAGACAAATGTGCTTTCCGTTTATCTATTCCAAATTTAACTGGCAAAATATACCCTTGATAAAAACGTGTAAACACACTTTCATAGTGCTTTCCTCCATAATCTCTCCAATCTAATTCTTTAATAATCACTTCTTTTACAGCTTGTTTGTTATAGTCTAAATAGTTCAACAAATTAATAGACTCAATCCCTTTTAAAGATGCATACATTTTTTTTTGCTTCAAGCCAAAAAATGGATAGGTTTTTAAAGGTGCTGTTCCAAATTTTTTATGAATGTCTTTAATATTGGCATCGTCATTTTTTGTAAAAACCCAATGCTTAGGTAAGGTAGCTTCAGTAACAATATTATAACCACTTAAAATATGTTTAATATTATTTTCGGCTGCCAACTTAAATAATGTTCCAGCAATTGCATGATCGGTTAAGGCTTCAATATCTACAACAGATGCTTTTAAATAAGCCAATTGTAAATCTTTAAACTCGTTCCAATCTACTACCAAAGTATATAAATCAAAACCCAGCTTACCAATAATATTTTCAATATTTTTTACAGCCAATTCACTATTCCAACCATTATCAAAATGTACTACTAAAGTTCGCAAGCCTAAATTTTTAGCTTGTAAACATAAATAGGTACTATCTACTCCTCCACTAATGCCAGTAATGCAATCATATTTTTTCCCTTTACCGTCGGCTTTAATTTTTTCAACAAGTTCTTGTACTTTTTTTGAACCAGCCTCACCCTTTAAAACAAAATCTTTTTCTTTTTGCAAGTGTTCATAGTAATAATTACAAATACCCTTTTCGTCAAACGTAATATTAGGATCGGCAATTGTATCCATTACACTAATAGCACATTGCTGATATGGTCTATTAAAATTAATGGCTGTATTTTGCTTGAGTGCTTCTTCGTTGTATTGCTGCATGTAATTTTTTCTTAAGCTTTATTTAAGCTATTTTAAGTTATTGAACCCTTGTTACTTGATTATTAATTAATTGATAACCTTGCTTAGACTCTTGGCAAATTGCTTGATTATTATCATCAAAATGCAATCTATGTCCATACTCACTTACCCAACCAATTTGCTTAGCAGGGTTACCTACCATTAGTGCATAAGGGAGTACAGGTTTGGTAATTACTGCCCCTGCACCAATTAAACAAAAGCTACCTAGCTCATTGCCACAAACAATAGTAGCATTGGCTCCTATACTTGCTCCTTTTCGTACATGGGTAGTTTTATATTCTTCTTTTCTAATAATGGCACTTCGTGGATTAATTACATTGGTAAACACCATACTTGGACCTAAGAACACATCATCTTCACAAATAACACCTGTGTAAATAGACACATTGTTTTGTACTTTAACATTATTCCCTAAAATAACTTGTGGAGATACTACCACATTTTGACCAAGATTGCAATTGTTGCCAATAGTGCAATTGGGCATAATATGAGAAAAATGCCAAATTTTTGTTCCAGCACCAATGGCACAACCTTCGTCTATTACTGCAGTAGAGTGTGCAAAAAAGTTTGGACTAATCATGTATAATTAATTGAGAAATTAAATTTTACTTTTAAAAAACGTTGATAATAATAATAAAACATACTACAATAGGATATTCCACCCTAAACCATTCACCTTTTACCTTGCTCCTCCTACCTTTTACCTTTCGCCTCCAAATATGAGATGCCTCCTTCGTCGACATGACATATAAAAAGAAGATATAACTTCTAACCTCTTCCATATACCTTCTACCCTACACCTTCTCCCTTCCTCCTTTCTACTCACTCAATTTCTTTCAGCTCTTTTCTTGTAGGATAACTAATTAAAACAGCTCTATGTGGACGTTGAAAAACAAACATACTGCCTGCAGCTAAAGCACTTGCACCTGCGTGTTTTGCCAACTTAAAATCATTTACCGTTGTTGCACCACCAATGGCAATTACTGGTATACTTACTGCTTTACTTACCTGCTCAATTAATGCTACATCGTAGCCTGTAAATGTGCCATCTTTGTCTATGCTGTTTAACAAAATTTCACCTGCTCCTAAAGCAGCTACTTGTTGTGCAAATGCAACAGGATGTAATCCTGTATTATTTTTACCATTGTCTGTAAAAACACGATACCCTTTTAAAAATACTTTTTTTACATCAATTGATACTACCACACTCTGATTACCAAATAATCCAGCAGCTTCTGTAATTAAAGCAGGATTAATGTGTGCTGCTTTATTAATGATTACTTTTTCAATACCGTTGTATAATATTTCTTTTATCTGTGCAATGGTTGTAATACCTCCTCCATAAGCCATGGGCATAAATGCTTCACTGGCAATTTCTGCTATAGCTGCAATATTTGGTGCTCTGTTTTCTCTTGTGGCGTCAATATCTATTATTGCAATTTCATCTACCTCTTTTTCATTAAAAATTTTTACCGCATTTATTGGATCACCCACATACTTATAGTCTTTAAACTGAACGGATTTTACCAAGCCGCCTTTATGAATTAACAATGATGGTATAACTCTCGTTTGCAATTTTTTAGGGATTGGTTTTTTAGGGATTGGTGACTAGTGAATAGGGATTAGGGATTGAGGATTTGGGATTGGTTATTTGGGAATAGGGATTAGGGATTGGGGATTAATTTACTTTTTAAAGATTTAATTAATCCTACTAACATCTTACTAATTTGGGTGTTTGTATATTCCAAATCCTCCATATCAATCCCGTAAATATTTTTTGCTATTTGAATCAGTGTATCCACTTCCGAAGAAGAACCTAATGCGATATATAAAAATTGAATGTATTCTTTGGTATTTTTTCTTGCTGCTCCTTCTGCAATATTTGTTGGAATTGAAACTGCTGCTCTTTGCATTTGAGATATCAATCCAAATTTTTCCGAATCTGGTAATTGCTTACATGCTTTATAAACGTTTGTAACAAACCAAATACTTAATTTCCAAACCTCTAAATCTTTATGTGTCATTTTTAGTGATTGGGGTTTAGTGAATTGGGATTGGTGATTTGTTATTAGGGATTTGTGACTGGTGATTGGGGATTTGTGATTAGGGATTGGTGATTAGGATTTAGTGACTAGTGATTGGTGATAGTGATTTGTTATTAGGAATGTTGATTAGTGAAATGTTACTGGTGAAGAAACTACATCCCCATTCCCTAATTCCTAATTACCTATTCCCTATCTCCCAACATCCCCACTTCTCCAATTCCCTATTACCAACATCCCTATTCCCAACATCCCAATTCCCAATTCCTCAAAAACCACTTCCCCATTCCCTACTAATAATATAAAGCAAAATTTTCCAACAACTTCATTCCAAACTTGTGGCTTTTCTCGGGATGAAACTGAACCCCCAAAATATTTTCATGTTCAATACCAGCAGCAAACTGATAACCATAATTTGCTGTTACCAAAACATCGGCTGAATTTTCTAATGCCAAATGATAGGAGTGTACAAAATAAAATCGAGGCTCATCTGGCATATTGGTAAACAACTTAGAATGTTGGTAATTACTCACTTCACTCCAACCCATATGAGGAATTTTTTGGTTGGCTTGCAATTTTGTTTTGTCAAATGCAATGGTTTTACCTGCAATCCAACCTAAACCTGCCGCTGTTCCCTCTTCACTACTTTGGGTTAATAATTGTACCCCTAAACAAATACCTAAGATGGGTACTTTTTTTTCTAATACCTTTTCATTTAAAATGCTCACCAACCCACTTTTATGCAACTGCTCCATTCCATAATTAAAATGACCAACGCCGGGTAAAATTAATTTTTCGGCTTTTTCAATTGAGGCTACATCATTGGTAATTTCAGCTGCTACACCAATTCTTTTAAGCATATTTTCTATACTCGATAAATTGCCCACACCGTAATCTATAATGGTAATCATTATCTATGAATAATTGTTGAAAATTGCTCTTGAACACTTTTAGCAACCTTAGTCAATGCATAACTTTCTTGAGCAAAGTTTACTGCTTCATCTAAATCACTTTTCAATGATGAGTTAGCATTTAAATTGATTAATAACGTTGAAAGAGTAACACTATCACTATAATTTAATACAGAATTTTTTAAACTATTAGGAACAGGTATTACCTCTGGGAAAATTGCAGGTTTAGCATATCTAATAATATCATAAAAGTTGCCAGTAGATTTTGATACTCCATAATACTCTCTATTCCCTTCATAAAATGCTAATGGCACTGTTGGGCAAAGTAAAAAATCTGTTTTTGTTAATATCTCTGAAACTTGCTTATTTGATAAGATTGGTTGACCTTCTTCAGGAAATGAGAATTCAAGAGAATAGTCATTTGCTAATTGAAGCAAATAGTTTTTTACTTCTTTTGCAAACTCACCTTTCGCTGCACCTATTATTTGTAAGTGAAAATACTTGCATGTATTGCCTAATAATCTAAACGCATCTAGAACTGTTTTAAAATCTTTACGATTTTTATCTACACCACCTAATATTGTGATTGTTAATTTTTCTTTTAATGGTATATTTTTAGTTTCAGAAATACGAGTACTCGTATCGAGAATGCAGGGCGGAATGTAAAAAATAGGCTTTCGATTTCCAATCAGCTTATTTATGTAACTAACTTGATTTTCACACAATACATTAAAAGCAAAAATACTTTTGAATAGTATAAATTTATTTATATTGTTTAAAATATTCTTATATAACCGAGTTGGATTTTTTGCAACAAACCATGATGGAGATAGAAAAGTATTAATATTATGAAGCGTTAATAACACTTTGGTGTTACCAATTTTATTAATTGATTTAACCAACTCATTAGCAAAGACATACTCACCTACTTCAATTGTGTTGTATAAGAAAATATCAACTTTATTTTCAATTAAAAAATCAGAGATTTTTTTTTGTAAATCATTATTTCGAATATAACCGTTCGTTAATAATGTTTTATCATTTGAAACTTTAGCTTCTAAAATTTCTAAAATATGATTGTTAGTGATTAAATAAACAGAATCTGTTCCAAAAACAGTTTGAAATATTTTCAAATAAACATCTAAGACCTCAAAATGATTTTCTTCTAGAATTGCAATTTTCACGTAATAGAAAAATTTGATAATTACTTAACCCTTTTCCTTAAAGCTCTTACAAAAGATACTACTTTCATTGTCAATTGAACGTATCGCTGACCACGATAATTATATAATTGAGTATAATCATCAAAAAAACCCGGAAAATACTCCTTGTATATTAAATAACGCTCTTCTCTTGCAATTTTTTGACCCTCAATTGTGCTACTAAGACCTGTAACATCTGTTTCTGCTATATCAATATCGATATAGCGATATGATACTCTATGTAAAAAGATACACCTCACAAAAAAGTCCCAATCAGCTACAACTTTGAATGAAGTATTGTAAGGACCATATTTTTTGAATAAATTATTTTTTATAAAAACAGTTTGATGACAGAAAACAGATTTAAACCAATAATCAGAAAATTTTATAAAGTCTGGTGATTTATAGCTCATAGGATCGTCATAAATTAGATAGTTACCATAAACTAAATCTTCGTTGACATTTAAATTAAATACATTTTGTAATGTATTTGAATTCCAAAGTCTATCGCCACTGTTCAAAAAAAATAAGTATTCACCAGTAGCTTTTACAATACCCTTATTCATTGCATCATAAATACCATTGTCTTTTTCGCTAACCCAATAATTAATTATTTCTGCATAATTCTGTATTGTTTGTATACTTTCATCAGAACTACCACCATCGATTACAATTAGCTCAAAGTTTGTATAGGTTTGTGCTTTAACAGATGCAAGTGTTTTTTCTAGCCCTTCTTTGTTATTATAGTTGATTGAAATGATACTTAATTTCACAAGAAATATTTAAAAATTATCTTCAATAAGTTTTGCTTCTTTCGGTAAAGAAGAAAAATAAATACCAACGGAGAAAAGAAGCATTAACTTATTATATTGGTTGTACTTTTTTTTTGAGAAAATAAAACAGGCAAGAAAAATATTATAACACGACTTTAAGACACAAAAAGCTTTTTTGAAAAAAATCATTTTATTGATAGTATATTTTAAACGATAATAAAATAAAACAATATGAGCCACTTCAAAGGAATGCTCCAATTTTTCATAAAATAGTGGTGTTAGCTTTTCACTAGGTATAAAATGAACAAACTCTAAACGTTCATCATAATATAATTGGTAACCTAAGAGTAAAAAACGAATACAGCACTCAGAATCGCCACCTGAACTTAACTCTTTACCATTTCTATCACTCAAAAGTGATGGTAATGTTGAATAAGCTTTTTGATAAACAGTTTTTCTAAAACCCAAACCTGAACCCCATAAATACATTCTATTTGAGATATCCCCTGATATTGAGGCTTGTTTACCTACAGCATAAGCAAACTTTGCATTTTCAAACCAATCTGGTAAACCATTTGGGTGATCTGTAATAGCTGTACTTTGTCCACCAACTGCACCAATTTGTTTATAGGTATCTAAAACTTCAAATACAGTTTTGCAATAGTTTTCCTCTAACCAATTATCATCATCACAAAAAATTATGTATTCATACTTCGCTTCTTCTACTCCTCTATGTCTTGCACATGACAAGCCTGGTGTTTTTTCTTCTACAATTCTTAGTGGAATATTGGATTCTAGTTTTTTCCAAAAAGAATTGGTTACAGCTACTGTATCGTCGGTACAATTATTATCTACTACAATTAACTCACAAGCTAATGTTTCGGGTATTTTTTGTTTAGCAATATGCAATAATGTTTTAGGTAAACGCTTTGCACTATTATAACAACAGATAATTATTGAAATGCCAATCATTTTATTCTTAGCCCTACTCTTTTTTTAACTCCAAATAAATACTGATGATACTTGTAGTAAAATAAAGCCATAATATCATTCTGCTTACAAAATTTAACAGCTGTTTTTCTACATAATAATATTGCATTTACAGTTGCAGTTTTATTGTTCCCATTAAAGTAAAAATTTCCTAAAATAAGTGGAATAAAATGCACTTTGAATTTTTTATATACTTTAAGTAAGAATTCATAATCCATAGTATAATGATTGCTGATATTAAATCCTCCAACTTCTTGTTGTACATGTCTTTTATAGAAGTAGCTAACTGGGTTTAAAGGGAAACAATATTTAAAATGAAGCAATATTTTCCTGTAATTTGTTTCAGGAGTCCATTCACTCAGAACATCTTTATCTGAAACAATTCTTCCTTTCCCAACTAAAAAATTACAGCTTTCTTTTTGAAAGTGATCTATGACATTAAAAAAAATATTTTCTTCAAAATAATCATCGGCATTCAAATACACTATGATATCACCAGTAGATAAATCAAAAGCTTTATTCATTGCGTCAGACTGACCATTATCCTTTTCAGATCTCCAAATTATATGAGGATATTTATTTAAAATTTCTACTGTATTGTCTGTAGAACCACCATCCATTACAATATGCTCCCAATTGCTATAATCTTGTGACAATACACTTTGAATAGCACGTTCAAGATATTTACCTGAGTTAAAAGACGGAGTTAAAATTGAAATCTTATAATTTATACTCACTTTATATTTATGAAACTATGACTATGAAAAGATTTTATCTAATAAGAACTTAACCGACCTAGAATTTTTATCTAAAAGATCATAACTATTGGATTTACTCAATTCTGTCTCGATAATTATTTCTAATTCTTCCAAACTACTAAATTCAAAAATTGAAGGTGCATTATAAAATGTTCTAGCAGCTGGTTCATTAGCCAAAATAGGTATACCACATACCATAAGTTCAGGAATTTTTGTAAGTGCACCTGAACTCCATTGAGTATTTATAACTACTGCTTTGCAATTAATCAATAAATCTTCTAATTGATTTTGATCAACAGAACCTAAAATGCTTATTGTGTGATTATTAAATTCTACAAGCGATTCTGTACCATAACCTGCAACTTTCACATGGTAATTTTTATGCTGAAAAAAACTTAATAGCTCAAAAGTTCCTTGATAAGTTGGTGGGTTTAAAACTGTACCAATTACCAATAAGTAAGATGAACTAGTTGAGTTGTTTCTTCTTTTTTCTTTTACCCGCATTAATGAATTATACAATTCATTGATATCGTTTGGATCATATGGTATGAATGCTGAATTAATTTGATGAAGCTTGAGTAACCAGTTTTCCTCTCTGGATATAGTAATTACTAAATTGCATTCTCGCAAGTACTTTAATTCTTCATTTAACCAATTTGGTGAAATTTGACCAGATAAATAAGATTCTTTAGACGGAACCAATGAATCTAAATTATGACAAATCGCAATTATTTTTTTTTGTGCTGCTTTAGCAGCGATAGGTAGTAAGTAATCATAATTTGGTTTACCAATTCCACAATCCCAAACAATTAAATCATAATCCTTAATAAGCTTTGTGTAATGTTTTATTGCTTGCTCAATATTGTATTTTTTGCTTAATGACGTTACATTGGTATAAACTCCTTTCCTACTAAAAATGTAAGCTAACTTTTTAAACTTAGATGGCAAGATTTGTCTGTAACCTGATTGTTTAAATTCTATTTTGTAACCACTTTCATTTAATAAACTATAAATTTGACTGGTTCTTTTAAAGCCTCCATCCCCAAAAGGGTTATAGTAATAATCTGAAATGTAAATAGCCGTCTTCATTATGTTACTTCCTTCTCAAATAAATACTTTGACCCGTTGTATCCATCAATTTAGTTACACCCCCTACTTCAATAACTTCATGTTTTGTTAAACAAAGAGGCATATTTTCTTTAAACCAAGACTCATGTTTCTTTTCCATGAACGAAGGAAACGCAAGTATTTCAAAGGAATCATTGTATTGTAAAAAAGCCCTTAACAAATAGGCTTCATTCCAACTTCTTCCTTGCTTCAACCATTCTAGTGGATAGTCAAACGGGAAGAAAATATCATGAATGTGAATGATTACTCCAGATTTTAACAATGGCAATACATTGAAAAACAAATGATTGACATCACTTCGATATTTCGAAACATGTGAAGTATCGATAAACAAAATATCATTAGCTTCTAATTGAAGCCAAACCTCATCATTTATATTTTGTACAAAATCAACAATTACTTGCTTTTTGTCTTTATCATCTATCAATTTATATAATCTTTCCTCTGGGTATGGCTCAATAAATGTGAGTTCAATAGAATTATTAAATCCATGTTTATTAATATCTAACATTGCTGCAGAACTAAAGCCTGAGCCAACTTCAATAATTTTTTTTGGTTGAAAATAATTGATAACTGAATGTAGGAATATAGCATCGGAATAACTGAAGTATAGGGTATTATAATAATACCTATTGGTATCAATTTTATCGGCTGTCCATTTTAGTTTTTGATAACTTTTGGCAAATTCATTTAACAAGGAAAGCTGTTGGTTCTCATTAAGGTTAACTCCTTTAATTGTTGTATCTAAATTAAAATCTTGTACCAGATTTAAATCTTCATCACATGCGTAAGGGCTATAGTAATGACCTGGAGTATAATACAATTTAGATTGCAAATCGCCATAAGCTTTTTCAAGTTTTTTATACTTTGAAAGCCTTTCAAGCTTTGCAATCTCCAACACTTTTTTTAAAATTTTTTTAATCACGAGTATGGATTTAATAAAAGGGTCTATTTAACTTTTTAAAACAATTATATTATCATTAAGTTTATTTCGTTGAACCCAATTTCTAGCAACTTCAATCTGATTTAAAGTGCTTTCACCTTTAACATAACGATTTAATATAAACTTTAAGGTATTAACAAAATCAATCTTTAGATAATTAAATACAAATAAAATTTTTTTATACTTACTTGTTGACTGGTTTAGGCCATAGAATAAAGCTAAATTTCTATAAGTGAACTTTAATGAGTGAATTTCAGTTGAAGCCTTTATTTGGGCATTGGTATAATCCGATAAAGCTTCTTCAATCATGCTTATACATTCCTCATAGATTTTTGGATGTTTAAACATATTATCCATAGTTGCTTGATTTGAATGTCGACGCCATGTAGCTAAATATTGTGGTACATGAATTGTATTTGCAACTAAAGAAGCTTTCATTTCCCATAACATATCTGCAATTGAGCCATAATTCGTAGAAAACAAGCCAATTTTATTAAACAAACTCCTCCTTATTAGTAATTGAGTAATTGAGGTGTATATAGTGAATAAAAAACAATGGAGATAACCATCTAAAGGTGCTAAGCGTTTGTGTTCCAAATGTAACAAAGAACTGTAAAACTGAGATGAATAAAAAGTATCCCAAGGGTTTGGTAAAATATTTTCTCCACT
>CALRVE020000057.1:0-19565 GCA_943371535.1 Asaia bogorensis | reverse complement strand
TATTGTATATTTAAAACAGCCAGCATTTGCAACAGATACCAACTACCTATATCCTGGTTTTACATTTGACACTTATTTGGAAGATTTCGATTCATCTTATTATGCTGTATTAGGCACCAACGATTTAAGTGAACCCAATTTTGTTAAAGCATCTATTAAAAATGGAACTTATTTTTTACATACCGATCCATTTATGTTTAGTAATTATTTTTTATTGCATAAAAAAAATATTGACTACTTAGAAAAATCATTTGCTTTAATTCCACCCAATACCAAACAAATTATTTGGGATGAATATTTTATTTATAAGCTAGATGAAAATGAACAAGCCCCTGACCCATCTCCTTTAAGAATTTTATTAAGCATTCAAGCATTTAAGTGGGCTTTTGCATTAGCTGTAATTGCACTAGCTATTTATTTAATTCTACATTCAAAAAGAAATCAGCGTTTTATTCCTGTCATTGTAAAAAATAAAAATGAGTCATTAGATTTTGTAAAAACCATTGGTCGTTTATATTTTGAAAAACAAGACCATGCAAATATTGCCCATAAAATGTGCACCTACTTTTTAGAACATGTTCGGAGTAAATATTTTATCAATACTTCTTATTTAAATGAAGAGTTTATTCAGAAGTTATCAGGGAAGTCTGGCTTAACAGAAGAACAAATCAGGCAATTGGTAGAAACTATTCAAGAAATACAATTGGCTAATACTATATCGCAACATCAATTAAGTAAATATTATTCTCAATTCAATCAATTTTATAAAAATACCGCCTAATGGAAGAAAATATATTTGAACAAAGAACTGATTTATCTCAGTTGAGTAATGCAGTGCAAAGCATTAGCCAAGAAATAAAGAAAATTATTGTTGGACAAGAAGATATGGTTAGAATGATTATTGCAGCCATATTAGCCGATGGGCATGTAATTATTGAAGGTGCACCAGGCGTTGCAAAAACATTAACTGCAAGATTGGTGGCTAAAAGTGTAGATGTACAATTTAGCCGAATTCAGTTTACACCCGATTTAATGCCAAGCGATGTATTAGGAACTTCTATTTATAACCCTAGTGCTGCTCGTTTTGAATTTAAACGTGGACCCGTATTTTCAAACATTGTATTGATTGATGAAATTAATAGAGCTCCAGCAAAAACACAAGCTGCCTTGTTTGAAATTATGGAAGAACGTCAGGTTACTATGGATGGACAAACCTATACCATGGAACCGCCATTTATGGTAATTGCTACACAAAATCCTATTGAATACGAAGGAACTTATCGCTTGCCAGAGGCACAATTAGATCGTTTTTTATTTAAAATAAATGTGCCTTATCCTAATGAAGAACAAGAGTATAAAATATTGGCTCGTTTTCATGATTTAGGCAGTTTGCATGTATTTCATCAAGTGGCAGCAGTATTATCGGCACAACAAATTAAAGAAGTGAGGGCAGTAGTTAAAAGCTTATTGATTGAAGAAAAATTATTGCAGTTTATAGCAAAAATTATTGTAACCACCCGTAGTCATAAATCTATTTTCTTAGGAGCATCGCCTAGGGCTTCATTGGCTATTATGAATGCTTCAAAAGCTATAGCAGCCATGAGTGGAAGAGATTTTGTTACGCCAGAAGATATTATTTATGTTACGCCTTATGTGTTACGTCATCGTATTTTATTAACGCCCGAAAAAGAAATGGAAGGCATTACCACCGATGATGTAATTCAGCAAATTATTCATGCAATTGAAATTCCACGATAGTGATATCTACCATTGATTCTTTATATAAATCATTCTACTTAACCAAAAGAACTTATGTAGCTTTTGCTGCAATTGTATTGTTGTTTGCATGTTCATTTTTTATAGTGCAACTCTTTTTAATTGCTCAATTGGCATTGCTTTTTTTAGGTGTAATAATTTTAGTAGATGTTGTTTTATTGTACACCAAACGTAAAGCATTATTGGCAGGGAGAATTTGTAAAGAACGTTTTAGTAATGGCGATATTAATGTTGTACAGCTTCAGTTTTATAATAATTATGGCTTCAATATTTCTTTGAAAGTAATCGATGAATTACCTATTCAATTTCAAGAAAGAAACTGGGAGAAGCAAATGCTTATTGCAAAAGGAGAGAAGAAGTTGTTGCAATATGAGTTACGTCCAGTGCAAAGAGGTGAATATTTATTTGGAAAAATTTATGCATTTGCAACCAGCCCTATGCATTTGGTAGAAAGAAGATTTAGCTTCCCAGCCGATGAAACTGTTTTGGTGTATCCTTCTTACATGCAAATGAAAAAATACAACTTGCATGCACTAGGAAATAGACTGAATGAAGCTGGTACCAAACGATTAAAAAAATTAGGCAACAGTGTAGAGTTTGAACAAATAAAAGATTATGTAAGAGGCGATGATTACAGAACCATTAATTGGAAAGCTACTGCAAGAAAAAATCAATTAATGGTAAATACTTATGTTGATGAAAAGAGCCAACAAGTATATTGCTTAATAGATAAAAGCCGAAACATGCGTTCGCCATTTAATGGTATGCATTTATTAGACTACGCCATTAATGCATCTTTAGTGATTAGCAATGTTGCCTTGAACAAACAAGATAAAATTGGACTCATCAGCTTCGCAGAAAAATTAAATACGTTTTTACCAGCCGAAAGAAATAATGTACAAATGCAGGCCATTTTAGATGCGTTGTATAAAGAGCAAACACATTTTTTAGATGCTGATTTTGAAGGTTTGTATGCTCATATTAGGCATAAGATAAAGCAAAGAAGTTTATTGGTATTGTTTACCAATTTCGAATCACAGAATGCATTGGAAAGACAGTTACCTTATTTGAGAAAAATAGCTCATCACCATTTATTATTGGTGGTGCTGTTTGAAAATGTGGAGTTGAAAAAAATCATTCAACAACAAGCCAATAATACCGAAGAAATTTATATACAAGTTATTGCAGAAAAGTTTAGTTACGAAAAAAGATTGATTGTAAAAGAATTGCAAAAAGCTGGTATTTTAACTCTGCTCACTACGCCAGAACATTTAACCATTGATACTTTAAATAAGTATTTAGAAATTAAAACTAGACAAGCAATCTAATTTTATCTAATTGAATAGGTAAACGAATATTACAAAGCCAACCAACTATCTTTCTTATTTTCGCTGCTTATGCAACCATTACAACATTTTTTAGATGGACAGGTTTTATTGTTTGATAAACCATTACGTTGGACGAGTTTTGATATTGTAAAAAAAGTTAGAATATTAACCAAGGTTTCTAAAGTGGGCCATGCCGGAACATTAGATCCTTTGGCAACTGGTTTACTCATTATTTGTACTGGAAAATTTACCAAAAAAATTAATGAGTACATGGGCATGGAAAAAGAATATACTGGCACATTTACTTTGGGCTCTACAACACCCACCTACGATTTAGAAAAAGAACCAGAAAATTTTAAGGATACTGCACATTTAACTGAAGCCATGATTCATGCAGCAACTGCACAATTTACTGGCGATATTTTGCAAATGCCACCACAACATTCAGCTATAAAAAAAGATGGCAAACGTTTATACGAATCGGCAAGGTTAGGTATTGAAGTAAAAGTAGATCCAAGACCCGTTACCATTAAAGAATTTGTGATTACAAAAATTGAAATGCCTGTGGTTCATTTTAAAGTGGTTTGTAGTACAGGAACCTATATCAGAAGTTTAGCAAACGATTTTGGTGCAGCTTTAGGCGTTGGTGGCCACATGAGTAGTTTATGCAGAACAAGAATTGGAAATTTTAAAGTAGAAGATGCATATAATTTAGAAAGCTTTGAACAAGAAGTGCAAACCAGAAGAAATGAATTATTATTGAATGAACAATAATGTTTTTTAAGGCTTCGGAGACACGGATTAGCACTGAATTTATATTAATCTACAAGAAAGTTTCTGTGATTTTCCAAGCATCCATGGCAAATACGGAATTTTCAAAATACATTTCTGAGAAGTAGAAGTTGCTTACATTTCTATTCTAATCCATAAAGCTTATTATCAAAATATCAAAAGCCTAAACCACTCTAAAAATTTTTACTGCAATGTTGCAATGGATAAAAAAAATAGCACAAAAGTTTATCCAGTATAAATGGTTATTGGTTGCCATATGTTTGCATGTGGTAGTGGCTTTTTATTTTATTGCTCAGCAAAATATTACTTACGACGAACCAGGTTATATAGAATATAGTAAACGTTGGTTACAGGGCAAACCTGAAAGGGTAGAAGCTCTAGACGATAGTAAAACCCCCGTAATTAGTATTGTTTGGTTGCCAAGAATTGTAAGACAAATTATTAACCCTAATTATCAGTTGAACGATTTTGGCAGACAAGATCAAAGAGAAGGAAGATACATGATGATTGTATTTTCTTTATTGACCATGCTGTATTTATACAAGTTTATCCAATTATTCAACTTGGAAAATGGTTGGTTAATTTTTTTGTTTTTTTTACTCGATCCGCTGATTGTTGCTTATGCTGTTATCATTAATTCAGATTTGTTGAGTGGGTTGTTACTATTGGCTATTGTATATCATTTGTATAAACTCTCTATTCAAAAAAGCCATCAACAATTTTTATTGGTTTGCTTATTGATGGGTATTGCTTTAGTAACTAAACATACATTTTTATTTGGTTTGCCTTTGTTGATTGCAGCATTGATTAAAATATATAAAAAGCAAAGTGTTGTAAAAATTATTGTTGCAGTTGGCATATTCTTATTGGTGATTAATCTGGCATTTTATTTTCATCATAGTGGTAAAAGTTTAGGAAACTATCATTTTGAGAGTAGCTTATTCAATACCATTCAACAGCAGTTATCATGGCTTTCTTGGTTGCCCATTCCTGTTCCTGAAACTTATATACAGAGTATAGATTTATTACAATATCATGCCCAATTAGATGGAAGTGTGAACAATACTTATACAGGCGTTTATGTATTGGAAAAAGTAAACTTACAAACAGGATTTTGGTATTACTATGCAGTAGTTGCCTTGTATAAAATACCACTTGCTCTATGGTGTTTGTTCATCATTGGTTTGGGTAGATGGATGCTACAGTTTAAGCAATACAAGCAACAATTCTATTACCTAATTCTTCCAATTGTTTATTTTGTAATGGTACTTAGTTTGTTCAATCAATTTCAAATTGGTATCAGGCATTTATTATTGGTAATTCCTTTGTTGTATGTTTTATTGGCAATGGTGGTGAATCAGTTGGCACAATCTACAACCAAATATTTAGTTGGAATGTTGGTTCTGTTTATGTTGTATTCGGTGGTGAAATATTATCCCGATTTAATTCCTTACACCAATGAGTTGATTGCAAACAAAGCCAACGTGTACAAAAAAATGATGGATAGTAGTATAGATTATGGTCAAAGTGATTCTGCTGCAACAGCATTTTTTAAAACCCATCCAGATTATTCTATTCCAACCAATACACCCACAAAAGGCAAGTTTATATTAAGTATGCATCAGTACATAGAACAATATAAACAAGGCGATACTTCATTACATTGGTTGGTTAAAAAACATACACCAACTGGCTTGTTAAAACATGTTTATTGGTTGTATGAAGTAAAATAAATAACTTTTTTCTTTCAATTGAGTTTTTGTAAGTAAAATTGTAATGTGTTGTAAATGCTATATATAAAAGTTTTTCTGTCTTTATTGGAATGGCAAAGTCTACCAACAATAGTTTAATTTAGATTAATGTAGTTGTTGGTGAAGAACACCAATAAAGGCGGGAAAGATGTAGAAAGAGTGTTTAAACGATTATACCAAATTTCTGCATCACAAGATAGTTTATTAAAAAAATAAGCAATTTTCTTTCCCTTGTTGGTATGGCAAAGTCTACCAACAATAGTTTAATTTAGGTTAATATAGTTGTTAGTGAAGAACACTATCAAAGACGGAAAATAAAGCTTCCACTAGCTACTCACGATTCACCACCCTCGATTCACCGTTTTATAATAATGAGATCTCTCCTTCGTCGGGATGAAAGTTTATTGAAGTACCTACTAGCAATTCACCACTCACGATTTTCGTTTCTCATTGATCACTGATATGCGTATCTACATTTTTATGGGTTATTTTCTTTTTAAACAGTTCAATAAAATAGCCTATTTGTAAAAAGTCTCTACCGGTTTCATCGTTAATTCGATAATCAAATTGAAATAAGTAACCTATTTGTAAAGTAGTTGCTTTATTAGGTTTGAAGTTGAATCCACATTGAAATCTGTTTCTTTCAAAGTAGGGTTCATTATCGGTAAAGAATAATTCGTTGCTTATATTTATTTGAAATGGTCGGTAGTCGGTTTTTTTTGTACCAAATGGATATGCTACACCAAGTCTGTAACGAAATCTATTTCTATAACCATTGCTTGTAAACCTTAATTCTGCACGATAGCGTTGCTCTACATTAAGTCTTCCTAATGGTTGAGATAAAACAACTTGTGGCCAAATTCTAAACTCATCATTGTTTTTAGGCAATACAAAATTTCCACCTTCTTTATAGGTTTGATAACTACCTGCACCCAATGTTACAGCAACATTTTTATGTACTTTATAATTGATACCTCCTTTATATTCATAATAATGAAAATTACTATACAATTTTAATGAACGTAATTGGGCCTCTCCAAAAACACTCCATTTTTCATTTTGAGTATATTTCAAATTCAACATATTCCAACTACCTAAATCGAGTGTTTGTGTAAATGCAAATTTGGTTGAACATAGTAGAATAAAAAGCAAATTGCACAATTGTTTCATGATAAGAGTAAGGTGTTTTTTTTGGTTTTTAGGCTGCTTAATAAGTTGTTTTATTTAATGTGCTTTTTTTACTTTAACTGATTGTTCCAACTTAAACTAAATGCTACTTGATGAAATACATTGCGTTGGTAAAAACCTGTTGCATATCTTAAATGAAATTTTTTTAATAGTATACCTAAGCCAGCAGTGAAGCCATTTAAATTATTGGTGGTGTTGTAAACATTTAAATCATGTCTGCGTAAAAAATTATACCCTGTAGTAAGTTCAACTTTTTGGTGAATAAAAAACTGAGCAGAAAAAATTAAGTGAGCAAATATTTTTTCGAGTGTATATTTTTTTTGTTGAAAACTTTCATTGCCCTCACTAGCTTTAAATAAAGTATCGTTATACAAAATATTGAAGCGTTGTAAATGATGTGCAGTTAACGAAAATTGAATGGGAGCCTTTGCTAGTTTTTTGCTAATGCCTAATTGAACATCAAATGGAAGTTCTTCTTTACCTATGCTGTTGGTATACGTTTTTAATTGCGTACCCAAATTTTTTATTACCAAACTTGCTTGAAAAAAATTAGATGTGTCAACAAATGCCAAAGCAATATCGGCTGCTATTCCATTGCTTTTATACATGCCATAACTGCTGCTGATAAATTTTACGGTTGTACCAATATGCCAATTATTTTTATATTTTTTGGCTGCTGAAAGCTGCACTACATAATCGTTTGCAATAAAATTGCCCAATAAGTTACCTGCTGCATCGGTTTGTATATTATTGCCATAATTAAAGTAGTTAATACCTAATGCTGTAGTGGTATTTATACTTGGTACATGCCATGCAGTAGTTAAACTATAGTTTTTAAATCCTGCAAAAAAATTGTTGAATGAAGCATTAATTTGTTGATGCATGGTGTTACGTAATAATGCAGGATTGTTGAATGCTAAACCTACATCGTTCGATAGGTTGGAAATATTTATCCCACCTAAAGCAGCTACTTGTGCAGTGTTGGGTTGTTGTAAAAAATTAAATACTGCGTTGCCACCTAAAGATTGGGCAAAGTTTTTTTGTGTAATTAGTAATAATAAAATTAAACACCAACGCATGGTGCAATTTAACCCAAAAAGCAAACTGGAAATTTCAGCAAGACTAAATGATACAAAATAGTTGAAAAAAAATATTCCCCGTAAAAACGGGGAATCTTAACCCTTAAAACAACCAACATGAAAAAAACTTAATAAACTAATAACGTTGTAAAAAATCTTTGGTTCACTTAGTTGAAATTAAATATATAGCTAGAGGTTGTTTGGTTTAAATAATAGCTATATCAATTACTTGTTGCATGTTTTTTACATAATGAAATTTCATGCCTTTTATAAAATTGCTATCAATTTCTTTTACATCTTTTTCATTTTGCCAGCACATAATTATTTCTTTTAATCCTGCTCGTTTAGCTGCTAACACTTTTTCTTTAATGCCACCAACAGGCAAAACTTGACCTCTTAAAGTAATTTCTCCAGTCATGGCTAAATAAGGTTTTACTTTTTTACCAGTAAATGCCGATGTTAAGGCTGTAAGCATAGTGATGCCTGCACTAGGGCCATCTTTAGGCGTTGCACCTTCTGGTACATGCACATGCACTGTTTTTTTACCAAATACATCAGCATCAATTCCAAACTTTTTGGCATTTGATTGTAAATAAGTAAGTGCAGTGGTTGCACTTTCTTTCATTACATTGCCTAAGTTACCAGTAAGTTTTAATTCTCCTTTGCCTTCGCTTAAAACAGCTTCAATAAATAATATATCACCGCCAACATAAGTCCATGCTAAACCTACAGCAACACCAGCCATATTCACTGTTTTATAGATATCGTTGCTGTAACGTGGTGTACCTAATATTTTCTCAACATCAACATTTGTAATAGTAGGTTTCACTTTTCCTTTTACAGCATACTCTTTTGCTTGAAAACGCATGATGCTAGCTAGTTGTCTATCTAACTCTCTTACACCACTTTCTCTTGTATGGTTTTCAATTACTTTTTCTAAAACAGGATCACTCATTTTTAAGTTTACTTTACTTAAACCGTGTGCATCTTTTTGTTTCGGAATTAAATGACGTTTGGCTATTTCTACTTTTTCTTCAACGGCATATCCACTTAAGTCAATAATTTCCAATCTGTCTCTTAATGCTGGCTGAATATTATTGATGTTGTTGGCAGTAGCGATAAATAAAACTTTACTTAAATCGTATTCTAACTCTAAATAATTATCGTAAAAACTATTGTTTTGTTCTGGGTCTAATACTTCTAATAATGCAGAGGAAGGATCGCCTCTATGATCGGCTCCCACTTTATCAATTTCATCCAAAATCATTACAGGATTGCTCGACTTTACTTTACGAATATTTTGTAAAATTCTTCCTGGCATTGCACCAATATATGTTTTACGATGACCACGTATTTCACTTTCATCATGCAACCCACCTAAACTTACACGTACATATTTTCTGCCAACTGCATGTGCAATACTTCTACCCAATGATGTTTTACCAATACCTGGAGGGCCTACAAAGCAAAGTATTGGGCTTTTCATATCACCTTTTAATTTCAATACAGCCAAGTATTCTAGAATTCTATTTTTTATTTTGCCCATGCCATAATGATCGGCATCCAATACTTTTTTGGCATTTTTTAAATCGTAATTATCTGGTGTATGTTCATCCCAAGGTAAATCCAACATCAAATCGCAATGATTGTATACCACCGAATAATCTGGAGTGCTTGGATGCATTCTTTCTAATTTGGCAATACTGGTGTTGAACAAATTTTTTGCAGCTTCAGGCCATTTTTTTGCTTCGGCTTTTTTCTTCATTTCAGCCACTTCACGTTCGTTGCTATCGCCGCCCAATTCATCTTTAATACTTTTTAATTGCTGTTGTAAAAAGTATTCACGTTGTTGTTTGTCAATTTCAGTTCTGGTTTTATTGGTAACCTTATCCTTTAATTCGGCAAACTGTAATTCTTTTTGTAAAAGCTGAATTAATCGTTCGGCTCTTACTGTAATATCGTTCATTTCAAGCAAGGCTTGCTTTTCGCCCAATTCTGTATTTTGATTGCTGCTTACAAAATTGATTAAGAATGTAGGGTTTTCAATATTCTTTAAAATGATAGAAGCTTCAGTAGGTAAATTAGGTGATAGCTGAATAATTTGTGCAGCTAAATCTTTGATAGAAGAAATCAATGCAGCAAAATTTTCTGTATCTGGCTTTACGTCATCTTCCAACACTTTTACAGTTGCTTTAAAGTAGGGATCTTCACTTACAATATTTAAGAGTTCAAATCTTTTTTTACCTTGAATAATGATGGTGGTGCCACCATCGGGCATTTTAATCAGTTTTACAATTTTGGCAACAGTACCAATATTGCACAAATCTGTAACAATAGGATCTTCAATATTACTGTCTTTTTGAGCAACCACACCAATCAATTTGTCGGCTTTATAAGCCTCGTTTACAGCTTTAATGCTTTTATCTCTTCCAACTGTAATTGGTAAAACTACGCCTGGAAAAAGAACGGTATTACGAAGGGGTAATAAAGGAATTTCGTTTGGAATTACTAAATTTTTGTCAGCATCATTTTCTTGATCTCCAATTGGAATGATGGGCATAAAATCGGTTTCGTCGTCTCCTAAAAACACTTTTTGTTTGGTCATATATGCTTCAATTAAAATAAATATAGTTATTGGTAGAATGTATTTATTGTCAATATTAGTGCCATTGCCAATAATTGAAGTATTTTTTGTACAAATTGGCATGTGAACGGTATCAATTGATGAACATTTTGCCTAAATTGGATAGGTTGGAGTGAAGAATTGGCTATTTGGAGGTAGTGAGTGGTGAGTTGTAAGTTGTAAGTTTTGAGCTATGAGAGTGCTTGGCTTACTTTATTTTATTTGCTGTTGAATGTAACATTATCAATGCCAACACAAAAAGCTCTTGAGCCATCAGAACCTCCATCTTCTACAAAATATCTGAATGCAAATCTTCTTTCTTGAATAGTAGGAGGTAAGCCAGTAATTGTAATAGTGTATTTTCTCCAATCTCTAGGAAAAGCATTGGCTCCATTGATGTCGTAGTTTGAATTAATGTCTAAAAGTAAGCTAGTATAATCTCCAACACTTGTAGCAGTATTGCCAGCTTCTACTGAGTTTTTATTGGGTGTTAAACGAACCTGTAAACGTTCAGCCACATCGGTGCCTGCTCCATTGAAATTAGTGGGAACTGTTCTAGTATAAAACTCAATGACATCACCATTTTTCATCATGGTTGGTGGCGACATAAGCCATGCACTAATTGTACCTTGTAGATCTACTGCATTTTGATTAATCATAATAAAATCTTTACCCGAATACACTGCACTTTGTGCAGCAAAAGGGTAAGAAGGTATAAATGCTTTTCCTTTTGCATCTAAGCCTTCTACAGATGCTTGATTCCAAGTAGATAATCCAATTGGGCGAGAATTATTAATTGCTGCCCAACCCTTTGCAAACGAATTGGCAATTGTATCAAACTCTTCGTGCCAAGAATAATTGGGTTCTTCGGCATTGGGTGCTGCATCTTTTTTACAAGCAGTAATTACTACCAATGAAAAAATGCAAAGCAGCAATAAGGAAGAAAAAATATTTTTTGTATTCATAAAAAATTGAATAATAAAATGAATGTTTACTTAGCAACATAAGCCACACTATCAATACCAATTGAGCTTCCTAAACCATTAGAACCTGCACCTTCAATAAAATATCTAAATCCAAATCTACCCCAAGTTGGTTTGCTTAAACCTTGAACAGTTGCAGTAAATCTTGTCCATCGATGCGGATATGCTCCTTTTTGTTGTGCTACTCCTGTATTAAATTCACTCAATAAAAAAGGTTGTAAAAAAGGATTAATGAATAAAAGGTATTGATCAAAATCGCCAGGATTTAATCCTTTACCACAATTTAACCCTGTGTTTTTGGTATTTAAAACAACTTGTAATCGGTTTACAAAATCTGTAGAATCGCCGGGTGGATTGCTTTCGTACAATTGAGCTCTAGTATAAAAAACAATTTGATCACCATTTTTTAAATATACTATTGGCGAAATAGCAAAAGTACTTACAACTCCAACTTGTGCAGAGGTTGACAAATAATCGGCCCATAAAAAACCATTTTTTCTGGCTTTAGAAGAGTATGCTTCAAAAGGAACTGTTGTAACGTCTATGTAGTTAGAAAAATCTGTAATGCCTACAGGTTCACTTCTGTTTACAAATCGCCAACCTCTGTTATAGGCAGCCATAGCTGTATCAAATTCTTCAACAAATGATTGGTTGGGAATGGGAGTAGGTTCAGCTAAATATGAATCATTCACACATGAACCAAAAAGTAAAGTTATAAAACCAAAGAATAATAAAGAATTGAACAAGAAATATTTTCTCATACTGTTATATCAGTTAGTCGTTTTGAACTAGCTCTAAGAATGGTGAAAATAATGATTTTTGGATGAAAAGAAAAAAATGTTCTTCACTCAAAAACCTTTCCTAAACTTGAAAAACACCTGTTGTAAATGTTGCAATATTGGACTGATGATTGGCTGCATGAATACCTTCTGAAATTACATTTCTAGTAGCAGCAGGATCGATAATTTCATCAACCCATAATCTTGCAGCAGCATAGTAAGGAGAAGTTTGTTTTTCGTATTTATTTTTTAGTTCATCTAATAAAATTTTTTCATCTTCGGCACTTACTTCTTTGCCTTTAGCTTTCATGGTAGCTACTTGAATTTGTAACATGGTTTTTGCTGCTTGCTCACCACCCATTACAGCAACTTTAGCTGTTGGCCAAGCATAAATAAAACGTGGGTCATAGGCTTTACCACACATAGCATAATTACCAGCACCATAACTATTGCCAATAATAATAGTAATCTTTGGAACAACACTATTAGCAACTGCATTTACCAATTTAGCTCCATCTTTAATAATGCCACTGTGTTCACTTCTGCTGCCTACCATAAATCCTGTAACATCTTGCAAAAACACCAATGGAATTTTCTTTTGGTTACAATTCATAATAAAACGAGCTGCTTTATCGGCACTGTCATTATAAATCACTCCACCCATTTGCATTTCACCTTTTTTACTTTTTACAATCAGGCGTTGATTGGCAACAATACCTACAGCCCATCCATCAACCCTTGCATATCCACAAACAATGGTTTTGCCATAATCTTGTTTAAATTCATCGAAGCTTGATTGAGTAGATCCCTCCTTCGTCGGGATGACATCAGTTTTATCTACCATTCTTTCAATAATTTCTCTTATGTCGTAAGGCTTTGCATTGCCTTCGGGCATGATGCTATAAATTTCTTCAGGATTTTTTGCAGGAGCCAAAGATTTTATTCTATCAAATCCAGCTTTGGGTTGTTCACCCAATTTGCTGAATATTTTTTTAATGTGATTTAAACATTCCTGTTCTGTAGCAAACTTGTAATCGGCTATTCCACTAATTTCTGTATGGGTTACTGCACCACCCAAAGTTTCATTGTCAATATCTTCTCCAATGGCTGCTTTCACCAAATAACTGCCAGCTAAAAAAATGCTGCCATTGTTTTCAACCATTAAAGTTTCATCACTCATAATTGGTAAATAAGCACCACCTGCTACACAAGCACCCATTACAGCAGCAATTTGTGTAATGCCCATTGCACTCATTTTGGCGTTGTTCCTAAATATTCTACCAAAATGTTCTTTATCAGGAAAAATTTCATCTTGCATGGGTAAAAAAACACCTGCACTGTCTACTAAGTAAATAACAGGCAAATGATTTTCCATGGCAATTTCTTGCATACGCAAATTCTTCTTGCCAGTTATAGGAAACCAGGCCCCAGCTTTTACAGTTTGATCGTTGGCCAATATTACACATTGCCTGCCACTCACATAGCCAATGCCAGCAACAGTTCCACCAGCAGGGCAACCACCTTGTTCTTCATACATTTCAAAACCAGCAAAGCTGCCAATTTCAATAAAAGGTTTGTCTTTATCAACTAAAAACTCAATTCGTTCTCTTGGCGTAAGTTTATTCTTTTCGTGCTGTTTATCAGCAGCTTTTTTACCACCGCCTAATTTAATTTTATTGAGGTATTGTTTGGTTTCACTCAATTTTAATTTCATCCAATCTTCATTTCTATTGGCTTCTATATTCATATACTTACGATTGTTAGTTTTGCGAAGATAAGGGCAACACAAATTAAGCTTTAGAAATCACATTAACTGAACCGTTATACAAGTAAGTTAACTAGATTTAGACATGTTATTTGCTAGTCAATAGATTGCTGATTTAAACTATTAATGTTGCAAACAATACATGAAATTATATGTATTTGAACCTAATTTGACCAATACAAGAATTGGTATATTATTTCAGCCATCTAAATATTAAGTAGATGTTAAGTTTATTAAACTATTTGATAAATAAAAAAGATTAAATTATCTGATTTATAAATATTATGGTGTAAATTCATCTCATAATTGGTTAATCTTTAAAACCACTTATTGTAGTTAAGTACACACCCTAATTCTAGTGGTATTTTACTTGCTTGTTATGTGCAATTTCAGAATATCTTGCAAACCGACTAACTTATTTAACATTGTATAATTTTTTACGACATGACTAAGATTGGAATAATAGAAGATGATGCAGCTTTAAGAAAAAATCTTGAGTACCTCTTTCATTTGACAGATGAGTTTAAAGTAGTATTTTCTATCAGTAATATTGAAAAAATTTTAGCCAATTTAGATACAGAAACTCCCTCGTTTATTTTTCTAGATATCAATCTTCCTGGAATTTCAGGACTAGATGGTTTATCTGTTTTAAAAAAGAAATATCCAGAATCGAATATTATATTAATATCTGGCGAAAGTGAGAATGATATAATTTGGAAAGGTTTATCCAATGGTGCAAAAGGTTACCTAATAAAACCAATTTCGTTTGAAACAATTAAAGAACAAATTGAAATTATTCAAAAAGGTGGTGCTTTTATGACACCTGAGGTTGCAAAAAAATTATTAGATAAAGTAAATACTGTTACCGAACAAAAAACCAGTTCTCAAAAAATTATAGGACTAACGAAAAAAGAGAATGAAGTTGTTCAACAAGTAATTAAAGGGTTAAGCTATAAAGAAGTGTCCATTATGCTATCAATTTCTTACTCAACAGTAAATGACCACTTAAAAAATATATACAAAAAAATGAATGTAAATTCAAAGTCAGAATTAATTTGTAAAATATTAGAAAATCAGTAAAGTATTATTAAAAATAAAGTGTAATAAAATGTATGGAATTGTTAATCAAGCTATTCAAGTTTTAATAATTGAAAACTATGGGCATGAAACCTGGAAAAAAGTTTTAGATAAAAGTGAGTTAAACATTTCATTTTTTTTAAGTAATGAAGCATATGATGATGCAGTTACTTTCAAACTTGCACAATCTATTTCAGAGATTGCCAATACCCCATTAAATGAAGTACTCATAGCATTTGGTGAATATTGGGTATTAAAAACTGGCGTAGAAAAATATGGTTCTTTAATGAAAGCAGGTGGAAGTAACTTAAAAGATTTTTTAATGAATTTACCCAATTTTCATAATAGAATTATGTTACTGTATCCAAAACTAACACCCCCTGAGTTTGAAGTTTCGAATATTGAGCATAACAGCATACATGTACACTATAAATCTACAAGAGAGGGTTTGAAAGATTTTGTTATAGGTTTATTACAAGGATTAGGTAAAATGTATGCTACTACTATTTCTATAGAATTAATAAATAGCATCGCAGCTGGCGATAACCATGAAATATTTAAAGTAAGTTGGTAATGAAAAATGAATTCCAGTTTAACCACAAGCAATTTTCTAGGCTATTTCCATTTTATATTCATGTAAATAGCCAGTTTTTAATTGTGTCTGCGGGTAATTCGTTGCAAAAAATTTATGATGTAAAAATTAATGAACCTTTTTCAAAATACTTTCAATTTTTTAGACCGCAAATTATACCATCTAATATAACCGATTTAAGTGCATTGGACAATCAAATGGTAATTTTAAAGCCGTCTAATACACAAAAACCCAATCTACGAGGACAATTAGAAATAATAAAAGAAAATGAAGAAATACTTTTATTGGTATCGCCTTGGTTAAATAATGTAGAAGAACTTGCATCTAATAAACTTGAGATTAACGATTTTGCTTTGCATGACCCTATTATTGATTTATTGCACCTGTTAATGATTCAAAAAAATACAGCCGATGATTTGAAGGTCATGTATACCGAACTTGAGAAACAAAAAGAAATATTAAAAACAACCTCAGATTTAGCTCAAAGTTTTGCTTTGTTTTCTATGCAAAGCCCAGAACCCTTTATACGATTCGATTTAAACGCAAATCCAATTATTGAAAATCAAGCAGCTAAAAAATTAACTGCATACACTTATCAGAATGAAAAGTTTACTAAAGAAGGGTTTTATAATAAACTAATACTTGATTTAAAAGATAAAAATAATCTTTACATTGAAACTAAATGTAATGACGATTATTATAGTTTTCTGTGCATATTTATGCAAAAAGAAAAGTATATAAATATTTATGGTAGAAATATTACAAAAGAAAAGGCTGCACTACAAACCATTAAAACATTAAATCTAGTATTAGAACAAAATATTAACGCTGTAATATTTACAGATTTTAATGGGCGAATTACATGGGTGAATAAAGCATTTGAGATAGATACAGGTTATACATTAAATGAAATTATTGCACAAAAACCAGGCAGCTTTTTACAAGGAGAAGATTCATGTGTTGATACAATTCAATATATGCACAACCAATTGCAAAATAAACTACCTTTTAGTTGCGAAATAATTAACTATAGAAAAGATAAAACTTCGTATTGGGTTAGAATTAAATGTCAACCCATTTTTGATGATAACAATAACATAAGTCATTTCTTTGCCATACAAGAGAATATCACAGAAATTAAAGAAACTACAAAAAAAATAAATGAATTTGAAAAGAAAATATCATATGCATTAGATACAATTGGTGATAATCTTTGGGAATATGATTTTGCCATAGATAAAGTAACAAACTATAAAGGCGAAAGTCTTGTGTTTGGAAGAAATGCAGATAATTACTCCAATATTATGCTGGCTTTTAAAGATATTATTGTAAAAGAAGACTACCCAATTTATGAGGCTATTGCAAATGGCTATTACAATAATGCTATTGACTCTCATAATATTGAATATAGGATATACGATAAAAATGGAAAGATAAAATGGATACAAGACAGGGGAATTATTATTGAAAAAGATGCAAATGGAAAACCTCTACGACTTGTAGGAATACACAGTGACATATCTACCAACAAAGAATATGAAGCTGAAATTGCCAAACAAAAAGACTTTTATCATCATATTCTAAATAAGCTTCCTGCAGATATTGCGATTTTTGATAAAAACCAAAACTACATTTTTATAAATGAAACAGCTTTGCCAACACTTGAAACAAGAGAATGGTTAATTGGCAAAAATGATTTTGATTATTGTGCTTATCGAAATAAACCTTTAGACATTGCCATTAAAAGAAGAAAAGAATTTGAGCAAACCACGTTAGAAGGTACTATAAAGGCATTTGAAGAAACTTTGATAGATAAAAATGGCAAACAAATTACCAACCTTAGAAGGTACCATAGTATTTATAACAACAATGCAGAAATTGAATATGTAATTGGATACGGAATAAATATTACTGAGCTTAAAGAAAATGAACTTTTACTCAGTAAAAGTGAAAAAAAATATTTAGAAATTATTCAGCACACTAGTGAAATTGTATTAATTATTAATAATTCAAATGCAATTGTATTTATGAATAATGCTGCAGAAAAATTATTTGCAGTTAATAAGAATGAATACCTTGGAAAAAATTACACAACATTAATAAATAATCCAATTCTTAATATCCAAATTAACACGGTAAACCAATCGAATGTATTAACAAAAGAACGTACACTTATTACTGTTAATAATCAATTAAATATTACAAAACACTTATTCTATTATATCAACAAACAAATTGCTAAAGATAAAAAAAATGAAGAAATACATTTGTTTATGACCGATGTTTCTGAGCAGGTTTTAGCAGAACAAAAGTTGCAACAAACCATACATCAAGAAAAAAACTTAAATAGCCTAAAATCGAATTTCGTTAATATGGCTTCTCATGAACTGAGAACACCTTTGTCAGTAATTTTATCAAGTGTAGATTTACTTGAAATGATGCAAGATCGAAATGTAAATACAAAAGAAAATACCAAAGAACAATTAAACCAAATAAAAGAAGAAATTAATAGAATGGTAACTTTAATGAACGAGTTACTTCTTGTAAGCAAAATTGAAGCAGATAAAATTGATTTCAAAGTTGAACAAATTAATATACATTCATTTGTTCATGCTCTTATTGATGAACAATTCATGCCTTGGAAAGATGGCAGAACTATTCAACTAATTATTGATACCAACGAAAAAACAATTTTAGCAGATAAATTTATGCTCAGGCATGTTTTATTAAACTTATTCACCAACGCATTAAAATATTCGCCTTTTAAAAAATCACCTATTTGCACAGTTATATTTAATAAACAAGGATGGCAAATAAGTATTGAAGATTTTGGAATTGGCATACCAGAAAATGAAAAGAATCATTTATTTAAATCGTTCTTTAGAGCCTCAAATGTTAGGCAAATTTCGGGTACCGGTATTGGTTTAGTTATTGTAAAATTCTTTTGTGAAAAACATAAAGCAAAAATTTTCATTAAAAGTAATTTGGGTAAAGGCACAAAAATTACACTTAAATTTCCTTATAAATTATAAGTACTATGAAGAAAATTTTATTAATAGAAGACGAACCGCAAATAAGACAAAATATTGAAAAACTGTTAAATATTTATGGTTATTCATGTACTTCTGCATGTAGTGGTAATGAAGCACTTAAGAAAATTGAATTAGACAAACCAGATGTAATTGTTTGCGATGTAATGATGGATGATTTGGGTGGATTTGAATTTATTGAAATAATCAAATCAACACAAAGTACTGCAACAATACCATTTATTTTTTTAACAGCTAGAGCCGATGCAGCAGATGCAATGAAAGGGATAGAATTAGGTGCAGATGCGTATTTGGTTAAACCAATTGATATTAGAGAATTAACACAAACAATAGATTGTTTCTAAATTTATTTAATACGTACTACTTCATATTAAATCTAGGCAATAAAATATGGATACTATTTTCATTGGTAGCCGAATAATCAATTGTAAAAATACCACCAGCAGCATCTATATATTTTTTGCATATAAATAAACCCATAGAATAAATTAAATTTTGTTCAGAGAAATCAATTTCAAAGGTTTCTATTTTCTCTAAATCGTCGGTAAGTAACTTATAACCTTTATAAATAAATTCAAACTCTATATTTCTAGTACTTGGTTTAATGTATACATGTATAGTGGTATTACTTTTTGAATTGGTTACACATAATAACAATATATTTCGAATTATTATTTCAAATAATGCACTATTGAATTCAACATAAACTAACTCATTGCATTTACAGACTAATGTTATTTTTTTCTCATCTAGTTCAGCAGCTATTTTTTTAATTTGATGCT
>CALRVE020000056.1:0-19575 GCA_943371535.1 Asaia bogorensis | reverse complement strand
GGATTAATCTGTTTAAAGGGTGGCGACTTGCATCAAGAAATTTTTGAAAGTGGTACAAGACCTAAAATGATGAGTGTATACGAAATCTTTAATGAAGAATATTTTAAAGAAAAATATATTATCTATGTAAAAAAAGGTTGACGAGTTCCGTCAACCTTTTTTTATAGTTGCTAAATTCTTCTATTCATCTAATTACTTTTTTGTTAGAACAAATCATGGTTTCAATATATCCATCTGTTGTAACACTTTTTCTACCTCAGTAAAATTATTGCTTACTCATGTACTTGTAGAGCTCAGTTCCTGCTAATAAAAATGCACCAATGCCATAAATTTCGGTGCTATGTTCATTCACTAAATCTGGTGCAGCACCAATGGGTTGTATGTAACCAATCATTCCATCTTGTTTTACTTCTTGCATCATGGCTTTCCAACTTTTTAATGCAATAGGCCAGTAAGTTGCTTTATCTAACATGCCATTATTTAAACCCCATAAAATAGCATAAGCATAAAAACCGGTACCACTTATTTCTTTATTTGGATAACTAGCTGGGTCTAATAAAGATGTATGCCAACTTCCGTCAGGTTGCTGTAACGATGCAACTTTAGCAATCATTTCTTTATACAAACTTTTAAACTTTGGTTTATCTGTATAATTCTCTGGCATATTGTCTAATACCCTTACTAAACCTGCAAGTACCCAACCATTGCCCCTACTCCAAAAAACTTTTTTTCCATTTTTTTCTTGTTGTGTAAAAAAGCGTTGATCTCTAAAATATAAATGTTCACTACTATCGTATAAATAGTCATGTGTTTGCCACCAAAGCTTTACTGCAAGGTCTAAATACTTGGGTTCTTGTATAGCTGTTGAAAAATAAGCTAATGCTGTTGGCCCCATAAACAATGCATCGCACCAAGCCCATTCTCTGTAATTAATGCTGTCTTTCCATTCTAAAGATTCAGTATGAGGTTGTGCTAAAATTGTATCGGCTAATAACTTAAATCTTGCCAACATTTTGGGGTCTTTATACTTCATGTATAAGTTAGCATAAGTTTGTGCAATGCAATAATCATCTGCAAAAAACCTACTTGGGCCTGTATTCCAATCAATTTCTCTACCAATTTCTAATAATCTATTTTCGTAATTTGTATTTTTGCTAATTTTCGATAATTCAAAATAACCAGTATAACCTGCTGCATTTGCCCAATGCCAAGTATGATATTTATACCCTTTTTCATCCCACAAATTCATTTGCCAATTAGCTACTTTTTCCATAGTTGTAAGAATAGTAGTTGGCTGTAAAATTTGCTTTTCGTTAATTCTTTTAAACATTGCAGGTTGCTTAACCTGATTATTTACAGGCAATAATTTATACAACCAACTAGTAATAGTTTGTATAGCACTATCATAACGAACAACATCTTTATTAATGGTATGACCTGCTCCAACAAAAGTTCTTAATTCTGTTGAAACACCAATTGATTTACAATAATTGTACAAAGCCTTTGGACCATATTTGAAACCATGATAATCAAAAGCACTATCGTAAGGTACTGTTTTATCATCTGTACCTCCTATGTTTAATAATGGAGCATCTCTTTGTTGAATCCATTTATAATTAGGCAATGCTCCCCATAAGTTTACAACACCTGCGACTGTATGAGAAAAACCCTCATTACCAGTTGTGCCATTTAAGCTACCCCATTTTGATGTGTTGATATTGGACGGAACTTCGTTATCATTCATATACACAGCACTCAAAACTGTCATTGCTCCAGCCGAACCTCCCACTAAATAAATTTGTGTTTTATCAATTCCATAATCTTCAGCATATCTTTTAAAGTATCGAACAGCCGCTTTTACATCTTGCTGAGCCCTATACATGGCTTCAAAATATTGTGTAGTTGATTTTGGATTTTCTATTCCTAACCGATAATCAATTGTTGCAGTAACATAACCTTTTTTAGCAAGTGTAGTGCAAATGAGCGTACTTAAATCTGATGTTTTTGTGTTGTTAACAAAACCACCTCCATGTACATAAATTACTAAAGGACGATATCGAATTTTATCGGCCGTTGGTGGAACAAAAACATCAAGCAACAAAATTTCTTCTGCACCTTTAATGTTCGTGGCTTTACCATATTGCACATTGTTAAATATATTTAAGCTATTAAATAAACTATCGGCATACCTGTTTTGTGCAATAACACCAACATACATTAACTGCAATAAAATGAACAACTTTAGTTTCATGTTTAAAGTTTTAAATACTCAATAAAAATTAAAAATAAAATGCTATTGCTTATAAAGCAATTGATACAAGAGATAAGCAGATGATATGTTGCTTTGTAGAAGATTATAGTGTACAAGCTATAATTAACAGCAACAATACAACGAATGTATAAGAAGATTGTGTAGTTTCAAAATTGTTCTTTGCTTATAGAACATATTAGAAACAGCAGTTTAGTAATATTTTGTGTCTATAAAATTGGCAATTGAACCTAATCGTTTTACCTTTCGGGCTAAATAATTATGAAAAAGAAAATATTTTATTTTTTAGTATTTGCTACACTCCTATTCAATAGTTGTAGCGATAAAGAATACTTAACAATGGTTACTGCTGAAGAACTAAATCCACTACAAGTTGGAAAAGTTTTTATCTATAAGTTAGATTCAACTGTTTTAGCCAACTTCAACCAATCGCTTGTGGTACATAGTTATATAGCTAAAGATTCTGTTGAAAGTACTTTTATAGATGCTGAAGGAAAAAAATCTTTCAGAATCTTTAGATATTTAAGAGATACTTTACAAACCAAACCATGGAAGTACACTGCCACCTACATTACCAGTTTTACCAATAACCGTGTTGAATATATAGATAACAATTTGCGTTTCGTAAGCTTGGTGAGCCCCGTTAGAGAAAGTATTCAATGGAATGGTACTCAATACATCAATACCATTTCACCATCGCCCTATAGTTTTTTTTCTAATTGGAATTTTGAATACACCAATTCCGATGAACCCTTTACTACCTTAAAAGGAACTATTCCAAATACCTATACTGTTTTTCAACAAGATGAAACCTTGCCCAATATTCCTTTCAATTCTAATAATTATCAAGAAAAAAGCTACTCTAAAGAAGTTTATGCAAAAGGGGTTGGATTGGTATATAAAGAATTTTTACGTTGGGTGCATCAACCACCAACTGCTGTAAACAAGTATTTTCAAGAAGGCAGTTTTGGTATTAAATTAAATTTAATTGATTACAGATAATTGTACTTGTATTCAACCAATTTGAAACAACAATTGTTAATACAAGCACAAACAGTTAAATAAGCAAATATGAAAAAGTTGATTTTGTTGTTGATGATTTTATTGGCTACACATTTTTCATTTGCTCAATTGAACAGATATGTTATTCAGTTTAAAAACAAAGGCTCTAATACTTTTACACTAGCAAATCCATTAGCCTACCTTTCACAAAAAGCCATTGATAGAAGAACTGCATACAATATTGCTATTGATAGTTTTGATTTACCGATTACTGCACGATATATAGATAGTGTAAGACTTGCGGGCAACGTTACTATTTTGAATAGAAGCAAATGGCTAAATCAAATTTCCATTTTCACTACCGATGCAAATGCACTCACTAAAATAAATGCACTGCCTTTTGTTGCAAGTGTAAATACCATAGCTGCTCGAACAGCTACACAAATGAATGCTAAAAAAGAAAAGTTTATTATTGAAAATACAATTCTACCAATAGTAAATCAGCAAAGAAGCCAAGCTACTCAAAATGTTTTAAATTATGGTACTACTCTAAATGAAATAGCATTACACAATGGTCAGTTTTTACACAATATTGGTTTACGTGGACAAAACATGATTGTTGCAGTTTTGGATGCAGGTTTTTTTCAATACAAAACGCTGTCTTCTTTTGATAGCATGAATTTGAATAATCAAGTTTTACAAACATGGGATTTTGTTGCCAATGAAACGAGTGTGGTAGAAGATAATAGTCATGGCATGAGTTGTTTAAGCACCATTACAGGCAATATTCCTGGAACTTTTGTTGGTACTTCGCCCAAAGCAAATGTGGTTTTATATAGAACAGAAGATGTAATGAGTGAATATCCAATTGAAGAATTTAACTGGGTTTGTGGTTTAGAAAAAGCTGATAGTATTGGATCCCAAATTGCTTCTACTTCTTTAGGTTATACCACTTTTGACAATAGCAATTTTGACCATACTTATACTAAGATGAATGGCAGAACAACCACTGCTGCAAAAGGTGGCACCATTGCTCATAGAAAAGGTTTATTACTTTTCTCAGCCAATGGCAATGATGGCAATAGTGGCTGGAAATTTTTAAGTACACCTGCAGATATTGATAGCACTATTGCAGTGGGTGCTGTAAACGCAACAGGTAATGTTGGAAGTTTTTCAAGCTATGGACCTGCTGCCGATGGAAGAATAAAACCCGAAGCCGCTGCTGTTGGCGTTAGTGCTTTTGTACAAAATACCAATAACACCGTTGGTGCTGGCAATGGAACATCGTATGCTTGTCCTAAGTTGGCAGGGCTTGGAACCTGCTTGTGGCAAGGATTTCCTGAATTTAATAATTATACCATTAGAGAGGCCATTATTAAAAGTGGAAGCATTTACAACAATCCTAATGATAGAATTGGTTATGGCATTCCTGATATGAAAAAAGCTTTTGTGTGGCTTCTAAATAAGTATGCTTCTATTACTTCAGCATCAGTAAATGCTTGTAAAACAAGTATTACTTTTAAAAGTAAAGATGTAAGTAGCATGAAATATGAAATTGAAAGAATGTTGCCAGGAGAAACCAATTATACAAAAATTGCAGATATACAAGGAACAGGAACAGTTTTGGCCAATAAAAATATTACAACAACAGACACTTTAATCAATATTCAACCGGGAACAATTAAGTATAGAATTAAACAAATTATAGATACAACTTCAGCTAGCTTTACTACTATTTACTTAGATAGTACCAGTATTAATTTAACTAGTGCTTGTGTAACCACTAGTGTAAACCCAGTTACGTTTACCACTGAACAAATTACTATTTTGCCTAATCCAGCAAAAAACAATTTTACTGTAAAAGTAAATACTAGTTATGCCGTAAAGAATTTGTTTATTCAAATTACCGATATGAAGGGAAGTACGGTTTTAAACCTTAGTCAATCTAAACTTGCAGGCGTAGCAACTTTTAATATTCCTATTCATTTATTATCAAGTGGCACTTATGTAGTAAGCGTTTACGATGCTAATAAAATAATTGGTAGCCAGAAATTACTTAAACAGTAACTTTTTTAAATAAAGCAGCAAACATAGTGTCTGCCTTTAACTGATAACCTTTCATTAGTTCTATTTTAATTAATTGCATTTTTAACTGCTCTTGTATATACATAGCAACAGCTTCATTTTCTTGCTTAAAAACCGAGCAGGTGATATACAATAAATAACCATCTTCTTTTAAACTATTCACCACATTGGTAACAATCTTTTTTTGTGTAGACGCATACTCACCAATCATTTCTTGCTTAAACGAATGAATTTGTTCTGGTGTTCTAGCCCATGTTCCACTTCCAGTACAAGGCACATCGGCAATAATAAAATCGAACAACATATTATCACCAAAGGGAAAAACTTGTTCAGTTAAATCGGCAGATACAAATTTCCAATGTTGTATATGAGCAGCATCTAAACGTTGTTTCAACTGGTGTTGCATAGAAGCTCTCACATCAGTTAAATAATAATCATTTATTCTATGAATATCGTGTAATAAAATTGTTTTACCACCGCTAGCAGTACAACAATCCCAAACCTTCCATGTTTGTTGCCAATTCAATACAATAAGTTCAGGAGTAATAAAATTGGCAATTTGCTGAGAGTTATAATCCTGCACTACAAGCTCTTCATTCATTCTAACTACATCAGCTAGTTTAGTACTATTAGGCAAAGCCAAACAATTGGTTCCAATTTTTTGAAAAGAAATTTCAACATCTCTCAATCGTTGCACTACCGTTTTTTCGTGGCTTGGCCTTAAACGTACAAACAACAATGGTTGTATAAGATGCGATAATGAAAACTGGGTTACGTCTACCCCATTACTCAATTCTTCTTGCCAAGGAAAAAAGCCGGCTGCATTAAATGAGTTGAACTGTTGTTCAATAAATTCTATTCTTCTTTCAATAGTATTTTTCCATTCACTCAACCATTCTTCTGTAAAAATTATGTGCCAAACAGATGGCTCAGGATTGCAAAGAAATAAAGCAATTTTCAGTTGTTCTGTTGTAGGAATATTGACAATTGAAGTACCTAATCTGTAATAACAATAACAGGCATGACTAATGAATTTCCTATCCTTACTGCCATGCTTTTTAAACTGTGCAAAATAATGTTTCAAATGATGCACCAATGGTGTGCTATCATCATACGTTTCAATAATAAAAGCAGCAGTGTTTAAATAAGAATAAAATTTTCCTCCCATATTCAAGTGTGTAGCCTCAAATATAATTTTAAAATGGGAGTATTGGCTTTTTATAAATTTTGTTTTAAAAAGCAATTTATTGTCCTAGAAACTTTATTAAATACCAATAAAAAAGCGTTGAGAACAATCAATTCTCAACGCTTAATTTTCAATTAAAAAATAATCTATAACTCCAACAATGTTTTTACTGGATCTTTTCCTATTAATAATAACGCTGGGTTTTCTAATAATTCTTTTACTCTAACTAGGAAGCTTACACTTTCTCTTCCATCAATAATTCTATGATCGTAGCTCAATGCCAAATACATCATTGGTCTAATTTCTACTTTACCATTAATAGCCATTGGACGTTCTTGTATTTTGTGCATACCTAATATGGCACTTTGTGGAATATTGATAATCGGTGTACTCATTAAACTTCCAAAAACACCGCCATTGGTAATGGTAAACGTTCCACCAGTTAAATCTTCAGTGGTTAATTTACTATCTCTTGCTTTACCAGCTAATATTACTACAGCTTTTTCAACATCGGCCATGCTTAAACTTTCTACATTTCTAATTACTGGTACAGTTAAACCTCTTGGCGTACTTACTGCAATTGAAATATCGGCATAATCATGATACACTAATTGATCACCATCTATGTATGCATTTACTGTTGGCCATTCACTTAAAGCAATGGCACAAGCTTTTGCAAAGAAACTCATGAAGCCTAAGTTAACGCCATGTGCTTCTTTAAATTTGTCTTTATGCTTTGCACGAATTTCCATAATTGCTCCCATATCAACCTCATTAAATGTGGTTAACATGGCAGTAGTATTTTTTGCTTCCACCAATCTTCTAGAAATGGTTTTACGCAAATTGCTCATCTTTTCATGACGAACATTTCTGGTAAATAAAGCATTTTGACCAAACGATTTTTTGCCTGGATTATTCAATGCTTCTAATACATCATGCTTCATTATTTTACCACCAAATCCACTTGGTTCAATGGCTTTAACATCTACTTT
The DNA here is from genome assembly GCA_943371535.1 of Asaia bogorensis. Lineage (GTDB taxonomy): Bacteria > Bacteroidota > Bacteroidia > Chitinophagales > Chitinophagaceae > UBA1930. The sequence goes on along the minus strand of CALRVE020000056.1, from coordinate 12,041 downwards.
TTTATCAGCAATAATAGCACTAGCAACTGGAGTTGCTTTGATGTCGTTTGGCACGGCTGTAACTGGAGCTGTTGTTACTGTTGTTATTGGAGTTTCTACTTTTGGAGCAGTAGTTTCTGCCTTTGGTGCTTCCCCCTCAGGCTTAGCAGCAGTTTCATCAATTTGTGCTAAGATTGATCCAATTAAAATAGTATCGCCTTCTGTTGCAGCATGTTTTAAAATACCAGCTTTTTCGGCATTTACTTCAAAAGTTGCTTTCTCACTTTCCAATTCAGCAATTACTTCATCTCTTTCTACATAACTGCCATCTTTTTTAGTCCACTTTAATAAAGTAACTTCTGTTATTGATTCTCCTACGGTAGGAACTTTAATATCTATCATAAAATAGGTTTCTGTGAATAGTTTTTATTTATTGCTTGCAATGTTTTTATTTAAACTGTAAATGCGGTATTCACAATTTCTTCTTGTTCTTGTTTATGTATCTTAGAAAAACCTGTTGCAGTACTTGCACTTGCATGACGGCTAATGATGCCAAAATTGATGCTGTTTAAGTTCATTTTTAAGAATGTTGCAGCACCCATATTTAATGGCTCTTCTTGCACCCAAAACCAAATGGCTTTGCTGTACTTTTCGTGTAATGCTTTTAATTGTTTTTCTGGTGTAGGATAAATTTGTTCTACACGAACAATAGCAATATCAGTTCTATTTTCTTTTACTTTTCTTTCGGCCAAATCGAAATAAATTTTACCAGAGCAGAACAATACTTTTTTAACAGTACTGTTATCAGAAATGATTACATCATCAATTACTTCTTTAAATCCACCTTGTGTAAACTCATTAATATGGCTATAACTTCCTGGAAAACGTAAGTTAGCTTTAGGAGAAAAATTAATCAATGGTTTTCTAAACGACCATGCTAATTGCCTACGTAATGCATGGAAGAAATTAGCAGCAGTTGTAATGTTTGTAATAACCATATTCAACTCGGCACACATTTGTAAAAAGCGTTCCATTCTTGCACTACTATGTTCTGGACCTTGACCTTCATAACCATGAGGCAACAACATTACCACACCATTCATTCTATTCCATTTTTGCTCACCTGCTGCAAGAAATTGGTCAATCATGGTTTGAGCTCCATTACAAAAATCGCCAAACTGTGCTTCCCAAATAGTTAATGCATTTGGGTTAGCCATTGCATAACCATATTCAAAACCAAGTACACCATATTCACTTAATAATGAATTGTAAATACGGAACTTTTCCTGGTTTTCCTGAAAGTGATTTAAACGAGTATATTTTCTGTCGGTTACTTCATCTCTTAAAACTGCATGACGATGGCTAAATGTACCACGCTGTACATCTTGACCACTCATTCTTACAATTTTGTTTTCTACAAGTATCGAAGAGTAAGCCAACAACTCTCCAGTTGCCCAATCTATTTTATTTTCAACTTCTAATAATTTTACTTTATCCTGCAATAATTTCTCTACCTTTTTTAAAGGTGTAAAACCATCGGCCCAAGTCATTAAACCTTTAAATAATCTTCTAACTTCCGCTTCTGGAATAGCTGTTACTGGAGAAGCATGAAAATCTTCAGGAGTGGCTTTGCGTAAGCTTTTCCAAACCAATTCTGGTTGTTGATAATGATAAGGCAAAGGCTTTTGCTTTACATCATCTAAACGTTCTTGTAAATCGCTCCAGAATTTTTTCTCCATATCCTTTGCTAAATTCTGAGCATCAGGTTCGCCATTCTCTAACAAATGTTTTACATATACTTCTCTAGGATTTGGATGCTTATCAATTAAAGCATATAAATGAGGTTGTGTATATTTTGGATCATCACCTTCATTATGGCCATGCTTTCTGTAGCAAACCATATCTATAAAAATATCTGAATTAAACGCTTGTCTGTAACGTGTTGCAATAGTGGCACATTTTACCACAGCTTCTGGATCATCGCCATTTACATGCAATACAGGAGCTTGAATCATCGCTGCTGCTGAAGTACAATAATCGGCAGTACGAGCATCATCAAAATCGGTGGTGAAACCAATTTGATTGTTAATTACAAAATGAATCGTTCCACCAGTAAAATATCCTCTAAGATTGCTCATTTGCAATACTTCGTATACAATACCTTGACCAGCAACCGATGCATCGCCATGAATTAATATAGGTAGAATTTTATCGAAATCGCTTGCATATAATACATCGGCCTTTGCTCTTGCAAAACCTACCACTACTGGATCTACGGCTTCTAAGTGTGATGGATTGGGCATTAATTTCAAATGAATTTCTTTACCCTCATCTGTGGTTACTTCACTACCATAACCCATGTGGTATTTCACATCTCCACTGCCCATGGTTTGATCCATTATTGCAGTGCCTTCAAATTCACTAAATATTTGCTCATAGGTTTTGCCCATAATGTTAGCCAAAATGTTGAGCCTTCCTCTATGTGCCATACCAATCACAACCTCTTTCACATCGTTATTAGCAGCTGTATTAATGATTTCGTCTAAAGCAGCAATGGTTGTTTCGCCACCTTCTAATGAAAATCTTTTTTGACCAATATATTTAGTATGTAAAAACTTTTCAAAAATCACCCCTTGATTCAACTTATCTAATACTCTTTTCTTTTTTTCTAAAGACAAAGGCGTATTAAAGTTGTGTTCCATTTCTTGTGTTAGCCAATCAATCTTTTTTTGATCGCTAATGTATTTAAACTCAATACCAACGCTACTTGCATAAGCTTTTTGCAAATGAGCCAAAATATTTTTTAATGTAGTAGAACCCAAACCAACTAAATTACCTACATGAAATGTTTTATCTAAATCGGCATCAGATAAACCAAAAAAAGCTAAATCTAAATTGGCTCCACGATCTCTTCTTGGTCTGATAGGATTGGTAGTTGCAATTAAATGACCTTTATTTCTATAACCAAGAATTAAGCGATACACACGTATTTCATGCATCCAATCTATACCTTCAGCAGTTGCAACAGGAGCTGTTTGAACTGTTGATGTGGTTGCATTTTTTGAAGAAACACCATTGGCAATGGCAAAATCAAACCCTTCAAAAAACTTTCTTAAATCCACATCTAACGAAGATGGGTCTTTAACAAAGTCGTTATATAAATTTTCAATAAAAGATGGATGGGAATTGGTGATGTAAGTAAAATCCTTCATTTGGACTAAAATTGAGCTGCTTTAATTTAAAATGATGGCAAATATCGGGCTTTGAAATCAGAAAAAAAGGCAAAGTTTTTTCGATTTTTGGATAAGTTTATAGCTATTTAGGTGTATTTATAGCGTTAGGAATATTTTTTAGTAAAAATTTTCTCATTTTCAAATAATACACTTACTTTTGCCGTCCTTTAAAAAGAAAGAGTATGGCAAATCATAAAGCTACCAAAAAAGATACACGTCAGGCAGCTAAACGCAGAGACAGAAACAGATACAATGGCAAAACTACACGTAATGCTATTAGAGATTTGAAAACTATTGAAGATAAAGCTGCTTATAGCGAAAAATTACCTTCTGTTGAATCTATGATTGACAAGTTGGCAAAACGTGGCGTTATACATAAAAATAAAGCTGCTAACTTAAAAAGTAAATTGGCTAAGAAAAAAGCTGCTTAATTATTAAGTGGTTTTTCAATTCTATATTATTACCGGTTGATTATTCAACCGGTTTTTGTTTTTGTAATGTAATGGTAAAGCAGTTTTTACCTGTATTGAAAACCTTGTAAATAATTGCTGCTTCATGGGCTTGCACAATTCGTAAAACTATGGCCAATCCTAAGCCATAGCCCATTTCAATATCTACATTTTTTACTCTAAAAAATGCTACAAATAATTGATCTCTTTGTTCTTGAGGTACTTCTTTACCGTTATTTGTAAATCGACACTCACTATTAATTAGTATTTTATTGAAATATATTTTGGGTGGAACTTTTACTAAAGAGTCAGTTGATTGATAAATTCTTTTATGTGTTGAATCGTAAACTAAAATAAAAAAATCAATAAAGCTTTGCTCGTTTATAGATATATTTTTATTCTAGTCAATTACATTGTTATTATTCTATATAAATAAATTGTAACTGGCTCATGTTTTCTTATTAATACGTGTGTAATATTCTTTAACCCTAAAATTGGAATAGAAAAAAATGGTTATAGAAAATAGCCTATGCAAATGAAGTAAATAAACGCAAACTTTACTTTAATATTCATTATTGAATGCTTTCTTTTATGTAGTACCCAAAACCTTGCTTTGTGTGTATTAATTTATTGTCGAAAGACTTATCAACTTTATTTCGTAAAAAAGAAATATATACTTCAATGGTGTTAGTACCGGTATCAAAAGTTAAGTCCCAAACCTTTTCAAGTATTTCTTGTTTTGACACAATTTTACCTTTAGCTTTTACCAATAAAACAAGTAACTTAAACTCTTTAGAAGTAAGTACAATTGCTTGAGTACTACGTTTTACTTGCTTTGTTTCTACATCAATCTCTAAGTCGGCTATAGCTAGTTTTTCAAATGTGGCTTCGGTTCTTTTTAAGAATACTTTTATTCTTGCATACAGTTCATCAAAATGAAATGGTTTAACAATATAATCATCGGCACCAAAATTAAAAGCTGTTACCTTGTCATTTATATGGTCTAATGCAGTAAGCATAACAATAGGCACTTCTTTGTTGCTTTGTCGAAAAAGTTTAATTAATTCAATACCATTTTTATGAGGTAAATTAATATCTAATAACAATAAATGATAGGTATGTTGTTTAAAATACTTTTCAGCCATTAAGCCATCTACAGCTAAGTCTACCTCATACCCTTGTAACATTAGTTGCTGCTTAATAACAGCACCTAACTTAATTTGATCTTCAGCTAATAGTATTCTATAAATGTTTTGCATTATTTTCATTCAAAATTTCAAACCAAATTAATGAAAAATATTATTGTTTATCTGATTCTTTTTTTGACGTTGAATAGTTATGCCCAAAACGTAGCCACCACTTTTGAAATTTCTGGCGGAAAAGAAACCACTACTTATTTTAATTGCATTGATTATTACCAAAAATTAGCCAAACAATTTAATACCATTCAAGTTAAAAAAATGGGCTTAACCGATGCAGGTTATCCTTTGCATTTGGTATTGGTAAGCAATGATCAACTGTTTAATACCAATAATTGGCATAAACAAGGCAAAGTAGTGATTATGATTAACAATGGAATTCATCCTGGAGAGCCTGATGGTATTGATGCCAGCATGATGTTGGTACGAGATATTGTTACTAAAAAAATTGTACTACCCAACAATGTTGTACTAGGCATTATTCCTATTTACAATATTGGTGGCAGTTTAAACAGAAACAGCACAACAAGAGTAAATCAAGATGGACCAATGAGTTATGGATTTAGAGGTAATGCTCAAAACTTAGATTTAAATAGAGATTTTATCAAATGCGATAGTAGAGAAGCAAAGTCTTTTACTGAAATTTTCCATTATTTGAATCCGCATATTTTGGTGGATAATCATGTTAGCGATGGAGCCGATTATCAACATACTATGACATTGCTCACTACTCAACAAAATAAGTTAGGTGGTGCAGTTGGAAAATTTTTACACGATTCGTTTGAGCCTGCTTTATATAAAAGTATGGAAGAAAAAAAATGGCCTATATGCCCTTATGTAAATTTTGAAACTGCCAACCCCGATAAAGGTTGGATTGCTTTTTACGATGCTCCACGTTATAGCAGTGGCTATGCTGCATTGTTTGGCACTATGGCTTTTGTACCAGAAACACATATGCTTAAACCTTTTGAGCAAAGAACAAAAAGTACTTATGCTTTAATGCACACCATTATTGAACAATCAACTCGTTTTGCTCAACAAATTATTCAAGCAAAAAAAGAAAGTGTAGCAGCAATACAACAGCAACAAAACTTTGCTTTAACATGGAAAGTAGACACTACAAAATTTGATAGCATTGACTTTTTAGGATATGAAGCTCAGTATAAAATTAGTGAAGTAACTGGCATGCAACGATTGTTTTATAACCATGATAAACCCTTTAAAAAAGCAGTGAAGTTTTACAATTATTTTAAAGGCGAAAAAATAATCACTAAACCTAAAGCCTATATTATACCTCAAGGTTGGCATGCTGTAATTGATTTATTAAAATTGAATAAAGTACAAATGCAAATACTAAAGAAAGATACTGTTATAAAAGTTACAGCATCATTAATTGAACAATTTAAAACTAGTACTAGACCTTATGAAAAACATTTTAAACATAGCTCAGTAACAGTTAAAGAAGTAGAAGAAAGCATTCAATTTTTAAAAGGAGATGTAATCATTTACACCAATCAGGTTGTAAATCGTTTTTTAGTAGAAACACTAGAACCTGAGGCGGATGATAGTTATTTTAAATGGAATTTTTTTGATGCTATTCTTCAACAAAAAGAAGGGTATAGTAATTATAGGTGGGAAGATGTTGCTGCAGATTACTTAGCCAAAAACCCTGCACTAAAAATTCAGCTAGAAGAAAAGAAAGCAAGTGATTCGGCTTTCGAGGCAAGTGCATCGGCTCAATTAGATTTTGTATATAAAAATTCTCCTTACTATGAAGCTGCACATTTGAGGTATCCTGTATTTAAGGTTAAGTGAGTTATAAGTTGTAGGTTTTAAGTTATCAGTTGTAAGTTTTGAGTTTTGAGATATTAGCTTGGTATTGAGAGTTTCAGGTTTTCGTTTTTAACTTTTTAGTTTTTAATTCTTTTCCTTTTGCCTTTTACCCTTTGCCTTTTACCTTTTACCTTTTGCCTTTTGCCTTTTCTAAGCTTCAATACTCTTCTCTCTATCAATCTTTGCAAATAAATATCTCCCAAGAAATAAGCAAGCCAATAAAATTATCACACTTATATATCCCAACCAATTGTAATGTTCAATTTTACCATTGGCTGAATTTGTTACAATAAAACCAGCTAACAAAGATGCTATTGCTGTACCCAATTGTTGTACACTACTATTAAAGCTCATAAAGCTACCTCTATGTTCAGGTTCTATAACATTGCTTACCATTGCCTGTGCAGTAACTCCTCGTCCCGTTGCCACTATAAACCAAGCTGCGAACATAGTTAGCAACAACCATAATGCAATTGCGGGCACATGTGTAACACCAATTACTAGAGGCAAGCTTAAAAAAATACAAATACTAAATAAGTTTAGTTTGCCATATTTATCGCTCCATTTACCAATAATATTTGCAGCAAAAAATGCCGCTATTCCGCCCACTAAATAGATTAAAGGCGTTTCTTTTTTTGAGTAACCATTGTTAAATTCCATATAAGGATTAATGAAAGGAATAATCAAAAAATGACCCATCATAACCAAGCCACTAAACAGCAATGCAAGTATTAAATTTTTATCAGACCGTAAAACATGTAATGCCTCAAATGGTGATTTTTTTTCGGCTCTATTCAACAAATGACCATCCATAGATGGAATGTATTTAAACAACAAAGGCAATAAAACCAAACCAATAGCTCCCACCAAAATAAAAGGTGCATGCCAGCTTATACTATTGGCTAAGTACAACGAAAAAGGAACACCAAACGTACTAGCAATCGCAAATGCACTCATTACTCTACCCATTGCTTTGCCTCTTCTTTCATACGTAAAAATATCGGAGATGATAGATAAAACTTGAGCTCCAATTAAACCACCAAATAAGCCAGCTACAATTCTTGCTATTAAAAGCAACTCAAAATTTGGAGCAATCCCACATGCAATAGTGCCTAACAAAAAACCAGTATAACCAAATAACAATATCTTTTTTCTATCGAATCCATCTACAAAAAAGGCAGCTAAAAATCCTGATATTGCTGCACTAAATGTATAGGCACTTACTAAAAAACTAAATTGTTGTGTGTTTATTTTAAAGAAAGGCATTAGATAATTACCTAATGGCATCATAATCATAAAGTCGAGAATATGGGTAAAGTTTATGCTTGCCAATAAAAACAAAATCATCCGCTCATTCTTGCTCATAAATAATTTTCAGTCTGTAAAGTTGCTAGTTATACACCATTACTCGTTTACCAATAACAAAAAACGTGAACCGTTGGTGCAATTCACGTTTAAAAAAATATGTTCATTCTATTATTGCAAAGACTTAATAACACCCGAACCTGCTATTTTTTTAGTAATAGTAGGGTTACCCAAATAAAATACATCGCCACTTCCTGCAATGTTGATGTTTAATTCTTGCGATGCAAAAACTTCTACATTTCCACTGCCTGCAATACTTACTTTAGCAAGTTCCGATTTTAAATTCTTGCCTTTATAATCTCCACTACCTGCTATACTTACTTTTGTTTCTTTGGTTTCTCCACTAATCAACACATCACCATTACCTGCAATTGATGCTTCTACTTTGGGCGTATTAGTAGCTATTTCAACATTGCCACTACCTGCAATATTAATTTCTAGTTGCTCTCCTCCTTCAAATTTATTTAAGCATGTAAAGTTACCCGAACCAACAATATTAATGCCCTCTAAAATATCTGTTTCTATGTCAATCACAATTTTAGTATTAGGTTTTAGCTTAACATCTTTTTTGGTGCTAATTTCTAACCAACCATTTCGTTCTTTGGTTTCTATAAACTCTAATAAATTGGCTTCAGCATTAATGGTAATTTTTTTTGTAGCCGATTGTGTAAGCTGAACATCGAAATTACCAATGAGCTTTATTTTTTTTGCCGAATTAAAACTTCGTTGCTCGGTTGTAATAACACCTTCGCCTTTGACAGTTTTATCAAAACTAAATTCACAAGAAAAAAAAACAACAATAGCCACTAACAAAAAAGTAATTAATTTACGCATAGCAGTTTATTTTACGATGACAAGATAGTAAGATTTGTGTTATGATATGTAAGTTATGAGTGATAAGTTATAAGTTACGAGTTTTGAGTTTCAATATATCGGTTTCTAGTTTCTTTGCCTTTTGCCTTTTGCCTTTTGCCTTTTGCCTTTTGCCTTTTGCCTTTTGCCTTTTGCCTTTTGCCTTTTGCCTTTTGCCTTTTGCCTTTTGCCTTCTGCCTTCTGCCTTCTGCCTTCTGCCTTCTGCCTTCCATTTTTCCCCATGAAATTAAATACAGCCTTGCAAACTATTATCTTCGCAGCATGACAGAAAAAATCTTAATTCTAGACTTCGGTAGTCAGTTTACACAATTAATTGCCCGTTGTGTAAGAGAAGCAAATGTGTACTGTGAAATTATACCCTATAACAAGCCTTTTACTATAGATCACACACTAAAAGGTATCATTTTAAGTGGTAGTCCGTTTAGCGTAAACGATGAAAATAATCCCACTGTAAATATTCATTCTTTTATTAAGCAAGTACCCGTTTTAGGTGTTTGTTATGGTGCTCAACTAACAGCCAAAGAATTTGGTGGAAGGGTAGATAAAAGTAATAAACGTGAATATGGTCGTGCTATTTTAGAAATGAAAATGAATGATGAATTATTCAATAATGTAACCAATCATTCACAAGTTTGGATGAGCCATAGCGATAGTATTGTAACTCTACCAGAAAACTTTGAAGTACTGGCAACAACTGAAAGTATTCCTGTTGCTGCATTCAAAAAAACTACTGCCGATACAAAACCTCTGTATGGGTTTCAATTTCATCCAGAAGTTTATCACTCGACCGAGGGTAAAAAACTCATCACAAACTTTCTAGTTACAGTTTGTGGTTGTACTCAAAACTGGACTCCAGCTTCTTTTGTACATGAAACTGTTGAAGCATTAAAAAATAAAATTGGCGATGCTCATGTAATTATGGCTTTAAGTGGTGGTGTTGATAGCACTGTAGCTGCAACTTTAATCAGCAAAGCAATTGGCAAAAGATTACATGGCATTTTTGTAGATAATGGTGTTTTAAGAAAAGACGAATTTGAACAAGTATTAGAAACCTACAAACTATTAGATCTAAATGTTACAGGGATTGACGCAAAGCAATTGTTTTATGATGCTTTAAAAGACAAATCAGACCCAGAAGAAAAAAGAAAAATTATTGGTAAATTATTTATTGATGTTTTTCAACAAGAAGCTTTAAAAGTAAAAGAAGCCAAATTTTTAGGACAAGGAACTATTTATCCTGATGTTATTGAAAGTGTGAGTGTACATGGTCCAAGTGCAACTATTAAAAGTCATCACAATGTTGGAGGTTTACCAGATACCATGCATTTAGATTTAGTAGAACCTTTGAGATTTTTATTTAAAGATGAAGTAAGAAAAGTAGGTTTAGAAATGGGCATTCCGGGTGAATTAATTCATCGTCATCCTTTTCCTGGACCAGGTTTAGCTATTAGAATTTTAGGCGATATTACCGAAGAAAAAGTAAAAATGTTACAAGCTGCCGATGCCATTTATACCAATGGTTTAAAAAGTTTTGGTTTATACGAAAAAGTTTGGCAAGCAGGTACCATTTTATTGCCAGTAAAAAGTGTTGGTGTAATGGGTGATGAAAGAACTTATGAATTTACAGTTGCTTTGAGAGCTGTGACTAGTGTAGATGGAATGACAGCTGATTGGGCTCATTTACCTTACGAATTTTTAGCTCATATTTCTAACGAAATTATTAATAACGTTAAGGGTATTAACAGAGTAGTGTACGATATTAGTAGCAAACCACCTGCAACAATTGAGTGGGAATAAAGGCAAATTGAATTTGGCACTATATTTATATACTTTAGCTAATAATTCATTTTTTATGAAGCAAATTTTGGGTTTACTATTTTTATTGCAGGTTGCAGTTATTGCTTTAAGTCAAGAAACAAAAACCGATTCTGTTACTACACTTCAGACAACTGAAACCATTCATAAAATTGTTGTATTTGCACCCATTTTTTTAGATTCTGCATTTAATAGCAATACTTATAAAATAAATAGCAATAACATACCTAAAACTATTTTACCAGGTTTAGATTTTTACAATGGAATTATGACGGCAATTGATTCTTTACAAAAAGAAAAAGCCAATATTGAAGTTTTCTTTTTCGACAGTAAAAGCACAGAAAAACCATTACAAAAAATTTTAGCCGAAAAGTTTTGGGATAGCGTTTCTTTAATTATCAGCTCTTTTAAAGACAGAAGTGATATAAAGCCTTTAGCCGATTTTGCATTGAGAAAAGAAATCCCATTAGTTTCTGCAACTTATCCAAATGATGGAGGTATTACTGAAAATCCTTTTTTCATTTTATTGAATCCTACGTTGAGAACCCATTGTGAAAGTATTTACAAACATGTTCAAAAAAATTATTCCACCGGTAATTTAATTTACGTTAAAAAGAAAGGACGTTTAGAAGATGAAATTCAAAATATATTTTTAGAAATGAGTAAAAACACACCTGCTATTCCATTAAAATATAAAACCATTGAATTAACGGATTCTTTTACCATACGCAACTTACAAAATGTGTTAGATAGCAATAAGCAAAATATTATTATTTGTGGTTCAGTGAACGAAACTTTTGGTTTACGATTGGTGAAAACTTTACAATCTAATAAAAAATATAGTTCAACTGCCATTGGAATGCCTACTTGGGATGGTATAAAAGAGTTCAATAAATTATCAATGGATGAAAAAGGTAAGGGTGTAGAAATTGTATATTCAACCCCTTATTATTTTTCAAGAAATAAATCTTTACTTAAATCGCTTGCAACCAATTACAAGGATAAATTTTTTGCAAGAGCAAGTGATTGGTTTTATAAAGGCTTTGAAACCATGTATTATTTTAGTAATACCATTAGTAAAAATAATGGCTTAATATTTAATCATTTATCAGAAAAAAAATACACATTGTTTAATGAATTTGAAATTGAACAAGTATTGCCCAATAAAGAGGCTGCAATTCCAAATTATTGGGAAAATAAAAAATTGTACTTTATAAAAAAACAAGATGGCGTAATAAAATCTGTTAATTAAAATATATATACCAAACCTTAAACCAATGATTAACTATAATCCG
>CALRVE020000055.1:0-19688 GCA_943371535.1 Asaia bogorensis | reverse complement strand
TTTACAAACCCATCTTTAGTGCTATTGAAATAAGGGAAATTACCTTCCCAACTATTGGCTTTAGCACTGCCTTTATTAATATGTTCGTTACCCCAAGGATAAATGTTGTTAATTAAGCCACCTCTAGCTGCAAATTCCCATTCTGCTTCTGTTGGTAAACGTTTGCCAGCCCATTTGCAATACGCCATTGCATCAAACCAACTTACATGTACAACAGGATAGTTTTCTTTGCCTTTTAAATTACTTTTTGGTCCTTCGGGATGTTTCCAATTTGCACCATTCACCCAACTCCACCATTGGCTGTAATCATTTAAATCTACCGGGCCACTCGAAGATTTAAATACCAATGATGCAGCTTGTAATAAATTATCAGCAGGTTTTGGTGTACCCGGTGGAAGTGTTTTTTTTAGTTCTTCCCAATCAGGTTTTTTTTCTGCAGTGGTTACATAACCTGTGGCGTCTACAAACTGTTGAAATTGAGCATTGGTAACTTCTGTTGCATCCATATAAAAAGGAGCAACGGTTATTTTGTGTTTGGGTAATTCATCTTCTGATGCTTCATCATTATCGCCACCCATTTCAAATGTGCCAGCAGGAATTAAAACCATTCCTTTATGTGAAGTATCATTGTTGTAAGCAATTCCTGCTGTATCCATTGCATTGCCAAATCTGTTGGGCACTTGCATACAAGAATGGGCAGAATCTTTTTTTTGTTGTGCTATTTTTTCTGCATCAATCGAATTACAACTTTCGTTCAATAAAACTATTAGTAAACAAACAAATGAAAAAAGAAATGATGAGGTGTTTTTATTCATAGCACTATTTTCTTATGTACCAAATGTAAACTATTGAGCAATTATTGCTTTTTTATTTGCTCTAATCTTTCTTTCATTTCAGTTACTTTCTCTGGATTTGCATCAGCCAAGTTATTGGTTTCTCCTGGATCTTTAGACAAATCGTATAGTTGTGGCTTAGGCAAATAGCCCATTTCTGTATTGGTATCTTTATTAATTTTTGGCCCCTTAGAAGGCTCAATGTATTTCCAATTTCCAATGACCAATGATAAGGTTGAATTGATAGATTGTTCAACAATATACTCTCTTGATTGGTTAGTTTGATTTAAGAAAACTGCTAATGCGTTTTTACTATCTGGAGCTTGACCATTTTCAATACTTGTACCTGTTAATGCAGCCAAACTTGCATAGAAATCAATCTGACTATTTCTTGCAGTACTTACTTTATTAGGCTTTATAGTTCCTTTCCAACTAATAATCATCGGCACTTTTGTACCACCTTCAAATGCACTGTATTTACCACCTCTATGTACACCACCTGGTTTATGATTGCCTAATTTTTCTACTGCATCATCTTTGTAACCATCGTCTAATACCATTCCATTATCACTAGTGAAAATGATGAGTGTATTTTCAAGCAAGTTTTGTTTTTTTAAGGTAGCTACTAATTCGCCTACTTGCCAATCTAGCTGCAATAAAGCATCACCTCTTGGACCCATTCCACTTTTGCCAATAAAACGAGAATGGGGTAAACGTGGTACATGAATATCGTGTGTTGAATAATATAAAAAGAAAGGTTTCCCCTTTTGTTGAGCGATGTATTTTTTTGCTTTATTCATTAAAACATCTGCAAAATCTTCATCTTTCCAAAGTGCAGATTTACCACCACTCATAAAACCAATTCTACTTACTCCATTTACAATCGTCATATCATGACCATGTGTAGTAAGCATTTTTAAAAGTTCTGGATTCTTTTTTCCAGTGGGTGCAGATGAATCAACTGGACCTTTATAGCTTACTACTATTGGGTCGTTTTTATCTAGGTTTACCACTTCATGATTTTCTACAAATACACAAGGAACTCGATCGCCAGTTGCAGGAATTAAGAACGAATAATTAAATCCAATTTCTAACGGACCGGGTTTAATTTTTCCATTCCAATCGGCACCTTTCGCATCGCCTAAACCCAAATGCCATTTACCAATTACAGCTGTATGATAACCTGCTTTTTGTAACATGCCAGGAAGGGTAGTAGTTGCAACAGGAATAATTAAAGAGGCATCGCCAGGAGCAATACCAGTGCCTGCTTTTCTCCAAGCATATTTACCAGTTAATAAAGAAAATCTTGATGGTGTGCAAGTAGCAGAAGTTGTATGTGCATTGGTAAAATTTACACCCGATTTTGCCAACTGATCAATGTTAGGTGTTTTAATAGCACTTGTACCATTAATACTAATATCTCCAAAACCTAAATCATCGGTATAGATTAAAACAATATTTGGCTTTTTAGCTTTGTTCGTTTGAGCAAAACTATTGGTTTGGATTGCTAGCAAGAAAGCTACTAAAAAGCAAAGGGCAATTTTTTTCATATTATTTATGTTGAATAGGTTCTATGATATAACTGTAACTGTACGTGTTTTTCTTTAATAGGTAAGATGCATGAGGTAAAGCTCCCCAACTATCATCTCCACCAACACCACGTTGATTTAAGTCGATTTGTACCGATAAGAAATTTCTTTCATTTAAATCTGATGGATGTCTGTTCTTTTTGGTATTTCCTGCATCTAAATCTTCAGTGGTGTAAGGTAAAGCACTGAAGCAAAAAGGCTGTAAACCTGTTACTTTTATACCATGATTTTTTTCATCATATAATTTCACCCATCTAATATCTGTTTTGTAACCATTTTCTTGTGGACGAATATAATTGGCCACAAATTGTTCATTGGCTTTTTGTTGATATACGCCAACAAAAGCAGCAGTTTTTCTATCACTGTAATTTTCCCATGGACCTCTACCATAAAAGTCGATGTTTTGATACGATTTTGGAACATTCATTCTCATACCAAATCTTGGCATTTCTGGAAGTTGCTTATTCTTTAAATCTATATTGCTAGTAACTTTTATTGAACCATTTTGAAGTACTTCATATTTAGTTTGGTAAGTAGCACCTATTGCTGTCATGGTATAATAGCAAGTGATAACTATACCATTTTCGTTCATTTGCTCTACTTTAACTTCATCAAGGTTAAGCATTTGATGTGCATTTCTCCAAAAGCCTAATTTATGAGGCATTTGATTGCCAAAATCATTATCTGTTGGAGCCCTCCAAAAATAGGGCTCAGGAAATGTATTTAATACAGAATGATTGTTCACTTGATAGTCTACAAATTTTGCCATTTTAGTATTAAAAATACCTTTAACATTTTCCGACTCAAATTCAATTATATTGCCTTTAGTAGTTACTTTTAATACTCCTGACGGAACTGAGTTGTTCTCGAAGAAATTGTTGTTATTACCACCAAATTGTTCACGAGCCACTTCGTGATTTGCTGGTAAAGTAGCTGTTGCTGTTTTGTTATAAGCAAATACATTGAGCATTACTTCACTATTCGCCTCTAATGCAGGTAAACTTAAATTTATAGTAGTGGAAGTTGCTGCTGGTAGATTTACTGAAAAAGTATCTGATTTAATGGCTATACCATTTTGCAACAATACCCATTTAAATTGGTAAGCAGATAAGTTTGAAAATGCAAATTTGTTCTCAACGATTATATTACCTTTTTTCCAATCTACATCTTTGAAAATAATATTTTGGTATACTTTCTTCACTTCAAAAATGCCTGGATGAGGAGAACGATCAGCAGCTACAATTCCATTGGCACAAAAGTTTTCATCGTTTTGTAAATGACCTGCACCAAAATCGCCACCATAAGCCCAATATGTTTTGCCATTTTCATCTTTGGTTTTAATACCTTGATCGGCCCAGTCCCAAATAAAACCTCCTTGCATGTGTGGACTAGCGTTGAAAATATCAAAGTATTCTTGAAAATTTCCACTGCTATTACCCATTGCATGTGCATATTCACACATAATAAACGGACGTTTTTTGGTTGAATCGGCTGCATACTTTTTCATGTATCCAATTTTGGGATACATGGGTGAAACAATATCTGTATTCCAAGATTCTAAAGCTTGTTCAAATAAAACTGGCCGAGACATGTCTCTTTGTTTGATCCAACTATATCCATCGTAAAACACTTTTCCATTTCCACATTCATTGCCCATACTCCAAATAATAACAGAAGGATGATTTTTATCTCTTTCTAACATTCTTTCAATTCTATCAAAAATAGATGGAGCCCAAATTGGTGAATAAGAAGGATGATTTACTGTGTCAATATTTCCAGGTAATACACCCATTCCATGAACTTCGATATTGGCTTCGTCAACTACATATAATCCATATTCATCGCATAATTTTAACCAATAAGGATCGTTAGGATAATGTGCAGTTCGAACAGCATTAATGTTGTATTGCTTCATTAATTGAATGTCTTTCAACATCAATTCTTTAGTTGGTACATGACCTAATATTTCATCATGTTCATGTCTGTTAACACCATGCACCATTATTTTTTTGCCATTTACTAAAAGCTGTGCATTTTTTATTTCCACTTTTCTAAAGCCAATATTTACAGCCGAAGTACTAATGCTTTCACCATTTGGTAATTGTAATGTAATGAGGCATTTATATAAATTAGGTGTTTCGGCAGTCCATTTTTTTGGATTATTTACTTTGGTATTGAAGCTTACCGATTGCATATTCGTAGCATCAATTTTTACCTCTTTTGTTTGAGTGAAAATTGTTTTCCCATCGGCGTCTAATAATTCAACTGCTAGTTTTGCTTGCTTGAAAGTATTGGTTGAAAACTTGCGTAATTGCACATCTACATTAAAAATACCATTGGTGTATTTAGCATCTAAATCGACCTTAGCAAAAAAATCCCAAATGCTTAACGATGGAAGTGCATAAATAGCAACATCTCTTTCAATGCCACTTAAACGCCAAAAATCTTGGTCTTCTAAATAACTGCCATCATGCCATCTAAACACTTGAACAGCCAATAAATTTTTACCTTGTTTTAAATAAGGGGTAATATTAAATTCAGCTGCAGTTTTAGATGCTTTGTTCATGCCTACTTTTTGTCCATTTACATAAATAAATGCACAGCCAGTAATAGAGCCAAATTGCAACATAATTTGTTTGCCATTCCAATTTTCAGGAACAGTAAATTCTTTTCTGTATGTTCCAACAGGAATTTTATTGCCAACAAAAGGCGGATTTTTAGGAAATGGATAAATAATATTGGTATAAATAGGTAAGCCAAAACCATTCATTTCCCAATTAGAAGGAACCGTTAAATTGTTCCAATTTTTGTCGGATAGATTTTCTTCAAAAAAATTGGTAGGTCTATTTACATGATCATCGGTATATACAAATTTCCATGTACCATTGAGTGATTGGTACCAAGTTGATTGATTGGGATTATCTTCAATAGCTTTGTTTTTATCTTGATATACATGAAAGGTAGCATGCGGCTTTTCTTTGTTTAATTCAAACAAAGTTGGGTTTTCCCAATCGGGATTATTTGTTTGGCTTTGAACATTGGCGAAGAGTAAAATTTGCACCAATAGTGAGCATACAAACTTTGCTGATTGGGGTATTGCAATAAAACGCATAAATTGGAGTTTGGCACTTAATTCAATCGTATTTTAAATAGTATTTAAGTAAACGGAGCATATTAATGCAAGGTTTAGCTTAAATAAATGATTTGCTAAGTTATTGTAAGTACTATTCCTGAACATTTCAAAATGGGGGGACAAATAAAGCAACGTACTTACAAATTCATTCACTAGATGAATTATTTTTTGTATTCGGATGGCGTTACATTGAACCTTTCTTGAAATCTTTTTCTAAAATATTTGATATCGTTAAAGCCCGATTCGTAAGCTACTTCTGTTACAGAGTATTTGCCACTTTCTAGCAATTTAGCAGCATGATTTAAACGTGCAGTACGAATAAACTCGTTTCCCGACATTCCAGTAATTGCCTTGAGTTTGCGGTAAAAAGTAGATTTACTCATAAACATATGGTTTGCCAACTCGTCGTTATTGAAATTGAAATTGGCAATATTTTCTTCTACTACTTTCATCAATTTATATAAAAACTCTTCTTCATAAGTTTCTATCTCAAAATTGCTTGAACCAAGAAATATTTTTTTTGCATATAAATCTTTCAGCAGATTTCTTGAGTTGATTAAATTATGAATATGTACCAATAAAAGTTGAGAGTTGAATGGCTTAGGTAAGTAAACATCGGCACCTTCTCTAATGCCCTCAACATGATGATTCATATCAGATAATGCTGTAAGTAATATGATGGGAATATGAGAAGTGTTTTTATCGGATTTTAGTTTTCTACATAATTCAATACCATCCATTTCAGGCATCATTACATCGCTAACAATAAGGTCTGGAATTACTTCAATGGCTTTTTCAACACCTTCTCTACCATTGGTAGCTGTAATTACTTGATACGATGGTGCTAAGGTTTCGTACACATATTGTAACATATCAGATTCATCTTCTACCAACAAGATAATAGGTAATTCATGTGTAATTGATTCGTTTTCTTCCATCATGGCATTTGAGTTTAAAGTCGTTTCAATTGTTTGATTAATATTGGCTAAAGCATTGCCTTGTATAACTAAACCGGTATCAGATTTTAACAAAGGTGGTAAATTAATGGTAAATAAACTACCATTCTTTCCATTGCTATGTGCAGTAATTTTTCCATTGTGTAAAAGGGTGAGTTCTTTTACAAAAGAGAGTCCAATTCCTGTTCCAGAAATATTGGTAGCATTGGTTTCTTTACCTCTATAAAATCTATCGAAAATGAGTTCTAATTCACTTGGTGGAATGCCCATTCCAGTGTCTTGTATAGTAATAATGCAGTGTTGCGTTTCATCTTTATAAACAGATAAAGTTATACTGCCATTATTGGGTGTAAACTTAAATGCATTGGCTAAAATATTGAATACAATAATTTCTAATTTATTGTGGTCGAATGTGAATGCAACAAATTTTTCTTTGGCTACAAATTGGTATTGAATATTTCTACGAGCAGCTTCATCGCTAAAAAGGGTATAAATATCTCTACAAAAAGAAACAATTTCGCCTTGTTGTGGTGTAAGTTTTAAACTACCAACTTCAGCTTTTTGAAAGTCGAGTAATTGATTCACCATTCTCAACATTCGTTTAGATTGTTTTTGAATTAATCTTAAACTTCTTGCCACCGATGATTCTAAGTTTTTTCTTTGCAATAAATCGTCAATAGGTCCTAATATTAATGTAAGTGGTGTTCTAAATTCATGCGATAAATTGGTAAATAATCTTTCTTTAAAATCGGATAATTCGTTTTCTTGTTTTCTTGCTAAATTGGTTAATACTAATTGATTTTTTAGATCAACCTGACGTAAACCAATATACCGAGTTAACCACAATAAAAATATAAAAATTAGTATATAAGAAGTATAAGCCCACCAAGTTTTCCAAGGTGGTGGAAGAATATTTATTTTTAATTCTAACGGTGTTTCATTCCAAATTTTATCGCTATTGGTAGCTTTTACTTTTAATGTATACGTACCAGATTTTAAATTGGTAAAAGTTACCAATCTGTTTTTTCCAGCATAAACCCAACTTTTATTAAACCCTTCTAAAATATACATGTACTCGTTTTTGTCGGGTGAGTGAAAATCGAGTGCAGCAAATTCAATAGAAAAAATATTCTCTACATGGTTTAAAGTAATTTCTTTTGTTTCATAGAATGGTTTTATTAAAATAGTACTATCGCTTACCAAACGACCAAACTCATACGATTTATTATTGATGCTTAAATTGGTAAAATAAATAGGAGGGGTGAACTTATTGATAAGAATACTATCTGGATGAAAATAAGTTAATCCTTCAGCACCTCCGAAAAAAAAGTTGCCATTTTTGTCTTTGTATTGAGCATCTTCTACAAATACATTTGATTGAATACCTTCTTTTTTATCAAAAACAGTAATTCGTTTGGTTTGTGGGTTTAGTCGTATAATTCCTTTATTGGTACTAGCCCATACATAGCCTTTGTCATCGGTAATTACTGCATTTACATAATCGCTAGGCAATCCATTTTTTGAAGTAAAAGTGGTAACATATATTCTTCCATTTTTATAATCATTGATCATATTCAACCCAGACTGAGAAGCAGCCCAAATATTACCATGCTTATCTTCAGCTAAACTATGTATGGTATTGTTGCTAATAGAATTTTGCAACTGATTGTTTTGTGTGAATACTTCAAAATTATCTTTTGCAACATTATACAAATGCAAACCTTTAAAGGTGCCTACCCAAATTCTTTTTTTAGAATCTTCTATAATACAAATAGCTCTTTCGTTTTGTAGTGCACCCTTCACATTTGCAGCAGGGGAGTATAATTTAAAAGTCGGTTGTTGCTTATTAATGTTAGTAATACAAACAACACCATGCTCTTGAGTACCTATCCAAATTTTACCATCTGAACCTTTAATTATAGTATGAATTTTTTTGTTTTTAAGATAAGCTCCTAATGCAGTGTTTTCATAAAAAGCTTCTATTGCTCCAGCATTTTTACCAACATTTTTTATTCGAAACATGCCTTTAATTGTTCCTATCCACAAGTAGTTATCAACTTGTAAAAAAGCTCTTGTTTCCCAAGGGAGTTTTGCTTTAGTTGATTGGTCAATTTGTGAAGAATTTACATTAATAAAGTTTATCCAATTGCTAGAATATTGAATATTTCCACTTTTGGTACCTAACCATAATTTATTAAAGGGATCTACATAAACCGAATAAATATGGCTACTACTCACTAATGCATTTGTTTTTACATCGTATCCTATGTTGTGAAATTTTTTTTGGTTTAAATCAAATTTAAAAATGCCTGTACCATCGGTTCCTATCCAAAGTAAGCCAGATGGGTCTTCTTGAATAGATAAAATAATTTGATTATCGTTGGTATACAGTCCAGGAATATTTAATTCTACTTTTTGAAATTCTTCTGTTGTTCTATTCAATTTATTTAAACCACCGCCCCAAGTACCAACCCAAAGTTGATTTTTAGAATCTAAGAAAATACGGTAGGTATTATTAGAAGTTAATGATGTTGGATTCTGTTTATCTAGTCGGTAATTTTTATAGTTTTTCGTACTTAAATCGTACTTGTATAAACCATTATCCCATGTACCCAACCATAAACAATTGGATGATTTATCTTTTACAATAGAGCTGATATTAATGCCTTCTTTTCCAAAATTAATGGTGTAATCGTTTTGTAAAGTTGCAGTTAAATGTCGTAATCCTTTGTCTGTAGCTAGCCAATAACCTCCTGCATCATCTGTTTGAATATCGAATGTTTTTAAAGTTGTATTCAATATTTTAAAGTTGCCCGTTTTTTTATCTAAATATTGAAATCCCTTCCAAGTACCTACAAACAATTTTTCTGTATCTGTATCTAAAATTGAAAGGATATAATCTGCATTAAATTCACCTAAGTTTTTATTGCTATGTTCATAGTTTCTAATAATACCTGTTTCAATATTGTATTCACTTAAGCCACCAGATTTTGTACCAATCCAAACATTGTTTTTTCTGCCATTGTGTAATACTTCAATAGATTGGCTTAATAAATTGGTATTGTTTCCAAAATCGTATTTCAACAATTTCATTTCATAGCCATCGAAACGATGTAATCCACCTCTTGTGCCAAACCAAATAAATCCTTTTTTATCTTGAATAATAGAAGTGACCTCATTGTTTACTAACTGTTCAGTAACGTTTACAAATGAGTTAGTCTTTTGACTGTAGCTGTCAAAAGTGAATAATAGTGTTAGTAGGCAAGCAAATATGCAACGGAGAATTAACAAAGCAATCTTGATTAAACTGTTAATACGGCAAACAAGATACAGTAAAATTGTTTTCGCCAATACTATACTCAATTATTAAAGAAAGATTACTAAAGAAATAAATAGTAGAATAAGTAATCCATATACCACTGCTAGTTTAATGCTAATCCAGCGATTATTTTTTTCTATATTTCTATTGCCAGGTTGAAAGCTCATCAGCTTGAATTTCTATTATTATTGAATATTTTTTTTCTTAAAGTTTTGTAATTCTTCTGGATTTCTTACACGAACCTTTCGGTTATTCATTAAATCGTCGTGAATCATTAATGTAATGGTATCCCAAACAGCACCTTCTGTCCAAATAGGTTTTTGCTTATCTATTTGCCACTGATTTAATTTTTCCTTCATTAGCTTATACACAGCAGGTTGTTCTTGTTTTACATCTTTGCTTTCGCCTGGGTCTTTTTCTAAATTATATAAACGATCTTCTAATTGTTTTACATGAATTAATTTATATTGCTTGTACCTTATTGCCATAGCTGCATCTTTACGCCAAACCAATTGCTCATGTGGCGAACCTTTTTTTGTTCCATAGATATAAGGCAGCAAGCTTACTCCATCGGTTTGCGTTTTTTGTAAGGTAGTTTTTGCACCTGCAGCATCTAATACAGTGG
This sequence comes from Asaia bogorensis, assembly GCA_943371535.1. Classification (GTDB taxonomy): domain Bacteria; phylum Bacteroidota; class Bacteroidia; order Chitinophagales; family Chitinophagaceae; genus UBA1930. The sequence goes on along the minus strand of CALRVE020000055.1, from coordinate 9,233 downwards.
CTAAAATATCTAATGAAGAAACTAATCCATTGAATATTTTTTTTTGCTGAATGGCTTTAGGCCAACTGATAAAGAATGGAATTCGCTGACCACCTTCGTATTTATTTCCTTTAAAACCTTTTAAGGGCAAATTGCTCGATTGATTATTGTGTGCACCTCCATTATCGCTTAAAAAGATGATGATGGTATTATCAAAAATTTGTTGCTTTTTTAATTCATTTACCATTTTGCCCACTGCTCTATCTAAAGCAAAAGTCATGGCAGCAAGTTTTTGTCGTGGATGATTTTCAAATAATTTCATATCGTTTTCACTAGCTTCCATGGGTGTATGAACAGCGTTGGGAGCCCAATACATGAAGAAAGGTTGATGCTTATTTTTTTGTATATAATCAATGGCTTTATCTCCTAATACATCGGTTAAATAGCCATTAAATTTTACCTGTGTATTGTTTTCGAATAGTGCATTTTTAGCACCATCTCTATCGTCTTTTTTAGGTTGATAGAAATAACTTCTTCCACCACTTAAAAAACCATAATAATATTGAAATCCTTTTTTTAGAGGATGTTGACTTGCTTCAAAACCCAAATGCCATTTTCCAAATGCAGCGGTAGCATAACCTTGTTGTAATAAGAATTGAGGGATTAAAGTTTGGGAATTATCCATGCCGGTATATCCATCTCCTTCATTACATTCATACCCAAAACGTTGTTGATATTTACCAGTTAATAAGCCAGCTCTTGAAGGACTACAAACTGATGCTGATACATGGCCATCTTTAAAAATGATGGATTTGTTTGCTAATTGATCAATGTTGGGGGTTTGTAAATCTTTTGAACCCATGAAACCAAAATCGGCGTAACCTGCATCGTCTAACAATATTACAATAACATTGGGCTTTGTTTTTGTTGGTTCTGTTTTAAAACTTGAATTGAACAAAACTATAGATGCCAATATTGTTGAAAGCAAAACACTGCCTATGCAATAGTATTTTTTATGATGATGTATAGATGCAATAAAGGGTTTCATTGGTGTATGCTTATTTCTTTTTTTGTTTGTTGTATTGTTCCTCTTGGCTTAAGCCTAAAAATGTTGGAGGTATTATAAACGATTCCCATTTTTTTCTTTGTTGTTCAAACTGTTCAATTGTTTTTTTATGTTGTTCTACAACATTTGTTTCTTCTCCAATATCACTTTTTAAATCATATACACTCATGCTTGTATCTCTCAATATCACTTGTTTTAAGCCAGATGAATGTAATACAGCATAATTTTTGGGGTCGAACTGACGCCAAAATAAATATTCGTGTGGAGCATCTTTTTTTGTACCTTGAATATGTGGAATTAAATTAACTCCATCTAAGGGACTCTTGGGTTTTAGGCCACCACTAATATTAGCAGCAACAGTGGCAAATATGTCTAAAGAAATAATGGGGTCATTAAATATTGAATTGGCTTTAATTTTTTTAGGCCATTGCATAGCAAATGGAACTCTAATACCGCCTTCAAATAAAGAACCTTTGGCACCCCTTAACACTCCATTATTGCTGCTATTGTCTTTTTCTGGACCACCATTATCAGATAAAAATATTACAATGGTATTTTCATCAATATTTAGTTCTTTTAATTTGTTGAGTACAGCACCAACACCATCATCTACAGCACTAACCATTGCTGCATAGGTTTTTCTTTTCGGATCTTTAATATCTTCAAAACGACTTAAATATTTTTCACTTGCTTGTAAAGGTGTATGTGGTGCGTTATAAGCAAGGTATAAAAAGAAGGGTTGTTGTTTATTTCTCTCAATAAAAGCTACAGCTTCATTGGAGAGTTCATCGGTTAAATATTCTTTTCCTTCAATTACTTGTTCATTTCTAATCAGTTTTGTACGATAGCTTTGGGCTTCGTTTTTGGCACTATCCGGATGGTTAATATCATATTCAGATGGGAAGTATCTATGACCACCACCAAGAAAACCAAAGAACTCATTAAAACCTCGTTTCCATGGTCTAAATTGTTCATGTACACCTAAATGCCATTTGCCAATGCCCATTGTTCTGTAGCCAGATTTTTGTAACAATTCAGGTAACATTTGCTCGTTTAATGATAAACCAATTTCTGGATCAAATGGACGGTATAATGGGTTACGACTATAGCCAAATCTATCTTGATATCTGCCTGTTATTAAACCAGCTCTGCTAGGTGCACAAACTGCATAACTTACATAGGCTTGTGTAAATACTACTCCATTTATTGCAATACGATCTATATTAGGTGTTGGTATATCTTTACAACCATTAAAGCCAACATCGGCATAGCCTTGATCATCGGTTAAAATAATAATGATGTTAGGTTTATCTCCTTTACTGCTAAGATTGAAATTATTCTTTTTAGTAAATGATGTAACTATTACTAATAAACTTGAGCTAATCAAAACTATGCTAGTAAATAGGATGCTTCTTTTTTTCATTGTATATTTTTCAAAATATTTTGAATCAATCATTATTTTAATTCAATAGCTCCCATATCTGGTTTGCCTTTAATAGTATTACCTAAAATGTCTTTATGCATTTTCAAGCCAATTCTTATACCAATAGTATCTGTTGGTATTGGCTTAATGTGAATGCCTTTATTTTTAATTAATTTTTTATTGGTGGGTCTATAATCTGTTAATGCTACACCTCCCTTATTCGTATAAAAAGGATTCCCAATTTTAGGAGATTCATCTTTCACAGGTGCTTCTAACGGCCAGTTATTGGCATTTAAAAACAAATTATTTTTAAATACTACGTTTGGAATACCATCTGCATCTACTTCTACTTTTTTTTGATCTCCAGCAACCATTTTTGCTGAATCTTCAAAATAAAAAATATTGTTGGCAATGTACACACCTTTAGAGCTACTACTTATTGCAACTCTTGGAGTGATACCTGCAGCAACATAAATGGTGTTATTGTAGAAATAACTATTGTAAGGTCCTGCATTTTTTTTCTCATTTCCTTGATAGCCGCTCAGCCAAAATATTTTTCCTTCTTGAAATGCTCCATTAACGCCTTTTACTCTAAAACCATCATTAATACTAATATTGTAGCGATAGGCACAGTTGTAGTTGTTACCTAAAATTTCGCAAAAACCACCAGCATTGTTGGCACTCAAATTGTATTGCACAATTACATCGTTGCAATTGAAATCTATGTGTACACCTGCACTATCTCCAGGTCCATTGGCATTTTCAAAACGGTTGTGTTCAATTAAAATGTTCGAGCAACCCCAAGTCCATAAACCACTACCTCTACTCCAATTTCTACTATCGGCAGTAGAGCCTGAATATTGAATTTGGTTATGATGAATGTAACCATTGGTTACACCTGAAAATTGCATACCCGGTCCTCCGGTATGTGTTATTTTGCAATTGGCAACTTCTATTTGTTGAATGCCATCGGTAGTGGCAGTAAATTTTAAACCAGTATGACTTACTTTATAAATTTCGGATTGTAGCACTTTTATATTGGTTAATTTACCCGACTTAGTATTATTGATAAATCGAATACCCCAACCATAATTTTGTGTTCCATTGGCCGATTTTATTTCGGCAGCAGAACGTGTAAATCCTGGAGCATAATAAAATATATCGTGTACAACAACATCAATCAATTCAATACTTTCATAGGGTTCATTTTTAGTTACTTGTACTAAAATTCCACAACGAATTTCATTTTTATTATTTGTGTTATTTGATTGATAGGGGGTTAATGCAGTTACCTCAACACCTATTACTTTTACAAATGAAGCATTTTGTATAAGTATTGTATATAATTCGTTTCCTGCATCTAAAATGGGTTTTAAATTACTGCTTTTGTAATCGTAACTAGATATAACAATAGGTTTTGTTGCACTGCCATTTACATTTACAATAGATACCATACCAGTAAATTGCTGCCCCTTAGCAAATAAAATAGAATCGCCTTTTTGAAGTTGAATGTTTTTAATGGGCTCTATGCTTTTCCAACATAGTATTTTGCTAGTACCTGAATTTTGGTTATTACCATCCAAACTATTGATGTAGTAATTTGTTGCATGGAGTGTTTCGCTACAAATTAACAAGAGAGAAAATAATATAATTGGAAGCAATTTCATTAGGGGAAATGTTAATCGTTAAGGTTGTTATTATTGCTGTATAATATTTTTAAAAAATTATATCAACAATCTTTTAAAGGTATATTTCGTACAAAAAATATTTGATAATAAAACTAATGCTACTTACTGAATGTAGCAGTATACTAACTTTCAAAATAAGGGTGTATTCAATTCAAATACAAGCTTTAGCAGTTGGTAAAACTCAATTAATACAATAGAGTAGGATTGAAGAGAATTTTATTTTACCAATCATCTGTTCTAAAAGAAGATGCTGGTAAACCTTGTACATTAAATAAACTACCTACTGCCCAACTTTTAAAAGCATAACGTACATGAACAGGATTTTTAACTGAATCGTTCCAAACAATTACTTGTCCGTTTTTATCTTTTTGTATTGTTGCTTCTGCAGGATAAAAAACTTTGTCTTCTCCTGCAATTTCAAAATCTGATAGTGTTTTATCAAAACTGCTTAAGCCTAAATCACAATAATCAAACTTTACTATGATTTTACCATTATTGGTTTTTTGCATTTCTTTATATACAGGGCCACTAAAAGCAATTCCTTTTATTTGATAATCTTTTGCTAAAGCCCAATAGGCTAAACGATTACCTACCTGTTCTTTTTGTGCAGGATGAATAACAGTTCTTTCTCCAATATCCATGGTTACAGCCATGCCTGTATTGGTTACTGTTTGCATGGTTTTTAATTGAGCTTCACGTAAAAAAGCTGAATTAATTTTACCAGGTTCAAATGGAGCAATTTGTACAAAATAAAATGGGAAATCGCCTATTTGCCATTGCTTACGTAATGCATTAATCATTGCTTTACTTAGTGCTGTATACTCATGTGCATTTTCTCTATTTCCTTCACCTTGATACCATAACATTCCTTTCATAGTGTAACCAATATAAGGATGTAACATAGAGTTGTACATAATAGTAGGTGTACGATTAGGAATTGAATCTGGTACTTTATCAGGAATTATTTTATTGGAAAATGAACCCAATGTTTCTTTATCCATCCAACTTTCTATAGTTGAAGCTCCCCATGCTGTTTGAATAATACCCACGGGAACATTGAGTGCCGATTGCATTTTCTTTGCAAAGAAATAGGCAGTAGCACTAAAGTTTCCTGTAGTAGTAGGATTAGCAGATTTCCATTCGCCTTTTGAATTTTCGAGCGGTGTAATACTTGCTGAACGTGGTGTGTTAAAAAAACGAATATTGTTGTTGTTAGAATTTAATATGGCTTCATTACTTCCAATGATTGGTTGACTGGAATATCCTTTCACAGGCATTTCCATATTTGATTGACCAGAGCAAAGCCATACTTCACCAATTAACACATTATTGAATATAATTTCTTTACTTCCCTTTACTGTTAATGTATATGGACCACCTGCTATAGGGGTTTCAATTTTTAATTTCCATTTACCCTTATCATCAGATGCTGCTTTTGCATCTTTACCCCAACTTCCTTTAACTGTAATTTTTTTGTTCGGTTCATCAGTACCCCAAATTGATACAAATTGCTGTTGTTGTAACACCATATTTTCGCTGAAAAAATTAGGTAAAGTAGTTTGGGCATGTAGATTATTTAAAACAATACAATACACACTAATTAAAACAATCAGCAACTTTTTCATACAGTAAAATATGTTTTGTATAAAATTGAAAAATGAATTTAAGTGAAGTTGACAATTATTTTTTCTGATAAATTCTTACATAATCTATCAAGTATTTAGAAGGCAAAACTGTGTTAGTTAAACTTCCACCATTATTTCCACCCATGGCAAGGTTTAATAGTAAGTAATGGGCTTGACGAAATGGATTTACCCCATCACTTTTATTTACTGTTTGACTTAAATCAGCAGTATTAATGATTACATCATCTATTGATATTTTCATCATTGATGCATCCCATTCTAAAGTCCATACATGAAATTGATTTGCCCAGGCTGCTCCACCAAGTGATTCAATGGATTTTGTTTTAGAATTCCAAATAGCTTGCCATCTTGTAGCACTTGCCCATGCAAAATTGGCCAATATTTTATTGTTGTAATACTCCATTATGTCTATTTCACCATTCGATGGCCATTCGCCAGAAACACCTAATGTCCAAATGGCTGGCCATAAACCTGTTTGTGCATCAATTTTTGCTCTCACTTCTATTTTGCCATATTTAATTGCATGTTCTCTTTTCATAGTTACACTAGCAGAAGTGAATTCTATAAATTGACGTTTTGTTCTCCAATCAGTACTGCCAGCAATAAAAGTTGGATTGGGCTTATTTTCTCTTTTGCCGGTAATGACTAAATTGCCATTTTCACAAATCGCATTTTCTTTTTGATACCATTGAGCTTCTTCATTGCGTTTAAATCCATTTTCAAATTCCCACTTGGTAGAATCTAGGTTTCCTGAATTGTTAAATTCATCGAACCAGAACAATTTATAGCTTAATGTATTATTACTTGGATTGTACTGAGCTGGAGTGGTGTTGTTTTTTGCACATGATACTAGTGTAAACAATAAGATAGGTAAAAGCATTTTTTTCATTGACTTTTCGTTCACGTAAATGTACATTTTGACTATACATTATTGAAAACTGGAGTGTTCATTTAATAGGTGTAAATCATTCAATATTTTTACTTTGTAAATATTTGAGGATGAGTGGATGATGTATGATGCAAATTCGATTGTAAATTCATTTTCTTGAGTGCAAAGTATAACAAGAATCTTTATTTACAGCAAATCCTAAACTAAGGTTTAGTTTAGGATTTGTTTGTTTGAAAGTATAACAACAATTTATTGCATTACTTTAATAGTACTCACACCTTTGCTAGTGGTTAAAGCAATGATTGCAATATTTCCTTTTACCATACTTGCAGGAATATCAATAAAGTTTGCACCATTGTTTAATAATACATTTTGTTTATACAAAGTTTTTCCATCCAGGCCTAGCAACATAATTGTTGCTTTTTCGGTGGTACTACTTGTAGCTGAAACTTTAATACTATTGTTTGTTTGTGCAACCAATGTTAATTGATTGGCTTTCTCTTCATTTTTTATTAGTACTACTTTTGAATACGTATAACTACCATCGGCATCTACTAATTTAAGTTTGTAATAATTCAATCCTTTTGCTGGTTGATGATCTGCATGAAAATAATTTTTTTGTTCTGTACTATTGCCTGCTGCATTTACTGTACCAATAGAATAAAAATTTTCTCCATTGGTAGATTTTAGTATATCAAAATATTTGCTGTTTTGTTCTGTTGCTGTACTCCAATTTAGTTGAACAGCTGATTGACGTAAGCCTCCAGTAAAGTTGAGTAATGAAACTGGTAACGTGCCTGTAGTTCTAACATTGATAAAATCTAAAATGGGTGCATCAGAAAGTTCAATGCTATTAGCACCTGCTAATAAGTTAATAGGTATTACACGTATTGCTCTTGCACCACCTTGTGCACAAGTAGCACTGCCACTTGCTGTTATTGAAACGGTTTGTGTTGTACCATAATTTACCCTTACAGTAATGTTTCTATTGGTAGTAGAAAAATAGTTCACTTCTAAATTATATGAACCTGTTGTTGGAGCAACAATGTTGTGAAATGTAATAATATTTCCTCCACTTACAGCATTGGTAATTCTTCCTCCAGATGCATTGGTGCAATTTGCAATGGTTCCACCGTAAATGGTTGCATTTTCTGTTTGTAAGGAAGTGTTTACAGAATCAGTTAATAACTCTGTATTATCATGATTTTCTTTTATTGCAAGTGTAGAAGCTGTAAAGTTTTTATATGCAGTACCAATGGGTGTAATGTTGCCATTGGCATCTACAGGTGGTAATGCTGGGGGAAAAAAATAGGCATAACGCTCTACAAAAGGTTGTGCTTCTAACCAAGGTAATGCTAAAGCAATAAATGCTTGATGTGTTGCAGAAGTTGTATTTCTATTGGCATTGAATTCTGTAATCCAAATAGGTTTGCCATAAATAGCATATATATTATTTACATAATTTTTAAATCTATTGAATACATCATTTGCATTGGGCGATGTATTAAGCGTATTCAAGTAACTTCCCCAATCGTACCAATGAATGGCAACATAATCTACTTTTACATTTTGTTCTTTTGCACCAGCCATAAAACTTTTTAACCAAACAAATGCTTGGCTTTCTGTTGGTGCAGGAGAACCTAGTCGTAAGCCAGTTTGAGCTAAATTTTCATGTAAGGTTACCGCTTCTGCAAAAGGAACATTGGATTGGTCGGTATTATCGGGTTCGTTAAAAGATAATAAATGAGTAACTTCGGGTTTATTAATATAGTTGTTAATATTGGTGGTACTGTTGGCACCTGTTCGTCCCCAAGACATTAAAGCATATTCTCTACTTGAAAGACTTACATCGTTTGGTCCCCAATCGTAAAACCAAGAAACATCTAATTGATCAATATGTGCATTGTTTTGTAAACCTGCCCCTTTTTTTAAAGTATTTCTAAAAGGCAGCACCCTTATAAATGAAACTTTATCGTTCATAAATTTATTTAGGTTTACCGTAATGTTACTTGTAGCTGCAATAAATGTGTAAGCTTCGCCAGTGCCATCTTCATTTTCTGCAAGTGTTGCCATAAAACCTTGTTGCAACACAATTGAAGACACTTGATTATTTAAGCTAGCAGGAATGGTAGTGCCTTTGTAAATAGTAGATACAACGCAAGTTGCAGATGTGCCCGTTTGATTGGTTCCATTATAAATAACCAATTGAGCAAAAGAAGAATAGCAACCACTTAAAAAGAAGAAAAGTAATAATTTTTTCATATCAACAATTTTAGTATGCTCAAGCAGGTAATAAAAAATCAACATCAATCAATAGCTGTATACAGCAATTTTTTTGAATTGTTTTATTTCCACTGATAATTTTAGATCAGTTGAAACATTAGATTCAATCGTTTCAAATTAAAAGTAATCAACAAATTTTACATTTAAAATAGCCTCTTCAAGTTTGAGAGAATTATACCTCAATATTGAAATTTTAATATTTTATTGTTGAATAATACTATTGGTTTTTACTAGAATCATTCAATTATAAATCTTAGTA
>CALRVE020000054.1:0-21101 GCA_943371535.1 Asaia bogorensis | reverse complement strand
TGGCAATTATTTTGCAAGTCAAACATTAAATAGTTGTGAAAGTGCAACAAGAACATCAGTTGCAGTAACTGTAAATCCTTTGCCAACTACCAATAGTGTAACAGTATGTGCAGGTGGTAATGGTGCAGTTACAGTTACAGTAACAAATTTATACGAACCACCAAACTCAACATCAACAGGAAGCATTAGTGCTAGTGCAGTAACCAATAATACAACTATAGGTAACACGGCATGGACTAATACAAACAATGCACTCAATGGCTTTGCAAATGTTACTTTACAAAACAGTTCTTCTATTAGCAATTATTTAGTAGCCACTAATTTTAATTTTTCTCAAATACCTGCAAATGCAATTATTAAAGGTATTAGAGTGAGTATTGGTAAATATTCAAGTAACTTTTTTGGATTAGTTGCAACTAGAGATAATGAGATTAGATTGGTTAAAAATGGAACCATTGTTGGCGATAATAAAGCTAACGCAACAGCTGCTTGGTCTAGCAGTAGTGCATCAACTACAAATTATGGCACTGCAAGTGATTTGTGGGGAACAACTTGGACAGTTGCCGATATTCAAAATAACAATTTTGGTTTTGCTATTTCAGCAAGAAACAATACCGCTAATAATATTCCATACACTGCTAATGTAGGTAATATTGGTATTACTATAAATTATACTGTGCCGGGTACAATAAATTGGTATACTGCAGCATCTGGAGGTACATCAATAGCATCTGGCGTAAGTTTTAATCCAGTAACAGTAGCTAATTCAGGTTTATCAAACACGTTTACAACCGGCACAAGAACTTATTATGCAGAGGATTCTTATTTTCCAGGTTGTAGAGCTGCTGCCGATTTTGTGATAGTGCCAGGAGCAGGTACAATAAATGGCGGTGGTACAGTTTGTTCATCTACAAACACTAGTTCACTTAGTTTAACAGGCAATGCAGCTGGTAATGTACAGTGGCAATCATCAACAGATAGTATTAACTTTAATAACATAACTGGTGCTACCTTATCTACGTATACTGCTAACAATTTATCTGCTACAAATTATTTTAGAGCAGTAGTTACACCAACCAATACTTCTTGTGGTATTGTACAATCACCTATAGTAAAAATAATGCATTATGCAACTGGTAGTTGGATTGGTAGTGTTTCTTCAAATTGGAATGATCCTAACAATTGGTGTGGTGGTGTGCCAGATAGCACAACCAATGTAGTAATTATGCCTAGTAATAATGCCCCAATTATTAATACTACCAATGCTTCTGTAAATAATATTACTGTACAAAATGGAGCAACATTATCAATAACTACAGGTAACAATTTAAGCGTTGCTGGAAATATTACTGCTGTAGGAGCAATTAATAATAATCCTAATAGTACACTTATTTTAAACGGATTAACAACTCAGGTAATTCCTACAATTACTTATGCCAATGTAATTAATAAAAATACACGTGCAGCAGTATTTTCTAATGGAGACGTAACTGTAACAGGTATTTTTAGAACCGATGCAAATACTGTAACAGACTTAGGTACTAGTAAATTAAATGCCAATGAAATACAACATAGTGGTATATTAAAATTAAGTGGTACAGCTGGCGATGAATTACCTTTTGGTGAATCATGGGGTGGTACAGTAGAGTATAACAATGCTTTGGCAACACAAGTTATTGTACCGGGTAGTTATGAAAAGCTACGCATTAATGGAGCAAGCAAAAATATTATTGCCCCTATTTCGGTTACCTCACAATTAGAGTTGATATCGGGTACTTTAAATAATGCAACCAATAGTGTTACAGTTGCTAATGGTGGTACAATTGTTAGAGAAAATGGAACCTTGGCTGCAGCTCCTATATTTGGTAATTCACCAAACAGCAAAGTAAATATTGAATATAGTGGATTAGATACTGTAGTTAGTGGCAACGAATTATTAGGTACAACAGGCAAAATTGGAAACATTAAAATAAATAGTGGTAGTTACAAATTACAAAATAACATTACTGCAGACGATATTACAGTATTAGCTAACGCCGAATTAGATGCAGCCAATACAATTATTACATCGCAGAAGAGCAATTCATTAATTACTATTAATGGAACTATAAAAACTAGTAATCCTAATGGTTTAGTGGGTAATGGTACTGCAACATTTAGTACTAGTAATAACCCAATTTTTAACTTTACCAACTCAACTGTAGAGTATTATGCTAACACTACTCAAACAATTAGTGCTAGAGCCGATTACAACAACTTAATCATTAAAGGAGGTGGTAATAAATTAATGGGAGGAAATGCACAAGTGAATGGTGTATTGAGTTTAACTACCAATAACGATTTAGTTGCAATTGAAAATAATACCCTAACATTAAATGGAACAGTTACAGGGGCTGGAAGATTAAAAGGATCGGCAAATGCGAAAGTAGAAATTGGAGGCAATGGTAATTTGGGTACATTGTTATTTGATCAAACTACAGATAATACAACCAATACTTTAAAGAGCTTCAATTATAATAGAGTGAATGGCTCAATTGATTTAGGCAATAAGTTGATTATTGTAGACGAGGTGAACCCAACTAATGGTACCTTAAATACCAATAATAACCTAACGCTTAGAAGTAACATTCAAAATACAGCAAGGATTGGTAGAGGCAATGATGCAGGTAATTATATAAATGGTGAAGTTATTTTTGAAAGATATGTAACTGCCAATGCCAATAGGGCATGGAGAATGGTAACGCCAGGAGTTACCACCAACACTACCATTAATGCCAATTGGCAAGAAGGCAAAGTGAATACTATTGTAAATAGTAATGTTTCTGCAAATACACTTGGTTATGGAGTACATATTACAGGAGCAGGTGGTAGCAGCAATGGATTTGATGTTACACAAACGAATTCAGCCTCTCTATATAGATTTGATCAAACCATACAAGGTTGGGCTTTAATTACCAATACCAATGTAAACACATTAAATGCAAAAACTGGCTATTTATTATTTGTAAGAGGTAGCCGTGATAACATTTCTCCAATCAATACTACAACAGGTAGTAGCAATGTTACATTAAGAGCAAAAGGTACCTTATTACAAGGAACGCAAACATTTAGTAACTTAGCAAGCAATGGTGGATATAGCTTAGTTACAAATCCATTTGCAGCCCCAATTAATTGGGCATCAATTTATAACTCTTTAGACACTAGCTTGTTTACAAGACAAGTAATTATTTGGGATCCAAATATTGGTACAAGAGGTGGTTTTGTGTCAATACTTGATGACAATATAATTTCAAATGATGCATCTAACTTAGATATCAATATTCAAAGTGGACAAGCATTTTTTATAAAAACTCGTTCAGGTGTAACTGCTCCAACCTTTACTGTTAAAGAAGAGCATAAAAGTTCAACCAATAATTTAGATGTATTTAGAGTTAGTGCACAAATTGCAAAATTAAAAATACAACTACGTTTTACAGCATCAAATATTGATCGTTCTGCCGATGGGGTTACTGCAATTTTTGCAAATAATTATAGTAACAGTGTTGACCAAAATGATGCAGAACAAATAGCCAACTGGGATGAAGACATTGCATTATTAAGAAACGGCAAAGAGTTAAGCATAGAAAGTAGAAAAACAATTACTGCAAATGATACTTTATTTTTAAAGATTGGCAACTTAAGAGCAGCTCAGGCAAACTATCGCTGGGTAATTCAGCCAGAGTTTTTAAACTTACCAGGTTTAACAGCTTTTATGGAAGATGCATTTACCAATACTTCTACTCCAATTAGTTTAACAGCTGCAACTACCATCAACTTTACTGTAAGTAGCAATGCTGCAAGTATTGTAAGTAACAGATTTAGAATTGTATTTAAAGTAAGTGCTGCTTTACCTGTAACCATCACTCAATTTAAAGCTCAACAAAAAGGCAATAATGTACAGTTAGCTTGGAATACCGTAAATGAATTAAATATTCATCATTATGAAGTAGAAAAGAGCACTAATGCACAACAATTTACTGCCATTGCAAAGGTTATGTCTACTAGTACTAATAATACTAACCAATATGAAGCATTTGACGCAAATGTTGAAACTGGTACTTTGTATTATAGATTGAAGATTACAGAAAAAGATGGAAGTTTTAATTACAGTAAAATAGTAAGCATTAACATCGGCAAATCTGGTATCAACAACTTTACCATTTTCCCGAATCCTGTAAAAGGTAATACAATTGGTTTACAGTTGAATAATGTTGAAAAGGGTAAATACGCTGTAAAGTTAATAAACAGTGCAGGCCAAGTGATATATCAATCCATTTTACAACACAATGGAAGTTCAGCAAGCGATCAAATTATATTAAGTAATACAGTACCTGCTGGAAGATATCAGTTAGAACTAAGTACTGAGAAAGGAATTAGAATGCTTCAAACATTAATTAAAGAATAAAAATTAAAAAGTAAAGAATAAGCTATGTATAAAACGGGTAGTAAAGTTGTAATTCTTACGTGTTTTTGTTTAACAATGATGGTTCATACAAGTGTAATTGCACAATCATTAGGTATAATAGAAATGGGTGGTATCTCTCCAAATAGTGTAGGAGCTAGTTTAGACAATAGAATTGTAGACGAAGCTTTAATTGATCAAAACTGGGGAGTTTTACCAAGCCAACAAGGAAGTAATATTGATATGTGGGGGCAAAGAATTGAGAGAAGCAATGGTATACAACCACCATCTCAACTATTAGATATTCATGGTAACCCTGTTTTAGTAGATAATAATGGCAACATTGTATACGACGCTCAGGGTAATGCCGTGGTAGATTCTATTGCATTGAATAGTATTAACAATAATGTATCCAATAATATAAACCCTCCAGACGATCCTCTTGATGTGCCATTAGATGGGGGAGTAGCATTGTTATTAACAATTGCAACCTTTTTTGGATACACCAATACTAAAAAGAAATAGCTAACTGATAAATTAGGTTGAGCTGAAAATAGTTGAGAATAGTTGTGAATATATGCAACTATTCTCAACTATTTTTAATGTAGAAGCTTCCCAAAAAATACAAGATACATTTTGCCTATCACTCATACATAAAAAGTGCAGCGGATAGTTTAGTATATCTGAATATGCTGTATGGTTATAGGTAACTAAACCTTTTTACAGAATGAGATTAACACATTGTAGTAAAGCATATTCTATCCTCGGTTTGTGTCCTCACAAACCGAAATTTCATCTAATGGTTGGTGTTTCACCAAACATTAAGAATACAGTAGATGCAGTAGCATTTGACCTTGAATTCTTGGCGATGTAGTTAACACAATTTGATTGTGTTGTAACAAATAGGTTTACTATTTTTCGGTTGGTGGGACACCAACCGATAGACGAATCTTATCCTCGGTTTGTGTCCTCACAAACCGAAATTTCATCTAATGGTTGGTGTTTCACCAAACATTAAGAATACAGTAGATGCAATGGCATTTGACCTTGAATTCTTGGCGATGTAGTTAACACAATTTGATTGTGTTGTAACAAATAGGTTTAATATTTTTCGGTTGGTGGGACACCAACCGATAGACGAAAAGTCTTAGTAATAAAAAATCCTACTAACCAATACATCTATGAAATCAATTTCTTTCGTGTCATCTTGCAGGTGAAAATTGAGAATGTAGCTTTAGCTGTACACCATGCAAGGGCAACATTCTTTTATTTGGTGTACATTAAGTAAGCCAACACTAGCAAACTACCAACAACGGCATAAAAAAAGCCCAGTTCTTTGAACCGGGCTTTGAACATTTTTGAGCTTACCTTAGTTTTTTCTTTGGATTTGCTTTTTTCTGAGCTGAGCTTTTCTTTTGAGTAGGCTTATTCTTCCTAGGTTCAACTTTCTTTTTAGACATACATTTAAATTTAAGGTTAGTGAATTATTTACGCATGGCTGCCGAGTTTTCTTCCATTTCTTACAGGTTGTTTTTTCAGAAGCGGTAACTGTACAGCCAAACTTTAAGCAGTCAAATATATGCCTATAAGTGTTAATCGAAATTTTTCTTCCAAGCAATGTCTTGCAACAAAACTTCCAACCCAAGTACTTTCTACCATCTACTCTTTGCATGGTTTGCTTGTTACGAGTATTCGGGATTTGTTGGGTAAAGGAAGATGTGTTAATTGAGGCATTAGCTCTTTAGTAAGAATCGTTCCTTTCTGTAACTGTTTGTAAGTATAAAAACCGTAACTTAATTTACAAAACTAGTTTGAGCCTAAGCTATAGCCAATAAAAAACCACCCTAAAAAAGGTGGTTTTGTGCCCACGAAAGGAATCGAACCTTCACATCCTTGCGAATGGCAGATTTTGAGTCTGCTGCGTCTACCAATTCCGCCACATGGGCTAATGTTGGGCTGCAAATATAATGGCATCAAACTAAACCAGCCAAAATTCGGTTCAAGTATTTTTTTTGGTAATAATATTCTTTTACCTGCAACAACTCTTTTTCGGTAGTACTACCTTCTTGAAAAGCTTCCACAATATATTTAACAGGTTCATAAATGGTTAATTGAAGTTCGGAGATTTGCAATTTTATATTTGTGATAGCTGTAGCATCATCATCCATTTTAGCTTCCATTGCTTGTTCACTCAGTTCCATCATTTCCATTAAAAAATGGGGTGCTAAAGCATATTTTTCTTCATCGTCTAACAAGTTTTTTAGTTGTAACACATATTTAATGGTTTCATCTAAGCTAGAAAAAATTTTAAATGCTTTATTTACTTGAGCCGATAATTGTAATGCTTCTGCTTGTTCCTGTTCACTTGAAGCAGTAAAAAAATCGGGATGATATTTTCTACTTAATGCATAAAATTTTTGCTTCAGTTGTGTAGCATCAATCTTTAATGAAATAGGTAAATCGTATAGTTCGAAGTGGGTCATAGTTGGTGAATGGTGAATGGTGAATGGTGAGTGGTGAGTGGTGAATGGTGATTGGTGATTGGTGAGTAGTTAGTGGGGGAGTTAAAAGTTATGAGTAATTAGTTATGGGTTATAGGTTAAAAGTTATAGGTTATAAGTTATGAGTAATAAGTTAAAAGTTAAAAGTTATGAGTATTGAGTTATTGGTTATAAGTAATTAGTTATAGGAATCCAACATCAAACATCCAACCTCCAACCTCCAACATCAAGTATCAAGTATCGAGTATCCAATATCCAACCTCCAGTATCCAGCATCTAATATCTAGCATCTAGCATCATCTTCCAACATCAATCCTTATCTTGCGAATCACAAAAGTAAACGAATGCTTGTATTAGGACTTATTAGAGAGGGAAAAACTCCGGCCGATAATCGTGTGGCTTTAACACCGGCTCAATGCCGTTGGATGAAACAACATATTACGCATGTAAAAATATTGGTACAATCTAGCAGTACAAGGTGTTTCAGCGATACTGAATATATTAACGCTGGAATTGAGATAGTTGAAGATATGCAGCCTTGCGATATTTTATTGGGCATTAAAGAAGTACCTGTTGATATGCTTATTCCTAATAAAACGTACTTATTTTTCAGTCATACCAAAAAGCAACAACCCCATAATCAGCATTTGCTGCAAACCATTATTCAAAAAAATATTACATTAATAGATTATGAATGTTTAGAGCATGAAGATGGTCAGCGTATTATTGGCTTTGGTTTTTTTGCTGGTATTGTAGGGGCTCACAATGGCATTATGGCTTATGGCAATAGAACAAAATTATTTGAGTTACCAAGGGTATATAAATGCAAAGATTATCGTTCACTCATACATCATTATTTTGGGTTAAAATTGCCCAATATAAAAATTGCTGTTACAGGAAGTGGTCGGGTGGCACATGGAATTCTAGAAATTATGAACCTCATGGGTATTCATGAAGTAGATGCTGATGAATATGTAGAAAGAAAATTCAGCTATCCTGTATATGTACAATTAAAAGGAGCCGATTTATACACCCATAAAGAAACCAAAACGTATAAAAGAGATCATTTTCATCACAATTCAAATGAATACCGAAGTAGATTTTTGCCTTATACGAGATGCACTGATATTTTAATGAATGGAATTTATTGGGATACTTCAATACCAAGATTATTTGAAACTAGTGATATCGACGAAAGCTTTACCATACAAACCATTGCCGATATTACAGATGATACCAATGGATCGGTGCCTATTAATTTGGGCGATCAAACCATTGAAGATCCTGTTTATGGAGTTGATAAAAACTCTTTGCAAAAAACAGCTCCTTATACCAATAATGTGATTGATATAATGGCTGTAGGCAATTTACCCAATGAACTGCCTAGAGATGCTAGCAGCTATTTTGGAGAACAATTACTAAAACATATTCTAAATGATGTAATACACAATGGTAGTTCAATTATTGAACGTGCAACCATTGTTAAAGCAGGCGTTTTAACCAATGCATACAGTTATTTAAAAGAATATGCAGGTGTTTAAACAATCTTTTTTAAGTAATTTTTTTTTGTACAGAAAAGTTAAGATTGTTACAATTCGGCTTAAATAAATCGGTTTTCACAACAAGCATTTAAGGTTTTAAGGTTACTTTTGCCAACGAAATTTTAGGATATGAAAAAGATGCATGTTGTAACCCTTGTTTTTATTGCTGCTGCCATTGCTGGATTATTGATTTATATGGGCGATGTTACTACTTATGAAACTATTTCATCGGCTCGTCAAAAGCAAGGTAAAGCCGTAATGGTTATTGCCAAATTAGATGTGCCAACTTTACAATACGATGCATTAAAAAATCCCAACTACTTAACTTTTGAAGCTGTAGATACTTTAGGCGATAGAATGAAAGTTGCCTACTACTACGAGAAGCCTTACGATATGGAAAAAAGTGAACGTATTGTGTTGAAAGGAAAAATGGAAAATGGTGTTTTTGAAATACGTAAGAAAGATGGCATCTTGGTTAAATGTCCTAGTAAATACAAAGACGATATGGAAGCTGCAAAGAAAAACTTACAAGCCGAAGCAAAATAAATAAACATTCTTTTCTTACACACGTTTTACTATTATAATATTTTTTCATGGAATATATTGGCGAACATTTACTACCCGGACAATTTGGTCATTTCTTTTTAATACTGTCTTTAGTTGCATCATTGGTTGCAACTATTTCTTTTTTTATTGCTAACAAAACAGTTGATATAAACGAGAAAAACAGTTGGCTGAAAATTGCACGATTTGCTTTTTTGCTAGAAACTGTTTCGGTAATTGGTGTTTTCTTTTTATTGTATTACATCATCTCCAACCATTACTTTGAGTATAAATATGTTTGGCAACACAGCGATAAAAGTTTACAACTTGAATATTTATTAAGTTGTTTTTGGGAAGGTCAAGAAGGTAGTTTTTTATTGTGGAGTTTTTGGCATTGTGTTTTGGGTTGGGTATTAATTTGGAAATCTAAACAATGGGAAGCTGGTGTAATGACGGTGGTAAGCTTTGCTCAATTTTGTTTAGCTACCATGGTTATTGGTATTTACTTTTTTGGCAATAAAGTAGGTAGTAACCCTTTTGTTTTATTAAGAAACGAAATGGATGCACCCATTTTTGCTCAAGCCAATTATCTAAGTTTAGTAAAAGATGGTAATGGCTTAAATACTTTATTACAGAACTATTGGATGGTGATTCATCCACCCATTTTGTTCTTAGGTTTTGCCAGTACCATTGTTCCTTTTGCATTTGCTTATGCAGGGTTAATGAACAAAGATCATAAATGGGTTTCAGTTGCTTTGCCTTGGACTTCTTTCTCTGCAGCTATACTTGGTTTAGGTATTATGATGGGTGCAATGTGGGCTTACGAAAGTTTAAGTTTTGGAGGTTATTGGGCTTGGGATCCTGTTGAAAATGCATCGCTTGTACCTTGGCTTACCTTGGTGGCTGGCTTGCATTGTAACTTAATTTATAAGCATAGTGGTTACAGTTTAAGGGCTACTTATTTTTTCTATATTATTTCATTTGTATTAATTCTCTACTCAACATTTTTAACACGTAGTGGGGTTTTAGGCGATACATCGGTACATGCATTTACCGATTTAGGTATGAACTGGCAATTGCTTATTTTCATCTTAGTATTCTTATTGCCTGCTTTGTTTTTGTATTTTAAACAGTACAAACAAATTCCAACCATTGTTAAAGAAGAACAAACTTATAGCAGAGAGTTTTGGATGTTCATTGGTTCGTTGGTTTTGTTTTTATCGGGCTTTGTAATTTTATTCATCACCTCATTACCGGTATTCAATAAAATTGTAAGTCATTTCAGTTTCTTAAAAAGCATTTTCAAGAATGCATTTTCACAGCCCGAAGATGCAGAGTTTACGCACAATCAAATTCAGGTTTTTGTAGCAATAATTATTGGTTTATTAACGGCATTAACACAGTACTTAAAGTATAAAGAAACACCTAAAGAATACTTAGGTAAAAAAATATGGATTCCTACAGCAGTTACTTTAATTATTACTTTACTTATCATTTTTGTATATAAAGTAAATTATACTAAACAAGGAATTGGTTTTCAAATAGCCATACACTTAGCAATATTTTCGGCAGTGTATGCAATTATTGCCAATGCTAGTTATATATGGTTGGTATTAAAAGGTAAAATAAAAGCATCTGGTGCAAGTGTTGCTCATATTGGGTTTGGATTAATTTTATTGGGCATTCTTATTTCTAGCGGAAGAAAAAGTATTTTAAGTTGGAATAAAACCGGCATTACAGTTTTACAAAAAACAAAACAAGAAGATCCTGCAGAAAACACCACTTTATTCAAAGGTATTGCTACCGATATGGGTAAATACATGGTTACCTATGTTGCCGATACGTTGAATACAAGAGATAGAAAAAGATATTTTGAAATTGATTTTGCACCTAAAGATGGAGGCAAAGGTTTTAAAGTTTACCCAGATGTTATTAAAAACAATAAAGGTGAAGGTTTTGCAGCCAACCCAGATGCCAAACATTATTTAACCAAAGATATTTTTGTGTACATCACTTCGTTTAAAGAAGATGATAGAAACAACGATACTACTACATTTAGAAGTAAAGAAATTAAAGTAGGCGATACCATTTTCTATAGCAATGGATTAATGATATTGAATAAAGTTGAAGTAAACCCAGAAGACAAAAAATCAAAATATTCTGAAGTTGAAACTGCTATGTTTTTAAATATGGATGTTATCAGTAAAGAGGGTAGTAGGTTCAATGCTTTTCCTGGAATTGCCCTTAATGGAAAAGAAGTTAGGCAAATTACGGATACTGTTATTGCACAAAGTTTGGTATTGAAGTTTAATAAAGTAGTTGACGAAAAAGAAGGAAAGCTAGAAATTGGTATTAAAGAGAGTCAATCTTTAACTACTTTACTTACTTTAAAAGTATTGGAATTTCCAATGATTAAGTTTTTATGGTTAGGGGTTATAGTAATGTGTGTTGGTTTTATTATGAGTGTCTTTCAACGCATTAAAAAGTTAAAAAATACCAACAGCTAATTTAACAAGGTTACTTTTTAATTATTAGCAGCATTAAAAGCATAAATTGTGTCATCTCAATTACATGGAAGCTGCAAAAAAATACATATTCATTTTACTGCTGCTATTTTGCATTACCCAAAAAAGTAAAGCACAAAGAGGTGTTTATGATACACTTAGAGTGCATGCCTACATTACTCCATCTGGCGACACAATACCCATGAGTTATTTGCCAGGCGTTGAGGTGTTTACTAAATTATCTCCACAATTAAAACGTTATTGGGCCGAGTGGACAAGACTAAGAAATGCCATTTATGTTACTTACCCTTATGCTGTTGCAGCCAGCAGAATCATGAATGAAATTAATACCAAATTGGTTGGTGTTACCGATAGAAAAAAACGAAAGCAAATTATAAAGTCGAGAGAGAAAGAGTTACGCAAAGAGTTTACCGATAAACTTACCAATCTTTCTATTTATCAAGGAAAAGTATTGATGAAGCTCATCAACCGACAAACAGGCAATAACTGCTATGAAATTGTTGATGAATATAAAGGCAGTTTCAATGCAGCTTTATATCAAACTGTTGCAGTATTATTTGGTACTAGTTTAAAGCAAGGTTACGATAGAGACGGGAAAGATAAAGACATGGAAAAAATTGTGCAAGATGTAGAAAGAATGTATGGTTACAGGAGTTAATTAAACTGGTTATTTAAGCTAGTATTTCTTGTACTTAATGCTTGTATAAATTCTATTTATCCAAACTCCAATCTAACAATTATAAATAATTGAGCATTTTTTGTTTTTCAACCAAATGAACTGCAACTTCGATACACATTTGGATAAAACATGACACCCGAAAGAACCCAAAAATTATTACAGGTTTTACATAAACGTCAAAACAACTTAACCGTTGTAATGGAAAATGTGCAAGATCCTCATAATATTTCTGCTGTAATGCGTACTTGCGATGCAGTGGGTATTCAAGATATTTATATACTCAACACTAAAATTCCAAGGCATCATAAGTTTGGAGCAAAAAGTAGCAGTAGTGCATCTAAATGGCTAAGCATACATCATTTTGATAATGAAGTAGCTTGTTTTACCGAGCTTAGAAAAAACTATGCTACTATTTTAACCACCCATTTAAGCAGCGATGCCGTTGGTTTATATGAAATAGATTTTACCAACAGTGTTGCTTTAGTTTTTGGAAACGAACATAGTGGTGTAAGTGAAGAAGTGAGGGCTTTGGCCGATGGAAATTTTATTATTCCACAAATGGGCATTATTCAAAGTTTGAATATTTCTGTTGCTTGTGCAGTGAGTATTTATGAGGCTTACAGGCAAAAGAATAATGCAGGTCATTATAATCAGGTTTCATTGCCTCAACCAAAAATGGAACATTTATTGCAGCAATGGGGTTTTGAAGATCAGGCTGTTCATGAACCAATCAATTAAATTATTCTATTACAATTGTATTATATGAAAAAGTTGCTTTGCATTATGCTACTATTTATTTGCACTTCGGTAGTTACTGCACAAAATATTCAACGTGTTAAAATAAGAGATGTTGTAAATATGATGGATACAGCAACCAATCCTTTGGTGATCAATTTTTGGGCCACTTGGTGTGGACCATGTATTAAAGAAATTCCTTGGTTTGAAAAAGCCGTTGCTAATTATAAAGATCAACAGGTAACCTTAGTATTGGTTAGCTTAGATTTTAAAAGTGCTTATCCAAAAGAGTTAGCAGCTTTTGTGAAAAAGAATAATTACGTAAGTAAAGTAATTTGGTTAGATGAAACAGACGCCGATTTCTTTTGTCCTTTAATAGATAAAAATTGGGATGGCAATATTCCGGTGACCATTTTTGTGAACAATAAAAAAAACTACCGACAATTTTTAAATCAACAAATTCCGGAACCGAGATTAGAATTGGAATTGAAGAAATTGGTTGAGTAAATAGTTGATTAGCGATAAAAAGTACAAGTGTGCGACGCCACTACAGTTGATTAGAATAATGATTGATGGTAACATAAATTTTCTTCTCCTACATTTGCAACTATGACAATAGAAAAAATTGCTGATATGAGGGACCGTGTGAGTGTCCTGAGGAGGTTTCTTTGACTACGATACAAGAAACCAAAAAGTAGAACAAGATAAACAACGCTCTCTTTCGCCGGGCTTCTGGGACGATAATGTTCGAGCCACGGCAATCATGAAAGAAATTAAGGTAAATGAATACTGGATGAAATTGTACACAGCTGTAGAGGCTGCTGTAGAAGATTTTGCAGTATTGTTTGAATTTTTTAAAGCTGGTGATGCAACTGAAGAAGAAACATTGGCAGCTTATAACAGTGCTGTGCAATTAATTGAAGATGCTGAGTTTAAGAGTACTTTAAATCAGCCAGAAGATGAGTTGAGTGCTGTACTTCAAATTAATAGTGGTGCTGGTGGAACTGAAAGCCAAGATTGGGCCGAAATGCTATTGAGAATGTATAGAATGTATGGAGAAAAGCAAGGTTGGAAGGTGACGGAACTCGACTATCAAGAAGGTGATGGGGCTGGTATTAAAACAGCTACTTTGCAGTTTGATGGAGAGTTTGCATACGGTTTTTTAAAAGCCGAGAGTGGTGTACACCGTTTGGTACGTATTTCTCCTTTTGATAGTAATGCAAGAAGACATACCAGTTTTGCCAGTGTATTTGTATATCCTTTAGTAGATGATACCATTGAAATTGAAATTAAAGACGCCGATGTAAAAATGGAAACTGCAAGAAGTGGTGGTGCTGGCGGACAAAACGTAAATAAAGTAGAAACTAAAGTTTTCTTAACACATATTCCAACAGGTATTGTTGTAATATGTCAAACTGAAAGAAGCCAAATTGGGAATAGAGAAAAAGCCATGCAAATGCTGAAAAGTAGATTGTATGAAGAAGAGTTGCGTAAACGTGAAGCATTGAAAGATGCTTCTAATGCTAGTAAGAAAAAAATTGAGTGGGGAAGTCAAATTAGAAGCTATGTTTTTCATCCGTATAAAATGATTAAAGATCATAGAACCGATTATGAAGTGGGTAATGTTGGGCCTGTTATGGATGGCGAACTTGACGGTTTTATAAAAGCATATTTGATGATGGAAAAAGAAACTGAATAAGTTTGTAATTTAGGTTTTGGATGTGAACTTATTGTTACCTAACTCTGTTTACATATTTATTACTTATTTTAGAAGCATAATTCCCCCTTATGAACTTCGATAAATATTTTGCTTCATATTTATATGAACATCAAGTTATCTCTTTACCAAATATTGGAGAGTTTCATCTGGATAAACCTATCGACTTTTTGAGAGAAGATGAAAAAATAAATTTTTACCCACAGGCTGGTATACACTTTACTTACAAACGCAGTGCAATGATTCAAACTGAATTTGTACAGTATATCAGACGTTTTTTTCCAGCAAAACCTGTTTCATTAGTTGAATCTGATGTTAAAGACTATACCTTACAAATTGTAGATTGGTTAAACATTGGTAAACCATATACTATTGAGGGAATTGGTACACTCACCAAACTACAAACAGGGCAAATTGAATTTT
This sequence comes from Asaia bogorensis, assembly GCA_943371535.1. GTDB lineage: Bacteria > Bacteroidota > Bacteroidia > Chitinophagales > Chitinophagaceae > UBA1930. The sequence goes on along the minus strand of CALRVE020000054.1, from coordinate 5,996 downwards.
CACTGGGCGTTTCAAAAATTGAAAACATATCATCTATTGTTGCTTCAATAGCCCATAAGGAAAGTAGTTTTGAAGGATTAGTTGTTGAACCAACTAAAAAAAATAGTATCAACTTCAAGCGTTTAGCTTTAATTTTAGCAACAGTGGTTATCATTGGATTGGTTATTTGGGGAGTTAGTTTTTACGTGAATCAGTCAAATCAAAATGATCTTGTAGAAAAAAAAGATACTATAATAGCACCTGTTAATACAACTGAAATTATTGCAAAACCAATCACACCAATTACGGATACTATACGATATAAAATATATTTTCTAGCTAGTAAATACAAAGAAAAAACCGATAAGTTATTTGCTTATTGGAGCAAATTGGAGAAGGTAAATAGAGATGAATTATTGGTGAATGATACCATGCGATATAGACTATTTATTTATAAAAAAGCAGTACCAAAAGATACTGCTGAATTGAAAAAAAAGTTAGGTGTGTATTTTAAACATGCCATTACTATTGAGTTGGCTGAATAATGCTTACATATCATTCACAATTTTTTTATAACTGGTTACAATGCCTTTTATTAAAGATGAGCTAAAGCCTTGGTGTTCCATTTCATTTAATCCAGCAATGGTACAGCCTTTCGGAGTAGTTACTTTATCTATTTCTTGCTCTGGGTGTGTATTTTTTTGCAACAATAATTCAGCAGCACCTTTTACCGTTTGAGCAGCAATTAAACTAGCAGTTGTAGCACTAAAACCAATTTCAATTCCTCCTTGAATGTTTGCACGTATATATCGCATGGCATAAGCAGTGCCACAAGCAGCCAACACAGTTGCAGCGTCCATTAATTTTTCTTCTATAAAAACTGTTTTACCAAGCTGATTGAATACGTCTGTTACAAATTGAATTTGCTCTTTACTTGCATTACTTTCACTAATACATGTCATACTTTCTTGAATAGCAATGGCTGTATTTGGCATTGCTCTAAAAATAGGGAAATCTGTACCCAATAAATCTTGCATTTCTTTCACCCAAACACCGGTAACCACACTTACTAAAACATGTTTTTGTGGTTGTAAAGAAGCTTTCATTTTAATCAACACTTCCTTTATCTGAAAAGGCTTAATGGCAAGTATAATGTAATCGGCTGTTGCAACTGCTTCGTTATTATCGCTGGTAATTGTTACACCTTTTGTTTCTAAATGTCTTATAGTTTCTAAGTTTCGCTTAGTAACTGTAATATTTTGTGGAAGAATAAAGCCACTGCTGAATAAACCTTCAGCAATTGCTGTTCCTAAGTTTCCACCACCTATGATGGCTATTTTTTTGTTCATCTTTTTTTAATTATTGGGGGAATTTTTTAGGGTTAATTCTTAAGTCTTTGATTGATATAATTTCTACAACATCGTTGGTAATTTTATAAAAAACACCACACTGGAATTTTTTGAATAACATTCTTCTAATAGAGTTAGAAACATTAAAATAATGATATGGAGAAACTTCTAACGCATCTAGTATCATTTCATATTCTTTCAATATTCTATCGCCAAGATTAGGCTGTATTTTTTCATAAAATTGAACTAATTCAATTAACTCATTTTTTGCCTTTGTAGATTCAACAATCTTATACTTCATTGTATTGTTGATTTCTAAATTCTTCTAATTTTTTCTTAGCAAGTAAAATTGTTTCTCTGGGATTACAACCACTATCCTTTCCACTTCTTAGGTCAGCACTTCGTTGTTCAAATTCTTCAATCCATTCTTGTGGAACAACAAATTCTTCTTGCACTTTCTTTTGATAGGCTTCAGCAGCTTCCATTAACACATTGGTCAAGCCTTCATCAGCTTTACTTAACAAATCTTGTAATGCTTGCTTTTTTTCTTCGTTGTTCATAGCGAAAATTTTACTAAAGTTAAGTATTAATAGAAATGTTTATCTGGTTTACTTCTCATATCTTTTACTGCTATTACTTCAATCATGTCTTTTTTAATGATGTACACCAACATGGCTTTCATTGTTTTAAATGGAATTCGTCTTTTATGAGGAGCTATAAATGAATAATATTTAGGTTGATGAACAATTTTGTTTAATGCAGTGAAATACTCATCAGCAAATTTTTCTCCTATTCTTATATCAATTTTTAAATACCAATCAAGTAAATCTTCGAACTCTAAAACAGCTTTAGGAGATATTTGGAGTATATACAACATTGTACTTCTCTTTAAATATTTTTTGCGTACGTTCTAACACCTCCTCGTAAGTAAATCCTTTATCTTTTCCACTTCTTAAGTCAGCACTTCGTCTTTCCAATTCTGCAATGTATTCATCAGTTAGGATAAATTCTTCCTGTACTTTCTTTTGATAGGCTTCGGCAGTTTCCATTAAAACATTGGTCAAGCCTTCATCAGCAGTACTTAACAAATCTTGTAATGCTTGCTTTTTTTCCTCGTTGTTCATAGCGAAACTTTTACTAAAGTTAAGTATTAATATATTTTCAACTCTTTCAAATAATGTCGAACATAATCATTTACGCCTTCCTCCAAAGAATAAAACTCATCTGTATAACCTGCTTCTTTCAGTTTTTGCATATTGGCCTCCGTAAAATACTGGTATTTATCACGAATATCCAATGGCATGTCTATGTATTGGATATTGGGTTCTACATCCAATCCAGCGAAGGTGGATTTTACCAAATCATCAAAGCTTCTAGCTGTTCCTGTACCCAAATTGTATAAGCTATTTTTGTCAATTGACCATTGTCCATTCTCAATTGACTCCATCATCCAAAAAATAACTTTCACCACATCTTTTACATATACAAAATCTCTCAATTGCTGACCATCTTTAAAATCAGGTCGATGACTTTTAAACAACTTTACAACCCCATCTTTTTTGATTTGATTGAATGAATGCCAAATAACACTAGCCATTCTGCCCTTATGATATTCATTTGGGCCATACACATTAAAGAATTTTAGTCCAGCCCAGAATGGTGGGCATAAACTACCATCTTTAACTTGTTGAAGAGCCCATTTGTCAAATTCATTTTTACTTACTCCGTAGGGATTTAAGGGTTGCAATTGTTCTACTATTTCGTGGTTATCATTGTAACCCAATGCACCATCTCCATAAGTTGCAGCAGAGGAAGCATACACCAATGGAACTTGATTAGCTGCACAATAATTCCAAACATCAATGGAGTAATTGTAGTTTAGTTCTCTGTGTACTTCATAATCAAATTCTGTGGTATCGGTTCTGGCTCCTAGATGAATAACAAAATCAATTTTCGGGTCTTTCTCATTTAACCAATCCAATAAACTATGACGTTCAACTATTTCTATAAACTTTTTACTTTCCCAGTTTTTTCGTTTTGCTTCTACACCAAAATCATCTACCAAAATTAAATTTTCATAGCCCTGTTCATTCAAATATTCAACCATACAAGAGCCTATAAAACCAGCAGCACCAGTTACAATAATGCCCCCAACCCCTGAAGAGGAGTTTGTTGTAGATTCCTGTAAGGGTGACAAAAAAAACTTTGTTTGTTTTATAATCGAATTCATATTAACGAATTTATAAAGTCCCTTTAGGGATTTAGGGCTTTCTCAATAGCAGTGTCATACTTTTCTTTCCAATCTATTATGCTGCCCCAACTTTCTCCATTTACTTTTATTGCACCAGATGAAACTGAGCCTAATTCAGTGAAAGAAATTCCAGCCGATTCAATGACTGATTTGAAATTTGAAATTTGAGATGGAGCAACTGTTACAACAACCCTACTTTGAGCTTCTCCAAACCAAAACGCATCTTGCCTTAGCCCCTCCTTTGGAGGGGTTGGGGAGGCTATGTTAAATCCTAAATTATTATTAAACCCTTTCTCCAATAAGGTTACAGCTAAACCACCTTCACTTATGTCATGTGCAGAACTAACTAATTTTTGTTTAATTAAATCAGCCACTAAAGCTTGTACTTTAAACTCTTCGTCTAAATCAAATGCTGGTGCAGGAGAATATTCAATACCTTTTAATTTGTGTAAATATTCACTGCTGCCAATACAATTTTTTTGCTCACCAATCAATACAATAACATCGCCTTCATTCTTATAATTCAAAGTCATTCTATTATTAAAATCATCTAACACACCTACCATACCAATAGTTGGTGTTGGGTAAACTGCACCTTCTGGCCCTTGATTATAAAAACTTACATTACCACCAGTTACAGGTGTATTAAATTTTCTACAAGCATCGCCCATACCTGTTACAGCTTTTACAAACTGATAATATACTTCTGGATCGTAAGGATTACCAAAATTTAAGCAGTTGGTTACACCAATTGGCTCACCTCCACTACAAACAATATTTCTTGCAGCTTCTGCAACTGCAATCATTCCACCCACATAAGGATTGGCAAATACATATTTACTATTGCAATCTACTGTCATGGCTAAAGCCTTGCCAGTTCCTTTCGCTAAAACAATACTTGCGTCACTTGGTGCATTGGTGCTTGCATTTGCAGCACCCACCATGCTATCATATTGTGTATACACCCAACGTTTTGAAGCAATGTTGGGTATTTGAATTATCTGTTCTGCAACAGACTTTACGTTAGTAATATCTTCAACAGTATTAATATCAAAAGCATTTATTTTTCCAAAATATTTTGGCTCAGTATACTCTCTGGTATATTGTGGTGCACCACCACCAAGCACTAATTCATATGCAGGAACTTCTGCTTCTAAAACACCATGCATATAAAATTTCAATAACCCATCATCTGTAACTTCCCCAATATTGCTGGCACTTAAATCCCATTTTTCAAAAATATCCAACACCTGTTTTTCCTTGCCTTTTTCTACTACTATCAACATTCTTTCTTGGCTTTCACTCAACAATAATTCCCAAGCTTTCATGTCTTTTTGCCTAGTAGGAACTTTATCTAAATCAATCCTCATTCCTACTTTTCCTTTAGCACTCATTTCGGCAGTACTGCAAATAATGCCAGCAGCACCCATATCTTGCATACCAACAATAGCATCAGTATCTATCAATTCTAAACAAGCTTCTAATAATTTTTTTTCTTGAAATGGATCACCCACTTGTACTGCTGGTAATTCTTGCACACTTTCTTCTGTAATATCAGCACTGGCAAAACTTGCACCACCAATGCCATCTTTACCTGTTGCACTACCTACAAAAAAAACTGGATTACCAACTCCTTCGGCAGTTGCACTAATCATTTTATTGCTTTGCATAATGCCCACACTCATGGCATTTACCAACGGATTGGTATGGTAGCAATCTTCAAAATACACCTCACCACCAACAGTTGGTACACCAAAACAGTTACCATAATGACCAATACCATGCACCACACCTTTTAATAAATGTTGGGTTTTCTTTTCTTTTAAATTACCAAAACGCAAACTGTTTAAAGAGGCAATGGGTCTTGCTCCCATCGTAAAAATATCTCTTTGAATTCCACCAACACCAGTTGCAGCACCTTGAAAAGGTTCTAATGCACTTGGGTGGTTATGACTTTCAATTTTGAATACCACGCCAAAGCCATTGCCCATATCCATCAAGCCAGCATTTTCTTCACCAGCAGCCACCAACATTCTGCCTCCATCTCTAGGTAATGTTTTTAACCATTTGATAGAGTTTTTGTAGCTACAATGCTCACTCCACATTGCACTAAAAGTACATAGCTCAGTAAAGTTGGGGGTACGACCCAATTTTTGTTTAATTAACTCAAATTCTTCGGCAGTTAAACGAAGTTGCTCAGCGGTTTTAACGGTAATTTCCATTGTGTTATAAAATATATTTTGGTAATCAGCTGCACCGCAATTTTCAACTTCAGTTGCGTCGCACAGCCGATAGCTATCGGCTTGTACAGTTGTACATAAAGCAGCATGTATAAAAAGCTGTTATTTCTATTGCCGCAAATGTAAGCATCCAATTGTTGGGGGCAATGCTAAGTTTTCCCAACTATTTGCACATGA
>CALRVE020000053.1:0-21986 GCA_943371535.1 Asaia bogorensis | reverse complement strand
GCAAGATATTTTTTGCCACATGTGTATGCATTAAGTACCAACTCCCCTTTTTGGGAAGGCAGAAAAACAGGCTACAAATCTTTTCGAACAAAAGTATTTGACAAATTTCCACGTACAGGCATTCCAGATTATTTTGAAAGCTATGAGGCCTACGAACGCTATGTAAACATTCTCATCAAAACCAATTGTATTGACAATGCAAAGAAAATTTGGTGGGATTTACGTGTACATCCTTTCTTTAACACAGTTGAGTTTAGAATTTGCGATGTTCCTATGACTATTAATGAAACCATTGCAATTGCTGCATTGTTTCAAGCCATTTGTGCTAAACTGTACAAACTTCGCCACCAGAATTTAAACTTTATAATGTACCAACGTGCATTGATAACTGAAAACAAATGGAGAGCTGGAAGGTATGGAATTGATGGTAGTATGATAGATTTTGGAAAAGAAACTGAAGTAAATACCCGTTTATTAATTTATGAATTGTTAGACTTTGTTGACGATGTAGTGGACGATTTAGGTAGCCGAGCATTTATAAATTACATCAGCAAAATGATGGAACAAGGTACAGGAGCCGATAGACAATTGGCTGTGTACGAAAAAACAAACAATTTAGTTAGCGTAGCCGATTATATTCATGATCAATTTTTGGTAGTCTAAATTAAAACAATCGCTTTGGAAGTCCTGCAAATTTTGCAGGACTTTTTTTTCGATAAATGATAATTATCACCCAAATAAAACTTGTTTGTGTATTTATTGTTGTAGTACAACACTTAGTTTTGTACATTAATTAAATTCAAAGGAATGACAGCTACTATATCTGGAATTGAACAAATCATTAATCACGAAAAAAATACAGCTTTACAGGCTATTGGCCATAAAATCATTCATCAACAAAGAATCAATTTCGAAGAAGGTGTTTTGTTGTTCGAAGAAGCTTCTCTACCATTTGTTGGAGCTTTGGCCAATTGGGTTCGTGAGCAAAAGCATGGCAATAGAACTTATTTCAATAGAAACTTTCATATAGAACCTACCAATGTTTGTGTGTTTAGTTGTAAATTTTGTTCATATTCAAAATTGTACGCTCACAAGGAAGAAGGTTGGGAACTGAGTTCAGAAGACATGTTGAATATTGTTAAAAAATACGATGGTCAGCCCGTTACCGAAGTGCATATTGTTGGTGGAGTGCATCCCAAAATGGATTTAAAATTCTTTGCTGAAACCTTGCAAAAAATAAAAAATCATCGTCCAGATTTACACATTAAAGGTTTTACGCCTGTTGAGTTAGATTACATGTTTAGAAAAGCCAAATTATCGGTTGAAGAAGGCATGCAATTTTTAAAAGATGCAGGTTTACAATCTTTACCAGGCGGAGGAGCCGAAATTTTTCATCCAGAAGTTCGTCAACAAATTTGTGATGATAAAGTAGATGCCAATGGTTGGTTAGCGATTCATAAAGCTGCACATAAAATTGGCATGCATAGCAACGCTACCATGTTATATGGACATGTGGAAAAATTTTGGCATAGAGTAGATCACATGGAAAGATTGAGACAGTTGCAAGATGAAACTGGTGGTTTTAATACCTTCATTCCATTGAAGTTTAGAAACCACGATAATGAAATGAGCCATGTGCCAGAATCATCTGTGATTGAAGATATGAGGGTGTATGCCATTGGCAGATTATACATGGATAATTTTCCACACATAAAAGCTTATTGGCCAATGTTGGGGCGTCAAAATGCTCAACTTACATTAAGCTTTGGAGTGAATGATATTGATGGAACAATTGATGATACCACCAAAATTTATTCTATGGCAGGAAGTGAAGAACAAAATCCATCAATGACTACCGCTGAATTGGTAAACTTAATTAAACAAGCCAAAAGAGAACCTATTGAAAGAGATACCTTATACAATGTTGTGAATGATTATAGCAAAACACCAATCGAAAGTATAGTAGATGCTTCTTTAAACTAATATTACATTACTGAATTGAAATAAAAATGCACAGCGTTATACACTGTGCATTTTATTTTAAATAAGAAAGTAGAAACTCGGTTTTAAATTAGTTTTAATTGCAACACTTGTTTTGTTGAAGGCATAATTTTGAATCGATTATCAATCCTTTGTCCCACCACACAAATGATTCTTTGATTACTTTCAATAACCCAAATCTTTTCTTTTTGTATAGTAGATAATTTTTTATCTATAAGAAAACGACTGATTTTTTTCTTTTTCTGCATACCGAGAGGATAAAAATAGTCACCAGTTTTCCATTTTCTGAGTAGTAATGGAAATTGAACTTTAGCAGCATCCAATTGAACCAAATTTACATCCTCTGAAACTGAGGAAAGGTTTTCTATTACTGAAATTTCAATACTTCCATTTTCAAAATTTATAGATTGCACTTTTGATTCAATTAAAATATGCATTGCTTCGAACGATGCAAGTGGTGCAATGATGAGCCAATTTCTATTTCTAATTATTCTATGGGTAAGTGAAGCCACAAACTTTCCATTATCTGCTTTTAACAATTGAATGATATCAATTACTTGAGCAGCAGTAAAACCATAATCTTTTACTATTTCATAAGTAATGGTGTTTAGTGGCTTTTGCTTTTGTAACATCAACACAGGTATAAGTACTTCATTTCCTTTATGCTCTAATAACTTTGATTTAGTCAATTCAATACTTTGATTGTACACTTGTTCTACTTCTTTCCAACGTTCAATATTCCCTAATAAATTTTCATCGGCATTTTGATATACTTCTTTCACTAATGGAATTACATGATGCCTAAAAAAATTTCTTGAATATTTATCCGTTGCATTGGAAGCATCTTCTATCCAACTTAAATTATGTTGCTGTGCATACTCAACAATCGATGCTTTATTGGCAAATAACAATGAACGAATTAGTTTCCCTTGTGCAGGTAAAATGCCATGTAAACCACTAATTCCAGTACCTCTGAAAATATTCATTAATACAGTTTCGATGTTGTCATCGGCATGGTGAGCAGTCAACAGTTGACAGTTGATAGTTGACAGTTGACAGGAATTACCTCTAGAATCTAACTTATTTTGGCTATCATCTGCCATCCTATATCTAATATCTTTAATCTGCCATCTGTCATCCGTCATCTGATATCTATTCACGATTTCCTCAAACCAAGCATACCTCAACTCTCTTGCTGCAACTTGAATAGAAACTTTCTGTTCATTGGCATAAGCTTCGGTATTAAAACGCTTTACCAACGCTTCTTTATTATATTTTTTACCAAGACTTTTTACAAACTGTTCATCACCATCACTTGCTGCTCCCCTTAATTGAAAATTACAATGTGCAATGGTGAAATTAAAACCAGCTTTAAACACTAAATCAGTCAATACAACACTATCCACACCTCCACTAACAGCCAATACTAAATGACAGTTATTGGGTGTTAAATGACGGAAATGTTTTTTCCAGTTTTGTTTGTATGTTGCTAGTAAATCCATTGATAATTTTTATTTCACACGAAGTTCACAAAGAATACAAAGTAAACAAAGAGGAAAGGCTATTATGTGCCTTTCCTTTCTATTGTATCTTGTTCAATATTTATTCATCACTTGAAGCCGATAGCTATCGGCTGTGCGACGCCTCTGAAGTTCAATTTTATTCTACAGCTCGTTACAAAAAAATCTACGCTTCAATAAACAGCAATTTCAAATCAGTAATTATTAATTCTTCTTTACTTCCTTCGCCCAAGTATCTTTTAAAGTAACAGTTCTATTAAACACCATTTTATCGGCTGTACTTTCTTTATCTAAACAAAAATATCCTTTACGTAAAAACTGATAACGATTTTCAAAATTGGTTTCAGCTAATGCAGGCTCTGCAAATACTTGAGGAATAATTTTTAAAGAGTCCACATTGATATGGTCTTTAAAATCACCCTCTGCTTCAGCTAAATTTTCATACTTAAATAAACGATCATATTCTCTTACCTCAGCACTTACTGCTTGTGCAACACTCACCCAATGCAAAGTTCCTTTTACTGAAATGCCACTAGTATCGCTACCACTTTTACTTTCAGGTATATAAGAACATTTTAAAGCTGTAACCACACCTGCGTCATCCTTTACAACTTCATCGCATTTAATAATATAAGCTCCTTTTAAACGAACCATTCCACCCGGAAATAATCTAAAGAATTTTTTTGGAGGAACTTCCATAAAATCATCTCTTTCAATATAGATTTCATTACTAAAAGGAACGTCTCTATATGTTACATTTTCGTCTTCAGGATTGTTTTCAATACTCAATATTTCATTGCCTTTATCGTAATTAGTAATAATAATTTTCAAAGGATCGAACACCACCATTCTACGTAAAGCAGTTTTATTGAGTTCTTCTCTTACACAAAACTCTAGCAAACCAATATCAATTAAATTTTCTCTTTTGGCTACTCCAATTTTATCACAAAACTCTCTAATAGCTGCTGCCCCATAACCACGACGACGCATACCTGTAATTGTTGGCATACGGGGATCGTCCCAACCAGTTACATGCTTTTCATTAACGAGTTGTAACAATTTACGTTTGCTCATAACAGTATACGTCATGTTTAAACGTGCAAACTCATATTGTTTAGAAGGAAAAATCTCTAATTGCTCAATTAACCAATTGTACAATTCTCTATGAGGAATAAATTCCAATGTACAAATAGAGTGTGTAATATTTTCAATAGAATCACTTTGTCCATGAGCAAAATCATACATTGGATAAATACACCATTTATCTCCAGTTCGATGATGATGGGCATGTTTAATTCTATAAATAATAGGATCTCTCATGTGCATGTTTGGGCTGCTCATATCCACTTTTGCTCTCAACACTTTTTCGCCATCGGCATAATTCCCTTCACGCATCTCATTAAACAATTGCAAATTTTCTGCTACCGTTCTATCAGCAAATTTATTTCTTGTTCCAGGTGTGGTTGGTGTACCTTTTTGTGTGGCAATTTCTTCACTAGAACTATCATCAACATAAGCCAAACCTTTCTCAATAAGCTTTACAGCATAGGCATATAAAGTATCAAAGTAATTAGATGCATATAATTCATTAGCCCAAGTAAAGCCCAACCATTGTACATCTGCTTTAATGCTTTCTACATACTCCGTTTCTTCTGTTGTAGGATTGGTATCATCGAAACGTAAATTGGTTTTTCCACCATATTTATTGGCTAATCCAAAATTTAAACAAATACTTTTTGCATGACCAATATGCAAATAGCCATTGGGTTCAGGAGGAAAACGTGTAGTAATAGATACATGTTTACCATTTGCCAAATCATTTTCAATAATTTCTTCAATAAAATTTAGGCTCTTTTCTTCGCTCATATTCTTTTTTTTCTGGGCTGCAAAAATAACAAGAATAGCAAGATGATACTTTTAAAATATTGCAGATAAATGTTTGGTTGTTAAACCCGTATTTATCTGCTATTTCATTGGTATTTAAAGCAGTATGTAGCGTTAAAATTTTCTTATACACATTAAAAGAATAAGTTTTGATAAATGATGTACTTACTACACCTTTATATTTGAACCCTCAATCTATTAAATATGAATTACCTAATAAAATCAAGCGTTTTACTTGCAGCCACAGCTTTGGTTATTACAGCCTCTACGAGTTGCAATAATGGCAAAGAAAAAGAAGTGAAAAAAGACTCTACAGTAGTAGTTGAAAAAAAAGCAGTACCTGGCACTCCAATAAAGTACGATAGCAGCAAACGTTACATATTTTTAACTTGGGACGATGCTCCTCAACCTCCTGGCAGCAATATTTGTAAAAAAGTATTTGAGGAAATGGATGTTAAAGCTACTTTCTTTATGGTAGGAATGCATCAAACAGATAACAGAAGAAGATATTTTGTAGATTCTATACGTAATGCTTATCCTAAATTTTTATTGGCCAATCATAGTTACACACATGGGTTTCAAAATAAATACCAAAGCTTTTATTCGCAAAGCGATAGTGCTGTAAGTGATTTTATTCGTGCCGAAAAAGAATTGAATATTCCTGTAAAAATTATTCGTTTACCTGGTAACCCAACTTGGGCAAACAACGGACAAATTAAAGGCCCGAAATCTACTTTAGCAGTTGCAGGTAAATTAGATGCGTTGGGTTATCATTTACTGGGTTGGGATGTAGAATGGGAATTTGTAGGAGGCAGTAAACCCAAACAAGGTGCAGTTGCATTAGCCAATACAGTAAACGAAAAACTAGATTATGGCAATACCTACGAACCCAATTGCATAGTTATTCTTGCACATGATAGAATGTTTGCCAAACAGCCTTATACCGATTCTTTGAGAAAATTTATTGAAGTACTAAAAGCAGATCCAAGGAATGTTTTTGAAACTGTAGATCATTATCCATTGGTTCAAAAAGGAAAATAATATTCCATGAAAATGAATATCATCATTGGAATAGTGTTGCTAACTGTAACACTATTTTCATGTTCACCCACACAGAAAGCAACTAAAGATAAAAATGGCAACTATCATTGGAATACATTTATAATGGGTGCCGATTTATCGTATGTAAATCAAATTGAAAATAATGGTGGCGTTTTTAAAATAAACAATCAGCCAAAAGATGCTTTTAGCATATTCAAACAAATAGGCACCAACACTGTTCGTGTAAGGCTTTGGCATAATCCAACTTGGCAATTACCAGTTACAGGCGGCAAAATGTATAGTGATTTATTGGATGTAGAGAAAACCATGCAAAGAGCCAAAGAACAAGGTATGGCTGTATGTTTAGACTTGCATTATTCAGATGATTGGGCCGATCCTGATAAACAAATTATTCCTGCTGCTTGGCAAAATAAATCATTGAATGTGTTGAGAGATTCAGTGTATAATTACACGTTAAGTGTGTTGAATTATTATAAGAGCAAAAACTTAGTTCCAGAAATGATTCAAGTGGGCAATGAAAACACTTTTGGCATGCTTTGGCCAATTGGAAAAATTGATAGTGCCAACAACAACTGGGAAAACTTTGGAGTATTGGTAAATAGTGGTATAAAAGCTGTTCGTGACTTTGCGTCAACCTCAACCATAAAACCTAAAGTGATTATTCATGTTGCTCAATTACAATATGCCAATTGGTGGACAAGTAACATCATTGAAAAAGGAAAAGTAACTGATTTTGACATTCTTGGAATATCGCATTATTATAAATGGAGTACCGTAAATAGCATGCAAGCTATTGGCGATACTGTTCAACTATTGAAAAAGAAATTCAACAAACCCATTGTATTGGTTGAAACTGCATTTCCCTGGACGAATGATAATGCTGATACTTATGGCAACTTGTTTTATTCAACCACACCAATAGAAGGTTATGCATTTACCAAAGAAGATCAACAACGGTATATGCAAGATTTAATTCAAACCTTAATTACCAATGGTGGCAATGGAATTATGTATTGGGAACCAGCATGGATAACATCGCCCATGAAAGATAGATGGGGAAAAGGAAGTAGTTGGGAGAACAATGCTTACTTTGATTTTTCAGGCAACTTATTACCCAATATGAACTTTATGAAACACAGTTATAAATTTTAGAAGTATGCTTATTGATTATAGAAGCGATACTGTTACAAAACCTACTCCAGCGATGCTTGAAGCAATGATGCAAGCACAAGTGGGTGATGATGTTTTTGGAGAAGACCCCACCATTAATGCATTGGAACAAAAAGCTGCACAATTATTTGGCATGGAAGCTGGCTTGTTTTGTGCAAGCGGAACAATGACCAACCAAATTGCTATTAAGACTCATACACAACCTGCCGATGAAGTAGTGTGTGATGAGTTAAGCCATATTTATCAATACGAAGGTGGAGGCATTGCATTTAATAGTGGTTGCAGTGTGCATTTATTGAAAGGTGATAGAGGTAGAGTAACAGCAGAGCAAGTAAAAAACGCCATTAACAATACAGAAGATATTCATAAAGCCACCACTAAATTGGTAAGTCTTGAAAACACTGTAAACCGAGCTGGTGGTAGCTGCTATAACTTTAAAGAAATAGAAAAAATAAAAGAGGTTTGTACACTACATAATTTAGCATTACACTTAGATGGTGCAAGACTTTTCAATGCCATAGTTGCAAATAAAGAAAACACACAGCAATATGGCAATACATTCAATTCAATTTCTATTTGTTTAAGTAAAGGTTTAGGTACTCCTGTTGGGAGTATTTTACTTGGTGATACAGCGTTTATAAAAAAATCTAGGAGACTAAGAAAAGTTTTTGGTGGTGGAATGAGGCAAGCTGGTTTTTTAGCAGCTGCTGGAATTTATGCATTAGACAATAATATTGAACGTTTAGCAAAAGACCACACACATGCTCAGTTGATTGCAACGGCATTGAGTAAAAAAGATTTTGTACAAGAAATATTACCTGTAGATACCAATATTATTATTTTTCAAATAGCAGGTAGATTAAACCCTACTGAATTTGTAGAGCAGATGAAAGCACAAAATATCCTTATGTTTGCAATATCCCCCACACAAGTTAGAATGGTTTTGCATTTAGATATTACCGAAAGTATGGTACAAAAAACAATTGAAGTGATAGAAGAGTTGTGAGTTGAGTTACGAGTTATGAGTTTTAAGTAGTAAGTTGTAAGTAATAAGTTTTGAGTTATTTTTTTAGTTTTTGATCTTTTAGATTTTTTTGTTTTTTAAAATTAGTTTTTAGTTTTTTTGAAATTAGTTTTTAAAATTTTAGTTTTTCACTTTTGAATTTTGACTTTTAAAGAATAGATATGTTACCAAGAGTTAATCCAACCACTACCCAAGCATGGTTTTTATTGAAGAAACACCATGAAGAAGAAATGAATCGAAGAAAAATGAAAGACCTTTTTGCAGCAGATAAAGATCGCTTCAAAAAATTTTCTTTGTGTTTAAATGATTTAATATTCGACTACTCAAAAAATATCATCAACGATAAAACATTGCAGCTTTTATTACAATTAGCTGATGATTGTAAACTGAAAGATGCTATTCATGCATTGTTTGCAGGAATAAAGATTAATGAAACTGAACACAGAGCAGTTTTACACACTGCACTAAGAAATTTTTCTGATACACCTATTTTAGTTGATGGTAAAGACGTGATGCCGTTAATAAAAAAAGTGTTGCAACAAATGGAAAATTTTTGCAGCAATGTTCATTCAGGCAAATGGAAAGGTTATACTGGCAAGAAAATAAAGTACATTGTAAATATTGGTATTGGTGGAAGCGATTTAGGTCCAGTAATGGTAACTGAAGCCCTAAAACCTTACTGGAAAAAAGGCATTGAAACTTTTTTTGTAAGCAATGTTGACGGAACTCATATTGCAGAAACTTTAAAGAAAATTAAGCCCGAAGAAACTTTATTTCTCATTGCTTCTAAAACATTTACTACACAAGAAACCATGACCAATGCTCACACTGCTAGAGCTTGGTTTTTAGAACATGCAAAAGATGAAGCCCATATTGCAAAACATTTTGCAGCATTAAGTACCAATGAAAAAGAAGTAGCCAAATTTGGTATTGATACTGCCAATATGTTTGAGTTTTGGGATTGGGTAGGTGGTCGTTACAGTTTATGGAGTGCTATTGGTTTATCAATTGCTCTTACTATTGGCTATAATAATTTTGAACAGTTATTAAAAGGTGCATTTGAAGCAGATGAACATTTTAAAACAGCAAAATTCAATCAAAACATTCCCGTATTAATGGCATTATTAGGCATTTGGTACACCAACTTTTTTGATGCACAAAGTGAAGCCATTTTACCGTACGATCAATACATGCACAGATTTGCAGCTTACTTTCAGCAAGGCAATATGGAGAGTAATGGAAAGTGTATTGATAGAAATGGTAACACGATAGATTACAAAACAGGACCAGTAATTTGGGGCGAACCAGGCACAAATGGTCAACATGCGTTTTACCAATTGATTCATCAAGGAACTATTGTAATTCCATGTGATTTTATTGCACCTGCTATTACACATAATGCTATTGGAGATCATCATAATAAACTCATGAGTAATTTCTTTGCTCAAACAGAAGCATTAATGAATGGTAAAACTGAAGAAGAAGCCAAAGCCGAATTGGTAAAAGCAGGCAAAACTGATGAAGAAGTAAAAAAGTTATATCCGTTTAAAGTATTTCAAGGCAATAAACCAACCAATTCTATTTTAGTAAAACAAGTAACTCCATTTACTTTAGGTATGTTGATTGCGTTGTATGAACATAAAATTTTTGTGCAAGGTGTTATTTGGAACATTTTCAGTTTTGATCAATGGGGAGTTGAATTAGGTAAACAATTGGCCAATAAAATTTTACCTGAACTTGAAAATGATGAAGCTGTTAACAGCCACGATTCGAGTACCAATGGATTGATGAATTGTTATAAAAACTTTTTTAAAAGTTAAATGATACAAGATATTTCAATTGTTGCTATTGAACCACAACACAATGTTGCAATAGCAACAATTATTAGGGCTGCGTTAAAAGAATTTAATGCCAACAAACCAGGTACTGTTTATTTTGATGCCACTACCGATACATTGTTTGAACTATTCAATGCCAACACAAAGAGTAAATATTTTGTAGCTCTACAAAACAATGAAGTAGTAGGAGGTGCAGGCATTTATCCTACAGAAGGTTTGCCCAACGATACTTGTGAATTGGTAAAAATGTATTTACATCCAAGTATTAGAAATATTGGCTTAGGCAAACAAATGATTGCTCAATGTATAGCAACGGCCAAAGCAATGGGCTTCAAAAAAATATATTTAGAAACCTTACCAGAGTTAAATAAAGCTGTGAAAGTATATGAAGCGTTTGGCTTTAACTATTTATCTCAACCATTAGGCAACTCTGGCCATACAGGTTGTGATATTTGGATGATAAAAGATATTGAATGATGGGTTTCCAATAGTTGTTGATGGTAAAGAACACAAACAAAGGCAGAAAATGTAAAAAAAGTTATATTTAGAACTTAAAAAAAGCCATGACAGAAGCGATTATACCCTTAATTTCATTAATAGCCTTAGAAGTAATTCTTGGTATTGACAATATTATTTTCATTTCTATTCTTGCTGATAAACTGCCAGAAAATCAAAGAAATAAACTAAGATTTTGGGGTATTGCATTAGCTATGGTAATGAGACTTTGTTTACTAGCTTTTATTTCTTGGATTTTAAAACTAGATAAAACCTTATTTAATTTATTCGAAATTGACTTTTCGGGTAAAGGAATTATATTAATTGTTGGTGGACTATTTCTAATATATAAAAGCACTAAAGAAATTTATCATAAAACAGAAATTAATAAAAGTGATTCACCTACTACATCTAATAAAAACACTTTTAAAAGATTACTGGTTGAAGTTATACTATTAGACTTAGTGTTTTCTGTAGATTCAATCATTACTGCTGTTGGAATGGTTAAAGAATTATGGGTTATGTACACCGCTGTAATAGTAACAGTTATTATTATGTTATTTGCATCAAAGCCCATTAGCAGTTTTATTAGAAAACATCCATCATTTAAAATTTTAGCACTCTGCTTTTTAATGATGATTGGTGTAGCATTATTAGCAGAAGGTTTCCATTTTGAAATCCCTAAAGGATATATCTATTTTTCTATGGCTTTTGCATTCTTAGTTGATATAATTCAAATGAAAACTGTAAAGAGTGATGTTTGACCCTAGAAGTTTGGCACTATTCAACTAAGCTCTTCGAAACTTGTAGCTTCGTAAGTCGTGTTCTGTTGCCCTAGGTAATAAATGACAACCAAACCTATAAATTTTTCTAAACCTTATAGGTTTATTGGTACTATTTATCCAATGCATTCATTAAATGATGCTTGCCTTTGAGCATAAACTTTTTGCTTTGTTCAATTGCATCCATTACTTGCTCTACAATTACTTCGGCGGGTTGTGTATAATCTATAATCATAGGTTCTTTAAAACGAACACTTAACAAAGAGCCTTTCTTTTTAAATGCCAATCCCTTTTTATTAAAAGCTCTCCAAAATCCATTAATCACTACAGGTATAACAATGGGCTGATTATTCTTAATGATAAAACCCGTGCCTTTACGCCCCGGTGCAAATGGCTTGGTAGTGCCTTGCGGAAAAGTTACTACCCAACTATTCTCTAATGCTCTATTAATTTTTCTGGTATCACTAGGGTCTAAACCTCTTTGTACTTCTTTGCCTTCGGCTCGCCAGGTTCTTTTCACAGTTAATGCTCCAGCTAAAATAAAAAAACGACTGATAAAACTACCCTTCATCGTTTCTTCAGCAGCTACATAATATAAATTGGTAAACGGATTTAGTAAATAATATGGTAAACCCAAACGATTATTTTTTCTCCATTTTATTGCACAAAAAATATGAATAAAAGTAATTACGTCGGCAAAATAAGTTTGATGATTGCTAACGAAAAGTACATTTCTGTTAGGCAAATTTTTTAAATGTTCGGTGCCTTCAATTTTAATTTTATTGAAGATGGTTAAGCCAGGATAAGTAATAAAACCAACCACTGTATAAACCAGTGATCGTACAATTCGTATATGCTTCAGTCGATCTACAAATGTCATAGCAATTCCTTTTCGTTAAGCTTAGATTGTGCAATATAACTATTGTTGCATAATTGAAAAATATTTAAGGTTGAAGAAGTGTTTATGGGGAATTAGGAATTAGGAGTTTGGGGTTTAAAGTTGAGAATAATTTTCAATGCTCAATGTTCAACTCTCACTTTTCCATTGTCAATTATCCATTGTTAATTATTAATTATTGAACCACCCAAACCAAACACAGTTTACCAAATAATTGATAATTGAGCTGTAATGGAGTTGAAGTAAAGTTGGCTGCTATTGTGCCTGATTGATTTAATTGAAATTGTTCAATACGCATCATTTCACTAAAATCTACTTCGCCATTGCCCCACCATTTAAACATCGCTTCTTTACAACTCCATAGCAATGTTAATTGTTGTACATTGTCTATTGAAAATTGAGAATTGAACATTTTTTGTTCTTCTTCATGTAAAAACTTA
The DNA here is from genome assembly GCA_943371535.1 of Asaia bogorensis. Classification (GTDB taxonomy): domain Bacteria; phylum Bacteroidota; class Bacteroidia; order Chitinophagales; family Chitinophagaceae; genus UBA1930. Next base: position 8,872 of record CALRVE020000053.1, on the reverse strand, counting down.
TGAGCAATTTTCACCACCCGTTCTGTTACCAATTCAACGTCAACTCCTACTCTATTGGTTGAACTAACAATAGCTGCAGCATAATCGCCACAATGACTAATTGAAAAATGATAGGCTTCGTTGGGTAAATAGGGTTTTTTTGTAGTAGCAATTTCTATTGCATGAAAGGGAAAATCGGGAAACAAAAATCTCAATAAATAACGGCCAGCTAAATGTTGTAAACGTTTATGAGGGTGAGCAATAGTACGTTGCAATGGAACAGTACCAATAAAAAACTCCTCTGTTTCTTCTATTTTCCAAACAGCCAATCTAGTAGTGGCGTTAATATTTTGTTGATAAAACAAAGGCATAATTGATGTTGAAATTTTAGATTGCAGAAATACGATTTATATTGCACATTCGTTCAACGAAATGTTCATCCCCTATTGGGAGGGGCAGCAAAAGCTTAAGGTGAAAACAATTTTCATGGGGTGGGTTTTTTAGCTCAATATTGAACTGAACCATGAAGAGTGCGACGCCGAGGGTGTTGAATAATGAATCTACCGCCGACTACCAAAAACAAAAAACATGATTTTAACCGACAAAAGAATTTTAGAAGAAATGGACAAAGGAACTATTAAAATTGTTCCTTACAATCGTGAAGATTTGGGCAGCAATAGTTATGATGTGCATTTGGGCAGCACTTTAGCAAAATATATTGATGCAGAATTGGATGCTAAAAAACACAATAAAATTGAAGCATTTGAAATACCCGACGAAGGTTTTGTTTTGTTACCTCACGAATTTTACTTAGGCGTTACCGCTGAATATACAGAAACCCATGCTCATGTGCCCTTTTTAGAAGGCAAAAGCAGTACTGGGCGTTTGGGTATCGACATTCATGCAACTGCTGGTAAAGGCGATGTTGGTTTTTGTGGCAACTGGACTCTTGAAATTTCTTGCAAACAACCTGTTCGTGTATATAAGGGAATGCCTATTGGACAATTAATTTATTTTCCGGTAGATGGCGAGATTGAAGTAAAGTACAATCAAAAAGGCAATGCTAAATATAGTGGGCAGCCAAATAAACCTGTTGAAAGTATGATGTGGAAGAATAAGTTTTAATGGACTAATGGATTTGCGAATTTTCGAATTGGTAGATTGATGAATTGAAAAAAACTAAATATTGAAAAACTTAAAACAGCATTTTAATCTATGTGTTACGAACCACTAGTAAACAGAAACTAAAAACTTTTAAAGTACTACTTATAACTCACTACTCTTAACTTCTTAAACCCATCTTTGAATAACTTTTTTCAACTGTTCAATGGTGAAAGGTTTTGCAATAAAATCATTCATACCAGCTTCTATACACATTAGTTCATCTTCCTTTAAGGCATTGGCCGTCATTGCAATGATTACAGGAGGTTCTTTTAATTGTAGTTGTAAAATTGCTTTAGTAGCAGCCAAACCGTCCATTTCAGGCATCTGAATATCCATAAAAATAATATCGTATGGTTGGGATTTTATTTGATGAACAGCTTCTACTCCGTTTTGAGCAATATCAATTGTATAACCTAGCGAACTAAATATTTTTTTTGCAATGAATTGATTCATCAAATTATCTTCTGCCAATAAGATATTGAGTTTTTTTATTGGTGGTTTAGAATGAGTTGTAACGGTTGCAAATTCATCCTCCAATATAAGTTCTTCATCGCTTTTTATTAATGGAATTTGAAAGCTAAAAGTAGAACCCTTTCCTTCAATACTATGCACACCAATTGCTCCACCCATTAGTTCTACTAGTTTCTTACAAATGGATAACCCTAAACCTGTTCCACTAAATGGTCTTGTATGTCCTTCATTTATCTGAGTAAAAGGTTGAAACAATAAACCAATATATTGTTCTGCAATGCCAATTCCTGTATCAGATACTTTGAACGTAAGAATTTGTTTATTTTCTACATCACTATCTTTTGTAACTGCAATAAATACCGAACCTTTATCGGTAAACTTAATTGCATTGCTAATAAGGTTTAATAGTATTTGCTTAATTCTATTTTTATCGCCCACCACATCATTCACAACATCATCGGCAATGTGGTAAGTTAAATCTAAATTTTTGCCCAAACTCTTCATTTGAGCTTCATTAATTTGTACAACAGAATGTACACAATGTTTTACTTGAAAAGGTGCATCGTGCAAGGTTAATTGACCTGCTTCTATTTTAGAAACGTCTAGCACATCATTAATAATATTCAATAACAATAAGCTACAAGATTGTAAAGTATTTACTAATTCTTGGTTTTCTTTAGAATTAATTTGCAACTTTAATAATTCTGTTGTACCTATAATTCCGTTTAATGGGGTTCTTATTTCATGACTCATATTTGCTAAAAAATATGATTTTGAATAAGTTGCCTTTTCTGCCACATCTCTGGCTATTGCCAATTGTTTATTAGTTTCTTCTAATGAGCTATTTGTAGTTTGAAGTAACAAATGTTCTTGGTCATAAGAGTTTTTAATAAACACAACTAAAGATCCTAATACAAAAATTGCTATTAAAGATGAAACCAAAATATCGATAATTTGAGCCTCTCTACTAGCATACCTTACAATTAAATCTGGATAGTTATATTCTATTAATGCCAATGCAATTATGTTTATACAAATAATTGATGCAAAAATGTATCGATGTTTTTTGGGTGACAGAAAAATGCCAAAAACAATTACAAAAAAAAAGTAATTGATTAATGGCCCTTCAATTCCAGAATTATAAAACCAAGCCGTAGAAAGTAAAGTAATTACTAAAAATAAAAAAATGTATGTGTGTATTATAGAATACTTCACATAACGTGTGACTATTAATAATGAGAACGAGAGTAGGCTAAATACAAAAAGTACAAAATTTAATGCTAAAGGAAAATCTTGAAACAAATTAACCAAAACCCCTACTAAGCCCAAAATTCCAGACATAAAAGTTGTAACTAGAAAAATTTTTTTCTCAAGCAATACATTAAGATCATCTAATTGAAAAAAATATTTCAACTTACTCATTCTGGTAATCAATTATCTGTAAAACATATTATTGCTAATAACCTATGATGACAAAATCATTTAAATTAACGAACGAAGTCTTTCTTTAAAAAAGAAAGACTTTCTAAAAATTCTAAGTTTTAATTAACTATTTTCTATGCCAATTTAGCTTGTAAAGCTTTATCTAACTCATCTAAAAACTCTTCAGTATATAAATAATGTTCCCCATGATTTACTTTATTGCCATGAATACAAACTGCTAAGTCTTTGGTCATTTTACCGCTTTCTACTACTTCAATACAAACTTGTTCCAGTGCATTACAAAAGTTAATGAGTTCTTGATTGTTATCTAATTTACCTCTAAACTCTAAACCTCTTGTCCATGCAAAAATTGAAGCAATTGGATTGGTAGATGTTGGTTTGCCTTTTTGATGTTCACGATAATGACGAGTAACTGTACCATGTGCAGCTTCTGCTTCCATTACTTTACCATCTGGTGTAACCAAAGTACTGGTCATTAAACCTAAGCTACCAAATCCTTGTGCTACTGTATCGCTTTGCACATCTCCATCATAATTTTTACAAGCCCAAACAAAATTACCATTCCATTTTAAAGCACTAGCGACCATATCATCAATTAAACGATGTTCGTAAGTTATTCCAGCATCGGCATACAAAGCTTTAAATTCTGTTTGATACACATCTTCAAAAATGTCTTTAAAACGACCATCGTATTTTTTTAAGATGGTATTTTTTGTAGAAAGATACAAAGGCCATTTCTTTTGCAATGCAGTATTAAAACAACTTCTTGCAAAACCATAAATGCTTTCATCGGTATTGTACATTGCTAAAGCAACACCATCGCCTTTAAAGTTAAATACTTCAAATTCTTGTATTGTACCATCTTCACCTTCGAACTTAACAGTTAACTTTCCTTTTCCTTTTGTTACAAAATCGGTTGCTCTGTATTGATCACCAAATGCATGACGACCAATACAAATTGGTGCAGTCCAATTGGGTACTAAACGAGGTACATTTTTGCAAACAATGGGTTCACGAAAAACAGTACCATCTAAAATATTTCTAATAGTACCATTCGGCGATTTCCACATTTGTTTTAACTTAAACTCTTGCACACGTTGCTCATCTGGTGTAATAGTTGCACATTTAATACCAACCCCATATTGTTTAATTGCATTTGCTGCATCAATAGTTACTTGATCGTTGGTTTCGTCTCTGTACTCCATACCTAAATCATAGTACTTAATATCTAATTCTAAATACGGAAGAATTAATTTGTCTTTAATAAATTTCCAAATAATTCTGGTCATTTCATCGCCATCCAATTCAACCACTGGATTGGCTACTTTAATTTTTGCCATTTCGTTTATTTTTAGAAGATTTTTTGAACTTGTGCAAATGTAATGTTTAAAAGATTTCGATTAGAGTGTATCTAAAGCCTAATAGAATAATACAGCCAAAACTTATGAAAACGATTGCATAAAGCGTTTATCATTGAAAAATTGACATTATTTAAACCAACTGATTAAGGAAATGCTATTTAGTAATTTATAGATGCAATAATTGAATGCATTAATTTTCTACATTAGAACTATTCATTTTGTACAACCGTTCCTTTAAAAAAAATTGCTTAGCACTAATTAATTATGTTTGATACAGAATTGAACTATTTTATGAAGCTAATTATAAACACTTTCACCAAAATAAAATTGTATTTATTTTTTTCAATCTGCACTATTCTTCTCACAATCAATTCATCCATTGCTCAAAACGCAATTATTAAAGGCGTAATTGTTGAATTTGAGAATAAGCAACCTGTAGAGTTTGCAAGTGTTTCGGTTTTAAAAACTGATTCAAGTTTTGTAGGTGGAATTTTAACCCTAGCTAATGGTGAATTTAATATTCCGGTAAAGAATGCAGGAAAATATTTATTGAAAATATTTTCTATTGGATACGAAACAAAGTTTGTAAATTTTACTTTAGCTAAGAACAATTCAACTTTAAATTTAGATACAATAACCATAAAGCTTTCTAGTAAATTATTGGGCGAAGTGGTAGTTACAGGCAAAAAAAATACCATTGCCAATAAATTAGATAAACAAACCTATAAAGCCAATCAGTTTGAAGTGGCAAAAGGTGGTAGTGCTGTTGATGTATTAAAAAATTTGCCTTCTGTATCGGTTAATAGTAATGGCGAAATTAGTGTTAGAGGCTCTACCGGATTTTTAGTATTAATTAATGGTAAGCCTGTTCTAACAGATGCACAAACAATACTGAGTCAATTACCAGCCAACTCAATTGAAACTATTGAAATTATTACTGCACCATCTGCAAAATATGATGCTGATGGCAAAAGCGGTATTATCAATATTGTAACTAAAAAAGGAAGTACAGATGGTATTGGCATCCAAGCCAATATTTTAGCAGGATTGCCAAGTACAACCAATTATGATAATTTAGAAAATCCATTGCGTTTTGGTGGAGATTTTACTATCAACTACAGAAAAAACAAGTGGGATATTTCTGTTAGTGCCAATTATACAAGAAATGATGCCAATGGTAAACGTGAAGGCAATGTGTTTACAAAAAACTTTACCAATAATACCATTACTCAATTTCCATCTTTAGGAGAAAGAAGTTTTGACAGATACAACTATGGTGTAAGAACAGCTATTACTTATACTGCCAATAAAAATAATGTATTTAATGTAGGCTTTTTTGCTAGTAAAAAATATCAGCAAAGAAGAGCCGACATTGTTTACAATAACTCTACAGCCAATTTAACAACAGGTGTTGTATTAAGACAATTTGTATACTTTAACTCTAACCTACAAAACAAAGAAGGTAAGTTTACTGTTGGTAGTTTAGACTATACTCATACGTTTAAAAATAATTCAACACTAACCACATCGGCTATTTACGAAAATGCTAATTTATATGGAAATACCATTAACAACAATCTCGATTTTCCATCAAAAACTACTGTATTTCAGCTAGTAACTAATCCATATACCAACCCAATTAATGGTTACAGATTAAAGTTAGATTATGCAATCAATATTGGGAAAGGTAAATTAGAAACGGGCTATCAATTTAGAAATGATGAACAAGATGGCATGTTTGATTATACAGTAACCCCAGCTACCAACCAACCAGATATTGCAAAATTTAGAGGCACCGCAAAATCTACCAATCAAATAAATGCAGTGTATGCTCAATATGCTGGTAAAACTTCAAAGCTACAATACACTACTGGTTTACGATATGAATATGCAACAAGAGCAGTGATATTATCCGCTAATTCAAATCATAGCAAACTAAACTTAAGTAATTTATTTCCTTCGGTAAACTTATTATACACGTTGAATAATTCATGGAATGTAAAAAGTGGTTACAGTAAAAGAGTACAACGAAATAATAATTTTGAATTGAATCCAATACCAGAAAGAGAACACTCTGAAACATTGGAACAAGGCGATCCTGATTTACTTCCACAGTTTATAGATTTAGTAGAACTAGGCCTTAATCATACGTTCAAAAAAGGCATGTTCTTTTCTACATTGTATTTTCAAAATATCAAAAATCCCATTCAAAGAGTAAACAGTGTTTATGCCGATACTATTTTAAATAGATTATTTACCAATGCAGGTAGTGCAAGATTATTTGGAATAGAAATGGGTACAAACTTTAAACCAGTGAGTTGGTTAACTGCTTTTATTGGTACCAATATTTACAATTATAAAATCAGTGGCAATCTAAACGTATTAGGAAACACATCTGTAGTAAATAATTCTAATTGGGTATATTCAATCAATATGAATTCTTCATTTGATTTAGGTAAACAATGGAATTTACAAACCAACTTAAACTACCTATCAGCAAGGCCAACAGCACAAGGTGAAGATTCAAGATTTTTTTCGCCCAATACTTCCATTAAAAAAACTTTTATGAATGGAAAATTTACTATGGGTTTACAATGGCAAAATATGAACCTTGGATTCATGAATGCGAACCAACAAAGAATTACAACCTGGGGCAACAATTTTTATACCACCACAAATTACATTTATGAAACCGATGTTTTGTTGCTGAACTTCAGTATTAACCTCAATAAATTTACTAGTAAAGCCAAAGCACCAACTAGTGAATTAACTGAAAAAGAGTTTTAGCTTGTTTACTTTTATTGAAACAACAAAACCAAATATTCATCTAAATACCAAATAAATCAAACCTCAATCGTAAAAAAAAAGGCATCTAAAATTTTCTAGCATGTTTTTTTAAGTTGAGCCACTTAACAACTTTTAGCTATTATTATACCCTTCTAAAAGAATTATGTTGTCAAAATAGAGGGCTTATTTATTCATACTCCAGTCAAAGGATTATTTCATTTTCTAAATACACTATTTTTAAAATCTACGATTGCATGGTAACTATTAAATGTCTAAATCTTAGTAAACATAGATTAATACATTAAATAGTGAAATGCATTATTAATTTAAAATGTAAAATGCCGAAAATGAAAATGCGTTATTTACAATCTTTAGTTTTGCTATTGTGCATTACAGCAATATCTTGTAAAAAATCTACTGATAGTGGTGGTGGAGCAAACTTAAATACCAACCCAATTGGTGGGCAACCAGGCGTATATTCTGGAAGCAAATTAGCTATATCTACAGGACTCAATTTGGTTACACCAATGATAGAATTTGGTGCCGATACCATATTTGCAAGTTACAATTTAGGATCAACCTTTGTAAAACCAATACCTACTGGTTTTGAAAATAAAATTATTTCGTTTTATTTACCTAAAGGATATATGTTGGTATTTTCTGCCAATGAAGATGGTACTGGAGAATCATCCACTTTTGTTGCATTGAATAATCCTATCAAAGCCAATTTACCTACCAGAATGCGTAACAATATTTCTTATATACGTTACATAAAAATTAATAACCCCGATAAAAAAGGATCAGCACAAGTTAGCGATATTGCTGTTCAAGCTTTAGATGCTAGTTGGTATTATGGATGGAGTATTAATAAACCTTCATTTAGTACACAACAATTTGTGCCAATGACATGGGGAAAAGGATCTGCAACAGATGCCAATGTAAAATATTTAGTTGAACGTAATGATGTAGATCATTTACTATCTTTTAATGAACCCGATGGTGTAGATCAGTCAAATGTACCTGTAGATACTGCTGTTGTACGTTATAGAATTATGATGAAATCTGGCTTACGTTTAGTTAGTCCTGTAACTACACAAGGCGAAGCTTATGGATCTGGCAAATGGTTAACAAACTTCATGGCACAAGCACAAACTCAGAAATTGAGAATTGATTGTATAGCTGTTCATTGGTACGATTGGGGCAATGAAAATAACAATCAAGCCAATGATTCTATTACAGCCGAAAGAGTATTTTCACGTTTTCAAAATTATATTCAAGCTATTAGAACCAACTATCCAAGTTTGCCAATTTGGGTAACTGAATATAATGCCAATAGAAACCGTTTATCTGTTGCTTTACACATGCGTTTCATGAAGTTATCAACCGAGTGGATGAATACTTTGCCTTATGTAGAAAGATATTCTTATTTCTTCCCTCCTGCTATGCTTGCATTAAATACAGACAATACACTTTCTCCAGCAGCTATTTATTGGAAGAGTTTGCCAAGTGCAAAATCATTAACCAATAATTTTTCTGGAGACGCAGCTTTAATACCATAATCAAATTTCATTTTTATAATATTTAAAAAATGGATAGTAATTGAGTAATTTACTATCCATTTTTTATGAATAAATTATTACAAACATTCAATTCTACTAAGATTTATA
>CALRVE020000052.1:0-22244 GCA_943371535.1 Asaia bogorensis | reverse complement strand
GCGGATTTTTTAAAGATTTGATCAATGGAAAAATTGATGCTGTTGCTGAACGATTACAAGTATTAACTCAGGTAAAAAAAGATCCATTTGATGTGTACGATTGGTTGCATGAACTGCACAAAGAGTATCATCTACAACCGATTTATTTTTTCTTATTGGCACAAAAAAGAAAAGGGTACGATAAAAATATTGCTCCACAAACAAAGGGCATGACGCAACTCATTGCTCAGCATGGTGAACAATATACAATAGGTATTCATCCATCATGGCAAAGCAATAACGATGAAAATATATTGGCGAATGAAATCAATCAACTCAAAAAAATAATTCATCAACCTATTGAACATAGTAGGCAACATTATATTAAAATGAGCTTGCCTCTAACGTATGAAATGCTTATACAGAAAGGTATTCAACACGATTATTCCATGGGTTATGGCAGTATTAATGGTTTTAGAGCATCTTATACGTTACCTTTTCATTGGTATAATTTAGGAAAAGAAGAAAGTACCAACTTGCAAATTCATCCCTTTTGTTTTATGGAAGCCAATAGCTTTTTTGAACAAAAATTTACTGCTGAAGAAGCAGCCAATGAATTACAATCTTATTTTGATGTGGTGAAAAAAGTAAACGGAACACTCATCACTATTTTCCACAATCATTTTTTAACCCATCAGCCATTGTGGATTGAATGGAGAAATATGTATGAGCAATTTTTAAAGGTTAATTTTGCTAGTACCACTTAAAACATAACCACAGAAGTATGTATTCAATTATTAGAAATCTGTTATTTAATTTTCCTCCCGAAGCAGTACATTATTTTTCAATGAACTGTTTAAAGCAGGCTTGCAGTATAGATTTTATTAAAAAAAACATCAGCAATCAATTTACCTTTCAACATAAAAATTTAGAAAAAAATGTATTTGGTTTAACCTTTAAAAATCCAGTTGGCTTAGGTGCTGGTTTCGATAAAAATGCTTTGTATTTAAACGAACTCGAAGCCCTAGGTTTTGGATTTGTAGAAATTGGAACAGTAACACCAAAACCCCAAGATGGCAATGAACAACCACGATTGTTTCGCTTACCAAAAGATAAAGCCCTAATTAACAGAATGGGTTTTAATAACGAAGGAGTACAAGCTGTACAACAACGTTTAGCCAATTGGAATAATCGAATATCGGCAAGCAACAATCAAAAACTAATTGTTGGTGGAAATATTGGAAAGAACAAAGTTACCGCTAATGAAGATGCTTGGAAAGATTATGAAATTTGTTTTACCGAACTTTTTGATTATGCCGATTATTTTGTAGTAAATGTAAGCAGCCCTAATACACCTGGCTTAAGAGCATTGCAAGAAAAAGATGCGTTACTTAAAATTTTAGGGCATTTACAAAACATTAATCAGGGCAAAAAAAATCCCAAACCATTATTGCTAAAAATAGCTCCAGATTTAACGAAAGAACAGTTAGACGATATTGTTGCTTTAAGTTTTGAAGTAAAATTGAGTGGCTTAGTAGCAACCAATACAACTATTAGTAGAGACAACTTGCAAACGCCAACAAACTCAATAGAAGCAATTGGTGCAGGTGGATTAAGTGGCAAGCCACTTACTTCAAGAAGTACTGAAGTGGTTACTTATTTAGCACAACAAACCAATCATCAAATTCCTATTATTGCCAGTGGAGGAATTTTTACAGGCAATGATGCTAAAGAAAAACTACATGCTGGTGCAAGCTTAGTACAAGTATGGACTGGGTTTGTTTACGAGGGCCCGTCTATTGCAAAAAATATTTGTGCAGAGCTTATTTAATTCATTGCAATCTACAATTGTCTTTTGCTTTACTCTTTTGAATTAATTAATTAAATTTTATTGCTATTGACGTAGCAACAAAAACATTATTATTGGTCAAAAGATTCCCTCTTTCAAAAATTTTGTCTTTACTGTTCAACCATCTGCCCTCAATTCTACAAGCAATAGTAGGTGTTGGTAAGTAATCAAAGTTTAACGAAAAACCAGTTGTATTAAATCCATTGATGGTTTTGGTTGCAATTAAAACGCCTGTTTTATCTTGATAGTATTCTGCACGAAAAGCAGTAGCCCATTTTTTGGTAATGGTATATTTTGCAATCATTATAGGACTAAACCATGCTTCATACTGAGAGCTGTTTTTTCTTTGCTGTTGTAAACCAATATCAAACCCTGCTATTAAACTAACCTTTTTATTTATTTGGAACTGACCGAAAAAATTGTTGAAAAATCTCATTCTTCTGGTAGAATCAGGATCATCTGTTCCAATAAAAGTACTCCAGTTAAACATTGCATTTTCGGTTGGCGAAAATTTAATTTGTGTGCCAAATGAAGGCAATGAGTTTTCTTGTACTCGTTGAATTCGTTGCCAACCATTACATATTAATGCAACAATTTCCCATTGTTTGTTGGGAGTAAAAGTTAGTTTTGCTCCAGATAAATAATAAGGAGAATTTTCAGCTAATAAAGAACGTGTTAAGGTCCAATTATCAATAGATACAGCAGTTTCAAAGCCAATATGAGAAGCAAATATGCCAGCATCTACCCACAAAGTATTTTTTTTATTTATTGAAATACCTGCATTGGCTTCAAAAACATTTTGAAACGTTCGGGGTTCTGCAGCATAATTATCGTTTGAATATGTTCCGCCATGTAAAGCAAAATTGGCTCTGTATTTTGTATGATTTACAGCAACCTTTAAGTAACCTAAATTCAAATTGAATTCATTGTGCCGATTGTGATTGTACAAAAAGCTTTGCCTATAATTTGTTTTTGGTTTATTGAAATCATAACTATAAAAAATATCTACAAAACCACTCATCTCAACAACAGGTTTTTTTGCTATAGCTGTATCTTTTTGAGCAAAACTGTTTATCGAAAGAAACATCTGTATAAAAAACAGTAAATATATTTTTAACTGCTTCGGCAGCATACATTGTTGGTAATATAGTGCTTCAAATAATTTCAATGTATTTCACTTTTACTAGTAAAGATAAATTGTAAGGTATAAAGATTTTATAAAGAAACTTATAGTAGTATGATGATTCCTCAATCTTTCAATCATCATTCAGATACTATCAATAAAACATAATCTTTATCGTAAAATAGTAACAGACCCTTTAAAAGCATTTGGATAAGTTACATCATTGGGCTGAAGAATATAGTAGTAGGTTCCAACTGGTAATGGTTTTCCATTCAAAGTACCATTCCAAGGTGTAGTATATCCTCTTGAAGAAAATACTATTCTTCCTCCTCTATCAAAAACTTCTACAACACAGTTAGGAAAAGCAACAAGCGATGGAATTAACCAAGTATCATTTATACCATCGCCATTGGGTGAAAACACGTTGGGAATTTCTACTCTTGGAATAACTTTTATTTGTATAGTATCAAAAGCAGTACAACCGTTATTGCCAGTAACTTCTATGCGATACGTTGTTGTAATTAATGGTTGAGCAATTGGATTAAGAATTGAATTGCTTGTTAAATTGTAGTTGGGAGTCCAAAGAATGGTAGATGCGTTACCAACAATGCTTGCATTTAATACAGTTGTTGCATTTTGAATAATGGTTTTATCGTTACCAGTTTGTACAATTGGTGTAGCTACAACTGTAATATTTTGTTGTTGAGTAGCAATACAACCATTGTTAGCAGTAAATGTGTATTGAATATTTTTCGTTCCATTGCCAGCAAGTGCTGGATTGAATAATCCTATTGTACTTACTCCAGAACCTGTATAAGTAAATGTACCTGCAATGCCTGTTGTTTCAATGGCGTTTAATTGAATGGGTGCAGCAGAATCGCAAATATTTGGTATTGCATTAAACTGTACATTGGGTGATTCTTTTACTGTAACTACAACGCTATCTTTTGCTATACAACTATTGGCTGTTACTGTTAAAACATATTTTCCTACTTGTGCATTTCCAAAATTTGGGATGCTTAAATTTTGTGTTGAACTTGTAAAATTGTTTGGTCCAATCCAACTATAGTTTGCAGGGATTATACTGTTGTTATTATTTAATACAGCTGTAGATGCTCTACAAAAAGAAGGGGCTGCTGTTATTTGTGCAGATGGAATAGTTTTAACTACAACGCTTACTGTATCTATATCTTTACAACCATCTTTTGTTGTTGTTAAAACATAATTTCCACCTGACGCAAGTGTAATGTTGTTAATACTATTACTTAGTGAATTGCTGCTAAAGCCATTTGGCCCAATCCAATTATAGGTTGCACCAACACCTGCAGATGTTGCACTAAAACTAATTGAACTTTTTTCACAAACGGGATTCACTGTTGTAGTTTGTACAACTGGTTTAATATTTATAACAACAGTTGTAGATTTTGTAATAGTTGTGCAACCTGGCTTTGTAGCAACTACTGTATAAACACCAGCCATATTGGGCTGCATATTTGGAATAATTGGATTTTGAATAGTGCTAGAAAAACCATTTGGCCCAGTCCAACTATAAATAATTCCTTCAGCAGCACCAACATCGCAATATAGTTTTAGGGTATCGCCATTACAACCTGGATTAATGGGTGTTGCATTGCTAAAGCTATTGGCTTCAAATCTATTATAATCAGAAAAATAACCATATCGGCAGCCTGTTAATACATCGCCATGAACGATACTTAAGTGAAAATCTTTTACACTATTTTTTACAATAGAAGTTGCACCTTGTGGCATTTCATTGGTGCTCAGTTGTATTCTTGCATACTTCCATGCACCATTGGTATGGGGTACATTGCTGAATTGTGTAGAATTAATAGTTGTTGTATTTCCATTGAATGTAAAACTATTTTCGCCACCTGTTGGCACTAAAATATTTACAAACAAAGGAGAGTTTACCGAACGTGTAAACCCTACTGTTCTTGAGCCTGAACACTCTAATTGTGGTAAAAGAGCTTGACCAACTTCGCAACCAAAACCAGATAAATGCAATACATAAACAGGTTTACTAGTTTCTATATAAAATACATCATTGAAAGAATTTTGTCTATGTGTTTCTCCTATATTTAAAGTAGCTACAACAGTTCCGTTTACAGTAACCGAAGTATTATTTTCAGTAGCTAAAATAAACACAACATCTGTTGGGTCGTTAGGTGGATTACTTAAATAGCCTGGTAAGGTTATATATTTTGTACCAATTAAAGTTAATGGCACTAGTTGGTCGCCACCTAAATCTGAGCAAGTTGCTGCACCACCTCTTGTAATGCTATCGTCTTTAATAGTAATAGCAATGGGTTTATTTGAAACAACTACACTACCCATTAAATGATTTGCAGCCAGATTACTTATTGCAGTTGCAGAATACGTTTGCCCTCTATTTAAGGTGATATTAAATGGAATGCCAGCAGCATGACCATCAATATCGGCACTTGGGGTTATGGTTACTGTAGTACCATCTTCGGTTGCTACAATATCAAAAGAATTGAACGGACGAGGATTGGTTTGAAAAACATTGTTCATTACGTTTTGAGCAGGAATAAAAAAATGATTGCCCAAAGCATTACGTCCTTTTAAAGCAAAAATTTCTGGATTGTTATTCGATGCTTGCTCGTAATATGCAGTAATAAAGGCAGTGCTTCTAATGAGTAAACCTGTATTTAAAACTTGGTTTGCAGGTTTTGTTTCAATAATGTCAATTGAAGATGTTAAATCAATTGACTGAGAAGTATTTGCAGGAATAGTTAATACGGTTGGATTAAAATTATTATTAGCAGGTTGTGTGATAGTTACAACTGCATCTTGATTGAGTGCGGTGAATCGTAAAAATATTGGCCTATCTGCATGACCACTAGTAACTTCTGGAGCAACAAACCAAAATGATGTATCTGTTTGAGCATGTAAGCCAATAAAAAATAGAATCAACAGAATAGTTAACTGCAAGCGTAATAACATGCTTCAAAAATCGGATAAAAAACATTGCAAATTGAAAATAATTGATGTATGTTTTCCGAGGAATAAAAATTTAAGTTTCTATTAATACATTCAATAGAAATTTAAATTATAAAACAGATGTATTGTTGAATTTGAATAGTTAATTCAAGTATTACAAATTACCAAACAACCCTTTAACATTATCTAAAATATTCGACCCTCCCGATTGATTTGAACTATTGTTTCCAGAAAAGCTATTGATGATATTTTTAATGTTGAAATTACCACCCCCAACATTTTGAATAATCGACTGTAAATCGAAGCTACTATCATTTGGATCGTTGGTTTTGCTTACTAAATTTTGCAATACCGTTGGAATCAAATTGCTGGCAATACTTGATGCAGCAGATGAATCAATTCCTATTTTTTGAACGAGGTCTTGAATAAATCCTCCTTGAATATGTTGAGTTATTGGATTTTCGTTGGAAGTATTATTCTGATTAAACATGCTTAATACATCATTCATATTTCCACTAGAAACTGCATTTTTTATTCCGTCAAAAATTGAATTGGAAGCTAATGCTACCGCTTCGTCATTTCTTTCATTTGGAATAGCTGGATTTTGAATGATAGACTCACCAGAATTTTGTTGAACTAGATTTAATAAATTTTCGAGCATATAAATTGTGTTTAAAAATTAAACTAAGATGAAATTCTATAAAAACAAATAACAATCAAAAGATAATGCTATTTTAATAATGCATCAATTGCAGCATGCACTTTTTCAAATTCAAATTTGCTGATAGTTTGTTGCATCATTGTATTGATTTCTGCTGTGCATAAATTGCCAATACTGCCTTCGTGAAGCCCCCTCCCAACCTCCCCCAAAGGAGGAGGAGTAAAAGTTCCATCTTCCACTTGTTGACCAATAATTTTATAGGCATCTCTAAACGGTACGCCTTGCATAACTAATTTATTTACTTCATCCACTGTAAATAAATACTTATACTTTTCATCGGCTAGAATATTTTCTTTTACAGCAATATTGCTGAGCATTAATGCAGCCATGTTGATACAATCTTTCAAAGTTTGAAAGGCTGGAAATAAATGTTCTTTCAATAATTGTAAATCTCGGTGATAACCACTTGGCAAATTGGTGGTCATCATCATAATTTCATTGGGCAATGCTTTAATTCTGTTGCAATGGCTGCGTATCAATTCAAATACATCAGGATTTTTTTTGTGGGGCATAATACTGCTGCCTGTTGTAAGTTCTGTTGGAAAAGAAACAAAGTCGAAGTTTTGGTTTAAGTATAAAGTCATATCCATACTTAAACGGCTCAAAGTATCAGCAACGTTGGCTAGAGCTTGGGCTGTTATTCGTTCAGCTTTACCTCTGCCCATTTGGGCGTACACCACATTGTAATTCAAATCGGCAAAGCCCAATAATTGTGTGGTTAATGTTCTATTGATAGGGAAAGAAGAACCATAACCTGCTGCACTGCCCAATGGATTTTTATTGACTACTTGATACGCTGCATGTAAAGTGGTAACATCATCTACCAAACTTTCTGCATACGCACCAAACCATAAACCAAAACTACTTGGCATAGCAATTTGCAAATGCGTATAGCCGGGTAATAAATGATTTTTAAAAGCTTCACTTTGTTGCTGTAATAATTGAAAGAAAGGTTGAATTGCATTCACCATTTCTTCAATTTCATTTCTTAGAAATAATTTTACATCAACTAAAACCTGATCATTTCTGCTACGGGCGGAGTGTATTTTTTTGCCAATGTCGCCGAGCTTTTCTGTGAGTAAAAACTCTACTTGTGAATGCACATCTTCTACACCAGGTTGAATGGTGAATGGTGAGTGGTGATTGGGTTGAGTTATAGCGTAAATGTTCTTCAATTCATGTACCAAAAGTTCAGACTCCTCATTTGTTAACAAGCCAATTGTAGCCAACATTTTAGCATGAGCTATATTTCCAAGAACATCAAAAGGAGCAAGCATTAAATCAAACTCAGGGTCTTTACCAACTGTGAACGTTTCTACTTCTTTGCCCCTATCTCCTAAAGGGGAACTAATTTCTTTTTGCCAAAGTTTCATGATTAAAGGTTGAAGGCTGAAGGTTTAGGGTTTAAGGTTTGGTGCTTCCACCTTTTGCCTTACGCCTTATACCTTCCACCAAATTTATAAAACAACTTTTCCTAATAACTGAATATACGTTTCAATACCATTCTTGATTTCATCCAAATAAATATATTCATCAGCTGTATGACTTCTTGCACTATCGCCTGGTCCCATTTTTAAAGTGGAGAAAGGCATCAATGCTTTATCACTTGTGGTTGGACTTCCATAATAACCTTTGCCCAATGCCAACCCAGCTTGTACCAATGGATGCTCTAATGAAATAGAAGTTGATTTCATTCTTGTGGTTCGTGGCTTGAATTTGCTTTTCAGATTGTTTTTAAGTTCTTCTAAAATCTCTTCAAAAGTGTACAATTCATTTACACGAACATCAATCACAAACTTGCATTGTGCAGGCACAACATTGTGTTGTTTGTTGTCTGTTTCAATAACAGTAACTGTTAACATGCTTTCGCCTAAAAGACTGCTTACTCTTTCAAACTTATAGTTTAGAATCCAATTAATATCATCTACCGCTTTGTACAAAGCACTTTCACCTTCTTTACGAGCTGCATGTCCTGCACGGCCTTCTGCAGTGCAATCAATGACCATTAAACCACGTTCAGCAACAGCCATTTCTAATTTGGTGGGTTCGCCAACAATGCCACAATCAATGGCACCTAAATAAGGCAACACCAATTCAATGCCGTTTACACCACTAATTTCTTCTTCGGCACTTGCTGCAAAAACAACATTGTAAGCAGTATCGTTTCTATCATAATAATACAAGAATGTTGCAATTAAGGAAACTAAACATCCGCCTGCATCATTGCTACCTAAGCCAAAAAGTTTGCCCTCTTTTTCAATTGGGGTAAATGGGTCTACTGTGTAGCCCTTATTGGGTTTTACAGTATCGTGGTGAGAGTTTAACAGAATACTTTTTTTAGTAGCATCGTAATGTTTGTTTTTGGCATAGATATTATTGCCCACACGAGCATGTGGTATATTTTGTTGATTGAAAAAAGCACAAATAATTTCGGCAGTATCATTTTCTTCTTTAGAAAAAGAAGGTGTTGAAATGAGTTGTTTTAACAATTCAACTGATTCTTGAAAAAGGGTATCAATAGAGGTAGTCATGGTTGTTTATTTATTGATGATGGTTGTTCCAGCTGTACCATCTATCAGTTGTTGTAATTGTTCTGCTTTGCCAATAATTACCTTGTTTACGCCACTTTCAACTGCTGCAAAAGCATTGTCTAATTTTGGAATCATACCGGCAAAAATCCGAGCCTCCCCACCCTCCAAAGGAGGGCTTTTTAGTTCTTCGTAGTATGCTTGTGTTATAGTTGGAATAACAGAATTATCATCTTCCACATCTAATAATACACCAGCTTTTTCAAAAGAATAAATCAATGAAGTTTCATATAAACCAATCATTGCTTTGGCTGTTTCCTGAGCAATGGTATCGGCATTGGTGTTCAATAATTGTCCTTCTTTGTTGTGTGTGATGGGTGCTAAAACAACAGCAATATTTTGTTGTAATAAACTGTTCAGTAAATCTGCATTTACAGTATCTATATCACCCACAAAACCATAATCGATGCCATTTTTTAAGGGACGTTTATGAGCTTGGATAACATTGCCATCTGCTCCTGTTAGTCCAATTGCATTGCAGTTATTGGCTTGCAATTGAGCAACAATATTTTTATTAATAAAACCTGCATATACCATGGTAACAACCTTCAATGTTTCGGCATCTGTTATTCTTCTGCCATCCACCATTTGTTGTTGGATATTCATCCCTTCGGCAACTTTGGTGGCTAATTTTCCACCACCATGTATTAATATTTTCTTTCCTTCAATCGTAGAAAATGATTGTAAGAATGACGCAAGTTTACTTTCATCATCTATAATATTTCCACCAATTTTTATGATAAATAAAGCCTCCCTGCCCTCCAAAGGAGGGTTCTTTGAAACTTCGAAATTATTTGTCGTGCTATTCATATAATTAACGGTTTTTAAGCCCCTCCTTTGGAGGGGTTTGGGGAGGCCAATATCTCACTCAACACAGCCTGTGCTGCCCAAACCCTGTTACTAGCTTGTTGTGTCACCAAACTATTAGGACCATCTAAAATTTCATCACTCAATTCTACATTTCTTCTTACTGGTAAGCAGTGCATTACTTTGGCATTATTGGTTAAAGCCAGCTTGTCATTGGTCATCATCCAACGTGGATCATTCTCATAAATTTTACCATAATCGGTAAACGTACTCCAGTTTTTTACATAAACATAGTCGGCATTTTTCAATGCTTCATCTTGGTCATGCGTTATGGTTGCACCTTTAGTAAATTCTTCACTCAGTTCATAATCTTCTGGGTGTGTAATTACAAAATCGGCTTCACCCCATGCATTCATCCATTGAGCAAAACTATTGGCAACGCATTGTGGCAAAGGCTTTACGTGTGGAGCCCAGGTGAGAACTATACGAGGTTTAAGGTTTAAGGTTTGAGGTTTAAGGTTCAAATCCTCCTTAATTGTAATAATATCTGTAAGAGATTGCAATGGGTGCAGCGTTGCACTTTCTAAACTTACCACAGGTACACCTGCATATTTGATGAATTGTTGAATGTACATTTCACTATAATCATCCTCTTTATTGGCTAAAGAAGGAAATGTTCTAATGGCCAAAACATCAAAGTAATTGCCTAGAATAGGAGCTGCATCCTTAATATGTTCAACTGTTGTTCCACTCATGATGGCTCCTTCTTCAAACTCCAATGCCCAGCCTTCTTTGTCTACATTAAACACAATGGCTTCCATGCCTAAATTGCTGGCTGCAACCTGTGTACTTAAACGAGTTCGTAAGCTTGGATTTAAAAACAACAACCCAATTCGTTTATTGGCTCCCAAGGATTTGTCAACAAAAGGATTTGCTTTGTATGCCAAGGCTTTTGCTACCAAAGCATTGATTGCCTCCCCAATCCCTCCAAAGGAGGGAGTTAGAACATCATGTACAGAAATAAATTGTTTCATACTCCTATTCCCTAAAAGGGAACTATTGTGTTTTGTTATAAAATTTATGCACTTAGCTGTTGAATTACTATTGAATTGCTTTTTATTAAATAGTAGTTTCTCTGTGAAACTCTGTGCTCTACTCACTAACTCTGTGGTAACATCTATTCAAATTCAAAAAAAATCCCAAATGTCAAACGAATGGCACTTGGGATTTTTAAATTATTCTCAACAAACAATTGAATTATCTGGCCAAGTTCACTGCTCTCTTTTCACGAATTACAGTTACTTTAATTTGACCCGGATACGTCATCTCGGTTTGAATTTTTTGTGCAATTTCAAAACTCAATTTATCGCTATCGCCATCGGTTACTTTATCTGCTTCTACAATTACACGTAATTCTCTTCCGGCTTGTATAGCATAAGCTTTTTCTACACCATTATAAGCTTGAGCCAAGTTTTCTAAATCTTTAATACGCTGAATGTATTGCTGCATAATTTCTCTTCTTGCACCTGGTCTTGCACCACTGATAGCATCACAAGCTTGTACAATTGGAGAAATTACATATTGCATTTCCATTTCATCGTGGTGAGCACCAATAGCATTTACTACAGCTGGATTTTCGCCATATTTTTCCGCCAATTTTGCTCCTAATAAAGCATGGCTTAATTCTGTTTCTTCATCAGGTACTTTACCAATATCGTGTAATAAACCTGCACGTTTTGCCAATTTAGGATTCATACCTAATTCGGCAGCCATAACGCCACAAATATTGGCAGTTTCACGGCTATGCATTAATAAGTTTTGACCATAAGAACTACGGAAACGCATTTTACCAACAATACGTACCAACTCTTTATGTAAACCATGAACGCCCAATTCAATAACAGTACGTTCTCCAATTTCTATAATTTGTTCTTCTAATTGTCTGCGAGTTTTTTCAACTACTTCTTCAATACGAGCTGGGTGAATACGACCATCTGCCACTAAACGTTGTAAACTTAAACGAGCAATTTCTCTACGCAATGGATCGAAAGAAGAAAGTACCACCGCTTCTGGCGTATCATCTACAATTAAATCTACCCCTGTAGCAGCTTCAATAGCTCTAATGTTTCTACCTTCTCTACCAATAATTTGCCCTTTAATTTCATCGCTTTCTAATTGAAATACAGTTACAGTATTTTCAATAGTTTGCTCTGCTGCGGTACGTTGTATTGACTGAATTACAATTTTACGAGCTTCTTTATTGGCTTTTTGCTTAGCATCTTCAATAATTTCTTGTTGCAATGCTAAAGCTTGGGTATGAGCTTCGTTCTTTAAACTTTCAATTAACTGATTTTTGGCTTCATCGGCACTTAAACCAGCAATTTTTTCTAATCTGCGAATATGTTCTTCTTGATGCTTCTCTAATTCGGTACGTTTTTGATTCACCACTTCAATTTGGCGATTCAAATTTTCTTTAATAGCCTCATTTTCTTTCACCTGCTTATCAATAGCTGTTTCTTTTTGGTTAATAGAAACTTCTTTTTGCTTAATTCGATTTTCGGCTTCGTTAATTTTTTTGTTTCTCTCTAAAACTTCTTTGTCGTGTTCGCTTTTAAGTTGTACAAATTTTTCTTTTGCTTCGACCTGTTTTTCTTTTTTAATGGTTTCGGCTCTCAGTTCTGCTTCTCTAATAATAGTTTGTGTTTGCGTTTCGGCGTCTTCTAATTGCTTTTTGGTGTCTTTTGCAAAAAGCAATTTACCCGCTACAACGCCAATGATTAAACAAATTACACCTATTATTATGGATAATACAATTGGGTCCATGTTTCTGGATTTTTTTTAAATGGTTCAAAATCAAATATTTCGTTACACAATTCGTCCGAAATTACATTTGAACGAAGGTGGAGGGCGAAGATAATTAAATAGCAATAAGAAATTTCATGTATTTGCAGGTTTGTTGTATTACAGTTTTTGAAAAAATAAGTACAATTTTCTTTAGTTAAAAAAAGAATATCCCTTTAGTGAGTTAGTGCTACAGAATTTTTGTTCAACCATACCATTTTCGTTCTCTTTTTGAAAGCCAGATTCCAATTTTGGGATAAATTTTAAAAAATAGAATTTTTTAGCTAAGCAATGGAAAACAAAGTAGATTGATTTTCAACACTTTATATTTTTTTGTTTTTACAATAACCTACTGGCATTGGGTTTGCCTATTAATAATTACTTTTGAAATATCCAATATCTTAATACAAAAGCTTAAATCCAACATATTCTTTGCATTAACCTGAAAGAGATAAAAATTTTATCAATTTATATATTCAGGAAATGAAAAAGATTTTACAGTTAGTTATCGTTGCCATTTTATTTGCATCGTGCAGTAAACAAAACGATATTATTGAACCACTTGAACCAACAGGTGTAAATCAATTGTTTTTTAAAGACAATAATTTAGCCGTGTATTCAATTAAAGCAGTTGCAGCTACTAGCAACAATAACAAAATAGATTTTTCTACTTTGTACGAAAAAAATATTACCAAGTTAGAGTTAATGAGTGGAGAAACACCTAATTATTTATGTGCCATACATACAGTTAACCTAAATGCAAATAGCACCCAATTAAAAAAATACAGCGTAGTAGAAGATAAACCGAAAAGTGGCACTATGTACTATATGATTCGTTATAGCTTAGCCAATGGAGATTGGGGCTATACCAATGTATTGAAGTTTCAGCGTGGAAACTAATATCAGTTATGTTACAGTTTAATCCGTAACCTAGCTACCCAGAAAACAAAACCCCGGACGTTCTATCCGGGGTTTATTATTTTATATGCGGTTATAAATTTTATCCATCTACCAAAAACACCAATACTTCTTTGGGTCCATGTACACCTACTACTAATGTTTTTTCAATATCAGCAGTACGGCTGGGGCCTGTTGCTAATGTAATAAGGGAAGGTAAATTATTGCCATATTTTTCTTGCACAAATTGTAGCCCATCGCCAATATCGTACACTAACTGACTAGTGTAAGCAATACAAATATGTGTAGGAGCATACACACTAGTACTTCTGCCACCTTTTTGAGCACTGCTTAATAAAATACTTCCTGTTCTTGCCACCAATAATTCGCAACTGGTAATACTTGCTTGGCATGTATTTAAATCGGCATATTCAAATTGTTTGAAACCGTTTAATGAAAGGGTAGATTTTATTTGTGGTTCTCTGCAAAAAATTTTATCCCATTTTCGGGCAGTTATCAATGTATTTAGCTGATTGGCTAATTCTTGCTCAGTAGCACAAAAAGAAAACTTACCCAATAGCTTGGTAAAGTTTTCAGCAAACTCAATTTCTAACTCTTCTATTGAAGGTTGAAAAACTTGGGGTAAATTTTTCTCTGTTGCTGTAAAAGGTACAGGCACTGGTTTTGCCAGTGCCTGTTTTATTTTTTGCAAAATGTTTTCTCTTGCGTTATTGGCCATCTTCTGTAGTTGTGTTATTTGCAGCAGCATTGGCTTTTTCTGCTTCGCTATCAATATGATGTTTATCGTTTGCACTCAATGCATCTTCTACATTGGGTTCTACATCTAAAATTTTCTTTTCTTCAAAAGGGCGTTTGCCAATTAATGCTTCTACATCGCTTTGGTGTAATACCTCTTTATCTAATAATGCTTTGGCTAACTTTTCTACTTCTTCTCTTTTTTCGGTAAGTAATTCAATGGTTCTTATGTAAGCATCGGCCACAATTTTTCTTACTTCTTCATCAATTAATTTACCTGTTTCTTCACTGTAAGGTTTGGTAAATGAATTTTCGGTTGTTGGATCGTAAAAACTTACGTTACCCAATTTGTCATTCATTCCATAAACAGTAACCATGCTGTAAGCAATACGGGTAATTTGTTGTAAATCGTTACTTGCACCAGTAGAAATTTTACCAAAGAAAATTTGTTCTGCTGCTCTTCCGCCCAACGTCATACAAACCTGATCTAACAATTGATCTGTATTATATAAATACTGTTCTTTAGGTGTGTATTGAGCATAACCCAATGCAGCTGTACCTCTTGGTACAATAGTTACTTTTAATAATGGATAAGCATGCTCTAAGAACCAACCACATATTGCATGACCAGCTTCGTGGTAAGCAATAATTTCTTTTTCGTGTGGAGCGATGATTTTATTACGTTTTTCTAAGCCACCAATTACACGATCAATAGCATCTTGAAAATCGCTCATATCTACTGCTTCTTTGTTTTTACGAGCAGCAATTAAAGCAGCTTCGTTACAAACATTGGCAATATCGGCACCTGCAAAACCTGGCGTCTGTTCTGCTAATTTATGAACATCTAATTTTTCAGATACTTTAATTGGCACTAAATGCACTTTAAAAATAGCTTCTCTACCTTTTACGTCTGGTTTATCAATAGTAATTTGTCTATCAAAACGACCTGGACGTAATAATGCATTATCCAACACATCTGGCCTATTGGTTGCAGCCAAAATTATGATTCCAGCATCGCCAGCAAAACCATCCATTTCAACTAGTAACTGATTTAAAGTATTTTCTCTTTCATCATTACTCATCATTACATTTTTGCCTCTAGCTCTACCAATGGCATCAATTTCGTCAATGAAAATAATACAAGGGGCTTTTTCTCTAGCTTGCTTAAATAAATCTCTTACACGGCTTGCACCAACACCTACAAACATTTCAACAAAGTCGCTACCACTCATGCTAAAGAAAGGCACTTGAGCTTCGCCAGCCATTGCTTTTGCCAATAAGGTTTTACCAGTACCTGGAGGACCAACTAATAATGCTCCTTTTGGAATTTTACCACCAAGAGCTGTATATTTTTTGGGGTTTTTAAGGAAATCCACAATCTCCATTACCTCTACTTTGGCTTCATCTAAACCTGCAACATCGCCAAAGTTGATGTTTACTTTAGCTCCTTTATCAAATAAAGTAGCTTTTGATTTTCCAATATTGAAAATTCCACCAGGTCCGCCACCACCGGGTCCACCACCACCCATTTTACGCATCATTAATACCCAAAAACCAACCAATACCAATAAGGTAACAACAATGTTTACGATTGGTCCCCAAAACTCTCCTTCTTGAAAAAAGGTTTTTGGTACTTCAGGTATTTGTTTATTCTCGGTATAAAATTTAGCTAGTTCATCGTCTAAACTTTTCCAATCAGTTACTTTAAATTCAAATAAGGGTACGCCTTTTTTAGCAATGGCTTTTGGATCGGCAATTTTTACTTTTTTAAATTGCTCTTGATAATATGGGCGATACAAACTATCGGCAAAAAGATATACTCGTACACTTTTTCTGCCAGCATTGTCTACCAAATCTATTTTCTGCACATCGCCTTTGGCCAACATTTCTGTTTTAAAAGCTAAAGAAGTAATGGGCAACATTTCTGGCTTGCCTACATTAAAAACTAAATTGCTTAATAATATAACTGCAATAATTCCGTACACCCAATAAATTGAAAACTTGGGTCCTTTTTTAGGCCCTTTATCGTCGCCGCTTAAATTGGGTCTAAAATTTTTTTGTTCTTGTTGCTGCATAATAACTTTTCTCCGTATTCAAATAATGTTTTTAATCAATAAAAGTTCAAAAGCATGTACAATTTAACACTACTCTTGATCGTGACCTTGTGTATCTGCATCGCTCCACATTTCTTCTAACCTGTAAAATTTTCTTGCTTCTGGGTGCATAATATGCACTACAATGTTTACATAATCTATTAAAACCCATTGTAAAGCTTGTTTGCCTTCGTGCTTGTAAGGCACATCATTGCAAACTTCTTGTACCAAATATTCTATATAATCGCTGATGGCTTTTATTTGAGTAGTGTTGGAAGCTTCACAAACAATAAAAAAATCGGCTACAGCCTCAGGAATTTTTCTGAGGTCGAGGCTAATAATTTTTTCGCCTTTTTTGTCTTCAATTGCCTTAATAATGGTTTTGAAAATTTTAGAGTTCTTATTCAATTTAGTAACTGAACTCTTTTTACGGGTGTTTAAAACAGAAAGAGGTGCCAATAATGAAACAAATTTTGTGTTAATGAATAATTGAACTTGCCAATACAATAATCAATATAGTATTGAATATTTTGTTCTTGTTAAGACGAACAACACAGTGTTGTATTGTATTCATCTAAAATAATTACAGTACATTGATGTTTTTTGTTTTGTAATCCATCAAATGAGTAACTCTAATTACTTTCGTCAAAAGTAATCATCTTTTGTCATCTGTAAGCACCATTATGCAGCAATTACAAAAGCCACTATCGCTAGGGCATCAATTTATTGAAATAGAACAAGTTAATAGTACCAATACTTATGCCATGCAGCAAATACAAGCTAAATTGGCACAACATGGGTATGCTTATTTTGCTCATCATCAAACTCAAGGTAGAGGTAGACAAGGTAAAGTTTGGCAAGCCGAACCCAAAGCCAACATTGTTTTATCGGTGGTGATAAACTCTTTAACAATTGGTTTAAGTAACCAATTTTACTTAAGCGTTGTAGCTGCTTTAGCTGTTGCCGATTTGTTAAATACATTTGTTACACAACCAATTTCCATTAAATGGCCCAACGATGTGTACATTAATGACAGTAAGGCAGCAGGAATTTTAATTGAAAACAGCTTAAAAGGGAATAAGTGGCAATGGGCTGTTATTGGAATTGGTGTAAACATAAATCAAACAACTTTTGATACAAGTTTAACCAATCCAACTTCTGTAGCTGCAATTACAGGGCAACAATACCATACAATAGATGCCGCAAAACAATTGTGTAGCTTTTTAAATATTCGTTATCATCAACTATTAAATGGCGAAACTGAAAATTTGTTGAATACTTACAATGGTTTATTGTACAAGAAAAACCAAGCGGTTAAACTTAAAAAAAACAATATTGCCTTTAATTGTATTATTCAGCAGGTAAATGCCATGGGTAAACTACAAGTAAAAGAGGGATTGCAAGACGAATTTGATTTTGGTGAAGTGGAATGGATTTTGCCTAACCCTGCACTGTAAGCAAATAATTTTTTGTTGCTACTTATTTGAATTACAAAATGTACCTTAGCACTATGCAAACTACATTTCATTTATTTGTATATGGATCTTTAAGAAGTGGCTTTAAAAGCGAAGCCTATAATTACGTAAGCAAATATTTTAAGCTTATTTGCGATGCTAAAGTGCAAGGAAAATTATACAATATGGGTGATTATCCTGCAGGAAAACCTACGAACGAAGATTGCTATATTGTTGGCGAATTGTACAGCATTATTAACCCCGATGAATTTAGTTTTGCTATTGCACAGCTAGACGATTATGAAGACATATATGCAGAAGAAGATGAACAACCTTTATTTAGAAGAGAAAAAAATATGGCAATTTGCCACGACGGAAAAGCAACTGAAGCTTGGGTATATTGGTTTAATGGCGATGTAACCAATAAACCTTGTATTGCCAGTGGCGATGTATTGGCTTTTTATGCAGAACAGCACAAACATTAACATGATGGATGCTGCAAATAAGTGTATTTATTTTTTATCCGACTTTCATTTAGGTGCCCCAAACTATACCAGTAGTTTAGCAAGAGAAAAAAAAGTAGTGGCTTTTTTAGACGCTATAAAACATAACGCATCGGAAATTTTTATTGTTGGCGATATGTTTGATTTTTGGTACGAATACAAAACCACTGTTCCAAAAGGGTATACAAGATTATTGGGAAAATTAGCCGAGTTAACCGATGCTGGAATTGCTATTCATTTCTTTTTAGGCAATCATGATATGTGGATGAGTGGATATTTTGAGCAAGAACTAAATATTCCGGTTTATGCCGAACCCAAAGTATTTGAACGATTTGGAAAAAAATTATTGATTGGTCATGGCGATGGTTTAGGCCCTGGCGATTATGGCTATAAATTTATTAAAAAGGTTTTTAGAAACCCTGTTTGTCAGTGGTTGTTTGGAGCTTTACATCCTACAATTGGTATAGGTATTGCCAATTATTTCAGTAGAAAAAGTAGAGCAAAAACGGGTAATGCCGATGCTGAATTTTTAGGTGCAGAAAAAGAATGGCTCATTATTTATTGTAAAGAAACGCTGACAAAAGAACACTTTGATTTTTTTGTTTTTGGGCATAGACATTACCCCATTGATTTTGCATTGAATGAAAATAGCCGATACATTAATTTAGGCGATTGGATTAATTACTTCACCTATGCTGTTTTTGATGGACATACTTTTCAATTAAAAAAATGGGAACATTAAAAACCCTTTTCGTTTTAATCATCAGCACATTTGCATTACATACTAATGCCAACGATACTGTATTAAATTACCAATTACAAAAAAGTATTGTTGGTAGTTTCACCAATTTTTCATTGGATAATTTGGGTAATGTTTATTTAGTATCTACCAATAATCAAATTAAAAAGCTCAATCAAAATTTTGATAGTGTTGGTGTATTTAATGATGTAAGAAGGTTTGGAAAAATTAGTTTAGTAGATGCTACCAACCCATTAAAAATATTGGTGTATTATAAAGATTTTGCCACTGTTTTAATATTAGATCGTTTCTTAAACACCAGAAGCACCATTGATTTACGCAGCCAAAATATTTTGCAAGTGCAGAGTATTGCGTTGAGCTATGATAACCAAATTTGGTTATTTGATGAATTAGATGCAAGACTTAAGAAAGTAGATGAAACAGGAAAAGTATTATTAAGCAGTGCCGATTTTAGAATGTTGTACGACGAAGTACCCAACCCAACTACATTAATAGATGCAAATGGGTTATTGCATTTGTACAATCCAAAATATGGTTGGCTATTATTTGATTATTATGGAGCACAAAAAAACAAATATGCCATGCTCAATTGGCAAGATGTACAATTGGTAAACAACACATTAATGGGTAGAACGAATAATACCATTCATATTGCTCAACCCCAAACATTAAGCATTAAAGATTATTCTACCAATATTGATTTAACTGCAGCAAAAAAAGTGGTACACCACCAATCAAAAATGTTTGTGCTTTTTGAAGATAGATTGGCTGTTTATCAAAGCAAATAAAAAGGTCTTCGTTTTTATACGAAGACCTCCCAAACTATTTCAATAAGTTGTTTTTTACTTACAAATTTTCAATAATACCTGCAATACCTTGTCCACCACCAACACAAGCACTCACCATGCCGTATTTTTTGTTTAAACGTTTCATATCGTTTAAAACCTGAATGGTAAGTTTTGCTCCTGTACATCCTAATGGATGACCTAAAGCAATAGCTCCACCATTAATGTTTACAATGTCTTTATTTAAGCCCAATTCATTGATTACAGCAATACTTTGGCTGGCGAAAGCTTCATTCAATTCTATTAAATCTATATCATTTAAACTCATGCCTGCTTGCTTCAACACTTTTGGTATTGCAGCCACAGGACCAATACCCATAATTCTTGGGTGTACACCAGCACTTGCACAATTAACCAAACGACCAATTGGTTTTATGCCCAATTCGTTCACCATTCTTTCGCTCATTACAAGTGTAAAAGCTGCACCATCGCTTGTTTGAGAGCTATTACCAGCAGTTACACTACCACCCATTGCAAATGCAGGTTTTAATTTAGCCAAACCTTCAACAGTTGTATCGGCACGTAAACCTTCATCGGTTTCAACAATATAATTTCTAGTTGCTTTTTTACCTTTTTCGTTCAAGTAAACTTCTTCTACTGTGATGGGTAAAATTCCACTTTTAAAATAACCTTCGTTAATGGCAATGGCTGCTTTGCGATGAGAATTATAAGCAAATTCATCTTGCTGTTCTCTGTTCACGTTATATTCTTTTGCAACAGCCTCAGCAGTTAAACCCATGCTTAAATAATAGTCTGGTTCGTCTTTTGCAATATTATAAGATGGAACAGTTTTCCAACCTGCAGTGGGTACTAAACTCATGCTTTCAGTTCCGCCAGCAATTATACATTCGGCCATGCCTGTTCTAATTTTTGCAGTTGCCATTGCAATACTTTCTAAACCACTTGCACAGTAACGATTGATCGTAATACCAGGCACTTCAATACCCAATGCTTTTGCAGCAATGATTCTTCCAAATTGTAAACCTTGTTCGGCTTCGGGCACGGCATTTCCAACAATAACATCATCAATTCTGGTATAATCTAATTGCGGATAATTGGCAACCAACCCTTTAATTACTTCAACAGCTAAATCGTCGGGGCGTGTAAAACGAAAACCACCTTTTTTACTTTTGGCTACAGCAGTTCTATATCCTGCTACAATATATGCTTCTTGCATGGCAAACTATTTTGAGTTCAAATGTAAATAAAAGTTGTTTATGCAACTAAATTTTGTTTGTAAATCTTGCTTTTTAAAAAGCCAACTTTATGATTCAAAAATTGTTGTTATAGCATGCGTAAAGTGTATTCTATAAAAACAGTACAAAAAATTCCGGTTTCATTAGAAACTGCTTGGGATTTTTTTAGCAAACCCGATAATTTAAAACATATTACACCGAGTAATTTGGGTTTTAATATTCTTAGCAAACATCATGGAGAAAAAATGTATGCAGGACAAATTATTGAATACAAAGTATCGCCATTATTGGGCATTCCGTTGTATTGGATGACAGAAATTACGCATGTACAAGACCGTCAATTTTTTGTAGATGAACAACGTTTTGGTCCTTATACTATGTGGCACCACCAACACCATTTTAAAGTAATTGAAGGTGGCGTTGAAATGACAGATATTGTACACTACAAATTGCCTTTATGGTTTTTAGGAGATATTGCTAATGTAATTTTAGTGAAAAGCCAATTGAAGGGAATTTTCAATTATCGTTATAAGGCTGTAGATGAAAAGTTTGGCAAATGGCCAAATGCTGTAAATGAAGTTGTGTTTGGATAAAGAAAAACTGGCTGAATTGAAAGTAATCAAATTTGTCACATTGAGCCGATAGCTATCGGCTGCCAATGACATGTTAATTAAATCATTGAAAACCATTTGTAAACAAATAGATTTTTTTATTGCCACGGATGCACGGATTTGCACGGAATTTATAATATTCATAACAGCCAATCGGTGATTTTCCGTGTATCCGTGACCATTATGTCATTTTCAAAGTGCTTTTCTGAAAAGCAAAAATTGTTTACTCTGCCAATGAC
>CALRVE020000051.1:0-22886 GCA_943371535.1 Asaia bogorensis | reverse complement strand
AGAATTAATAAAGTTTATATTGTTTCTAAAGAACTTTTCATCACTAATTTTCCAACCTAAACCAACAGTTGGAAAGAAACCCCATCTAGATTCTGGTCTAAAATTGATAGAGGCATCTGCACGTCCTATAAATTCTACAAAATATTTATTTTTAAATGAATAATCAAAACGGCTAATATAAGAACGCTTTGCATTCTGTATTGCTTGAGGGTTTCTAAAAACATCGGTAATTTGAGCTATTCCGGATAAATCGTTACTGAATGCCCAAAACTCATCTACCCCATTTACTAATTGAGTAAATTTTGTAATGAAAATATTACGTCCTTCTGCTTCACCAACATCGGTACCTACTAAACCTGAGAAGGTATGATCTTTAATGGTTTTGTTATAGCTTAAAGTACCAATTAACTGATAGTTAGAACCTGTAGTGGTACCTTCTGAAATACGATTATTATTCTGCTGAACTAAGAATGGAGTAGTTGCATTTAATTGATCTGAATACAATAAACCATTTTGTCCTTCTCGAATAAAATTACCTGCTCTGTAAGTTGGATAATATTGTTTTGCTATACTTGTTCTATTGTTTTGACCAAATTGTACTCTAGCTGTTAAACCAGGAATGAAAGAAGGTTTGTATTCTAAAGATGTATTAAAACTTAAACCTTGAGAACGGCTACGATCATAGTTGCCAGAACCTAACACCCCTAACATACTCCATGTACCTGGAGGGTTTGGACCATTCCATAAAGTTGGAATACCATTAATTTCTAATGGAACCCATTTAGGTGTTAAGTACAATGCACGAATATTTAAATCGTCTGTTTCGCCATTAGATGCTCTTAATGTATTTCTTTCTTCTTGGTTAAAGTCTGTAGAAAAGTTCATATTAGCTGTAAAGCCTTCAGCAATTTTTGCTGTAACCGAACCACGGATACTATACTTATTTACATCGTTAACCCCATAATTTCCTTTTTCATTATAATAACTACCACCTAAAAAGAAAGTAATTCTTTCTGAACCACCTGATACACTTAAAGTGTGTCGATTAACCTGACCTGCTCTCCACAATTGATCGAACCAGTTTTGGTCAGGCATTTCAGACAAACGAAATAAATCGGCTTCTGAGAACCGTTCATTTAAAGGACGATTATTAATTTCTCTACCAATATTCAATAATTTGGCATGTTCAAACGCAGTTAAAGTTTTGGTTTTGGTAGCTTCTGTTGAAGTACCAAAATAACCGGTGTATGAAAACTTAGGCTTACCAACTTTACCTTTTTTAGTAGTGATTAAGATAACGCCCTTAGCACCAGCAGCACCATAAATAGCAGCAGACCCATCTTTCAAAAAAGTTATATCTTCAATTTGGCTAGCATCTAAATTTTCAAAAAAATCAGGATTCCCAGATTGAGCCCAAGGTGTTGGATTAATGATAATACCATCAACAACATATAAAGGTTGATTTACAGCACCAGCAGCACCAAGAGTTACAGAGTTACGGATATTGATATCAGTTGTAGAACCCGGCTTACCAGAACCCAAACTAACATTAACACCTGGTACACGATTAATTAAAGCAGAACCCAAGTTAGCAACAGGTATATCCTCCACTTCGCTACCCTTAATTGTAGAAACAGCACCTTGAATGTTTACACGTTTTTTTGTACCATAACCTACTACGATAACATCGTCTAATGGATCATTGGTTTCTGACAATTGAATCTCAAAAACTTTAGTTGTACCTACTTTCTTTTCATACACACCATAACCAACATAGGTTACAGACAAAATAGATTCTGTAGAAGGTACTTTAATCACAAATGAACCATCATCATTAGTTGCAGTAGCTTGCGTTGAATTTTTGACTTTTACAGTTACTCCAGATAATGGTTTGTTTGTTTTTGCATCTGTTACTTTACCTGTAACTGTTATGGTTTGGGCAAACGTGGTTAGTGTGCCTCCCAAGAACAAAAAAACAAGTAGTAACGCTGGCAGTAGTTTTACTCTCATATGGCTTTGGTTTGTTAATTGTTTAAGTAGAAAATTAGGGTAATTGAAATTTATTTTGATTTAGCTTCTTTAATGCGTTGTTGCCACTCTTCGCCTTCTTTCTTTAAATCATAGCCTTGACTAGATAAGTAGTTGTTAATTCTTCCTTTATATTTTCCAAACCATTCATCTTTTTTCTTTGATGATTCAGCATCCATTGCAAACTCTCTAGCTTCAACCAAATAATTATAAATGGTAGTTTTTTGTTCTTGTGTTAAATTTAAAATCATTGCACAGTAACCATTGTAAGTAACAGCTACTTTATTATAAGTCATTCCATCTTTTACTTTGGTTATTTGTTCAGCATTTAATTCTGCTTGTAATTGAGCAATATATTTTTTGTGCAATTCAGCAAAAAATTGGGTTCTTTTTTCTTCGATAGAACTAATAGATGCAGAAGCCGTTTGTTTATTAATTGTAGAGTCTGATTGTATACTTATAACTTGTTGGTTAAATGTATTATGGTGATGGTTTAAGTTTTGGTATTGTTGTACAATAATACCTTGTACTGTATAAAATTTAGTAGAATCGCTAATGCCAAGTGTAGCTACAATTTTTTGAGCTCTTTGAGTAATTGTATTTATGTATGCT
Organism: Asaia bogorensis; assembly: GCA_943371535.1. Lineage (GTDB taxonomy): Bacteria > Bacteroidota > Bacteroidia > Chitinophagales > Chitinophagaceae > UBA1930. The sequence continues at coordinate 20,246 of CALRVE020000051.1, read as the reverse complement.
GCATCATTGTTTTGAGCATTTGTAGTAATTGTAAAAATAAAGATGGAAGCCAGTACAATTGCTTGTTTAGCAAAACCAGTAAATGTTTTATGTAGAAAGAAAGATGAAAAGAAGCTTATTTTTTTCATTGCAGCAGCTTGTTAGAATCGTTGTTGTGTTATTACAAATACAAGATTTATGTCTCTAATATTGTAAAGTAAAAGTACTTGTACAGTTTGCCAGAAACAATGTAACCTTTAACTATACTAATGGAATATTTTACTATTTAGACAAACTAAATGAAGTAGATATTATTGTATTTGAAGTTGAATCAATCCTTTTTGCAACCCTTTAGAAACAGCTTCTATACGAATAGTTCCTGTTGCCGATTTTGCTTTGATTATTGCTAAACACAATCCATTGAATGCGTTACGTTGCTTTGCTCTAAAGGGTGTTAAATCAATTGGAGAACCATTATCGGTAGCTTCTACTAAAGCATTATTTGTTGTTTTAAAATCTATTAACTGATTGGCATTGGGCACTACAATTCCATTTGCATCTACAATTGTTGCAGTAATAAAACATAACTCATTTTGAGTAGGATGGATTATTCTTTTATTAGCACTTAAAATAATTTTTGTTGGTTTATCTGCTGTTTGAACTTGTTTTACTAGTACAATTTTCCCATTTTTTTTAGATACTGCTTTTAATATACCACTTTCAAAAGGCACTTTCCATGTAACATGTACATTATTGCTATCTTTTGATTTTTTACCCAATGATTTATCGTTTAAAAAAAGTTCTACTTCATCGGCCATGTTATAATAAGCCCAAACATCTACAGTATCTCCTACTTTCCAATTCCAATGTGGCAAAATATGTAATACAGGTTTGTTCGTCCATTCGCTTTGGTACATGTAATACACATCTTTAGGAAAGCCTGCTAAATCTACAATACCATAGTATGAACTTCTTGCTGGATAAGGATAAGGTACAGGTTCGCCAATGAAATCAAATCCACTCCAAACAAACAACCCAGCCATCCAAGGTTGTTGCTTTACTGCTAACCAACTTTTTTCATGTGTGTTGCCCCAATAAGCATAAGTGTTGTCATAGGCATTGCAAGTAAGTTGATTGTTGCCAGTTATTTTAGCTTTACTATCTGGTGGCCAAATTCTCATGCTATCAGCTGGTAGTAAATATTCTCCCCTAGTCTCTAATGCACTAGCAGTTTCTGTAGCAATGATGGGCATATTTGGAAAACGGAAAGGTAAAGAATCATAATCCAGTTCCTTATAATTAAAGCCAAGCACATCTAATGCATTGCCTTTAGTAATAAAATTTTTGGAAGGAACATTTTCTGTTAATGCTGACGTTACTGGTCTTGTTGAGTCCAATGCTTTAACTATTGCTACCATTTCTTTGGTGAGTGCAATTCCTGAACTATCAAACTGTTCACGTATTTCATTGCCAATACTCCAAATGATAACAGATGGATGATTTCTATCTCGTTTTACCATAGACTCTACATCACGTTTGTACCATTCGTTGAAGTCTAAGTTGTAATCATACTTATTTTTCTTTTTTTTCCACATATCAAATGCTTCATCCATTACTAAGAAACCCATACTATCGCATAAATCAAGAAATGCAGCAGCAGGTGGATTGTGTGAAACACGAATGGCATTACAGCCCATTTCTTTCAATATCTTTAATTGTCTTTCAGCAGCACCTTTGTTGAATGCTGCACCAATTGCACCAAGATCGTGGTGCATGCAAACGCCTTTTAATAAAACATGTTTACCATTTAGAAAGAAGCCTTTGGCTGCATCGAATTTGATGGAACGAATGCCAAAAGTTGTTGTTGATTGATCGATTGCAATATTGTTTTGATAAATGGTTGTTACCGCTTTGTACAAATATGGATTATCGACAGACCATAAAATGGGATTATTAATTTTTAATGATTGCGTATTGGATTGAGTAAAGTTTTTTTCTGTAATGAAAGATGATTGTTCTGCTACTTTTTTCCCTTGCTGATTGTAAACTATTGATACAACTTTTAGATTATTTTCAATATTGTTTAATTTACTAGCAATATGTACTGTAGCTTGTTGATTAGAGATATTTAATGTAGTTACAAATGTTCCATTGTAATCAATATGTGTTTTATTTTTTGTTACCAGTTGCACATCTCTGTAAATACCACTACCACTATACCAACGTGAATTGGGTTGCTGTGAGTTATTTACCTTAACTGCAATTATATTTTGTTCTTTACCAAATTTTAAATGCTCTGTAAGTTCATATTGAAAAGCCACATAACCATAAGGCCGTTTTCCTAAATAGTGCCCATTAATCCACACTTCACTGTTTTTATAAATGCCATCAAACTCTATGAATATTTTTTTGTTTTTGGATGACAATGGAAGCGTAAATGTTTTTCTATACCAACCAATGCCTCCAGGCAATGAACCTCCTTGATTGGTAGCAGGAGCTTTTTCATCAAAAGGCAATTCAATACTCCAATCGTGTGGAAGGTTTAATGTTCTCCATTTTGAATCATTATATGATGATTGCATAGCTGTGGAATCATTGCCCAAGAGGAACTTCCAGTTATTATTGAAATTAATAGTAGAGCGTTGTGCATTGGCTTGCAAGAAAATTAGGAGAATAATAAAAGATACTAATTTTTTCATTATAGTTGTTTGTTGCAAGTTATTTTTCTTGCTGAGCTAATCGCTTTCGACAAGCTCAAGCTAACAGCCCAATTTAAATTGAGAAGCTGTCAGGCTGAGCTTGTCGAAGCCAATTTTATACGAGTCATTTATTGTACAAAATTCAATTTACTTTCCCCTAAATCTACTGATGTTGCAACAGCAATGCCACGTTGTTCTTTTTTGTTTACTGCATTATAAAAATGATACACTACCCCCTTCCATTTTACAACAAAACTTTTATGTGCATATTTTGCATCATAAGGTTCTGATGAATGTATCAAATCGTCTCCCTTCCAGTCTGTCCAGTTGACTAAATCATAAGAACAAGCAAAACGATTGAAGGCATCTTTTCTGCCTTCCCAAAAAGCACCAAAGTAAAACATTACCCAAACATCATCTATTTTTTGAATTACTGCATCGCCAGTAATGCCAATTTTATGGTGCATCACTGGATCTGTTTTAAAACGTTTCCAGTTAACCATATCGTTACTTACAGCCATACCAATACGTTCAAACCAACGAGTCTTTTTATCTCGATTATTAGAGGTATCGCCATTGGCATTGTAGTACATTACAAAAGGATAACCTGTTGTTTTTTGCTTGTCCCAAATGACTGTGTTCTTGTACTGCTTTTTATCCTCCCACCATCGAACATCTTTATCTGTTGATGCTAATATTGGACTGTCTAATGTTTTCCATTTATGTGGTTTGGAAATATTCTTTTTTGTGGAGGCCATTCCTGTAGAGAGCAAACCTGCTTCATAACCTTTTGCATTGCCACCAAAATAGCCCATCCAAAATTTGCCTTTATATTTTTGAATTGCATAACTGCCACCCCATGTATAATCTTCCAAAGCAATGTACCCTGCTTTTTGATGTGCATCCCAAACAGTAGTATCATTATTAAAGGTTAATAATTTACCCAGTGTTTTCCATTGCAACAAGTCCTCACTTTTAGCCAACCATGTTTCATAACCACGTCCATCAAATTGAATATATGTCATGTACCAATGATTATTTTTTCTAAATACCGTTGGGCAATCAATCTTCTTTGTATCATCAGAGGGAACAAGCACCATTCCATATTTGTAGGGTGTTTTGATTTCTTGATAGATGCTATTCATAATGCTATCAGGTACTTTTTGTGCATGGGATGTTGCAATACAAAAAATATAAAATAGTATCGTTATTGTTTTCTTCATGTAATAGTTAATCAATAATCATTTCGTTTATAAAACAACCGCTGACGAGGCTTAAAGCCATCGTCAGGGTTGGTGTTAAATCTACGCTTTAATAAAAGCCAAATTCATGTTCTGCATTTGAATGGAGTCCTTCGACTATCGCTCAGGATAAACTTGCTACTGAAGCTACATGCTTGTTCAGCTGCTCGTCCCAACAATCACTTAACCACAAATATATAATCACCAGAACCGATGTGAATAATTGCTTTTCCATTTTCAAATTTTGATGGTTTTACAACTACTCCATTTTGTGTAATGATGGATGATTTATTCATTGGCAAATAAACAGATGCAGTTGTATTTGCTGGAATAACCACATTTAACTTAAACACATCTTCTTCCTTTTTCCAATTACTTTCAATTAAACCATAAGCACATTGGTAACTGGCTTTTGCAAATGTTACGTCTCCAACAATTGCTGGTTTTATGATGATTGATTTATAACCAACAGAATTTGCTGCTTGACCAATACCTGCAAGACCTTGATAAAACCACTCCATTAAATGACCCAACATTAAATGATTATTAGAAACCGTTGATAAAGCTTGCCAACTCTCAGTTAAAGCAGTTGCACCTTTTGCAATTTGATAACCATAACCAGGTACATCACTACGATTATTCATTCTATAAATGATATCGTCTCTGTCTGCTGTTTGCAATACTTGTAATAAATATCTATAACCAATGTCACCAGTAGTTATGCTATAATTGTTTGTTTGAATATTATTGACTAAGTTTTCTATAACTGCATTTCTGTCTGCTTCTTCAACTAAACCCATATACAATGCAATTGCATTAGAGGTTTGACTTCCACTACCATATTGCTTAGTCTTGTTGTTAAAAAACACTTTATTGAATGCTGCTTTTACTTGCTTTGCTAATGTTGTATACTTATTTGCGTCAGCTAGTTTATTTAACAGTCTTGCTGTTTTTTCTAGAATTGTTAAATCATAATAATAGTAAGCAGTTGCTGTTAACCCCAAAGGTGTTAGTTGGCAAAAACCTGGACGATTAGCACCTAAATCGTACCAATCACTTAATCCATACATCAACAAATGGCTGCTATCTTTTGTACCAAGATATGCAACATAACGTTGCATGGTTTTATAGTTATTAATCAATACATTTTTATCTCCATACCATTGATACAAGCACCAAGGCAATATAACAGCAGTGCTCCCCCACTCTGGTGAATCACGAAAATATCCATTGGCAAAATGCATCTCTGTATATTCAGGAACTGTTGATGGAATGAATCCACTAACATTTTGTTCTACTTGAATATCTTGCAATATTTTATTACATAAAGTATGTATATCATAATTGTATTGAATAGAATTACCCATTAGATGAACTTGTTCTAACCAGCCTAATCTTTCTCTATGTGGGCAATCGGTAAATACACTTTGTATATTGCTTTTGATAGACCAATCAATGAGTTTATGCGTTTGATTAAAGAGTTCATTGGATGAAGTAAATGAACTAATTGTTGTTGCTGCATTTCTTGTATGCAAACCTTTTACAGCAATTAACCTAGGTAATTTATTGTTACTATTATTGAAAGAAATATTTTCTACTTGTACATACCTGTAACCATAATAAGAAAAATGTGGTTGGTAGATTTCTTCTTTGCCACCTTTTAAAACATAGAGGTAATAACTAGGACTACCAGTTGCTTTTTGATTAACGGAACCATCTTCTTTCAATAGTTCGGCTGTGAATATTTTTATGGTATCGCCTCTTGCACCTTGAACTGTTATTTGAGGAATACCACTCATGTTTTGTCCCATATCGAACACCCAAACTTTATCATTTAGTTGAGTAGATTTTACAGGTTCAAATATTTGCATTACTTGAACAGGCTCTGTAGTTTGTGATTTTAAACTATGTGCAGTAGTTACTATAGCTTGCTTCCAATGCTCATCATTAAAATAGGCATCGTTCCAGTTTTTTTGTTCAAGCCTTGCATCATAATCTTCACCTCCATACAAACTGCTAAATGTTATGGGTGATGGATCTGTTTTCCATGATTCATCACTTACAATATTATTGGTTGTTCCATCTGCATATTCAATTATTAACCTACAAATCATTTTTGGATAACCATAAGCTCCTGTCATTTTTCTATAGCGTTCGCTAGGTATATAATAGAAACCATTACCCAACATTACAGCTATTGCATTATTGGCTATTTGCAAATACGCTTTTACATCAAAAGATACATATAAAGCTTGCTTGTTGTACTTTGTCCAACCTGGATCAAGAAAATGATTACCTACTTTTTTACCATTGATGAATGCTTCAAAATGACCGAGACCAGAGATAAACAAAGTAGCATTTTTTACTTCTTTGTTAAGGTTAAATAATTTTCTAAACAAAGGCAATACATCTTTTCTTTTGCCCCACTCTTTTTTACCATTGCCATGTATTGCAGGAACAATTATGTTTGAATCTGGCAGATTTTCATAAGCAACCCATTGAGCTTTGTCCCATGCTTGTTCATCTAATAAACCCATTTGCCAATAAGCAATATTGCTAGATGAAATATTGCCTTTATTATCAGCTACCATCACTTTCCAGAAATACTTTTGAGCCGATTTTAGTGGCTTGCCTTTATAATTAACCTGAATAGATGTTGATGATTGTTGCTTATTTGAATCCCAAATATTGCCTGTGTTTTTCTTCAGCAACAAACTATCATCAGAAACTAAAATTTGATAGGCAGTTTGCAAAACATTTCTTTGTTGCGATGATAATTGCCAACTAAAAACGGGTTGCTTGGAATCTACGCCCAATGGATTATTTCTATTATCAATTTTTAAATTGACAATGCTTAATTGGGCATTCGAAAACCATGCTATCAATAGAAATAATATGGAAAGGGTTTTCTTCATTTATTGAATATCTAATGCCGAAACACTTAAACCTGCCGCATCTATTGCTTTTATGTTGATGATATAATTACCTGCATTAATCATGCTGCCAGTATTGGTTACAGCATAATTCCATTTACCTGCTTTGCTTTGTGTAAAGGTGATTAGTTCTTCTTTCATTAATGTTCCATCTGCTTGAAACAATTGTAGCATTGCTTTTAAGTGTTTACCTGTTTCATTTGCATAACGAATGGTGATAGAATAAACATCTGCAACTCCTGTAGCAATACTCCATTCTACTGATGCATTATTTGATTGAAAAGTAACTGCATCTTTTGTATGCACAGTTGTTTTAGCTGCATCGCCTTTAATAGCTGCCTGTGCAGGTCTATAAGCAACTACTGGTTTTAAATCGTAAGCAGGCTGAATATTGGTTGTTGGTTGAAAGAAAATGGTGGCAAGTCCAACTTGATTATTTACTGCAAAACTTTCGCCTGCCTTAAATATTTTTTTATACATCCACACCACAGTGCTATCGCTTAATAAAACGGTTTCTTTTTGTTTTTCAAACCCTTTTAAATAAATAGGAATATTGAGACTGTTCGTGTCTCCTACATAGACATCAGTTGACTCAGCAAAACGAAAATCAGCTGTATGTTCTGTAGTTTTCCATCTTATATAATCTGCTCCATAAGCAACTGGAGGTAAATGAAAAAATGTTTGTTGAGTAATTGAATTGGCTGTATCTGTAATATTCAGCCAGTGATGCAACGCTGCATTGGTTGAATTTATTTTTACATTTTCAACTTGATGAATAGGAACTTTAAGATGTTTATTTTTTGTAGCAATAGCAATGGCAGCAATAATAGCCTGACTTGCTTTTACTGTTGGAAAGTGAATAACCAATTCTCCTCCTTTAATAGTAGCTTTTACAACTTTCTTTAAAACTTGATTATGACCCACTTCTTTAAAAATATCTACATCTTTTAATACTACTTTATCATTGATAGCCACATCAAAAATTCTCCAACCAGTTGCATTGATGTTGCCTAAACCAAACCAAGGTTCTACAAAATATAATTCAACTAAATATTCTCCATCAGGAACTTTGAAAAAATACTTTAATTCTTGTTTTCCGTATCTAAAGCTTTGAAATAATTTACTAGGATGTACTCCATTAACATGGTTATAAATATTTCTTTGACTAGCAAATGCTTTAGGCTTTATGTCAAATTGATTAGTCCAAGAAGTTGAATAAAAGGAACTTTTTGAATTCATATTATCTGCCAACCATATATTTTCATCAAAATCAATTTGATCATCACCACCACAATTCACTCGAAATATATAATTATTTGCTTTTGGTGGATTCATTCTTAAACCACAAGTTCCCAGTAAAGGGATGTTAAATTGGCGAAATTCGTCTTCAGGTTTTACAGCCACTCCATTAACAAATCCTTTTACCCATACTCTAGAATATTCAATGTTAATATTATTAAAAATAAAAGGTTGCCATCTTTCTGTTTTTTTAAGTTTAGCAATAGGTACAAAATTAAATTTATCATACAACGCCACTTCATCACAATTACTGTACACAACAATTCCATTTTTTACACCAGGCTTTAACCATCTGTTTGTCCAATTGTGCATGGGTATATACACCATAGGTTCTTTGTATTTATCTGCATACATAGAACGATACATATAATAAGCATCTGTTGGTTCATCCCAAGGTGTAAATAATCCTTTATAATTTACTGGTCCAATTTTATCCAACTCTCTATAACCTTCACCACCTTGTATTCTTCCTGGGTTATCGTGAGAAGAAAACAACCAATGAAAATGCCCAGCAACACTGTCTTTTACACTTTCTGCCAGTTGAATTTTCTTTGCCATTAAATTGCAAAACCTATCTTCACTATACACTCCATTTTGTTGAAAGCCACCTTCGGCATGTAAATCAATGGTTCGCCATGCACCATACTCTCCCACCAATACTTGTTTCTTCAAATCATCTCCATAAGTATTTGGATTTCCACCATAAGTACCTGTCCAGTTTTGTGGTACATCCCAATCTGTTCCTTCACCACCATTACAAGTGGTAATCAATCTTTGTGAAGATGCTGTTGGGTCAAGCTGACGAATAATATCACTACATTCTTTGGCAAAATCTGCTGGTAATTTACTTTCATTCTGCAAACCCCATAAGATGAGAGAAGGAGAATTTCTTCTTTCCAAAACCCACTCTTTCAATAAGGTTTTAAAGTTGTCTCTAAACTCTTTTGTATTGTACCAAACATGTGCACTCATTTGCGTCCACCACAATAATCCTTTTTCATCTAATAATTGTTGATACAATAAATTGTGTGGATGATGGGCATCTCTAAAAGCATTAAAACCTGCTGCTTGTATTTGATTAACTCTTGCTTTGATTTGTTCTGGAGCAAAAGCATGACTGCTACCTAACATGTGTTCATACTCTGCAATACCATTGATAAAAACTGGTTTACCGTTTAAGAAGAAACGATTGGAATTACCTCTATCAAATTTGATGGAACGAATACCGTAAAAGGTTTCTACTTTATCTACAAGAATTTCTTTTCGTAAAACTTTAGTAACAATTTTATATAAATAAGGATTTGTTAAGTTCCATAAATAGACTTTTTTATTCAGCTTAATATGTTGTTGAACAGTTTTTTGCCCTACAGCATCTATTTTTTTATTAATTGTGTCAGCTGCAACTACTTTCCCATTCTTATCATAAACAGTTGTAGCAATTGTAAAAAATTGCCAATGCTTACTATAGCTTTTGAGTGCAGTAGCAATATTAAGGGTTGCAGATTTTTCTGTTACACTTGTATCATTCCAAACATGTACACCAAATGGTTCTATACGAACTTCATTGGTTATAATTAAATGCACAGGACGGAAAATACCCATTGGCTGAGAGCCTTCACTAAAGCCACGTTCATCGCTACAACCACCACAAACCCAAGGCAAATCTTTAATGTTAGGTGGATGATCTGCACGAACAGCTAAATCATTTTGCTTGCCAGATATTATTGCATTGGTGATATCAATGGTGAAACTTGTTCTACCTCCTGCATGAGTACCAACTTGTTTGCCATTGATCCAAACTGTGGCATAAGAACCCACACCTTCAAAAAATAAAAAATAACGCTTACCATTTTGCTTATTTACAGCAAATGATTTTTTGTACCAAGCATAACCATGTTTATTGCCATGTAACATTCTTCTATACCCTTCGTAAGCATCCCAATTGTGGGGAACATTTACGGTTTTCCAATTAGTGGTTTTGTAAGATGATTGTTCAAAGCCATTGAAAGCATTTTGATTAGAATCGGAGGCAATGGTTTTCCAATTATCGTATAATGGAATGTCTTGACGTTGTGCATGAAGAAGGTTGAACCACGAAGACACGAAGACACTAAGGAACACTAAGACTTTGTGCAACTTTGAGCCTCTTTGCCCTTGTGGTTCAAAAAAATATTTTGTATGGCTAATCTTCATTACAACTTTTGCAATTCGTTATTAAACTTATATGTTTTGCCTTTTTCTGTTTTAAATTGAATTTGTTTATTACCATATTGTAACCAACAGTCATTCCCCGATTTCGATAAAACGGAAACACTTTGCAATTTCCCATTATTCCATTGCATATTTATTTCAAATCTACCTCTTGCACACAATCCTTTGATAGAGCCAGTTTCAAGAGCATCAGGCAAAGCTGGCAACAACTCAATATATTTTGTATGGCTTTGTACCAACATCTCTGCTATACCTGCTGATCCACCAAAATTTCCATCAATTTGAAATGGCGGATGTGCATCAAACATGTTTTTATACACTCCGCCTTTTTCACTTGTTGAACCATCATCATCGGCAAAACTTAATAATTTTTCGGCCATCAACAATGCATGATTACCTTCTTTAAATCTTGCCCAAAGATTGGTTTTCCATGCCAAACTCCATCCTGTTCCATCATCTCCACGATATAGTAATGATTGCTTGGCTGCTTTCATCATTGCTGAATCTTTCCAAGTAATATCATTACCAGGATAAACGCCCCATAAATGTGATACATGACGATGTTTATTGGTAGTATCATCAATATCTTTCAACCATTCCTGCAACTGACCATGTTTACCAATTTGATTGGGAGCAATTTGCTTTATCTTTTCTAGTAGTGATTGTCTCAATGATTCATCGGTTTGCAAAGCTTTACTTGCAGCAATTGTATTCAAAAAAAGTTCACGAATAATTTGGTGATCCATAGTTGGACCAGCAACCAAACCACCATTTTCTGGAGAGTTAGATGGAGTGCTGATTAGCCAACCAGTTTCGTTGTCTTTTACTAAAAAATCTTGATAGAATTGTGCAGCAGTTTTCATTGCTGAATAATTCTTTTGAAGAAAATTTTTATCCTGTGTAAATAAATAATGTTCCCAAATCATATTGCTCAACCATGCACTACCAGTAACCCAAACACCATGATTACTGGCATTAATTGGTGCAGTTCCATTCCATAAATCTGTATTATGATGCAGCACCCAACCATTGGCATTATAATGTTCTTTAGCCGTTTGCTTACCAACAATACTTAGTTCATTTACTTTATTAATCAAAGGATTGGCACAAGAAGAAAGGTTGAACAAATCGGCTCCCCAATAATTCATTTCCAAATTAATGTTGGTGGTGTACTTACTACCCCATGGTGGTGTTAGAAGATTGTTCCATAAGCCTTGCAAATTAGCAGGTTGTTTTGAATTACTTCTAGAACTGGCTATTAACAAGTACCGTGAAAACTGCATGTACAAAGCAAGCAAAGCATTGTCGTCTTTTGAATTGAACTGCTTAATACGTTTCTCTGTTGGAATATTTTGTTTACTGCTTTTGTTAAAGTTAATAGAGAATGTATTAAATAATTTTTGATAATCGGCTATATGTGCAGCTTTTATTTCAGCATATTTTTTTGCTTTTATTTTTTGTAAAATAGCATTACATCTTTCAGTTGCATTGGCTGAAACGTCTTTATAATTTACAAAATTAGTTGCAGCTATTAGATAAAAAGTGGCTTCATCACAATGTTGTAAAGCAATGCTATTCTTATCAATATTTACTACCCCATTTACTGCATCAACAAATAAATAAGCAACACCATTTAATGCTCCATTCTTTACTTGTACATATAAGCCTATGGTTTTATTATTGATTTTTTTTAAAACATAATTACTGTGAACCGAAGAAAAATAAGCTACTAAATTAATAGAGCCTTTTTTGTTTGCCGTAAAATTTGCAGCAATTAAATTAGCAGGATTGGAAGCTAAATATTCCCTTCTGTAATTGATATTATTAGAAGTGTAGCTTACTGTAGAAATAGCATTGCTAATATCTAGTTCACGTTTATAATTTATACTATTTGATTGATTAGTAAATGTAAAAAAAAGATCACCAAAAGGCTGATAGCTTGCTTGGTATTGAGGAAATTGTGGAGGATTATTATCGTGATTAAAATACTTCCAAGTTGTAGACAACTCAATACCATTATTTGCAGACTCTCCTTTAGGATAAACCACAAATATTTTTCGATTTTCTTTGATACCTGTAAATCCTCCTTTATCAAAAAAATTAACCACTTGAATAGCAATTATATTTTTGCCTTCATTTAAAAATTGGGCTTTAATAGTATAACTGCGTTTAGTTGAAATACCTTCTGTAGAACCAATAAAATTTCCATTAATGTAGGTTAAATCTACATCTCTTATTCTTCCTAAATCAATTACTAAATCTTTACCTAACATTTCTTTTGGCAAATTAAAACTTGTACGAAACCAAACAGCTCCATCCAAGCCATCCAATCCTTTCAATTGTTCCCAACCATTAGAAGTTGGTAGTTGCATGGTTAACCATTTACTGTCATCAAAATCAATTGCAGCATATTTATATTCAGCACTAACCCTAGCAAACCAAGCTTTTTTGGGTATAGCATACACACTATCATCAACATCTTTCACTCCCATGAATTCCTTCCCTGCTAAAGCTTCTGCTTCTTTTTGTTTACCTTGATTCAGTAAGTTTCTAATGGGCTGTAAATATTTATAAGCATCTTTTCTTGCATATTCTCTTGGTTTGCCTGACCACAAGGTAGATTCATTGAACTGCAAATGTTCTTCATTAATGCCACCATAAATCATGGCTCCTAAGTTACCATTGCCTATGGGTAAGGCATCTGTCCATTTTTGTGCAGGTTGGTTGTACCAAAGTTGTAGATCTTGTTGGGCAGAGAGTGAATGGTGAATGGTGAAGAGTGAAAACAAAAGGCACAAGGCATAAGGCGTAAGGTGTAAGGCTGTTATGTTTTTAAACCAAAAATAGGGCTTCGTTATGAAACAGATTACTTCGTTCCTCGCAATGACGAAAAATGTTCCAATCGTACAAGAGTGCGATGCTTCGACTACGCTCAGCACAGGCTGTACTGGTGCTGACCTATGTTCTGTTGCTCGTCCCATAAAATTATTCTACTATTATATTTTCCTTTACATCATCTTCCTTCACTAAAGGTTTTAGTGCATTTAAGAAGTTGTTGTATTTAAGAATGATATTTTTGGTTTGGCTTCCTTTTATTTGTAGAAAGATATCTGTATTTTTTGCTGCCCAAGAATTGTGAATGTAAGCATCTAACACATTGGTTAAACTAATAACAGGTACATTGGATATAGGCTTTTCACTCTTTACATTATCAAGTTCAATATTACTAGCATCATTAATTTTAAAAGAAGCTCCTTTGCTTGTATTGATTTGCACATTATGAAAAGATATGCCTGTTGCTTTTTGAATGGTGAAGCCATTTTCGGCATCTGCATGTATATCTGTAAAACTAATATTTTCAATAGGCAGTTCCTCTAAACCATTGATAAAACCTACACTTTTTGCATTTAATATGGTAATGTTACTGTAACGAATATTGCGAAAACGTGGCGTTCTTTCTGAGACAGGTTCTTCTTTTGTTTTAGCATATTGCATGTCTAAAACAAATGCCTGATCCTTGATATTTTTCATAATGATATTGCTTACACGTATATCTTCTACAACACCACCACGACCTCTTGCAGATTTAATCCTTATCCCTCTATCTGTGCCATCAAATACACAATTACTAATGGTAATTTTTTTTACATCTCCACTCATTTCACTACCTATTACCACACCACCATGGCCAGATAACATAGTACAATTGGTAATGGTATAATTTTCGGCTGGCATAGCTTTGGTTCTTCCTGGAATATCTTTACCAGACTTAATAGTAATACAATCATCACCAACACTAATATGGCAATTGCTGATATGTACATACTTGCAACTAGAAGGATTAATGCCATCTGTATTGGGCGAATGTGGATTAAATATAGTTACTGCATTGATGGTTACATTTTCACAGAATTCTGGATTTACCGTCCAGAAAGGAGAATTGATAATGGTAATACCTTCAATCAAAATATTCTTGCAGTACATGGGTTGTATAAAAGGTGGACGAAGAAAGCCACGTTTCATTTGTGCAGGATCATCGGGCAATAAAATGTTTTTATTTAACGAATCGAACATATACTGCCATTTACTTCTTGGTTGATCTTTTTTATACCCTTCTACAAAGTCCCACCATTTTTTTCCATGACCATTAATAAGTCCACGACCTTTAATAGCAATATTTTCTGCTTTATATGCATAGAATAAAGGAGAGAAACTGGTTACATCAACACCTTCATAACGACTTTCTACCATTGGCAAATAATCATCAAAATTATCGCTAAAATGTAGCTCTGCTCCAGCATCTAGAAGAATGGTTATATTGCTTTTAAGATGAATTGCACCAGTTAAATATTTCCCTGCTGGAAAAAAAACAGTGCCTCCACCCTTTTTACTTGCGGCATCAATGGCTTTTGCAATTGCTTTGGTTGCAAGCTTGCTACTATCGTTTTTTGCACCAAACTTTAGTACGTTATAGTAATCTTGGGCATGAAGATTTGTTATTAAGCATACAAGTAGTAAGATGAATATTTTTTTCATTGTAGTTTCTTTTTTGCTCACGGATTTTCACAAATTTTCTCAGATTGTTGCTCATTGTTCTGTGATAATCTGTGTAAATTTGTGAGCCATTTTGTTCAATTATTCAAATAACCAATCAATTTCTTTCTTCATTCCTTTTTCAGTTAAGCCTGCATCATATAAGGGCATCGTATCATTAGCATTAATAAATCCTACAATTACGCAAGCACCTTTAGCCAACGTCAATGTATTTGTTCCTGCTTTAAAAGAATAAGTATGTATGTTAATTGGTGGTAAGCCTTTTATGATTAACCCATTTGCAATTTTTGTTTCAGACTGTCCATAATCGTTGGCACTAGCATCTGTTTCTAATTCTGGTGCTTTTAAATATGCTGTTTCTTTTTTGTTAAAGAAACCAACCAATACTTTTATAGGATTTGAATTAGAGAAAGTAATCGATGTTCCATTCTTCATTTGTTGTTGAAATGAAAACTGAATGCCTTGCAAACCTTTTAGCTCCTTGGCAAATGCAGTAATAGTAAAACTGCTATCAGTAAATGGGTTTGAATTTTCATTAATAGAATAGAATTGATTTTCCAATTCTTTCAATGTGATGATTTCATTTTTTAATACTCTTACTTCGTTATTTGGCTTAGAAGGATTATTCTTTAATGAATCAATCTTATGCTTGAAATGTGCCAATTCTTTTTCAAAAGGAATTAACACTTCAGCCCAGGTTTTAAATGTACCATCTACACCACGAATGGGTATTTTTCTTTGTGCTGTTTGCATGCTATTGGCATAGAGATACCTGCCTTTGGTTAAGACAACCAATCTTTTATAGCTAACTAAACTTTGTTGTAAAAAAGACAATGCTGTTTCAAGATCTTTGATATCATTAGAATACTTATAACGCAATACATGTAAAGCAGCTTGTGCTTTTTCTGCATAATGATTGGCCATTGCTTCATGGCAATACATATCGTTTTCGATTCTTGCAAATTCTTCTTGATTATTTTTTACAAATGGTTTTGCTGCTTGAATATCAAGAACAGCAAGCCTACCATGTTCTTTTATTTCTTTAATAATTTGTGTAGGTGTTTCACCAATATGTGGTTCGTGTTTCCATTCTTTTTCTGCATATTCAATTAGTTTTTCTCCTACCGGGCTTTCAGCATCATACAATAAATCAAATAGGCCATAACGATATGGATTGATGAGTTGCGTCATGAGCATGCCCAATGTCATGGTTTGACGATTACCATCTGTTATGCCAAATCTTCTTAAAATTTTAGGTGAAATTTCACCAGCTTGGTTGTAAGCTTTCAAGATATTGTTTGATGCAGTTTCGCTACATCCAAACTTATTGCTTAATAAACCACTCCAATATTTTACTTCTTCTAAACTATCTCTACTTGCATTCCAAGCATAACGAGCCCAAGCTTTATTCCAAATCCAATCACGTTCTATTTGCAATAAACGTTTGCCTTTCACACTATCAGCGGTGTAAGGAAAATCCCAATAAGATGCTTGAGGATACAAATGCAATCCTTTGCCATGCATGATGTTGAGCATGCCTTGTACCGACTTCTGAATGAAGTTGGTTGCTCCATACCTAAAGGGTTCTAAGTTGGCAAGAATATGTACATTTTCAATTTGCATAGAACCTAGTGATGCCAATGTTCTATGCAACTCAGCCCAAGTACCACGAGGCTCATAAGTAGTTAATGCTTCGCCATTAAATTTAGCTTCTGTATAGAGATTGCTGTACAACCCTTTACTGGCTTTAATTACAGCAGGAGCATCTACATCATGAGCTCTTAACACAATGGGAGGTTCTTCGGTTTTGCCTAATGCTTGTAAGCCATCTTTCACCCCAGGAATAATGGTTTTTGTAAACCAATCAATATCATCTTGACCAACACCTTCCATTGCTTCACCTAAACAAACCATTAACCCAACGTTGGGATATTTTTCTACAAAAGCTGCAATTGATTTTCTGGTATAATCTGCAATGAGTGGAATGATAGGTCGGTTTCTATCCTGCGTTTTAATATTGTGATGCTCTGCAAAAGGCTTTGAAACAAAAATGTTGTAAAACATTTGTATTACCCAGATGCCACGTTTATCTGCTTCTTCTGTAATGAATTGGTAGATCTCTTCATTTTTTTTGAAAGTGGCTTCGCTTACTTCAACTGCATAAGGATAATCTTTTAACCTAACCAATGAAGCAAATGGATGCCCGTTCCATAAGTACAATGAGTTCATTCTATTTTCTACCAATGAATCTAAATATTGCACCCACATTTGTTTATCGTACAACCAAGGAAATGTTTCAGGTGTGTAGGGGTATTCGTACACATGTCTGCCAGGTAAATAATAAGGTTTTTGAATGCCGATGCATGTGCCTCTCATGACCATTTGGGGTGAATCAGCCACATTTATGGTTTTGGGGATTTTTCCGTGAAAATTGATACTATCTACTAAAGCCAAACACCCATATAAAAACCCAGAAGCATCGTTTGCAAAAACAGTTATACCAATACTATTCTTATAATTTGTAAAGGAGTTTATAGCAAATCCTTCTTTCTTCATAGGACAATCAACACAGTATTCCTTGGATTGCTTCACTATATCGATTAGAGTAACTTTTCTTTTTTCAGGTCTTAGAGAAGTAGCTTTGCCTATATAGCCGTTTGCATTAATCGCTTGCAATAATTTTTCAACTCCAAATTTTATTCTAGGAGTACTATTCATTTTAGATGAAACTTCTGGTGCAATAAAAACAAATACAGTATCCTTTTTTTGTGCAAAAGAAAAGCTTGCACTAAACAATAAGATAATGAATAAAAATATTTTACTTGAACTGTTCATGAATTGTTTGATTAAATTCTTTTTTAAACTCTTTGACTCAAGCCGTAAGGCTTCGTACTTGCAACGGCACTCCATTCGCTTCTTTGAAAAAATATGCTTCGCATTTTTTCAATCATGCTTAAAGCATAACCTGATAAAAAAAGGCAGCTTATGCAAGTACTGGTGTAAAGTGCGAATGTTTAAAGAGCATAAAAGCAAAATTTATTTCTAAAATCTACGCTTTGATAAATGCCCAATTTATATTCTTCACTTGAATGGAGCGACGCCACTGAAGCTTCATGTTTATTCTTCAGCTGGTCACCCAAAAATTTCTATTCTATTTTCACCAATTCATTCAAATATTTTTCCAGCATGGTGTATCCATCTTTATCCACTTTATTTCTATCGCTTGCATCTTTGGGATTTAAATTATTCTTGATTTCCCAATCATCTGGCATTCCATCTTCATCAGTATCTACAATTATTTTGGTTGATTTATATTCAGGCAAACCTCCAACAGCACTTGGCATATCGATAATTCCCAACTTACCCAGTTTACCCATTCCAGTTGCAGTACCAGTTTTTGTTTCATTAATTACTCTTGTGTCAACTGCATCTCTAACAGGTAAATAAGCTCCTGCATATTTAAGAACTATTTTGAATGCATCTTTTGCAGACTGTGTTTTTATTGGATGTTCAATGCTAAATGCTTCATTGGCTTTTGCTTCGTTTGAAATACTTGGCACTAAAAAATTTAATCCATCAAAATTATTTTTAGTAATTGATTTATTACCTTCCATGATATTACCACTTAAGTACCACTTGGTAATTTCATTCAACTTTTCATTGTGATTCACTTCTGCAAAATAAGATCCCTCTGGTGTTGCTGGTCCTGGTTTATAATAATTGTTAATGATGTTTATTTTAGCTACTGCACCCTTAATTTGTATTTCTCCACCATAGGCAGAATTTTTCTTTGCCCAATTATATATTACGTTATTTCTGTAATCAAAATAAGCCAATGTATCATGTGCCCTTGCTCCTCCAAAACGAACAGTTCGGCTAGCTTGGTGAGCAATGAGGTTATGATGATAAGAAGCAAACTGTCCGCCCCAAACACCACCATAGGAACGGTTTCCTTTTGCATGACCAGCATCATACAAACCTTCACTCACCATACACCATTGTACAGTGGTGTTTTTAGTATCGTATAAAGCGGCACATTCTTCATTGGCCCAACTAAAACTGCAATGATCTATGATTACATCGTGACAGTTTTCCATATCAAAACCATAGAGACCTTTTTTATCTGTACCACCCGGACGAGAACGAATAAAACGAATAATGATATTGCCATGATTGCCTTTTGAGGATGCCCCATTTACAATCAATGAATTGCCTGTAAAACAAATGCCATCGCCAGGGGCTGATTGACCAGCAATGGTTAAGTTGGAACGCTTAATTTGAACTTTGGATTTTAAATCAATCACTCCTGCAACTTTAAAAAGAACAGTCAATGGTTCGTTAGGAAATTGTTCTAAAGCCCAACGAAAACTGCCTTCTCCTGCATCATTTAAATTGCTTACATAAACTACTTTACCACCACGACCACCTGTTGCAAATTTGCCAAAGCCTTCTGCGTTGGGAAATGCTATTGGTTGTGCATTTAATTTTATACATGTACATACACAAAACAATATCAACCCTATTTTATTACAAATGTTCATTTTCATACTATTGAATATCACTTAATTTAATACCACTATTTGCACTACTTCTATATGCTGCTTCTACACATGCCATTGTATCAATACAATCTTCCACACTATTGTTTGGCTTAGTAATTACACCATCTAATGCTTTCATCACCTCACTCATACTACCAATAAAAGCATGTGGAAACCAACCACCTTCTATATTCATTTGCTTCCACTCAGGTTGTTTGTTTTCTTCCATAATAATATACTCAAACTTATCTGGTACTCCACGAGGGTAATCAATCAATACACCTAAATTAATTTTAATTGCTCCTTTTGTGCCTTCAAATTTTATGTATGATTGTTGATTTTGGTACCCAAATTGATGACAATGATTGGTAAGAATATTTGCACGAACCATATCACCATAATCCATGATAATATTGGTACGAACAGATGCCAATTCTTTCATTGCCGGATGCTTTACTGTTTTTGCATACATGCTTTTGGGATTGCCTAAAAAGTAACGTATCAAATCAACATAATGAATGCTGTGATAGAGTATTTCAAGCCTTGGCATACCGTGCATAAAAGTCCATAAATCCCAAGGTGTATGCACATTTACATGCACTTCAATATCGCAAATAGTTCCAAAATTTTCTTGCTCAATTATTTGCTTTGCTGCTTGAATATAAGGTGCATACCTTAACTGAAAGTTAATGGCAGCTACCATGTTTTTAGATTGTGTTAAATCCAAAATTTCTTTGGCTTCAGCATAATCGTTACCCATTGGTTTTTGAATAAGAACAGCAGTATTAT
>CALRVE020000050.1:0-24109 GCA_943371535.1 Asaia bogorensis | reverse complement strand
TACTATATTAAATAAAAGAAAGAAAAATGAATCGCATATAACATAAAATATATTTGATATAATTTTAACTAAATATATGAATTATAAAAATAAAACAAGCAGCAAAAAAATAAATAACTTATTAGAGTTAGATTTTAAGTGTAGATTTGAGAAAGGAATTGAAAAATATATTTATGATACAGAAGCTTCAATAGAATTAATTGCAAAAGAAATGACCATGAGCATTTCAACACTTGAAAGGTGGGTTAAAAAGATATATGCCTGTACACCAAAGAAATATATAATTGAAAAAAAACTAGAAAAAGCTCACAATTTATTACATAGCCAAGATTACAAAGTAAATAATGTAGCTCAATTAGTTGGCTTTAACTCAACCTCCTATTTTTGTTTGTGCTATAAAAGGAAGTATGAGAACTCACCTAGGGTTCATTCAACTAGAGCTAGATTATATTATAAAAGTACTTAACTAATCAACTTTATTAATTGGTAGCGTTAAAGTAACTTTTGTTCCAACACCCAATTTACTTTCTAATTCTATGGTTCCATTATGTAACTCTATAAACTGTTTTGCTACTACCAAGCCCAACCCTGTTCCTTGTAAAGTAGTTGTATTAGTTGCTCTATAAAAAGAGTCAAACACTTTATTCACTTCATTTTCAGGAATACCAATACCATAATCTTCGACAATTAAATTTATTTTAATACCACTATGTTCAACAGTTAGTACTGGATTTTTCTTGCCCATAGAGTATTTAAAGGCATTTGAAATAATGTTTGTTAATACATGCGTAAATAACATTGTATCGATAGATAATAATACATCATTATCTACATTATAGTGCACTAATATTTTCCTTTTATCGGCTTGATTTGAAAAATAAGTTTCAATTATTCCATTAATATATGAAATAATTAAAACAGGTTTTAAATGGTAATGTAACTGATTGGCCTCATAACGTCCTACTAACAATATATTGTTCATTAATTCAGTCATACGTTTTATTTCTTCCTTAATTTGAGTTGAGGAAGACTGTACGGTATTAAATAACTCTATGTCGTGTTTAGCAGTATAAAATTCAATTAATTCTACATTAGAATAAATTACAGTGAGGGGAGTTCTAAATTGATGAGATGCTAAAGAAACAAAGCCAGATTTTAATTCGGCTAATTCTTTCTCTTTCTGAGATGCCAATTTCTTGTCATGAATATCAATAATACTACCAGCAACAAAATAATCTTTATCTGTTGGCTTTCCAAACTCTTTTAAAATCATTTGTACCCACCGAACTTCATTATTATGTTCAATAAGCCTTACGTCTTGTAATGAAGTAAGTTGTTCATCATTTCTTAAAGATTCAATATTATGAAGAATAAGTTTAGAGTCTTCTGTTGTAAAAAAATACATTAACTTTTTTCCAATACAATACTTTATTTCATATCCAGTTAAATGTTCCCAATAACTATTTAAATAAGTTATTTCATTTTGTATATTAAGCCTAAATACAGCCTCCCCTAAGCTATTTAATAATTTATTGAATTCATTACGCTGGGTTTCTAAATTTTCTTGTTGTTGCTTCAGTTCAGAAATATCTAAATGTGAGCCAACCATAAAAACTGGGGTTCCATGCTCATTCCATTTCGCAACTCCAGAACCTTTAATCCAAACATAATAACCATCCTTATGTTGCAATCTAAATTCTGCCGTATACTCAGGAATTTCTTTTCTTAAATAGGCTTCTATTTTGGGTCTTACAACTAAATAATCATTCGGATGCATAAGTTTTTGCCAATTCTCATAATTATGCTCAAACTCAAAATGCTTATAACCAATCATTGACATAAATATGGATGAATAATTGGCAGAGCCGTTAGTAATATCCCACTCCCATAACCCTTGCTGAGAGCCTCTTACAGATAAATCAAATCTTTCGATTGCCAAATTATGATCCGCTTCTACTTTTTCCCTGCTTAATCTTAATCCTATATTTCTTGCAACTGCATTTATTGCATCAACCTCTTCAATAAGCCAATTACGTTCTTTTCGGCAATCATCATATCCCATCCAGCCCCAGAAAACTTCTTTACAAAAAATGGGAACAAATAAATAGGTAAGTATCCCCTGCATTTCCATTACTTGCTTAAACGGTATATTCTTTGACTCACTAACAAGACCATACAAAACATTTTTTTGTGATAAATTCTCAAATAAGCTTGGCAAAATATCATAGCTTACTCCACTCAAATCAGGATTGCCAAAATACTCATCAATACCAAGTGCACACCACTCGTGTGTGTAATCAAAAATCAAATGCCCATTTTCTACTCTATTGGTGAAAATATAACATCTGTCAACATTGGTTGAAGCACCTAACTCTGCTATAACTTTATTGAGAGATATATCAAGTTCTTCTTCTTCTAATAAAGCACTGTTAGCCTTAGAAATACCAGAAAGTAAATTACGCATACATAATTATAACTAGAAATAAAAATATCATCGAAGGTATCATGGCTGATTGAAAATAAATATAAAAAAATCGGCAAATAAGTGCATTTCAATTACTTTTTACAAAAACTAAACATTTGCAATGCTGATACCTTAAAAGTTTGAATAGTGATAGTATGACGTAAAGAATATAAAACCAAAATATTTATGCATTAAATAAATTCAATAATTGAATTTATTTATTACTTTCCGATATAAATTGTTAAGCTAAAATGTAAAGCCCTATCAATAAAGGGTTTCAGAGGTTGCGTATTTATTTGGGCAACAACTGGGCAACAAAACCCACTAAAACAAGTGCAAGTACAGCACAAAGAAAAGAAAATATTTAGTTTAGTGTAGAGTGTGTTTGTCCTTATCATAAGCAATAAGCGAAGATAAGTTTTTACACTATCTTAATTGACTAACAACTGCTTCCAATTGTAAGCCCATATACTGGCAGAACTCTTCAACGGTAACAACTTGGTGTTGCTGCTTGTTGAAGTACTCTTTAATCCTCTTAATAAGGTATCTACCATATCTGTCGCTTTTGCCTGTGATTATCTGAATGTCTTTCGGATAAATACACAGTCTATTCATTTTTAAATTACTCTTTTCATACTCTATCCATACATCAGGTATAAAGTAAACATTGCAAAGATAATATGTTTTTGTGAGTGGTAAAAGTGTGTTTGTTGGAATAATGTGGCAATAACGGAAATGTCGGAAGTGGTTATTTGTAGAGCCTTATAAAGCGTTATAGTTTTGTATCGTGATGAAGAAAATAATTGTATCGGTTTTGTTTTTAATGGCTTTTACAGCCGCTTTTTCGCAAGAAGAAGCAAGGGTGATGAAAGTTAAGGATGGCGATACATACGTTCTTAAAACAACTGCAAAGGAGCATACAATAAGGTTATTAAATGTTGATGCTCCCGAACTAAATCAACACTGGGGTTTTAACTCTTGGCTGAATGTAAAAGCCTTGATACTTGGTAAGGTGGTAAGGTTTGAAATATTGAAAACTGATGTATATGGTAGAGAATTGGCAATGGTATATGTGGATGGGCAAAGACTGGATGAAATACTAATTGCAAATGGTTGGGCTTGGCACTACATCAATTTTGATACTGATGCAAGGCTTGAAGATTTGATGCGGAAAGCATCAAGCGAAAGAAAAGGACTTTGGGAATGTGGGGCTGAAAAAGTTTGTCCGCCCTGGCTATTCAGAAAGTATAATGCAAGAAACAGATACAGGTTTTGTAAAGGCTGTATCGCAACAAAAAAGTAATTACTAACAATTTAAATAAATAACAAAATGGCAAGATTAAAAGGCTTACTAAAAATAGAAGGTACATTGGATAACCTTACCTTCTACAAAACACAGGATGGACATCTTGTGAAAACAAAAAGTGGTGTATCTGGTGACAGAATAGCCAATGATCCTAACTTTCAGCGTACCCGTGAAAACGGTAGCGAATTTGGAAGCTCTGCAAGTGCTGGAAAATTACTCCGTAATGCTGTTCGTAATTTGATGATGAACGCAAGTGACAACCGTGTTACCAGTCGTTTAACTCAAATAATGACACTGATTAAAAACTACGATGCCACTTCTCCAAGAGGTGAAAGGAATGTAGGTATCGGAATTGCGGACCCGATGGCAAAAGCCTTGTTGAAAGGTTTTGATTTCAACGATAGTGCAACTTTGGGTAGTGTTGTATTTGCTCCGTTCACTGTAAACACTGGTACTGGTGATATTGCTTTCCCTGCATTCACTCCTATCAATGATATTTACTACCCTACTGGAGCAACCCACGTTAGTTTTAAATCTGCATTTGCTGATGTGGATTTTGTAAACAACGTAAGTGCAATTGAATACAGCCCTGTGCAAAATATTGTAATTGATGGCACAAACACACCATTCAATTTACTTCCTGCCGGTGTTCCAGCAGGTGCAGGCACAAAACTTTATTTCTTGACGATTGAATTTTTCCAAGAAGTAAACGGTATTCAATACTCGTTAAAAAATGGTGCTTACAACGTGTTAAACATTGTTGAAATAGCCTAATAGCTTTCTTTCTTATCGGTTAAATAGAAGCCCTGCCCTTGTGGTGGGGCTTCTTGTTTTAAAGCAATAGCAAAGCCCTAAAAGGGCAATGCTGAAAGCTCACGAACACCTGATGGATAACACCAAACGAAACAACCACAAGGAAGCTGATAAACCTTGATGCCAAAAACTGGCTGATGGGCTAACCGAGACCTGCGGATGTAACGCTGATAAGCAAAAGGTGAAAGCTGCAAGTGCTGATGGAGAACCTGCGGAGTAAAAGGACAAACGCCTAACTGGCTGCCTGCTGAAATACGTGGATGATTTTGCATAATGAAATAATTTATATGCTTCTCACAGCAAGGGGGATAAAAAAACCAAAAGGAAACGGAATAAATGATAGCCTTGTGCGGTGGGTCTGTGTTTATGCCGTAGTCTTTTGGTTTTTTTAGTGTTGGCTTTGTGCGTCTGCCCCCCTTGCTATTTTTGCATATAAATTTTTTATGGTGCAAAAGCATTTCCCCAGGTTATGGCAGCCAATACGGCTACCTTTTAAAGTGCCTGAACATCATTGCTTTTTTTACATCGGCTAAGAGTGCCAATGTTTCGTAAATCTGTTTTTCTTTTCGTTCTATCAGCTTTACTTTATGGACATCTTGCACAAAGGCATATTTATCTTTGCTGACTGCTTCGGCTTGTGCCTTAATGGTGCTTTTAAAATCACTGATACGGATAAATGGAATAACTGAACCAGTAAGGAACTGATGAAAATGCTTTGCTTTCCACAAGCCGAAAGAAAGGGTTTTGTAAAAATCCATATCATCTGAATTTTTGCAGGAAATTACAAAGCAATTGGGGCAAGGCTTTTCAAGTGGTTTGCCACTATTTAAACCTTTGCATAAAATGTAAACATCAAAATCGCTTGTTTGATTTTTTGGATTGAATGTGTGAATTTTTGGACTGTGCATAATACTTGCTTTAAAGTTTGTATCTGCTTTTGCCCTTGCCTGTGCTGTGCTTCGCTTACGCTCCGCAACACATATATAATTTGACAAAGAAAAAAAACAGAAAAAAAAAGAAAGCATTCTGATAGGTGGCGTGGCTAAAAAACCAAAAGGAAACGGAATAAGTCCCGAAGGGTGAAAGGCAAATACCAATAAAAAATAAAAGATTATTTGCCTTTCATTATGCCGTAGTCTTTTGGTTTTTTTATCAGCGTGGGCTTGTGTGAGCCACCTAATTTTGCTGCACTTTTTATTTTTATTTTTTTATCCTCTTTTCAAAACTGTATTCAGGATTTCAATAAAAATTCCACTGATAAAAACCGATTGGCTTAAATCAAAATCACTTTTCAAAAAACGAAATGTCTTTAGTGCGTTGGATTGGGGCTATATGTCGCAGAAAAAATAAAGCATACCATACTGTGGTAGCGTAGGGAAAAAGCAAGTGTATGACTGAATGGAATGTTGCAAAAAGTGCGGAGGTGCTTGGAGTGGCTTGTAGCTTTTGCTTGTGTGTGATGGCGTTTTTTGTAAATTATTGCAACACAAAAAACATTGTAGCGTAGGCAAAGCAAAAGCCAAGACAGGGAAAGCAAAGGGTTGGTTTTGCAATATGGAATGAGGGAATACTCTTGCTGTGCGGTGCAAAATAAATGGTGAAATGAATGGAAGTGTAATGTAGTGGAAGGTAGTGTAGCGAAGCGAAACGCTGTAACGAAATGGAACTGGAATGAATGAACCTTTTATTGCACATTGCCATCAACAACTAATGCTTTATTTTTTTCTGCACCGCTGAAAAGGGTGGTTGGGGTGTGTGGCTTTACTCACTGCTTTTCTATTTTTTTATAGGTGTTCGTGAATTTGCTACGCTGCATTTGGGGGGCTGTGCGGTGGGAGAAAAGACGGCTTCCATTTTATCAAAATGGCTATGGTATTGGCTATTTAACATAATGTTATTATGTGACAGCCTGTGGGGTTGGATGCTTGCATAAGCGATGGCAAAAGGCTGTGCGTAGCGAACACATAATGCCACATTATGTTATTTAGCTTCAGGCAGTTTTTATACTGGCATAAGCGGAACGGTGGTGGTGGTTGGAGTGTAGCGTTTTTTTGTTGCTATGCTGTGTGATGGCTTGGCTCTTTGGCTGTGGAGCAAAGCGGAACAGGCAATGTGCCAAATGCTTGGGGAGCATAGCCACAAAAAATATGACAGTTAAAAACTGACTGCAATACCATAGAGTGCTTTGAAGCGATTGCCTTGTGGGTTGGCAAAGCACTAAGCCGTCTTTTCTGTGCGTTGGGTCGGGGGGTTAGTGTTGACGATTAGTAAATGTGACATAATTTGACGAATTGTACGAATTGCAAATGTGCTTACACCTGTTGATCAGAATTTGTAGTTGTAGCCAAGTCTTATAACTTGTGTCTCGTAATAATCGGTACTAATGTATTTGAAACCTTGACCTTGAATTTCTTTTTTGATAATCATCGTGTTTAAAATATCTGTTGCGTTAAGAAATAATTCGCCTTTCCCTTTTTGCAAACTCTTTTTAATACCAAAGTCTAAAGAGAAGCGTTGGGCAATTTTTCCTTGTGGAATAATGTCGGGAGCCAAATAAATTGCGGTTAATTGTGCATCAAAGTTTTTAGGCAAATGAAATGTGTTATTCAGTTTTATATTTCCTGAAATAATTTCTTGTTTGTCGGCTGAAAAGGTATTTGGAACAGGATATTTATTTTCAACACTAAAAGCATTGATTTGATTGTGATAACCATTAAGATTTAAATTAAAGGAATACCATTTTGCAACTTCCTGTGTCAAAACAATTTCTAAACCAGTATTGTAACTTCTACCTGCATTTTGAAATATTGCGTATATCAAATTGCTGTTTGGAGCAATGCTCGAAATACGAGTAATAGTTCCGTCCGCAAAACGGTGGTAAGCGGCAGAATAAAAATACCCTTTGTCCCAACTTGTTTTATAACCAAGTTCAAATGAATTTGTAAACTGTGGTCGTAGAGCAGGATTTCCAACTTTAATAATTTCTGCATCATCGTATTTAGGAAATATTCTTATATCCACTTCATTTGGCCTGTCAACTCTGCGATTATAGAAGAATGAAATTTTGTTGCGGTCATTTATTTTGTATGCTAATCTTGCATTAGGAAAGGGCTGTGTATAATTATATCCATCACTTTTATAAGTGTTGTGATTGGGATTTACATCGTATTGAATTTTCACATATTCTATTCGTAATCCTAACTCTGCTTCCCATTTTTTGTTTTCAAATATATAGTTCCCATAAACGGCAGGTATTAATTCTTTATAGGTTGCCCAGCCACCTGCACTGGTGTCTAAAACAGAATTTACTCCAGGAATAAATTGCATATTAGTTGGGATATTTCTATTACGAAGTTTTACACCTGTTTCAATTCTACCATATTTCAAAGGTTTTATGTAGTCAAAATTGAAATCATAAACTTGCTCGTCTGATAATAATTTAAAAGCATCTGTTCCGGTTGTTGTTGGTAAATAGTTGTCATAAAAATATTTTTCATCTTCTCTATGAAATGTATAATTAAAACCAATATTCAATAAATGCCCTGCTTGTTTAAATTTATGCTGATAGGCAGCAGTTGCCATTACCGTTGTTTTTAGTTCGTCCTCCAAAAACTGCCACAACCTTTTTCTTACTGTATTGTCTGCATTAAAAAAAGGTTGGTCGCCTCTGTCAATTATTTTTTCACTACCGTATAATGCTGAAATAGTAAGTGTGTTGTTTTGATTAATACTCCAGTCAAAACCTGTCTTTGAAGTAAAAAAGTTGGTATTCCGATTTCTTTTTAATTGCTGATTAATAATAGTTCCATCATCATACGTTCTTGTCACAAATTCATTCTTGTTTAAAGTTTGCGTATAAAGATTGTCAGCTTGAAAAAATACGTTGATTTTCTTTTTTCTATAATTAAGTGATATGGATGGATTTATTTTAGGTGTAAATTGATATTGTGGTCTAATGGTTGGCAGGTTTTCTTGCCTAACCCACAACGAGCCTAATCCAGTTGTGAAACCAACTTTACCATTAAATCCTTCTTGTTTGTTTTTCTTCATTACAATATTGATGATGCCCGCATTTCCATTTGCATCATATTTGGAGGAAGGATTGTTAATGATTTCAATTTTTTCTATTGCCGAAGAAGGTATGTTATCTAAACCCGATTGACTACCAAAACCTGTTAATGCAGTTTGTTTGCCATCAATTAATACGGTTACTTTATCGTTACCTCTTAATTGCACCTTTCCATCTTGAACTGTTACGCCTGGCAAATTTTGCATTGTTTGCAAAACCGAACCTCCACTTTGACTGATGTTATCTTCAACTTTAAAAGTCTTTTTATCCATTTTTCCGCCTACTTCATCTTGCTTTGCTACAACAACAACTTCAGTTAGTTTTTTTATATCTTCTTCTAAATCTATAGTGGCAACATCCAAAAATTCCGAGAGGCTTCCAACATAAATAGATTGCCTTTTAGTAACATAACCAATAAAAGAAATTTCAAAGTAATAGTTGTTTGGTTTTACATTAGAAAGCGTAAAACGTCCTTCTTCGTTACTTACTGTTCCTGTTACAAAGGCACTATCCTTTTCGGTTTTCAATACTACATTTACATAAGATAAAGCGGATTTATTCGCTTTGTCTTTGATTAAACCAGATATGGTAACGCCTTTGTTTTGACTAAAGGCATTAGAAGTTAAAAATGTAACTAAGATTACTATTGAAATTAATTTTGCTTGCATTGTCTGTAACTAAATTTAGTTTTTGATTTCTTTGATAAATTTCCCGTTGCTATCAAAAAGAAGATCCATTCCCTTGATTTCTGCTTCGTAAGTTACTGTGCCTTTCGCATCGGTAATTTTCGCAGCCTCTTTTACCTTTTGACCTTTGTAGTTAGCTTTTACATATTCTAAAACACCTTTGGGTAATTGGGTTAATTTAATCTCTACTTCGGTTTCTAATAGGTTGCCTTGTGCATCAAATAAAACCGATTGTTCCGTTTTGTTCAACTCAAATTCTGCTTCAAAATTGACACCTTCCTTTTCCCACTTTTCTACTTTTGCTTGGGGGAAATTCTTTTGAAAAGCTGTTTTAACTGGAGCAGGAACATCTTTTTCCTGCAATTTTTGTGCGAAGGTGAGTGATGTAATCATCGCTGCAACCGTCATTAATGCTAACTTTTTCATTGTCTTGTTTATTTATTTGTTTAAAATTTACAGGACAAAGTTGCAACCCGATTTAGAAGAAAATTAGAATTTTTAGAAAGCCACCGAAAAAGAATGAAAATTGTTTGCAAATGAGTAGGAAGTCTTCCAGTTATTCTGGTCTGCAATTTTCTTGATGATAGCCAAACCCAAACCATTACCCTGCTCTGATGGATTGGATTTAGAAAAGCGGTTGAACAGTTTATCGGCAACTAAGGTTTGTGATTGACCTGTGTTTGAAAATGTAAGAGAATGATTTGAGAGAGTAACTAAAACCTGACCATCACTTACATTATGTCTGATAGCATTTAAAAACAGATTGCTGATGAGAATTTCTGCTAAAACTGGATTTGATTTTACTACAACAGCTTCATTCATTTCTGTTTTTATAATTAGGTTCTTTGCTTTTGCCTGTTCCGTAAAAAAGTCAAAGTGCTTTTCAATTGCCTCATTTAAATTTATTGTTTGCTTCTCACTGTAAATGTCGTTTTCCATCTTAGATAGCAACAATAGGTTTTTGTTCAAACGATTTAGACGTGAAACGCTATCGTTCAAAGAACTAAGCATTTTATATTGTTCCTGTGTGAAATCAGCGTTTTGGATAAGTGTATCAATTTTTGCCTGAAAGACTGCCAAAGGCGTTTGCAGTTCGTGAGCAGCATTTTCAATAAATTCTCTTTGACTATGGTAGATTGAAGTATTCTTCGTAATCAATTTTTCAATACTGTTATTTAAACGATTAAATTCTTCAATATTTGTTTCTGTAAATTTTGGGTGATTGGATTTATCAATTTCAAATTTTTCAATTTGATTTAAGGTTTCATAAAATGGTTTCCAAAGATTGATGGATAATCTTTTTGTGATTACAAATAAGCCAACAAGTAATAGTGAAATGATAACCAAAAAAAGTATTGCTATG
Organism: Asaia bogorensis; assembly: GCA_943371535.1. Classification (GTDB taxonomy): domain Bacteria; phylum Bacteroidota; class Bacteroidia; order Chitinophagales; family Chitinophagaceae; genus UBA1930. The sequence goes on along the minus strand of CALRVE020000050.1, from coordinate 13,408 downwards.
CTCTTCATTAAATCCTCTTTTTCCACTAAGTTAATTCGTGCTGAATACGTATATGGATTTCCCTGTATGAGAATAGAAGCATTAAGCTCACGGTATGGTTCTATTTCAGCGTCTAAAGCATCATAGTAAGAGTTATAAAATATAGTGTCTTTACCAGAATTTTTAAAGGGCTCGATTTTAATATTTCTATTGTATTTATTCCAATTTTGAATATCAGCTGTTTTTAAGGTAGGCAATGAATATTTTACAAATTCATTCTTATGCAGTATAAGTGTTTCGTCTGTTTCTTCAATGTATAACCTCTCTGTAATATAATAGAACAAAGGTGCGGACACGATTAACAGCATCACTGAAAAAAGCAAATAAACCTTTGATGTTTTATGTAATAGTTTTTTAGTCATTCTGCCATTTGTAACCTAATCCGTAAACTGTTTTTATGTAATCGCTGCAACCTGCTTCTTTCAATTTGTTTTTTAGGTTTTTGATGTGAGCATAAACAAAATCGTGATTATCCAGCATATCAGCCATATCGCCTGAAAGATGCTCGGCTATGGCACTTTTTGAAAGCACTCTGTTTTCATTTCCAATTAGATACAACAGCAAATCAATTTCCTTTTTTGTGATGTCAATTTTCTTGGTGCTTACTCTTACTGTTTTGGAAAGTATATCAATTTCAATTTCGTTGAAAGCAACAAGATTGTTGCCTTTAAAGTTTTTTCGCCTAATAAGGGCTTGTATTCTTACCAATAATTCGGATAAATGAAAGGGTTTTGTTAGGTAATCATCTGCACCCAAATTGAAACCTTCTATTCTTGTTTCTAATGTTTCTTTTGCCGAGATAATAATTACGCCTTCGGTTTTGTTTTGTCTTTTCAGTTCTTTCAATATTTCAAAACCGTTGCCGTCAGGCAACATCAGGTCAAGTAATATGCAGTCGTAGTCATAGATTGAAATTTTGTCAATAGCTGTTTTTGCATTATTAGCCCATTCACAAACAAAACTGTTGCCTGTCAAATAACTTATGATGCTATTTGCCAATTCTTGTTCGTCTTCTATGAGTAATAATTTCATTTTACAAAGCTCTGCCCCAATTTTGAATTAATTTAGAATATATCAGTAATTACAAAAACCAAAGATTGCTTTTGCCAAAGTCTGGTAAATTATCCTCTTGAAAGTGAGGGTAAATTTCTGCCACCATTTCGGGGTACTTGGTTGTTACTGGTAAATTCTGTTGGCTTATGCTTTTCCAATACATACGGCTGAACTGATATACTTGGTCTATCAATTCTCTTACTACTTCTAAATCTTCAACCAATTCAGCTTTTGTGGCTGTTATTGATACCTTGATAGGGAAATGATAATCTTTCGGGAATAGCTTGCTATCCTCTGCATATCGTGTATTGTTGAACAGTAAGTAAGAATTGTAACCAACTTTTACATATCTGCCACTACGAGGCATTCTACCCGGACTGCCCAAATCAAAACCTAATAACTCTTTGCTATCGGTCTTATTGATGGTTACTACTATTACTGGCAAATCCTTTTCACCCAAATTGTCTAACATTTTAAGGATGGGTTGCAACTCCTTCTTATCGGATATTTCTTTATAAAAATGGATGATTACTCTTTTGGCTGTTTGGTTCTTCTCTATGAATTTCTCAACTGCATTGCTTATTGATCCTGCCAATAAATCGGTTTCATCTTCTCTAAAACAGTCGAAGTTTTCAAATACTCCTTCATTACTAAAACAAAAGGCACTGCCTACAAACCTGTGTGCTGAACCTTGTGGTTTAAATGCTCCTACACCTATTATTATTTCACCTTCCTTTACTCTTGCCAAACGCCACGGAATACCGCCTATTTTAGCCAATAAAGCCACATAAATATTAGGTATGAAGTAGTAGAAATCCTCTTTGCTTAAATGCTCTTTGTAAAGCACCTGTGATGATATGCCTTTGTTCAATAACAGTTCTTTGATTTTGTAATATGCAAAGTGCTGTGGATGGTCTTTTTCGGTTTTTGATATTGGGCTAATGTATATGGCCACAAATCTTGAACTGGTATCGTTGAACTCCTTTAATTGCTCGGCTACTTCTTCAAAAATAGTTTCCTTGTTTTCAAATACTATTCTTTTAGACTTATCTATGCTTAGGGTTTGATTGATGTAATTTTGAAGGTTTGCTAAATGCTTTTCAACCTTATTTACAGGCTTATGCCAACCGTTTATAAAGTAATCATACAAAGTGTCTTTTATGTATTCACCATCGTCTTTATGATAAATGAAAAACAGTTTAACGTGGTCTTCGGTAAATGCTTTTAATGGTTTGTGTTTCCAAATACCATATCCTGGGTTTACTTCTGTTTTACCACCTTTAAACTCCAATAGGTTTGAGTTCTGGTGTGTTTCAAATACTTTGTTGTTGGGTACTTTGTAGAAACCATCTTTATTGAGCTTAAACATTGCTTTAAAAGCATCTGTATTGAGGTAGGTATTATAGAAGGTCTCTAAATGCTTTAAGTAGATTGGGAAGCGGTTTTCTTTTTTCAGTTCCTCTTTCTCAATGATAAATTCTTTCTTTAATGTATTGCTTAAAATTGGGTACAGTGTTTCTTGGTTTTGTCTTAAATCTTCTGGCATCTTCTCATACTTGTACACTGTGCCGTTACAATTGACAAGGTTGTATTTGGTGGTATCAAAATCTGCTATTTCAGAAATGCTCTTGTGTAATATTTTTGAAGTGCCATTGTATGCTACTACAAATTCATAACCGTTTGCAGTAACTTGGTTGAACTGGACTTTGATGGTGAAATTATTGTAAAGCTGATATACTTTGTTTTTGTGCAATGGGTCTTTAAACCAAACTTCAATATCATCTACATAATTCGGAAACACAATTGCACCTTCAATGCTTTTGAAATAATTAAATACCAAATGGCGGAAATAATGGAGAGAGAAGTTTATAGCATCAGCAAACTTTATTTCTGTGGTAATTGCTCCTTCTCGTGGTACTTGAAAATCAGTATAGTAATTCCTGTGCTTTGCTTCTCTGCCAACGGGAAAGGTTTCCATAATTTTACCCCAGTAGATAGGTGCAAAGCCTCTTTGCTTCTCACCATAGAATGAGAAAGTGCCTTTACTTACAACTGGTGTAAACGGAATGATATTTAATTGAATTTGCTGTGCCAATTGAATACTTTTAAATGTTAGGTTGATTTTGCTTCCAAACTTTATCAAATACAAAATCTAAATACTGTCTTTTGAAATCAGCATCATCAGTAAACTTCTTGTACAAATCAGTATAAGTAAATATTACATCTTGCATTAAGTCTTCTACCTTTTTATCAGAAGTGATTTTTGCATTTTGTTTGTCGGAATTATTTACAGAATTAACAGTTGCCTGGTCTTTTGCAAAATCGGCTGGCAATTGTTGAAATAAAAATGCTTTTATTTTATCATCGTCTGTCCAATTATCAATACCAAAACGTGTATTGAAATCATTGATGATAGCTTCTAAAGCATTAAACTCATTTTCGCCTTTCTTGCCTTTCATTATTGGTGGGGTTGGGTCTATTTCTTCACCACCTTTTAAGCCAATATTATCTGTTGTAGTTCTTGTTAATCGGTAACTATCTAAATCAATAGCCTCAATAATACCTTTTGCTAAATCCTCATTTTCTTTAGGTTTGATTTTTGGCATTAGAAATTTTAAGAACCAATACAACCTTTCCCAATAAGCATTTTTGAATGACAAAATTTTAGAAAGGAAAGCATAAGTACGGTAAAATGATTTTGCCTTTACAAAGAAATCTATTTGTGCATCTTCGTTTAACTCTGATTTGAAATTAGCAACACAGGCATCTATTATTGGGTCAAGTTCTTGCCTATCAGCATTGTTAAAATAAAGATTAGTAAAGTTGTGTACTTCTTCAGAGGTGTACACTTGTGCATTATCCAAAATGTCTTGCAAATCATTCAGCTTGTTTGCGTCTGTTTCCTCACTTAATACAGTAGTGGTATAAAAAGGCTCGAAGGCTTCTTTTATTTCATCTGTACTATTGAAAAAATCCATTACAAAAGTATCTTCCTTGAAAGGCTTATAAGCCCTGTTTAACCTTGATAAAGTTTGCACTGCCTGAACATCCCTCAACTTTTTATCTACATACATTGTATGCAGCAAGGGTTGGTCGAAACCTGTTTGAAATTTATTGGCAACAATTAAAAACTTATAGTCTTTTTTCTTGAACTCTTTTGGTATGTCGTTACTTGGGAAGCCGTTTAATTTAGCCTCGTCTGTTTCTACCCCTTCAATTTCTCTGCTGCCACTAAAAGCAATTATTGCTTTGTAGGGTGAGTTGATTTCTTTGAGGTATTTTTTAAAAGCATCGTAGTATTTGATGGCGTTGTTAATGCTCTTACAAACCACCATTGCTTTAGCTTGTCTGTTTATTTGCTTGGCAACTTCTGAATTGAAATGGTCTATCATCACTTTTGATTTTTCCATTATGGAAAATGGATGACTTTCTACATAAGCCCTTAGTTTTTTGTTGGCTTGGTTTGTTTCAAATTCTGGATTGTCTTCTACTGCTTTATTGAGTTTGTAATAAGATTGGTATGTAGTGTAATTTTTAAGCACATCTAAAATAAATTCTTCCTCAATGGCTTGTTTCATTGTGTAAGCATCGAAAGCCTCAAACTTACCTTCGGTAGTTTTTGTACCAAAGGTTTCTAAAGTTTTGTTTTTAGGTGTAGCCGTAAAAGCAAAGTAGCTGGCATTTTTCAGCATTTTACGTTGCTCTATCATTTGGTTTATGGCATCTTCTGATGTTTCAGGATCTTCGTCTTGTCTGTTATCGTCTTCACCGTATGGTGTTTCTTTATCAGACAGTACCCAGTTCATCTTACTTGCTGTTTCGCCACTTTGGCTACTGTGAGCTTCATCAATAATGATGGCAAATTTTTTGGCTTGTAATGTGCCTATTTCATCTATAATGAATGGGAATTTTTGAACAGTGGTAACAATTATTTTCTTGCCATCTTCTAAGGCTTCTTTGAGTTGCTTACTTCCTTTTTCAATGGCTTCTACTACTTTGTTTACTTGGGCAAATTGTCTGATGTTATCTCTAATTTGTTTATCCAATATTTTTCTATCGGTTACTACTATTACACTGTCAAAAATTGCATCTGAATTTTCGTTATTGTGTAAACTCACTAATTGATGTGCCAACCAAGTAATTGAATTTGACTTGCCTGAACCTGCTGAATGTTGAATTAAATATTTTTGTCCTACACCGTTTGTTTTGGCATCTTTCAATAATTTGATAACTGCTCTTATTTGATGGTATCGTGGGAATATTAATTTGCGTTTTATCTTACCTGTGTCTTCGTCTGTTTCTTCTACAATTTGTGCATAGTTCTCTACTATATTGCTAAGGCTTGCTTTGGTTAGGGTTTCTTTCCAGAGGTAATCAGTTTTTAAACCATTTTGGTTTACCGGATTGCCTGCACCATCGTTTACGCCTTTGTTGAATGGAAGGAAAAAAGTATTGTTACCTTTTAACTCACTTGCCATATACACTAAGTTGCTATCTACTGCAAAGTGAACCATACATCTGCCAAAGGCAAATAATGGTTCTTTAGGGTCTCTATCTTGTTGGTATTGGCGTATTGCATTTTTTACCGTTTGCCCTGTCCATTCGTTTTTAAGTTCAAAGGTTATAATGGGTAAGCCATTAATGAACAAAACCATATCCAACGAATTGCTATTGGATAGGCTGTAAAACAACTGACGAGTAACTGAAAATATATTGGCTTGGTAATTTTCTTGTGCTTTTTGGTTGAGGTCGGAAACTGGGTTTTTGTAGTACAGATTTATTTGAAGGTCTAAATCCTTAATGCCTTTACGCAATATTTCAATGATGCCTTTGGCTTTGATTTGCTCTGCCAGGCGTTTTATGAATTTATCTTCGCCACGTTTTACAATGGTATCAAAAGCTATGGGCTGGGTTTGCTTGATAAACTCAAACAATAAGCGTTTGTTTATACAAAGGTCTCTGTCATAGTCGGCACTATAACTTTGGCGAAAGCCACACACTTCTACTAAGTGCTTTTCTATGATGGTTTCTAAACCTTTTTCTGATGTATCTGTACTCATATATTTTCTAAATAAAGCTGTTAATGAAACCTACAAACTCAATACACTTCTGATTGGCTTGTATTTTTGCCAAATTCAAATAATCTGTTTGCCCAATGCAGACTGTATTTGAACCACCTGACTTTTGTAATTGTCCGATTACTCCAACTATTGATTTTTGTTCGTCATACTTTAGTTTATCACCCATTCTAATACTTCTTACTTCTGTTGTTACTCCAGCATTATTGCTAAGTTTTAATGGAAATAATCTTGCATCATCAAAATGAGTTTGAAGGTATGTTACTGCATCATCATAAATTTGCTCACTACCGTCTCTCATAAGTGGCATTAATATATCTTCGAGCTTACCTGTATTGTTATCAGCCCCAGTGATAATGTGGCAACCTATCTTTAGGTTTTCTACAGTTGCAAATGTTGAATTAGAAGGAAAAATATTTGCCGTTAATGCTGGAAACACTTCTTTAACTTCATTAAGCACTTCGGCTAACCTTGCAGCTACTCCCTTATTATCTGCATCAAAAATGTACACTACCGAAAACTGTGTATCGTCATTTCCTCTATCACCTTTGATTTCACCAGCTTGCCTAATATTTGCTTTGAGATTATTGATAATGGTTTTTCTATCCTCTCTTTTGCTGTCGCCACCCATAGAATAAAGAAATACCCAATTATCTTCTTTTTGCAGTGTATGAGTAGGCAAAACTCCCTTCCTTAACTCTTGTAAGTTTAGTTGCTCAACATCAGTTTTAATAAACTCACTTGCCATTAATTTATCCATTGGCGTAGGAAACTGATTAAGTTTCTTTTGTTCGTTACTTATAAAACCTGCTGTCTTTAAAATTCGGTTTATGAAGGAAACATCGTGTGGGCCTTCACAAAGTGCTATAATTATTTGTGTGGCCATACTATCTTATATCTATGTTTATTGTTTCAACTAATTGTTTCAGTTTATTTCCCAACAAGAAATTGCATTCAATTTTCCCTTCTGCATTTTCCTCTAAAGCATAGGCGGTTAATTCATCATCAGGAAATTCGTTTTCTACAAATGCATCAATACATTCTTTGCTGTGGGTAGAAAGAAATACTTGTACATTAAACTCTTTTGCAATTTGCTGAATGAACTCTGTAAACTTGATTAATAAACTCTTGTGCAATGCACTATCAATTTCATCAATGCACAGAATACCATTTTTGCAATAACCCAGTAACAAGGCAATTTCAAAAACCCGTTGCAAACCCTCACCGTATTTAGTGATGTCTATTGCTTTTTCTACACTTGTTGAGGTAACTCTAAATCTGTTTTCGCCTTCGTCATTTACTAAATCTATCTTTTCAATGGTATCATCTAAATTGGCTTTAATAAACTGGATCACTTTATCGAAATACCTGTTTTCAATAGCTAATTTGTGTGCAGTGTACAATAGCTTTTCGTTGTAACGGTATGGGCTTGTAAAAGCAGATTGACAAAGAATTTGAGATTTGGTATATCTGTATTCAGGCTCTTTGTTTGAAAATAAATGTATGTTGCTATTCAAGTTTGTATTGCCTATATAAGCCTCTGCTACCAATGAATTGAGGTAGCCTGTTTTGTCCATATCTTCTTCAGTAGCTTCTTTCTTAATTAGTAAGCCTGTTTCTTTTGTGTTGAAGATTGCTTTTAAATCAATTGATGAAATGAAATTTTTATCCACCCATTTTGCTGGGAAATCTTCTAAAAATTTACCTCTGTATCTTTCTAACTCAATGTATGAGGGTAAGTCGTTTAATTGCGAAAGCAAATAAAAGGCTTCTAAAATGGTTGTTTTCCCTTTGTTGTTACCACCTGCAAAAATGTTTACTCTACTGATGTTTTTTATAGTAACATTCTCTAATTTTCTGTACTTGTTAATGGTAGCATCTGAAAAATGACTGGTAATTTCTGTAAAATGTAGCTGTGCCTTTTTCTCATTAATAAAAAACAGTGCTTTGCTTATTGGCAATAGGTTTTCAATTTTTTCTTTTGATTTTGTTAGCTCCTCATAATCGGAAGAGGTGATTAAATCTCTAAAATTATAGGCTAATTGTGTGGCACTTTTTATAGTTTCTAATGCACCTCTTAATTTGGCTTCACCAACCGATTGACTAAAAGCATAGCCCTCTGCAATGCTTCTGCTTTCTTCCATTTTGGAAAGTGCATTTTCATCGTTTATAAAATTGGCTATTTCTGCAATTTGTCTGTATTGCGTAATGATAGGGTCTTTAATTTTTGTGTCCTTACGCTCATTTTCAACTTCTTCTTGTATTTCTTCTGTTCGTGAAATCCAACCAAATAACCTATCCAAGTTTACTTCATTGTATGCTTGAAAATCGTCATTATCCCAGCCTATCCATTCTTTCATTACCGGACTACCAATAACCGATTGGAATATTGAGAACATTTCGGTTTTAAACTGGTCGCCATAATCACTTAATTTATATTGTTGAATTAAAGAAAGTGTTCTGGTATTTCTTCTTAGTGCATATTTTGAAATGCCCAACTTATCGCAAACCTCATCTTCGGTTAAATGATATTTTTCAATTAAATCGGATAACAGTTGAGCTTCATTTACAGCACTCCATCTTTTTTTTCCGCTTATGTGGTGCAAACCCATTGTAATAAGGTGTTGCACTGGATTTTCGTTGATAATTTCAACAAGGTTTACGCTTTTAAAATCGGCTTCGGTGAGTTTGCCTACATCGTTGCCTTTTTTAAATTCATCAAATAAGTATTTTAAAGTGGCGGTTCTTCTATTGCCTTCTAATACTAAATATTTATCGCCAACTGGCTTTACTTGTATTTGGTCAATATCTAAAAAGCCATTGGTAGTAAAGCTGCTAATGAGGTCTTTTACATTGTCTTGGTTTTTACCCAAAATGAAATTAAGGGTACGCAATTGTATTCTATCATCGGCTACTTGGTCATCGGGTACTGGCTTGTAATCTGCTCTGTCAATAAAGCGATAATTATTGGGGTCTAATAATAGACGGTCAATATGTTTTACTATTCTATTGCTTGCCATTTTATTACTTATTTGCTTGTTTATTAAAATTTACTTTCCCCATCACTGCCTCGGCTATCATTGCTTCTTTGTATTCTTTTATGAGTTCTATTTCTCTTTCGGTTTTGGCTATGGCGGTGTCTATGGTGGCGGTCTCGGTTTTGATGTGGTTTACTATTTGCGTTTGTTCGGATAATGGTGGATAGGCAACATTGAAATTGGAAATCTTGCCCATTGCTATATTTGGTTGTGCTGATTGATTAGCATTAAACCAAAGAACATTATAGAAATATGAACATTGCATCCAAATCAATAAATATTCAGGCTCAATATTATCTGGTCTTATAAAACAAACTGCTTGATTTGTATTTGCTGGAATACATTCCTTTTTTACAATACCAATTCTGCCAATAGTTGCACCTGCAATTACAAGTAGAATATCATTTTCTTTTAGTCTTGACCTAAATAACATTTGGTCTGTTTTTTCATCTATGAAAAATTCAGGAAAAAGGGATACTTCATTTGTATACAAATTTTCTGCTTTTAGAAATCTGACATTACCGTTTTCGATTGTATCAGCACCCATTGTAGAAGGTGTTGTTCCTTTTGATATTACAGATGAAATGTTCTTTATTCTTTTCACCTCCCAATGTTCAGGGATATTGCCCAACCATTTAATGCCACTATCTGTAAGTTTTACTTTTTTGTTGATGCCTTTTGTTACCGCTTCATTTATCACACTTTGTCTTTGCTCTTTGAGTAATGCAATAAATTGTTGTTTTTTGGCAATGAAGTGGTTTATTTTTTGAGATTGGGTTTTTATGTATTCAACAATTTGGTTTTGTTCTTCAACTGGCGGTACAACAGAAAAAATGCTGAAAAATTTATCGCTATACAAACGCAAACGGCTATCAATAATGCCTGTTGATTTTTTACGAAACTCTGTTTTTAATAAGTTGGTGGCAAACAAGTAACCAAAATATTCGGGGTTGTTATTTTCCTTTGTTCTGTAAACACAATAGGCTGGGCTGGTAATGCCATCAAAAGGCGAAATACCTAAGCTGCCATTCCAAGCCAACATTATATTTATAACTAAGTCGCCTTTTGCAACTCGTTTGTAGCCCTCTAATGTTTCGGCATTGCTTATAAAATCATCTTCGTTTTCGAGGCTGTCTCTTTTCAATGTAATGCCTGTATAATGCGAAACAGACAATAGTTCTTCGTTGCCACTGGTGCTTCTATCTTCTATTTCAGAAAATATGTTTTTAATCCTTAGCACTTGCCAATGTGCAGGAAAGTTGCCCAACCAAGCTGATTTGTTATATGTAGCGGTAGTGGTCATTTATGCTTCAATAATTTCTTTTAATAAATTTTCTGTTTCCTCCTCAATAGCCAATATGTCTTTGGTTATTTCGGTCAATTTTCTTGGTGCTTGATACTGGTAAAAGTATTTGGCAAAATTTACTTCGTAGCCTACTTTGGTTTCTTTGGCATTGTACCAGGCATTTGGAACAAATGGCAATACTTCGGTTTCAAAGAAATCATCAATGCTATCTTTGAGTGGTATGTTTTCAATATCCCTCAACTTGGCATCGCTTTTTGGTTTGCCTTTACTATCTAACACTATATTTCCCTGCTCGTCTTTTTCGGGCTGATGCACTGTTATTTGGTGAAAACCAAAATCGGTATTATCTAAAATGATGCTGTACTCATTTGGTACATAATCTAAAAATAGTTTGGTAATGGTATTGATGTGGTTGGCATCAAACTGTACTCTTTTTTTGCCCAATGGCTTACGCATTTTGCTATTGAAATGGTCGGCCGTTACATTTATCAATTGTAGCTTTCCTTTGCGTTTCTTGTCCTTTTTGTTGGTAAGAATAAATATGTAAGTAGGTATGCCAGTGTTGTAAAATAAATCGTTTGGCAGGGCTATAATGGCTTCCAGTAAATCATTTTCAAAAAGGTATTTACGTATTTCGCTTTCTCCTTGCCCTGCATCGCCTGTAAACAAAGCACTACCATTATGAATAGTAGCAAAACGGCTTCCCAGTTCACTATCCTTTTTCATTTTGCTTACCATATTCATCAGGAAAAGCAATTGCCCATCGTTGACCCTCGGCACACCTATTTTAAATCGATGGTCTATGATTTCTTTTTTATCCACTATGGCTGGTTGGTCTATCTTCCAAGTTTTGCCATAAGGTGGATTGCTCAGCATAAAATCAAATTGAAGATTTGGAAAGCCATCGTTGCTAAGTGTAGAACCGAAAGCGATTTTATCAGGGTCTTCTTCTTTAATGAGCATATCTGCTTTGCAGATGGCGAATGTCTCGGGGTTTACTTCTTGCCCATATAAATGAAAAGTTGCCTTAGGGTTTATTTCTAACGCAAAATGTTCTGCTTCGGTAAGCATACCACCACTACCACAGGCAGGGTCATAAATAAGGTAAGTGCCATCTTTAATTTTGCCTTTAATAGGATCAAAAATTAAATGGGTCATTAGCTTAATAATCTCTCTTGGTGTAAAGTGTTCTCCAGCTTCTTCGTTGTTTTCCTCATTGAATTTCCGTATCAATTCTTCAAACACATAGCCCATACCCAAATTGGTTAAGCCTTCCATTACTACATTGCCATCTTTGTCTACAACTGGCTTGGGGCTTAGGTTAATGGTACTGGTACAAAATTTTTCTATCAATGGAAAAGTGATATTGCCTTCTTCCATTGTTTCTAATTGATTACGCAATTTGAATTTGCTTATAATATCCTGCACATCGCTACTGAACCCATCTAAATAGGTTTCTAAATTTTGGCGAATGTTGCCCGGTTCGTTGAGTAGTTTTTTAAACGTGTATTTTGAAGTATTGTAAAACACATAGCCACTTACTTTGCGAAGCTGTGGGGCTTGGTTATCTATCTTCATTGTGTTTAGCTTTTCGTGCATTTGCAGCACTGCTTCTTTGGTTGGTTCCAGAATAGCATCTAAACGCCTTAATACAGTAAAGGGTAAAATTATATCTCTGTATTTACCTCTTGTGTACACATCACGAAGTACATCATCTGCGATACTCCAAATGAAATTGACGATTGTATTATGTTGGGCTTGGTTCATTACTTTGTTTTCTTAATTTGTTTTGTTACTGATTTCAATGCTTCATCTGCCATTGGTTCGCCTTGAACCATATTATACAATTGGTCGGCAAGCCAAAGGGTTTGCAATTCTTCTACATCAGCTTTGAGTATTTGGGCTAATAATGGGATTTGCTCTTTCTTTAATTGCCTGTCGCCTCGTTCTACTTTGCTAATAATAGAAGTGTCCACATCCAATTGAGAAGCAAGCTGCCGCAGCAACAAATTTTGCTTCGTTCTTAGTTCTCTAATTCGTTCACCAAACTGTGTTGCCATTATAATAATATTGTCTTGACAAATATTGGCAAATATAAGAAAACAAAAGCAAAGAGTTACTAAAAAAAGTAGTACGTTAAAAAGTTTTGAGAGAGTGGGGAAATGAGGATTTGAGGAAAGGCGGATTACAATTCATTTTGCTCCAATTCCGCAAAACCTCATATCCTTAAATCCTCAAATAGGAACTATTGAGGATTTTTGGCGTTGGGGTTGGTGTACTGGTCGTGGCCATCGTACTGGATAATATCAGCATCTTTAAACTCCTTGATGTAACGCTGTGCTGATTTGTCGGTAATGCCCAAACTTAGGGCTGTGGCTACATAGGTTTGGCGGTTGAAGTGGTAAGGCAGGTTTTCTAAAAACTGCTCTTTCTTGTGCTTTGGTTTTGGCTTATAGGTTTCCTGGGCTATTTGAGAATATACATAACTACTATGCTTTACCAGAATGGTAATCATATCCAACGTGTTTTGAAAGTCGGTATCGTTGCAATAAATGGTCTGTTCTATGTTTCCATCTTCCATAATTCGGAGTGCTGAAAAAATCATCATTATACGGAAGGCAATTAAGCCCAAACGCCTTACTGAACTTATAATCTCCTCTTCTTGGATATTGACATACAGGGTTTGCATTTTCTCAAAGAATTGATTGAACTGCAATTGCTGTGATGGGGTCAAAGAAAAGTGTACATCGGGGTTGGCTTGTAAAGTTTGGTACAAACTGTAAAACTCATTGCCCAGCTTTTCAAAATGCACATCTAAGCCGTTTTCGGTTTTAGAGGCAAATACATCTTTCCAAATCAATTTCATATTCATTACATAGAACATAAAACGGCTG
>CALRVE020000049.1:0-24391 GCA_943371535.1 Asaia bogorensis | reverse complement strand
CTTCAGCTTATTTTAATAGCAGTTTCAAATATCGTTTTACGGGTGTGAGTAGAGCAAATTGTGGTTATGATAGTTACATATATTTAGACGATGTGAAAATTACTTCAAACCAATCTTGTACGCCTTGCCCAACAACAACCAATGCAGGTGCTAACCAAACCAAATGTAACAATAGTTCATTTACCATGGCTGCAACAGCAGCTCCTGCAGGATCAACTGGTACCTGGAGTGTGGTAAGTGGAGCAGCAACTATTGCATCTGCTAATTCAGCAACCACTACAATTACAGTTACAACTAGTCCTGCAACTTTACGTTGGACAGTTACAACTCCTAATTGTGGGAACATTACAAGTGATGTTGTTTTAACCAATACAATAGTAACAACCGCTAATGCAGGTTCAGCACAAACAAAATGTAATAATTCATCCTTTACAATGGCAGCTAATGCAGTTGCTAGTGGAGAAACAGGGGCATGGAGTGTAATAAGTGGAGCAGCAACTATTACAACAGCAAGCTCAGCAACAACTACTGTTACTGTAACAACAAGTCCTGCAACTTTACGTTGGACAATTACAAGAGGTTCTTGTACATCAACAAGTAATGTTGTATTAACCAATACAATAGTAACTACTGCCAATGCAGGTTCAGCACAAACAAAATGTAATAACTCATCATTTACAATGGCAGCTAATGCAGCAGGTAGTGGTGAAACAGGGGCATGGAGTGTAGTAAGCGGAGCTGCAACTATTACAACAGCAAGCTCAGCAACAACTGCTCTTACTGTAACAACAAGTCCTGCAACTTTACGTTGGACAATTACAAGAGGTTCTTGTACTTCTACAAGTGATGTAGTTTTAACTGTAAGCCCTAGTTACACAATTGGAAATTTTGTTTGGTTCGATGCAAACAACAATGGCTTGCAAGATGGAACAGAGGTTGGTATAGGTAGTGTAACAGTTAAATTATATGCCGATAATGATAACAACAATTTACCAGATGGTTCTGCAATAGCTTCTACAGTAACAAACGGTTCTGGAGTTTATAGCTTTACTAATCAGTGTGCTGGTAGATACATTGTATCCGTTGTATTACCAAGCAATTATGTTCAAGGTGCAACAACAAGCACTAGTGCCGATCCTAATAATTCTACAACAAACGATAATAATGGAGTTGCTGTTTATAATACTAATGAAATTAGAACCAATAGTATTAATCTAACCTCTACAAATAACAATGTTGATTTTGCTCTATTAACCTGTGAAAATGCAACTGAAACTTTCCCTAATCAGTTCAATACAGGATTTAGTAAACCACTAAATAATGCCACATTTACTGGAAGTACTGGTGCTTGGACTACAACAACTAGCTCAAATGCAACAATAGTTGTAACAACACCATATTATTTACCTTCATCTAGTCATGCAATTAAAGTAGTAAACTGGGCAACAAATGGAAGTATGGGTGAAGCTCCAACTCCAGGCGTTGGTTCAACATTAACAACATCTCCTTTGATAAATCTTTCAAGTGTTTGTTGCCCTTCACAGTTAACATTACAATATACTTTATGGACATATACTGTAAATAGTTTAGATAATAATACTATATTTGCTTTTGATTTTTCAAATGATAATGGCGTAACTTGGAATCAATTAACCTCAACAACTCCAGCAGCAATTAGAGGTTTGTATGGCGAAAATGCTAAAGTTAATATTTCATTACCTATTCCTCAAATGTACCAAACGGCAAATTTTAGATACAGAATAAGAACTTCAAAACCTATAAATAATCCTTATAATTTCTATGTTTTTGTTGACGATATTAAAATTAGTTCTCCAACTTCATGTGCACCAACATTAAGTGTAGGAGATTATGTATGGTTAGATGATAATAATAATGGCTTGCAAGATGTATTAGAAAATGGTGTATCAGGTGCAACCGTAAAGCTATACTATGATTTAAATAATGATAATATACCCGATGGTGCAGCAATTGCAACAACAACAACAAATAGTACTGGAGCATACAGCTTTAATAATTTAGGTGCTTACAGATATATTGTTTCTGTTGTATTGCCTACAGGTTATACTACTGGTACAACAACAAGTACAAGTGCCGATCCGAATAACTCTACTTCAAATGATAATAATGGTGTAGCTATTATTAATACCAATGAGGTAAGATCAAACAGTATTAACTTAACAAGTACTAATAATAATGTTGACTTTGGATTAAAAGGAACATTAAACCTAGGTAATCTAGTTTGGAATGATACCAATGGAAATGGCGTAAAAAATACATTTGAATCTGGTGTACCTAATGTAACAGTTTACTTATACCAAGATGCAAATAGCGATAATATTCCTGACGGAAGTGCTATTGCAACAGTAACAACCAATGCATCTGGTATTTATAGCTTTACCAATTTAGCTCCAGGTAATTATATTGTAGGTATCGTTCCTCCAACTGGTTTTGCAAAATCGTTTACACCTACAAGTGGTTTAACACCAAATAATGATACTGATAATGATAACAACGGAGTTGGAACTTTAAGTGGAATCATCAGAACCAACTTTATTACATTAACTGTTGGTGGAGAACCCGCATCTGGTGTTGATGGTGATGGTACCAACGGTAATTTAACTTTAGATTTGGCTATTGCAAAAGATACTGATGGAGATAAAATTCCAGATGTAATTGATATTGATGATGACAATGATGGAATTACCGATTTAAATGAAAGTGGTGGATATGATCCTTTAGCAGATTGTGATAATGATGGTACTCCTAATTATATAGATAGCACTCCAGGTTGTACAACACCAACAGGAAATGATCCTTGGGGTGTGCCTTACAAACCATTGGTTTGGACTGATTGTAATAACGATGGTGTTAATGATTTCTTTGATTGGGATAGAGATGGAGTAATCAATGAATTAGATCTAGATAGTGATAATGATGGTATTTTAGATGTTACTGAAGCTCGTCCAAATGGTACTGCGTTTACATCAGTGTTGAATGGTATGATTACAGGAACTGATGTAGATGGAAATGGTTTATTAAGTAGTGCTGAAAATAACAATTCAAATCCTGTATTGAATGGGTTAGCTGCTCAAGATATGGACAGAGATGGTACTCCAAACTTCTTAGACTTAGATAGCGATGGTGATGGAATCACTGATTTAACTGAAGCTTTAGGTGTATATTCTACTACAGGTGTAGTGAGTGGAACTGATACAGATGGAGACGGTGTTAGAGCTGAAAACTTTGGTTCTACTGCAGCAGCAACTGCTGATAATATCAATGGATTTGGTGCTAGAGGTATTTTGTTACAAGATAATGATACCGATGGTAAACCAAATGCTTATGATATCGATAGCGATAATGATGGCATTACAGATAATGCAGAAGGTCAAGCAACTTGTTCTTACAAACTACCAACAGGTAACGATTGTGATGGAGATGGTGTAGATGATGCTTACGATATGGGTGGATGTACAAGCTGTTTAAGAACAAGTGGTGGTATTACACCTTTTGATAAAGACGGTGATGGAACACCTGATTATATTGATTTAGATACTGATAATGATGGCTCTTTAGATATTTACGAAGGTCATTCAATACCATCACCAACTGGAAATGTTCCTCCAGTAAATTACTGGGTTGGTCAGCTTGCAGACACTGATAATGATGGATTAATTAATTTCTTTGATGGATTTAATATCATCACTGCAACAGGTGGTAGTTATTGGAGGAATGTTATTAATAACAACATGGGGAACAATGGTTCTTTTGATATTGGTACAGGTTCAACTGGTAGTATTAGCCAATTGCCTAAGAGCCAGGTGAGCAATGATTGTAATGTTGGCGATAGAGATTGGAGAAATATAACTATTCTTCCAGTTACTCTATTAGAATTCAGAGGAAACTTAAACAATAGCATTGCTAAATTAGTATGGTCTGTTACTAGTGAAGTTAATATGAATCAGTATAGTATTGAGAGAAGTGCTGATGGAGTTAATTTCACCAATATTGCAACAGTAAAAGCCAATAATTCGGTAACATCAAATGTTGTAAACTATACTGTAAATGATAATTTAGCTGGCTTTAATGGTACTACTGTTTATTATAAATTGAAAATGATTGAAAAAGATGGGTCATTCAAAAACAGTAACATCATTAGCTTTAAATTAAGTAATATAAAAGGCGGTGTTTCAATAATGCCAAACCCTGCAGTGAGTTTTGTAAACATTAAAGTTGCAGCAATTAAAGATGGAACAGCCGCAGTTAAAGTAATTGACATGTTAGGTAAAGTGGTATTGTTACAAAATAGTAAAGTGTTAACAGGAATCAACACATTTACCTTCAATAATCTTAGTACTTTAAGTGCAGGTACTTATACTGTACAAGTTATGGTAGATGGAATGTTATTTAATGAAAAGTTGATTGTTACTAAATAAATAAGAATTTAATCCGTACACTAAAAAAGGCTGTTTCATTCATTTGAAACAGCCTTTTTGTTGATATTTATTTGTATATACTAAATGAAGTTGACCCCCTGAAATTGGACTTATATGATAAGTATAGAGAAGAAGGATTATCTCAATTCTAGCAAAATTGATGATACTTTAATCTTTGCATAATTGATAAGTTGTTTCATTTAAATAATACAATTGTTATAAATACTTAGAGTAATACTTTCCGAAAAAAAGAAACATAATTAAGTTTTCAATTATTTGAAAATTAATATGCTTTAATAAATTCTACTAGTTAATTATTACGCTCATCTGCAAAAAACATCTCTTGCGAAAGAGTACCTCAATAATTTTCTAAGTTATATGGAAATGTAAATGAGAAGATTTCGCTTAGATACTTTTTATCAAAAAATACTTACAAAACTTATTAACCTAACGAAATAGATAATATTTTAAGCAAACGTTTTACTTTATTTCTTTAAAGGAGAAAGTTTATAAATACCACCAAATTTTAAAAGTAGCCATGCAATAGGATGTAAAAATGCCATGATTAAAAACCACTGTGCATAGCCTTGCCCTTGTACAGCATTTAATAATGGGTCTAAAATTGTATGAAAAGCTTTATCTAAAAAACCGGCTGGCTTTTTTGAAGGTCCCGTAACCATAGATGCAACAATCATATTCATAACAATTCCACCCAGAGTGCTACCTGCAGCAACTACACTAAATACTGTACCTAATGAGTGTTTAGGAACAACATCAACAATTAGTGAACTAATATTAATTAACCAAGCTAATGCAGCTATTACAGTGCAAACAGTTAATGTTAAGGAAGCATTTAAGCCAGTTGAAGATGCAATAAATGGCGATAAAGGCATAAGTATTGCACAAAATAACATTACCCACATTCTGCTTGCTACAGGTAACACTCCTTTTTTAACAATTCTACCAGAAATAAATCCACCTAATAAGC
The DNA here is from genome assembly GCA_943371535.1 of Asaia bogorensis. Classification (GTDB taxonomy): domain Bacteria; phylum Bacteroidota; class Bacteroidia; order Chitinophagales; family Chitinophagaceae; genus UBA1930. The sequence goes on along the minus strand of CALRVE020000049.1, from coordinate 18,946 downwards.
TACCAACACCTGCTGCTGCATAAATAACCCAAGTAATTTTTAATTGCTCTTGAGATAAATTTCTATCAGAACTTAGGTACTTTGGAAACCAAAATTGATAAAAATACCAAACTGGATCAGTAATTAAACGAGCAATCAATAAAAGCCAAGTTCCTCTAAAAGTGAGTACTTTTTTCCACGACCATGCAGTTGTACCTTCACCACTATTAGAATCTTCAACTGTGGAGGCAGTTTCTAACATAGCCAACTCTTCCTTTGTAATTAGTTTACTTTTTTCTGGTCGTCTATAAATCAATATCCATGGAACAATCCAAATTAAACCAGCTAAACCAGTTATAATAAATGCTACTCGCCAACCAGTGCCAGTACCTAACCAATTAGCAATTGCAGGCACTGTAGCTGCATAATTATAAGTTGCTAAAGGAATAACAATGTAAGGAGCAATGGTTGCTCCAATAGTTGCTCCCATTGTGTACATACCAATGGCTAAGGCTCTTTCTTTTGCAGGAAACCACTCTGAAACAGCTTTTGATGCAGCTGGCCAAATACCTGCTTCACCTAAACCTAATGCAAATCTATAAACACTTAAAGATGTTACACCTCTAGCTGCTGCTGTAAGCATATTTGCTACAGACCACCATGCAACAAAGAAAAACAAACTTGCACGTGTGCCAATTTTATCGGCAATTCTACCAGAAATTAAATAAGCTATAGTGTAAGCAATTAAAAAAATATTAATAACGTTGGCATATTCTTGATCATCCATTGCCAAGTCTTTTTGGATAGTAGGAGCCAAGGCCGATAAGGTTTGTCTATCAATGTAATTTAAAACTGCTGCTAAGAATAGTAAAACTATAATCCACCAACGCAACCCTTTTATTTTTTTCATATGCAATATTGTTAAAAGTTAATCGTAAATGTTTAGTATTTAATATCTAATTAGGTTACAAAGAGTTAGTTTTTCAAGGTTTCAATTTATACTCTTTCATTTTTCCGAATTAATTTTTAAATAATTGACTTATTCAAACGATTGAATAAGTTGTTACGAATATACATCTAATACCAAAATAAAAAATTGAATTAGTAAATTTATCTCTTGACGACTAGTAAATAAGAGTTTATTAATAGATGCTATGCTGTTAAAATAATTTTGAAAAGAAACAAAAGGTATTGTTAGTTAAAATAAGATAATTTAAAATATTCTTATATTAAGTTACGAAAAGAGAATTGAGAATAATTCGTTCTAGAAAGAGTACTTGAATTTATTTAATCAAATATTAATTCAAAAATATTTTACTATTATATTAATATATTATGTGAATTTGTTATTATTTTATTTAAAATAATAAAGTAAAAAATCAATAATAATTGGTATTGTTGAAATAAAATTATCTATTATAATCTATAAAATTGTTGAATAATGAAGCTAAATTTTAATAAATAAATTATTAAATTTTATATATATAATATAACTTATTTTATTTAGTGAAAAATGATTTTTTACTTATCAAGAAGCCTATATTTATTGATTTTGAAACAAATAAATATAATAAAAAAAGAATGAAATTTTGTTGATAATTTAGAGCAAAATATGTAATTTTATAAAAATTAAAAAATATGAAAAAAAATGTTTTAGTATTGCTATTAATGCTTGGATTTGCAACAGTAAATTTTGCACAATCTAAGGAAGAAGTTCAAGCTCAACGAGCTACAAGTTTAGAACAAATGACCAAAGCTGCAAAAGAAGTAGGTGTAGAAGATAAGAAAATTGAAAAACTTAAAGCAGTGTTTGAAGAATTGTTTAAAACACAAGATGAAATCAAAGCAGACACAACGTTAACACCAGAGCAGAGAAAAGAAAAGTTTAAAACTGCTAATGAAAAGAAAGATTGGAAAGTTCAAAACATTTTAGGTGATAAGTTAAAGCCTTATGCTGAAGCTAGAAAAAGAATTATGGAAGACGCTAAAAAGCAATAACAAAAAAGCTACAGAATTTAAAAAAGGTTATGATTGAATATCATAACCTTTTTTATTACCAACTCTATTTTAATAAAATCGTTCTTCAGTTATTGTACTTGGATTATTTATTTATTTTGAATGAAAAGTTCCTTTCAATAATATTTTTCCTAAATAAAAAATCTGCTGATTGTACTTTTCTGGGTTTTGTTGTATATCACTTAAATCTTGTTCTTGAAGTATTGCCAACTTATTTGATTGAAGTGGAGATAAACTAATTTTTACTTCATGTTCACCATCAGGTACTTCATACATTTCAAACTGACCACGATAACGATTGTTGCAATTGCTATTGAACCGATTAACTAAACATTTTATTTCAGTTTCATTGGTAATTTTGTTTTTTACATTACCAGCTTTACGTATAAGTTCTGCACATTTTCCATCTATTTCTACCAATACTTGCCCAACTTCTGGCCCCCCTATATCAAAAAAACCAAAAGCAGTTCCTTTAAATTTGAATGAAAAACTTGCATTCACTTCTGTAGTTTTTTGTATGGTTGAAAACCAGGGTGCAAATGCTTTTAGATGAGAAAAATTTACTGGATTAACCGTTTCCCATCCTTTACTAAAATTTGCTACTTCCGAAGGAGAATACATTCCCCCATCTTCCCAATTATCTGAATATAAAGAATTTACTAACTCGTGTTTTTGAGATATGCTTTTGGTTTTAAATATATTAAATGCTCTTGCTATGGCTTGAGCATACAAATCTCCTCCTGCTTTTGCAGGGTGAGTTCCATCTTTAGAAAAAACTATTTTGCCTTCTATGTCTCCTGTATTTTTCCAAACTAATTTTCCCTGAGCTTCTAACATTGATGGATATAAACCTAAATGAATAGAAGGGATTTTATAATGTGTGGCAACTTTTTCAAATCCTTGAATCTTACCTGGAATTTCATTTTTAGCATACTGTTTATACTGTTCTCCCGCAATTGTATAAATAAAACAAATATCAGTTTGTGGGTTATGTTTTATAATTTGCCTAACAATTCCTTCCATGGCTTGATTGCTTCCTCCATTAACAGCAAACTCAACAAACACTAAATCTGGATTATATTTTAAAATTTGTTCGTTTGCTCTGCATGATCCAAGCTCTGTTCCTGTGCCACTTACCCCTGCATTAATTCCTTTTATTGTTGCATGAGGATTTAAACTTTGTATAAATGCCAAAGTTTGATTACGATATTGATCTTCTGCTTTCGTTATGCTTCCACCTAAAAATCCAATTGTTAATGATGGATTTTTTTGTTGGATTTTGTTAAAAAAATTGGCTAATCCATCACGAATAAAAAATTCTTTATCCGATAAAAACTCATCTATTTGAGTAACCAAATACTTTGATTGAACGTCAAACAATAAAGGCATTGCTCCAGATTGACTAGCTTCTATCAATGCAGTTACAGAAGGTTCTTCTACTTTTTTTAGAATAAATTGATGTGCAATTGGTTGAGCTATTTTATATGCGATTGCTCTAATTGAGTCTGCTTGTTTATATAATTTTTTTACACTTTGTTTATAACTAATATATTTTTCAAACGTATTGGCATAATAAGCTTGACCTTTGAAACGAGCGTTGTATAAAGAATCAAGGTGTTTTTTCGTAGCTACTATGTCATTCTTTTGTGAAAAATTCTGAAGGTGCATATACTCAACAAAAGCAATTGCCCTTATTGTTGCTTCCACTTCCCAAAGTGCTGCTAATTGTTTTTTTACTTGTAGTGCTTGTTTATATTGAGGGGTTTGTTTGTAATTAGCTAAATTGATTCCTTGTTCTAAAGCATCATTTGAAAAATGATCAATCACTATACTATCAATGAACAATTGATATTTTCCTTTTTCCAGATTTTTTATTTGTAATAGTTGATTGTTCAAGTCTTGCATAAAAGGTACTAAAGCAATAGCTTGCTCCTGATTATCAGCAATTGGAAATGGTAAAGCATTTTCAAGAATAGATGCAGTTAACACCTTGTTGGTATAGATAGCTTTTTTAATATTGCTTGCACTGTTAGATATAGTAGGATCTAATTTTTTTACATCTATCACTACTTTAGAAACAAGCGTAGGGGAGTTGGTAGACTTCAAAAATTGATAAGCCATAACCATATGTCCTGTACTATTAGGATGAACTCTATCATTTACAGTTAACGTAGCATTAGGATTTTTAAGTTGTATTTGTTTGGTTATATTGGTCATTATGGTACCATAATCCACTATTTGCAATGAGAACTTGTTGGCTAGCTTTTGCATAATAGCACCACACTCAAACAGAGCTTCATTAATACCTACACCATTCGCCATTTTTATTTTTGAAGTTTGATCGTAAGCAGAAGGTTTTTGCAATATAACTTTTACTCCTTTTTTAATAAAAGTTCGAACTATGCTGTCTAAGTTTTTACTATAAATATCTAGTGCTGCTTTCCTTTTGGCTAAAGTATCTGTATTTTGGGTGGCATTTTTTCCATACAATTCTCTTTGTACATCGTTCATACCAATCATAATTACTACATGTGTTGGCTTATGAATGAGTACATCTTCTTGTATTCTTTGCAATATGCCACCTGTTACATCTCCTTTAATGCCTGCATTAAAAAAGCTAACTGGAATATTTGGAAAACGCGTTACATAATACTGCAAAATATTATGATGAAACTCACCATTGTGTGTAATACTATTGCCAACAAAGCATACTCTATCACCTTTTTTAAATAGTACATTCAAAGGTTTTTGTGCATTTGCAATAACACAAAGGCAACAAAAAAATATGCTTAGGACTTTGCAACGTATTCTCATGAAAAATAGTAGGTACTTAAAAAATTAGCTAAATTTATTTTGAAACTATGAAGGATAGTATACTTTTATTTAGACTTACTTCTATACACTCGTATGTAATCTATATAAGCTTTATCAGTATTGCCTTTTTGTATAAATTCATTTTTACGTATATCACCATCGAGCCAATTATTTTCTCCAAAACAGCTTCCAGAAAAGTAAATGAAATGGGCTACATGTGGGATAAGCTTTGGATCGGTCATTGTGGCAACAACTTTTCCATCATAATAAAATTTTAAAAATGTAGGTGTCCACTCAAAACCATAAGTATGATACTCTGTATCGTGCATATCAGGTGCTTTAATTTGACGCCCATTAGACTTGTGAGCAGGTTTGCCGTAGCCATCCCAATGCAAACCAAGCGAATACGATTTTGTTTTATTACTTTCTGCTATATCAATTTCTGCACCATCATTTGCTGTACCATCAATACCTTCATTACTCATGCCTTTACCTTCAGGCATCATCCAAAAAGCGGTTTGATGTCCGTTTGGTTTAACCACATGCATTCTACATTCTAAAAAACCATAAGTAGGTGCATATTTTCCTTTAGAAGTAAAACGGCCAGCATTGTAAGCAGAATCGTGTTTGGGAGATTTTCTGTAATAAATATACATATTACCATCTTTCTCTTCTAACTGATCTTTATCTGCATACAGAGTAACGTCTACTCTTTTCTTTATTGAATTTTCAATATTCCATTTGGTAGTATCAATTGCATTATCATTAAACTCATCGGAGAATTCGAGTTTCCAGTTTTTTTGTAAACTTTTTTTAGAAATAGAATCATAGTTTACAAATGGAGTAGCATCTTTTGGTGTTTGTTTATCTCTCATTTTTTTAGATACTTTCTGAGCAAAACCAATTTGAACAGTAAATAGACTTAGAACTAACAGGTAAAAAACCTTCATTTTCATTTATTTTATAGTTAAGCAATGCGTTATTTTAACGAAGTTAATCGATTGAATTAAGGGTTTCAAGTTTTTTTCGATAAAATATTCACCTGAATTAAAATTTAACCCTTTATTAGTTTTTTGAAGTATTTAGCTATTTACCAATCATCTGTTCTAAAGCTGGATGCTGGTAAACCTGCTGTATTGTATAGTGAACCTTGTAACCAATTTTTAAAACCATAGCGTACATGAATTGGATTTTTTACACTATCGCTTGTAACCGAAATCCATTGCAATTTTCCTTTGGCAAAGAATGCATTGGCAGGATAAAATTTTTTGTCTTCTCCGGCAATTTCAAAATCAGTAAGTGGTTTACCAAAACTGTTTAAACCCATATCGGCATATTTAAAAGATACAGTAATGGTATCGTTTTTATTGCTTTCAATTTTGTTGAAAATAGGACCCGAATAGGTGATGCCTTCAATATTGTAAGTTTTAGCTAATGCCCAATACGCAAGCCTGTTGCCTACTAATTCTTTTTGTGCAGGATGAATCAAAAATTGCTCTCCAATATCCATTGTTACAGCCATTCCAGTATTTTCAACAGAAAGTAGTGTTTTGAGTTGAGCCTCTCTTAAAAAAGCTCCATTGATATGATTATTTGGTAAGCCAGAATGTGGAGCAATTTGCACAAAATAAAATGGGAAATTACCTTGCTGCCATTGATTTCTCCAAGAAGAAATTAATCCTGAAAATAAGTTTTGATATTCATTGGCTCTTTCTCTATTACTTTCACCTTGATACCAAAGTACACCCTTAATAGTATAACCAATAAAAGGATGTAACATGGATTTATATAAAATGGTGTGTGCTGAATTTGCATTTTTCATAGTAACATCAGCAGGAATATTTACTTTTTTGAATGTAGCTAAAGTGCTACTATCCATCCAAGTTTCAATGTTTGATCCTCCCCAAGAAGTATGAATTATACCTATTGGAACACCAGTAATAGAATGCACTTTTTTTGCAAAAAAATAAGCTACAGCACTAAAACTTCCTGTAGTGGCAGGTGATGCAGATTTCCAAAATCCAATAACTTCATTTAATGAAATCTTACTTACTGATTTTACAGCATTAAAACTTCTAATATTTGTGTTGGTTGAATTTAAGATAGCTTCATTGCTTCCAATAATAGGCTGATTCATGTTGCCCCTTACTGGCATTTCCATATTTGACTGTCCTGAACATAACCAAACTTCACCTATTAAAACATTCTTGTAGGTAATTTTATTCGTTCCTTTTATTTCAACCATAAATGGACCGCCTGCTTTTGGGGTAGTTATTTTGAGTTTCCATTTTCCATCTTTATCAGTACTAGTTTTACTACTACTGCCCCAGCTAGTTTTTACAATAATTTTTGTTTCAGGTTTATCTGTACCCCAAATTGCTGCTTCTGTTTGTTGTTGTAGCACCATACTATCGCTAAAAAAAAGAGGTAGTGTTGTTTGTGAATGAATTTCTGTAATTTGAATAAGGTTGCAGATTAGTACGCAACAAATTGATTTTAAAAATACATTTTTCATACAATTAGTTTACTGAATGATTAATTTTTTATGTAACACAATACCTTTTTCTTGTAATATCAACAAATACATTCCTTTGGCTAAATGAGTGGTTTCTATTTTTTGAACACCACTGTTTGCTGATAGCTGATAAGTCTTTATTAATTGTCCATTAAAATTTAGCATCTTTAATTCAGCTTTATTAGAGATGTTTTTAAATTCAACAGTTACCATTTCTCCAGTTGATAAACTGGGATATATGTGAAAGCTTGGAGCATTATCTTCAACAATATCTTTTATAATATTACTGTAAGTAAAACTGCCGTCTTTATCTATCATTTTTAATCGATAATAATTCACTTTTGAAGTAATTTTTTTATCAGTATAGTTATACTGGCTTCCATTTAATTGGTTATTACTTTGTATTACAGCAATTTGTTTAAACTCAATGCCATCGGTACTTTTTTGCATTTCATATTCCTTAGAATTGATTTCTTGTTTTGTTTGCCAACTGAGTAAAATGGCTGTTTTATCTCTCTTTAATTGAAAGTGTATTAAACTAACAGGTAAAGCTACTTCAACTAAATTATCTTCTACAAAGCTGCCACGTAAACTAAAGTCTGGTAATAGATCTGTTGTGCCACTTCCTATTAAAAAAGAGGTATTGGCAGCAGCGGCTTCATAAGGAATGATTCTTATTGTAATGGTACTTGTTGAGGGAACATTTTGTAATCCTCTTACATGTGATAAATTGATGGGACCTAAACTGAAGTTACCAGTAGTAGCTGGAATGCCAGTAATTGTATCTGCCAAAACCCAACCATTATTGTCTATTTGAAAATCTATTTCAACTTTTGCAGGGCCAGTACCATTTTTACGAATATTGAATTTATCAATAGAATGAATGTTTAAAGATTTATTGTTTTTAGGTTTTATTTTAAACGTTAAAAATTTGTTGGTCGACTCACCGTTGGCTGCTGTGGTAGTTGTAAAATCATTTGCACCCCAATAACCATCTGATGCAGCTGTTGTTGGTACATCAATACCACTACCACGTCTAAAAGGTTGAGTAATGCTAATATTACCATTCATCCAATTAGGAGAGAAGTTAGATGAATCTCTACCACCTTTTAAATAGTTAGATGTTTCCCAAGTGGCCAATAGCGTATCTGTATAAGCTGTTCTTGTATCATACACATTTTTAGGATATGCCTCAACCGATGTATGGTTAGACCAAATTTGTCCACCTGTTGTTAAAGGGCCTGCACTACCACCACCAGAAGGTAAATCATTTCCAAAGAAATAGGTATAACGTTCAATTCTTGGGTCTGCATCCATCCAAGGTAAAACCAATTGCATAAATTGATGATGAATGCTAGCTGGTCTGTTTTCATTGGCGTTGAATTCTGTTATCCAAATGGGTTTATGGTGTCTGTTGTAGGCTCTTGTAATGGCAGCTTTAAAACGATTAAAAATTCCGTTAGCTGATGAGTCTGCATTAGCAAACCAACCACCCCAATCATACCAATGAATGCCCAAAAAATCTACATTCAAATTTTCTGCTGCAGCTCTTTGAAAGAAAGTATCAACATACCTTACTTCGCTTCCTTCTTTGCCCGATGGAGAGCCAGTTCTGTAACCAGCAGCTAACATGTTTTTGTACAATGGTATAGCAGTATCAATGGGAACTTTAGATTGACCATTGTGTTCTGGTTCGTTAAACGCTAAATAATGTGTCAATGAATCTTTGTTGGTTATTGTGGCAACTGCAGCAGGCCTTGCTTGATTTCTGCCCCAAGCCATTGGTACAAACTCTCTTGCAGTATTACTACTATCAAACATTCCCCAATCGTAAAACCATGTTGCATTTAGTGCTGCAATTTTTCCATTATCGCTATCAGAGCCTCCTTTTTTTCTTACTGGTGTTCTAGGTAATCTCAATACCCTTATAAACGAAACTTTGTTTTGAAGTTGTAAAGAAAGGTTTACCAATAATTTACTTTTTGTAGCCATATAACTAAAGCGTTCGCCAGTACCATCAGCATTCTCTGCAAGCGTTGCCATAAAGCCACTATCTAAAGCAATGGAGCGAATGTTATTATTAAGACCACTAGGAATAGTATTTTCTGTAAAAATGGTTCTAACCGCACAGGTTGCACTACTGCCTTGTAGATTTAACCCTGAGTAAATAGTAAGCTGAGCTTGGGCGTTCAAGGCGATGAATATGAAAAGGTAAAGTGTGGTAAGCTTTTTCATTTTTTTATTTTTCTTTAATGATTTAAAAAAAATCATTTAAAATTTTAAACAATGGCTGAACGATATCTATTTTTAATTGAAAGGCTCAAAAACCAGTTTTTAAAAACTGATTGATAAGCTTATTTCAAAAGCCTAGTAAACCGATTCTTTTAAAGTAATTTCCAAAATAGTAGTAGCAGGATTTTGTGCATAATCTACACCACTTATAGTAACAGTATTGTCTTTATTCTTTACCCATTTCAGTTCTTTACCATCGAAAAAATTAATTATTTTCTGTACTTTTTTCTTGCCAATAGACTGTGTAATAAACGTACCTGTTTTTAATTCTCTGTATCCATTGTAGATGTGACAATAAATTTTGTTTTCTCTAAATGTAAAACCATATTCACCAAATAATGGCTGCCAAGGACCACCTCTAGTATTGTAAATTCCACTGCCAACCTTACTTAACCAGCTACCCATTTTTAATAATACCTCTTGTTGATTTTGTGGAATAACACCTTCTCTATCTGGTGAAACATTTAAAAGAAAATTCACATTTCTTACTACACAATTAGATAAATACTGCACTATTTCTTCGTAGCTAAATACTTTAGAATTGGGTCTGTATCCCCAGCCACCTTTTTGTAAGCTTACACATTTTTCAGTAAACTCTTTAGTGCGAATGTTTCCAGATGTGTAACCTCCACCTTCTTCAGAAAACACATCTCCAATCCAAGAAAATCTTGTATTTACAATCATCTCTGGTTGGTATTTGCGTACAACACCCATTATGCCAAATGCTTTGCCAGTTTCTTGTTCTTTAGTAATGTATCTTTCATTAATGGGCCATTCGTTTGCGGTGTCTTGATATTTTCCAGGGTTCCAAAATTTTCTATCAAGATCTCTATTTACAGTTTGTGCTAACCATGCACCATCCCAAAACATATAGCTAATGTTGCCATAATCTTTCATTAGTTTGGTAACTTGTTCATATACTTCTTCTTTCATCACCCTAGCATCTTCTTTATGCCACTTAGCTGTTTTATACCCCCAAACATTGGGTTTACAATCGTTACCAAATACATCGTAATAACCAGGATAACGCCAACTCATGGGAGAATAATATAAACCAACTCTAAGGCCAGCAGCTCTTATAGCATTGGTATATTCTTTAATTAAATCTCTACCTAAATCTTTTTGGCTATTCCAACTTGCCGGATGTTTACTATCAAACATTGCATATCCATCGTGGTGTCTTGTAGTAAGTACTATGTATTTCATTCCTGCTCTTTTGGCCAAATCTGCCCATTGTGATGGATTGTATTTTGCTGCTGTAAAGCCTTTTGCACTATCTCTTGCTCTACGTTGGTAATAATCTTGTCCCCATACTTCACCATGCCTAACCCACTCATTGCCTTCTGGCATAGCAGCATACACACCCCAATGAATAAACATACCAAACTTATCGTTTACATATCCATTCATGGTTTCATCAGACTGTTGGCTTACGCCCAAATCTTCCTCCAAAACTCTTTTTGTTTGGGGTACAAATTCTTGCAAAACAGGTTTTGGAGCTTCGCCCAAATACAGCAGTTCAATTTGATCAACATAAGCACTTCCTGCACCGCTAGGATGTACAAATGAAATCATCATAGTATCTATGCTATATGCAGTTTGAAAGTCTATGGTTACTTTAGAATAAGCAGTTAAACTGCTGGTAACAGATTTTGCAGCCCCACCATAATTACTAATTATTATTTGAATTTCTTCTGCACCAGATTCTGTTTTTACATACGCAGAAAGCTGATACAGTGCGTTTCCCTTAACTTTAATTTCTTGATTACAAAAAGCCCTTTCTGGCCCAACTCTCATAGCATAATTGCCAGAATATGCCTCTTTAGAAATAGAAGAAAATTTTGTACGCCAATGTTTCCAGCCATCCATACTGCCTGTTTCAAAATCGGCATTTTTAATTAAATGTGTTTCGTTGATGGACGTTTGCTTATCACTCAATTGTTGGGCATATATAAAAAAGTAATTTGCAAAAAGCAGTATAATTGTGAAATAAAATTTCATTTATGATTTTTTTTTATAATGATGAATTATCGGTAATTAGCTATTCTATATGCAAAAAATATTAGCCAATAAAATAATGTTCTACTTTTAATAATCCTTTAATTTATAAACCCTCACATAATCTATATATGCTTTATCGGTACCTCCTTTTTGAATCAATTCATTTTCCCTAACATCACCATCTACCCATTCGCTATCACCCCAACAACTTCCAGAAAAAATTATAAATTCTGCAACATGTGGTATGGCTTTGGGATCTGTCATTTCCTTTATTAGTTTGCCATCGAAATAAAATCTTAAATAAATTGGAGTCCATTCTAAACCAAAGACATGATACCCATCATACAAATCATTGATTTTGGGTTTTACTCCACCAGCACCTTTATGTGTACCTTTTGCATAGCCATCCCAATGCAAACCATAAGAATAGGTTTTTAATCTATTGCCTTCTACAATATCAATTTCAGCACCATCAGCTGCAGTGCCATCGTGTGGACCAGCATTTGTCATAGAGGTTCCAGCATTTGGCATTGTCCAAAATGCAGTTTGATAACCATTGGGTTTTACTAGTTTCATTCTGGCTTCTAAAAAGCCATAGGTAGTTGCGTATTTGCCTTTTGAATTAAATCGTCCTACATAGTATGCACTATCATGTTTTTCGGCTGCTTTTTTGTAATAAATTAGAGCATTACCGTCTTTTTCTTCTACTTGAGTATCATCAGAGTAAAGCGTTATGTCTACTCTTTTTTTAGTGGAGTTTTCAATAGTCCATTTGTTATTATCTAATTTGTTATCATTAAACTCATCAGAAAAATATAGTATCCATTTATTTTGCAATATTTCATTTGTAATAGAATCATTGATCACCACTGGAATTGCATCTTTTGGACTTTGGTTATCAACTAATTTTAAAGACTTATTAGAATTGGTTGAAGAAGCTATTTTTTGTGTTGAGCAGCTTATTGAAATTACAATTAGGGCTGTAATGTATAACAATGCTAAGAGAGTTTTTTTCATATAACGTTCTCTATTTTTTTGGTGAAGTTAGCGTTTAATTATATAATTCAATCGTTTGAATAGTGTTTTTATGGTATTATTTATAATGGAAGCAATAAAAAGCAAAGAAAATTCTTCATTGAATTTTATTTCAATCACTGAGGTTGGGCATGTCTAATTATCAATAAAATAAACTAAGCCGAATTATTCAATTGCTTACATCACTAAAAGTTATTGCAATAAAAAAAAGGAGACATTTAAACCGCTAAAAACTGAAAATAAATAGTGAATTTTCAAAAAATATTCGAATTGAAAAATATTATATTATAGTTTTATCAGAGGTCATTTTTAAGAACAGATTATCCATTAAATTCTCTTAGTCGAATCTCTTTCTATTATAATTGGTTGAAGTACAGTACGAACAAGATGATGATAAATATTTTTTTTATCTTTTAGTTTCAAAAACAATTTAGCAGCTTCTTCACCCATATTAATAGTTTGTTGGTCTATGGTAGTTAAAGAAGGGGATATATACTTACCAAATGATTCGTTAGCAAAACCAATAACACCAATTTCTTTAGGTATTTTAATTTGAGCTTCTTTTAAAAACTGCATAGCACCTAGGGCTGTAAAATCTTCTACACAAAAAACAGCATCAATTTTAATATTTCTTCTTAATAAATCTTTCATGCCTTCATCTCCACTTTCGATAGAGTTTTTACCATAGTATACCATGGTTTCTTCAAACTTCATTTTATAAGCTTGTAAAGCATCTTTATAACCTTTTAAACGATCTCTAAAAATTTGAATGTGTTGTAATCCTGCAATATGACAAATATTTTTATATCCTTTTTTTATAAGATGCTCGGTTGCTAAATAACCACCTGCATAGTCGTCAATTTTTACGCCATGTACACCTAAAGATTCTTCAACACGGTCAAATAAAATCAATGGAATATTCCGTCTTTTTATTTCTTCATAGTGTTCATAATGTGTAGTTTCTTTTGCAATAGAAGCAATGATGCCATCTACATTAGATTGTAAAAAAGTATCAATACCTTTCACTTCGTAAGAGGTTAATTCGTTTGTTTGAAACAATAGCAAATTATACCCCATTGGATTAATTATTTTTTCAATTCCGTGAACAACTGAACCAAAAAAGACCTTTTCAGCACTTGGAATCATTACACCAATGATGTGACTTTTACCTGTTTTAAGCGAAAGAGCTATTTTATTTTGCTGATAATTTAATTTTACAGCAGTTTGCTTAACTAGTTCTTTTGTGGCATCACTCATAGCTGGGTGATTGCTTAATGCCTTTGAAACTGCAGATACAGTTAAGTTTAATTCGTTGGCAATATCCTTTAAAGTAGATTTTTTAAACATGTTAAAATGTAATTGGGTAAAAGTATTATCTATTGATTTAAAAACAAAATCAAAAAAAATTTGGTGAAATTAAAAAAATGTTTACTTTTATTCAATCGTTTGAATTTTTAAGTAATAGTGAGTGAATTTTATTGGGATTATTGTAATTATTAACCACTGAGCTTAAAAACTTAAATGCAGGTTCTAGAATCATCTGATTGAAACATGCTTTTTAAAAACGTTGCTGAATATTATTAATTACAAAAACTTGCTTATGAAATTTAGTGCCAATTTTTGGTTACTCAAAAAATCTACAAGAGACTTATGTACTAGATGTACTCTTTATTTTTTTAAATTCTCACTTTCGATTTTATTAATCTTTACAAGTACTTTTTCAGAGCTCAATGCTCAAGAAACTTTAGTTAGTGGGATTGTAAAAAACGCAAATGGAGATTTATTGGAAGGCGTTACCATAAAGGTTAAAAAAACTGGTATCCTTGCAAAAACAAATGAAAAAGGCTTCTTTAGTATTAAAGCAAGTATTGGACAAACATTAATATTTTCTTACGTTGGTTATGGCGATGTTGAATTACTTATAAAAGATAATAAGCCATTAAATGTTTCCCTAAGTGTAAAGTTTGATGAACAAGACGAAGTAATTGTAGTGGGTTATTTGCAGCAAAAAAGACCAGATGTATCAACTGCTATTTCAACAATTTCTCCTAAAAATGCTGACAAAGGCGGCTATTCTAACTTTCAACAACTTTTAGGAGGTAGGGCAGCAGGAGTAAACGTAATGGAAAACAATTCTGAGCCTGGTGGTGGAATAAATATTGAAGTAAGAGGTGTAAGTTCTATCTCTGGTTCAACACAACCATTGTATGTAATTGATGGAGTGCCAATTGAGCAACCAGACATGAATTTGAATGGCAGTGGTAATATGACTGGTTTATTTGGCGATAATTTAACTGCCAATCCTTTATCAATGCTAAACCCTAATGATATTGAAAGTATTGAAATTTTAAAGGATGCCGCTGCAACTTCTCTTTATGGCTCTAGAGGTGCTAATGGGGTAGTGGTAATTACTACAAAATCTGGTAAAGTTGGTAAAGCAAAAATTGTAATTAATTTTAATCAGTCCATCAATTCACCACAAAAAAGAATTGATATTTTAGGAGCAAGAGATTATGCCAATTATGCCAATGAAGCATGGGCTTTAAGAAAATTGAGAGGTATTAATACTAATACAGTGGATACTCCGTATTTAACTAGTGAAATACCTTTACTACAAGAGTATGATCATCAAAGAGATTTGGCTGGCTCGGCTACTACAAGAGATGCCTCTATTAGCATAAGTGGTGGAGCAATTGGTGGGGCAAAGTATTTTGTTTCAGGTCAATATTTTGATCAGCAAGGTGTTATTCCCGGTACTTATTTAAAACGTTATAGTGGTAGAATTAACTATGAAATGCCATTAACAACTAAATTAATTTTGAAAGTAAATTTAGGAGTAACCTCCACCGATAGATTTGGTGCTCCAACACAAACATTAACATCTAGGGCTTTGAACTGGTCGCCAACTACACCTCTAATCAATCCTGATGGAGATTTTAATTTTTTATGGGATTACAGATTTGGGGTTGGTGATGCAAGTTATACTGATGCCAGATTTGGTACTGTTTTTCATAATTCAAGGTTTAGTCGTACAGAAATTAACGCTGCACTTGGCGATGTTGAAGCTAGCCAGGGTAGACTTAATCCGCTTTTATTAACTTCAGAAAGAGGGGTTCGAAATGCTAATACATCATCTCAAATACTCGGCACAGCTAGCTTAGATTATAAGTTTACCAACGAGTTTAACGTGCAAGGAAAAATTAGTGTTAACCAGTTTAACTCTTTATTGCAGTCGTATATTCCTAATAATATTCCCTTGCCTTTCACTAATTATAGAGGGGAAGCTAGTAATGGTAATTCTCAAAACACAAGTGTTTTATATCAAATTAATTTCAACTACAGAAAAAGGTTAAGTGTTGACCATACAATTAATACTGCATTGGTTTTTTCTGCTGAAAAATTTGTTCAAAAATCACAAAGAGCTGTTGTTGGTAATTTTAATAATAACATTACAGGTTATAATAATTTAGGAGCTGCATTACCCCAATCAATTACTTCAAGCTATAATGGTCATCAATTAGTAGGTAGCATTTTACAATTTAATTATTTGTATAAAAAGAGTCTTGTACTTAATCTATCTTCTCGTTACGATGGTGTATCTAAGTTTGTACAAGGCAGTCAGTTTGGTTTATTCCCTGCAGCTAGCATTGCTTGGAAAATGGAGCAAGAAAAGTGGTTTCAGAAAATCAGAAATGTAGTGAGCGAATCTAAATTTAGAGCAAGTTGGGGCTTAGTAGGTAATCAAGCTATTTCTCCATACGAAACACAATCTACTTTAATACCTAATTTTTCAGTTTGGGGCAATAGTTTTCAATCGATTGGTTTTTCACCTGCAAGGTTGGGTAACCCTAATTTAACTTGGGAAACAACCAGTAACAATAACTTGGCATTAGATCTTGGATTTTTTAATAATAAAGTTTTCACCACTGTTGAAGTGTATAGAAGAAGAACCAAGAATCTTTTGTTCCAAGTTCAAACTGCACCTTCTACAGGTTTTACAACCATGTCAGACAATATTGGTACTTTATTAAATGAGGGAATTGAACTTACACTTGGAGTTAGAATTATTAATAAGAAAAACTTTAAATGGAGAGTTGAGGGTAATATTAACTTTAATAGAAACTTAGTAGAAAGATTACGTAATAATAGTCCTAATGAGTTTTATAGTGCAGGAAACTTATCTAATAGTATTCCAACATTAAGGGTAGCAGCAGGAAGACCAGTTGGTGAATTTTTTGGACTTAGATCAATTGGCTTATGGGATAGTGCAGGCATAGCTAATGCATCGGCTGGTCTTAGAGGTAATGCAAGAGAAGGCGAAAGAAGATACGCCGATTTAAACGGTGATGGTTTAATAAATGATTTAGATAGAACATGGTTAGGTTCAGCTTTACCAAAAGCATTTGGTGGATTTAATACAACCATTAATTATAAAAACTTTGAACTAACTGCTTTCTTCAGTTATGCTTATGGGCATCAAGTATTTAACCAATTTCAAATTAATTGGGGTACAATGACAGGTTTAAATAATGTTCGTAAAGATGCTTATGATAATAGATATCAATATGTGTTCCCTGGAACAGACCCTAAGTTAGCAGAAGAAATTAGAGAAAAAAATAAAACTGCAACTACAGTTGTTGCGGGTACTACAGCAGATCAAAGAGAATCTACGGATTACTTTATTGAAGATGCAGACTACTTCCGTTGCAGGGATATCAATCTTTCTTACAAGTTACCTATTAGTTTCACTAAACGTTTAAAAGTTCAAGCAATACAAGTGTACGGAAATATTCAAAACCTATTTATCATTACACGTTATACTGGCTTCAACCCAGAAATTGGAGCATCTTCTGGACGTGGTTTCTCTAGAGGTATGGATAATGGTGCTGCACCATTGGCAAGAGCCTATCGTTTTGGTTTTACTGTAACACTTTAAATTTAAATAAATTGTCAAATATGAAAATAAATATTTTTTTACTCATCATACTTTCTTTAAGCGTAAGTTCTTGTAAAAAATTCCTCGAAGAAATACCTAAAGATCAAGTTACCAATTCTACATTTTATGCTACCGAAGACGATATTGTAGCAAGTGTAGATGGTATTTATAATGCAGCACGGTTTGAAATTTTTAGTGGCTTGCCAATAATGTTTCCTTTAGAGCAAATTTCTGATGATGGTGGTTACTCTACCAATACCAATTTTGTACCAGTTCGTTCTCAATTAGATATTATGACTTTTGGACCTGATAATACAGTTATTGCAGGTATGTGGAGTAGGTCTTATCAAGTAATTGATAGGGCTAATAACGTAATTAAATATGCAAGTGATAGTAGTAAGTTTAGACCAAGAACTATTCGTTTAGCTCAAGCTCAAGCTAGATTTTTTAGAGCTTTTTATCACTTCAGACTTACGCAAATATTTGGTGATGTTCCATTAATGACACAGCCAGCAGATATTTCAGCAGGGAATATTTTTCCTAAGAAAACAGCTACCAGAGTTATATATGATTCTGTAATTAAAGATTTAATGTATGCAAAAACAAATCTTGATAGTGCTTATGGTTATAGTACAAGTAATGGAGGCCGTGTTACAGAAGCTGCTGCAAAAGCTTTACTTGGTAAAGTATATTTAACAATGGCCGGTTATCCTTTAAATGATGTAACAGGCTATCAGCTGGCTATTAATGAATTGAAAGATTTAGTAGATAGGAAAACTCGTTATAACATTGATTTAAACCCAACTTTCGCAAATATTTTTACACCAACATTGGGTACAAAACAAAATGATAAAGAAAGAATTTATTACTTAAGGGGAACAAGTGGTTTAGCTAATAGTTTACATGCTTTTACAAGAATGGGTTGGACGTTTAGAAGCTTTAGATATACTAGCCCAACAAAAGATTTTGCAACGGATGCTACACCCTCTCGAAGAGTTTTTGAAACAGGAGACTTAAGAATAAGTAAAACAGTAAGTAGTTTTACATTAGCCAATTTTAATGGTGCATTAGTAGCTAAATATAATTCTACCAATAATGATGATGCAAGTGATGACTTGATTTTGTTACGTTATGCCGATGTTTTGATGATAACAGCAGAATCGTTAATTGAAATAGGCGGTACAGCAAATTTAGATGAAGCTTTAGCTATTATTAATAACGTAAGAAGAACACATGGGGGAACTGTTATTCCAGCATTAACTTTCACAGATCAAGATGATTTAAGAACAAAATACAGACAAGAACGTAGGAGAGAGTTTGCATTTGAATGTAATCGTTGGTTCGATTTAAAGCGTTGG
>CALRVE020000048.1:0-24748 GCA_943371535.1 Asaia bogorensis | reverse complement strand
TTGTTATTTGCTTGGGAGTACCTGAAAGTAAAGCTGATAAACAAGGTCTGTCAATTTCTACATACTCCTTGTCTGTTCTGCGATAGTATGAGATAGGTTCGTGTTGAAAAGCATTGCGAAAACCATCGCTAAAGTCTCCGTAATCGCTTTTAAATGCTTTGGCAAGGGTATCACCCTCTGTTTCAAAAATAAGCCCTCTTTTATCGCTATCGCCTAATATTTCTAAAAAGCCTGTTGCACTGTTATTGGCAGGAATGAACAACATTTTTTGCGGTGGTTTCTGTGGCTTTTCGGTGTTGGCATCTTTGCCCTTGTTTGCGTTGTACTCTTGCATATCCACCTCAAACTGTTGCTTCATTATCTTGGCTTGGTTTCTCAATGCTAAGTGTATGGGTTCAACTAATTTTCGGCAATGAATTAAAATACCTTTCCCTGCTGATGCTTTGGCAGAAATGAAAATGAACAGGTTTGTATTTACTGGATTATCGCCATACTTACCAATGAGTTTAGGAAATGCCACACTTAGCGTAACCAATGAACCCAACAATAAAATATCCCTTTCTTCTTTGGTGGTGGCTACTCCTGTAATGTGTTTTAAAAACTCTGGTATTGTGTCAAACACTGCATCGGGCAAAGTAGGCATTTGTTCTTCGGGCTGTGTTTCTTCTTGATCCGTTGCCTTTTGCTTTGGTTCAAACTTTTTGTGTTCTTGGGTGTGGTGTGAATAGGCACTATTTACGGCAGTCTTAATTTCTCTTTCAGATAAATCATAATGCTGTGTACATAGTATTTCAGTATCGGATTGCGATAAACCAACTCTGTTGCAATTAGAAGCAAGCAGATAAATAAAATTATTTCTGTTTCCATCGGTGTATGATGCTTTTTGGTTTGTGAATTGAATTTGTTGATTGAATAAAAATGTAATGTTGAGGTCTTCGGGTTCTGCCTTTTCTATTGGAACAACTGGAGCAATAGCCGTAGGCGTTTGCGACTGTTGTTCTTGAATGAATTGGGGCAAAGCCACAATGAATTTCTCGTTTTGGATGGTTCGGTATGCGTTGGGGTCGTGGCTCATAAAACAAAGCCTTGTAACATCCTTGCAGCTTGGGTCAGCCTTTAGTCCTGTGGCATCTTCATAATACTTCTGCACTTGCAAATAAGCAATGTCGTGGTATTCCAGTTCTGTGCTTACTTCAACAAATACTTTTAAGCCGTTGCCACTTGGACTAATGAAGCAAAGTGATGTGTAGGAGATTTTACTAATGATTGCAAACGCAGTTTGCAATTGCTCTGGTGTGAGTTTGTCAAAATCTAAATGCACAAAGCCACTGTACATTTCAAGAAAAGGCATTTGCCTTTTTTCGCTGAATACAGCCGAAGGCGTAAAAGCTAATAAAGTTTTCTTTTTTTCATTAGCTGCCTCCTTATTGCCTTGTGCAATAAGATTGCGGATTTCTTCTACTTCCTTTTTGTACTTGTCGGAAATAATGTCTTTACCTATCAGCAGTAGAGATTTTTTTTCTACCGGGACAGTAAAGTTTTTAAATATGGTACTTGATGCCATTTCTTTTCTTTCTTATCGGTTAAAAAATTCTATTTGCGTTTGTTCTTGAGTATGTACTCGGTAGCCATAGCATCAATTTCATCAGTAGATGATTGACGGTTACGCTGCAACCAGTCGTCTAACTCGGAACGCTTGAAATAGAGTTTTTTACCCTGTGGACAGAAATGGGGAATACTCTTTGTACTTGTAAGTTTGTACAAATGTGAGGGGCTTACATCAAGGAATGTGCAAGCCTCGTTGAAGTTTAATACTGTTTTTTGCAGTAAGTTTTGCTCATCTAATTTGTTTGCAATTTCTGTGAGCTTGTCGAGAATTAAATTGTCTTGTGCCATCATTTTATTTTTTAAAATTTGATGGAACAAAACTCTACAATGCAGTAGGGGCAAAGGATTAGAGTGTTATATCTCATTGAGATAACTCCCTAATCTCACTATTTTTTATTTCATTTGGTTGATTATGTTGTCAATGGTTGACTGATTTTTGGGGCTTTCAATTTTATTTGAATACAGATTTTGAGCCTTTAAAAGTTTGTTGGTCTTTGTATAAAACAAACCTGATTTTTCAAGTGCTGTTGGGGTTAGATTATTGAAGCTGGCACTAAGTTTATCAATGATGTATCTAAGCTGCACTGTTTCGCAACCGAAATACACTTTGTGCATTTTGGTAGTGAGTGCCTTTGATGTGAGTATAGTAACTAAATGCTCTGTACTACATTTGCTTTCATTTAAAAACTCAACTTGATTATTTAGCTGTGTTATTACTGATTTCAGTTTTGCTTCTGTGCCTTTAAAGCCAAATGATAGCTTTTCTTTGGTGGTTGGCTTCTCGGCTTTCTCTGTTTCAATTTCTACTTTCCTCAATTCACTAATCTGTGCCTTTGGTAAATTCAAATCCAACAAATAAAAATCTTCAATACTGGTGGGGCTGTCAATACTGGCTATGCTCAATTCCTGTATATCAAAAAACAAAATAGTGAGGTGTTGCCTTAATAACTGCAATACAAAATGAGGTAACGAGCTTTGCTCGGTAGGTGCTTCCTCAAATCCTCTTTCCTTAATCTCCTTAACTGTGTTTACTGTAAGTGCTTTGATGTTCTTTAATGCAATGGTGGTGTGGTAGACTATATCCACCTTCTTGCTGTACTTCTGCATTTTGGTATTAAAAGCATTGTAAACACGAAGTGTTTCAAGGCTGATAACAGCATTATAAAACTTGCTTACTGCATCGCTGTAAGTTGGAAAATCTATTGCGTAGCAATGGTTTTTCAAAGTGCTTGTACCCTTTGTATTTTGCTTTGTAAGCCATTTGGAGAGGTCGGAATAATCAGCCAACAATATTTGAAGCTGTTGCACCAACTCGGCTTCTTTGGTGGGTTCTTTGCTGCCTACCTTTTTTATTTTCTCGTTGATGGCTTTTGTGCCTTTGGCATCAAAAGTCCAGGGCATAAGTTCTTTGAACAAAATGCTATTCAATATTTTTATTTCCATTATAATCCAATATTTATTTTGTTAGCTGCTACTGTTTTCTTTTCATCAATTACATTAGCATAAATCTGTGTTGTTTTTAAATGCCTGTGTCCAAGCAATTTTGATACTGTGAAAATATCAGTACCTAAAGTAAGCTGCAACGTGGCGTATGTGTGCCTTGCACAGTGGAAAGTGATGTGCTTTTCAATACCTGCCTTTATCATCCATCTGTACAAATCAGCATTGCGACTATCGGAGTAAATCAAATCAGGAAATACCGGGTCGGCTGGCTTTCCTTTTTCTCCTAATAAATTATAGGCTTCATCAGATATGGGCAATGTTTCAGATCCTTTTGTTTTTTGCTGTACGAAACGGATGTAATGCCCTAACTCTGTTGATTGTTGCATTTCACTCCATTTCAATTTCTGAATATCGCTAAAACGCAAGCCTGTAAGACAAGCAAAAATAAAAGCCCTTTTCATCAACTCGTTTTTACATTCGGTTTTGGCTAAGGTCTTTAATTCATCAAGGGTTAAAAACTCTCTTACTGATTCACCTTGTGGCAAGCCTTCTACCATTTCGGCAGGGTTGGTTTTTAGTATGCCATCCCTCACAGCTTGTTTGAGTGCTGCTCTGAACTTATTAAAGTAACTGTATTTGGTATTGGTTGAAATTGCCTTTTTGGTTTTGGTACTGGCTTCTTTCAATAGGTAATCCCTGAAGCCATCAACAAAGGCTTTATTGATTTGGTTAAATTGTATATCTCTTGGGCAATACTTTTTCAAGTGCTTTATGGTACTATCCCAATTGCCATAATTCCCTTTGCTGTCTTTTCTCTTTTCAGCCAATGCCTCCATATACATAATGAAGTAGGTTTTTAGCTTCTCCTTATCGTGGAAATCATAAGTGCTGTTTTGTATCTCCAAATGCCTTTTACTGCGGATTGTTTCAGCTAATGCCAATATCTTTTTATTCTCCTCTTTTACTGCATTAGTGAGCTTCCCTTTTTCGGGGTCGGGTGTTAGGTATAAATTCAAATACTCATACTGGCGTTTGCCATTGGAGTAGTACTCTAAGTAAAGGCTTATTTTATCGCCTTTGAGCCGTTGTCTTAATGTTACTTTCATTTTCTTATCAGTTAAATAAATTATCAATTGAAGCCCTTTTGATGATGGTACGACTGCCCAGCTTTGCCACCGGCAAACGATTACTTTTTATCATCCGTTGAATGGTCCATCTGCTTGCACCCAAAAGGGTAGCAACTTCCAGTATGCTTAAAAATTCTTTCTCTCTTAAATTAGTTTGATTACCTGCTATCGGGTTGGATAGGGTTTCAGTAGCAGCTACTGGAGAAGGGGAAACAATTTTGCTTTGTTGGTTCTTAAATTCTGCGTTTACCTTTTCTTCTCGTTTGGTTTTCTTGTAGGCTGCACTGTTGCATTTATGGCCACAATACTTCGTTGTGGTCTTTTGGGCTATGAAAGCCTTACCACAATGATTACAGAATTTAGGAAGTTTAATTGTACTACTCATTTGTTGCTACTTGTTGCAGTATGTTGCTGGGTGGTGCTACTTGGTGCATTATTTCGCCTGACTTCCATCAAACTGATATGTGGGCAACAAAATAGCCAATTGGGCAACAACTGGGCAACAAATATAAGTAAAAAAGTAGAGTTGGGCAACAAAAAAGAGAAAGAAAAGTGTACTGAAACCCAACAAAAACAGGCACTTAACAAACAAAAGAAAGTAAATTACTTTCCTATACAAAACTTACTAAATATAAAATCTAATTGATCTTCATTGGTAATTTCTCCTGTAATTTCTCCTAAATAATGTAATGCCTGACGGATGTCTAGTGCCAACAAATCGCTTTGAATATGTTGCTGTAAACCAGCTTGCACATCTTGTATAGCAACAAATAATTTTTGCAAAGCATCGTAATGTCTTGCATTGGTTACAATGGTGGCTTCTGTGTTAATATTACCATCGGTTGCTGCTATTATTAAAGCATTTCTAAGTACTTCAATATTACTGTTATCTTTTGCAGAAATAAAAATAATATTCTTAAATGTGGTGAATTTTTCTACTGCATTATTGGCTGTATCTACTTTATTGCCAACCAACAAATATTGAATTTGTTGCTGTTCAAAATCGTTCACTACTTCTTGTAAAGTATTTGCATTTAATTCGTTCACATCAAATAAATACAACACCAAATCGGCTGCTTTCATTTTTTCAAAACTCCTTTCAACCCCAATACTTTCAATAACATCGCTTGTATGTGTTCTAATACCTGCTGTATCAATTAATCTAAATAAAACACCATCAATATTTAATACTTCTTCAATGGTATCTCTTGTAGTACCTGCTATATCGCTTACAATTGCTCTATTCTCATTCAACAATGCATTCAACAATGTACTTTTTCCGGCATTCGGTTTTCCTATAATAGCTACTTGAACACCATTTTTAATTACGTTCCCTAACTTAAATGATTGTAACAATGTTTGTGTAGTAGTAAATAAATGACTGATTAAATGGTTGAGTTGGGTTCTATCGGCAAACTCTACATCTTCTTGACTAAAGTCGAGTTCTAACTCAATCAATGCCGAAAATTTAATGAGCTCTTCTCTTAATGCAGATAATGCATTAGAAAAACCACCACGTATATTTTTTATAGCCGTGTTTCTACTAGCTTCTGTATTGCTAGCAATTAAATCGGCTACGGCTTCTGCTTGTGTTAAGTCTAACTTGCCATTTAAAAAAGCTCTTTGGGTAAACTCTCCAGCTTTGGCAATTCTGCAACCCTTTGCAACAATGGTTTGTATAATTTTTTCTTGAATAAAAGATGAACCATGACAACTAATTTCAACTACATCTTCTCCTGTATATGATTTAGGATTTTTGTACAAAGCCACTACTACTTCATCTAATACTTCATCATTATTTTTTAATAGCCCAACATGTAATGTATGCGATGCTTGTTGTAATAAATTTTTAGCAGGAAACATACTATTTACAATTTCAATGGATTGCTTTCCACTTAAGCGTATTACCCCAATTGCTCCAATGCCTTGTGGTGTTGCTAATGCAACAATGGTATCGTCCCAACCCATTTGTTTTGCCATGTATTTTATTTGATTGCGAAAGTAAAGTTTGTTGCACAAAAAAAGTCCTGCCAAATAGCAGGACTTTTTAAATATTCAATTAAGATTAATCTTCAGAAACTTGGAAAGTAATACTTTGTCTGTGACGATAAATTACGTTTCTACCATTTTGAACTGCGGGTTTCCATCCACCGCCTTTTTTCAATACACGTACAGCTTCTTCTTTTGTACCATACCCTGGATCGTTTTCAGCATTGATTTCGCTGATACCACCAGTTTTATCAACAATGAAAGAAAGAATTACTGTGTATCTTCCAGCAGGAGCACCATTATCAACAGGAACATTACTGTTTAAGTTACGCTCTAAGTATCTGCTCCAAGCCGCTAATCCACCAGGATATTCAGCAGGAATTTGTACTACAGTGAACACTTTATTGTAATCTTCTTCTTCTTTAGGAGCTTCTACTTTACCAGTACCACTAGCTTCTACAACAGGAGCAACTAGACCATCATCTTTCATCCCCTCTTGGTTTTTATTACCAATTTTCACATCTTCTAGCTCAGCCATTTCAGGTGGTTTTTCGTCTTCTTTCACCTCTTCATCTTTTACAATTTTAGGAGGCGTGAATTGTTTCATTTCCACTTTAGGAGGTTCTTGTTTTGGTGGTGGTGGTGGTGGTGGCGGTTCAGGTTTCTTTTCTTCAGGCTTTTCATAGTTTTCTAAAGAAACGTCTTGTACCATCATAGGGCCAGCTTTTTTCTTTGAAGCACTTGCCCATAATGAGCCTAAAAAAACCAACAATACCATTGCAAGTGTTGCAATTAAGGCGTGAGTAATACGTTTGTTGTACGTTTTACGCAAGTCGTAAGCACCATATTCTTTATTCCTTCCATCAAAAAGGATATCAAGAATATCGGCTGTTAAAATTTTATTTGTTTCCATAATTCAATGATTTTGTATTAAGATGCAGTACTAGAAAAGATTGCATAAATAGTTGAAAAATTATTTATTTCCAGCCGCTGCTTCTGTTACTTTAATTAGGTCAACTTCAACCGATGAAATATCTACCAATGCATAAGTTTTAATTACATTAATAGTCATTTCATCAAGCATATCAATTACATTTTTGTAATTGCATTCATCGCTTGGTTTAATTACAATCACTAAATCTTTTTCGTTGGTACTTGCCTTCTTACGGAGAATAACATTTCGTATTCCATCTTCGCCCGAACCAAAGTTGGCCGATTTGAAATTGGTACTTGCATTCTCTGTATTCAAAATACCTTCATAATAAAATATATGATCATCTTTTCCTAACAAAATGGTTAATGCACCACTTTCTTTAGCTTTATTTTGTTCCTCAGGTTTATCGGTATCCTTAGGTAAAAAAAGCCTCATGGCCGTTGGCTGACTCATGGTAGTGGTAAAGATGAAAAAAGTAATGAGTAGAAATCCTAAATCAACCATTGGGGTTAAATCAACCCTTGTAGATTGCTTTTTGGATTTCTTGACGCCGGTGCCCTTTTTATGGCCACCGCCACTCGACGTATCCATTTCTGCCATAGCTTACAATTTTAATTTCGTAAATAAATGAAGAGATTAATTATTCATCTCTTTTTTGACCAGACATATCCTTTTTATATAATTCACTACCAGATGGAACACCCTCAGGATCTGTAACTAACTGAAACTTCAGAAAGTCGTTTTTCTTAAAGGCAGCCATTACATTTTTAAATGCAGGATATTTTGAATTATTATCTCCTTTTACCAATAAGCCATCAATTTTTTGACCTTCGTAAGAATCTCTTATCAAAGTCATCCATTCAATCATTTCATTGTTGGTACTATCTATACAAGGAATACCAGGTAAATTTTCACCCTTTCGCTGATCTTCTGGCACTGCCAAAAACTGATTGAGTTGAGCAAAGGATGCACCAAAAAATTGAGCTTTCTTAAATGCATTCACATTCAAGCCTAAATTTTTGGTATTGTTGAGGGTATTTGCAATAAATTCTTTTTTCTGTTCATCGTCCATCGATAAAAATACTTTTCCATCTTTATCTATTGTAACCAAAACAAAATTTTTCTCTGGTGCTGGCTTAGAAGAAACAGAACTTGGTGGTTGTACTGTAATTGCCTCGGCAGGTTTAAATTTTGTAGTTAAGATAAAGAACGATAAGAGCAAAAATGCAACATCGCACATTGCTGTCATATCAATGTTCGTACTCTTTCGAGGTATCTTAGGTCTTGCCATTGTTGTTCTATTTTAAAATTTCACAAATAAGATTCAAAGCTGCTTAATTTCCACACTATACTATTTGTATAATGAAGCAAAGCTTTGAGTTAATGTGAAACCAGACTCATCTATACCAAAAGTGATAGAATCGATCTTAGTAGTAAACACATTATACATAATGATGGCTACTGCAGAAGTACCGATACCCAAAGCTGTATTAAACAATGCTTCAGAAATACCTTTTGATAACTCTTGAGCAGCAGCTCCGCCAGCTTCTTCTCCTAAAGCAGAGAAAGATTTAATCATACCCAATACAGTACCAAATAAACCTAACAAAGTTGCTACTGATGCTAATGTTGATAAGAACACCAAGTTCTTCTCTAACATTGGCAATTCTAACGCAGTTGCTTCTTCAATAGATTTTTGAATATTCAATACTTTTTGTTCAGTTTCTAACTCGGTATTGGTAATCATGTCTTTGTAAGTGCGTAAACCACTTTTCATTACATTACCAACGCTTCCTTTTTGCTTATCACACTCAGCTAAAGCTTTATCAACTTCTTTATTAGCTAAATGAAATTGTACTTTACGTACAAACTCACCAATGTTGCCAGCACCAGAAGCTCTTTTTACAGTTAAGAATCTTTCAATAACAAAAGTTAATACGATGAAGAAAGAACCAATTAAGATTGGTACTACAATACCCCCTTCATACATTTTGGCAAAACCACCACCCATAGGAGGGTTATCTAATAAGCCTTTATGATGAGGCCAAAACCATGAGGCTGTATCAGCCACTTTGAAGTTTGAGGGATGTCCAAATACAAATCTCCACAAAATGTATCCTAATAAGATACACACGATAGGTGCAATCCATGAAATGGCATTGCTGCTCTTTTTTGCATGAGCGGTTGAAGTGTTAGCTTTTACAGCGGTCGGTTTAACGTCAGCCATGATTCAATTGATTTTTGGTTTTAAAAAATTCAGTTGTTAACGTAAATAAATATTGCACAATTCTACAGAAAAAAGTTTTGAAAAAACAAAACATATTTTTTGTTATGTGGAAATGTTGCTCAAATTAAGATTTTTGTGCTTTGCAACAAACAAAAAGTAGTTACACTTTACAAGCAACCCTAAAATTTGAGGGCGTAAGATAGTAGCTATTTGAATTACTTACACCGATTCTACAAAAAATTTATGCTAACATTAAACATTACTTTACCGTTGGTGTAATTAAAATATTATTTTATTATTAAAAAAAACTGCACCCCTATCTTTATTCATCTTAAAAACAAATTTTTTACGCTTATGAAACAAATTTTTGTGGCAGCTGCTATACTAGCTGGCACGTTTGCAACGGCTCAAACAAGACCAACTGCTCCTCCAACTGGTACTCCAACAACTCCTGGAACCCCTCCTCCTGGTGCTGGTGGTTTTGGTGCTCAAGCTAAACCTGGTCCTAAACCTTACAAAGAAGTTATTACCGCAAAAGCAATAACTAAAAACGGTTTATTTATTGTACATAAAGTAGAGGATAAATTTTATTTTGAAATACCTGATAGTATTTTAAATAAAGAAATTATGGCTATTACTCGTTTTACTAAAGTGCCTGGTGGTACAGGTGTTTATGGTGGCGAAATTGCTAATCAAGTTACTTTGAAATTTGAAAAAGGACCAAGCAATAACATTTTTTTAAGAACAGTAACGCTTATAAGCCTTGCAGACAGTACACAAGAAATTTATAAAGCAGTAAGCAACTCTCATTTAAATGCTATAGCCAATGCTTTTGATATTAAGGCATTTGGAAAAGATAGCACAAGCAGCATTATTGAAGTTACCGACTTTTTTAAAGGCGATAACCAAGTAGTTAGTGTTAATGCTAATGCTAAACGTAGATTTAACTTAACCATGCTTGCTGCAGATAGAAGTTATGTTCAAAGTATTAATACTTATCCTATTAATACGGAAGTAAGAACAGTAAAAACTTTCTTATCATCATCACTTGGTGGATTCTCTCCTTCACCTACTCCAACACAAACTGTACCTGCTGCAAGAGATGCAGGTGCTGTTACCTTAGAAATGAATACTTCATTTATTATTTTGCCTACACAGCCTATGGCTAAAAGATTGTGGGATAGAAGAGTGGGTTATTTTCCAGATGATTTTGTGACTTTTAGTGATGACCAACAAAGAGTAGATCAAAAAACATTTGCCGTTCGTTGGCGTTTAGAGCCAAAGCCCGAAGACATGGAAAAATGGAAACGTGGCGAATTGGTTGAGCCTGTAAAACCTATTGTTTATTATATAGATCCTGCAACTCCACGCAAATGGAGAAGTTACTTAAAAGCAGGAGTTGACGATTGGCAAAAATCTTTTGAAAAAGCTGGATTTAAAAATGCCATCATGGCTAAAGATTGGCCAGAAAACGATAGTACCATGAGCTTAGAAGATGCTCGTTTTTCTGTAATTAGATACTTTGCATCTGATATTGAAAATGCTTATGGTCCTAATGTTCACGACCCTCGTAGTGGTGAAATTTTAGAAAGTCATATTGGGTGGTATCATAATGTAATGAAGTTGGTACACGATTGGTACATGATTCAAGCTGCTGCTGTAAACCCTCGTGCAAGAAAAATGAAATTTGATGATGACTTAATGGGTCAATTAATTCGTTTTGTTTCCTCTCATGAAGTGGGACATACTTTAGGTTTATTACATAACATGGGTAGCAGTAGCAAAACTCCAGTTGAAAAGTTAAGAGATAAAACTTGGGTAGAAGCAAACGGACATACTGCTTCTATTATGGATTATGCTCGTTTTAACTATGTAGCACAGCCAGAAGATAATATTAACGAAAAAGGTTTATTCCCTAGAATTGGTGATTATGATGATTGGGCTATTCAATGGGGTTATGGCTATATTCCAGGAAAAGATGAAGAAGAACAAAAAATTAGCAGCGATAAAATGATTATTAAGGCTTTGGCCGAAAATCCTCGTCGTTGGTTTGGTACTTATGAATTAGGTAATAGCGTTGATCCAAGAACCCAAGCTGAAGATTTGAGTGATAACGCTATGAAAGCTAGTGAATACGGTATTAAAAACTTAAAACGTATTATTGTAGGCTTACCAGAATGGACAAAAGAAGAAGGTGAAAATTATGAAAACCTTTCTGAAATTTATGTTCAATTAGTTGGTCAATTTAACAGATACATGGGTCATGTTTTAAGAAACATTGGCGGTATTCAAGAAACCTACAAAAGCAATAGCCAAGAAGGTGATGTTTTTGAACCAACACCAAAAGCCAAACAAAAAGAAGCATTTGCTTTTTTAAATGCCCAATTGTTAACTACACCAATGTGGTTATTGGATAAAAATATTTTGAATAAAACGACTAATCCAATTAACAATGAAAGAATTCAAAGTATTCAAGCTAGTGCTTTAAACAATTTATTAGATGGTAGCCGTTTATACAGAATGATTTTAAGTGCCAACCGTTTTGGTGCAGCTAATGTATACCAGTTTGATGAGTTAATGGAAGATGCTAAAAAAGCTGTATGGAGCGAATTACCTGCCAAAAAAGTGGTAGATGTATATAGAAGAAATATTCAAAAAGCTCATGTTGAAAAACTAATTAGCTTAATGAGTGGCGGTGCACAAACCATCAATTTTGGTGGACAAATGATTACCATAGGAACCGATACAAAAAATACCGATGTTGCTTCTTATGCTCGTGGGCAGTTAAAAGCTTTACAAGCCGAAATTGCTGCTGCAGTTCCTGCAATTGCAGATAAAATGACGAAGTATCATTATCAAGATGTGGTTGAAAGAATTAAAAGAGGTTTGGACCCTAAATAATCTTTTCTAAATAGTAGAAAATTGTTTTAAAAAAGTCTCGATGCAGTTGCATCGAGACTTTTTGTTTATTCAATACTACATATGTTTTGTTTCAAAAACCCAACACATGTAGTATTGAATTATAAAGACCAGCAAGTGTATAACATAAAACATTTAGCTATATACTCGTACACTTTTTTAGCGTTTAAATTTTATCAAAGCAATAAATTTGTTACTAGTACTTTTACCAAAATTCAGTGTATGAAATATTGTTTACTCCTTGCTTCTTTATGTATTAGTTTAATTACGTTTAGCCAAAAAAAGAAGTTATACGGTATTGTAAAAGATAGTGCTACCAAAGAAATTATTGAGTATGCAAGTATTACCAATGTTTCAACTAATAAAACCACTGTAAGTAATACAAAAGGAAGATTTTCTATTGAAGTAAGCAATGAACAAATATTATCTATTGCATCTATTAAT
Source organism: Asaia bogorensis (assembly GCA_943371535.1). Classification (GTDB taxonomy): domain Bacteria; phylum Bacteroidota; class Bacteroidia; order Chitinophagales; family Chitinophagaceae; genus UBA1930. The sequence continues at coordinate 12,057 of CALRVE020000048.1, read as the reverse complement.
CATTATTTTGATACACTTCAACTGAACGAAAAAATACTACAACAAGATACTTTAATTATTTATTTAAAAGCCATTACTCAAAACTTAAAAGAAGTAACTGTTACAGCTATTTTAAATAGGTATCAAAATGATAGTACACAACGTAGAAAAAGATTTTTAGAGGATGTGGGTTCAACCCTTATTCCAACTGTATCTACAGCCAATAGTGGTGCAGGCATGGGCATTAACTTAGACAGATTTAGTAGAAAAGAAAAAAACAAAAGAAAAGCGTTTGAACTGTTTGAAAAAATGGAGAAAGAGCAATATATTAATTACCGTTTTTCACCTCAATTTGTAATAAGATATACTACTTTACGCAACGATAGTTTGTTTGATTTTATGCAACAACATCGCCCAACCTATAAATGGTTAAGAAAACATGTTACTGAAGAAGATTTGAAGTACTATATAAACGATAAACTCAAGATTTATTTTAAAAGGAAAGAAAATGAATAAGCATTGTTGGTTGCTAAATTGTTAACTCTTTTATTATCTCTTTTTAAAATACGATTGGCATATAAAAATGCAACTAACACAAGAACAAGAGCTTATTATACAAGCTACTGGAAATATTACTATTAACGCTGTAGCAGGATCTGGTAAAACAACCACTATTATTGAGTATGCAAGATCGTTGCCTTACAGTGCTAGGATTTTATATTTAGCATTTAATAAATCTGTTAAAATTGAGGCTGCTAATAAATTCGGTTTTCATGGCTTAAGCAATGTACAAGTAGAAACTGCACATTCATTAGCTTATAAGCATATAGTGTTTTACAACAATTATAGAATAAAAAACAAAGATTATTCAACCAACGAAATAGCTGAACTTTTACATCTTAAAGGCAATGGAGAAAAACATACAGAACACATTATTGCCAACCATGTAAATAAATTTATTAGCTTTTTTTGCAATAGCAATAAAACCAAAGTTCAAGAGTTAAACTATGCAGAAGTACTAACCGATGCAAAAGCAATTGCTTTTGTAAATTCGTTTTACCCTTATATAGAACAACAAACAAGATTGTTGTTGGCTAAAATGAATGCAGGTGAAATTGACATTATTCATGATTTTTATTTGAAAAAATTTCAACTCTCTAAACCAACATTACACTACGATTATATTTTATTTGACGAAGGTCAAGATGCATCTCCAGCCATGCTAGATGTTTTTATGCAGCAGCAAGCAGTTAAAGTAATTGTGGGAGATACTCATCAACAAATTTATGGTTGGCGTTATGCAGTAAACTCATTAGAGAAAACCAATTTTAATCCACTACATCTTTCAACTAGTTTTCGATTTCCAGATAGCATTGCTAAATTGGCAATGCAAATTTTGGAATTGAAAAAACACATTAGCGATTATGATGCTATCCAAATACATGGAAAAGGAAATTGTACCTGTTTAAAATCGAAAGCTGTAATTGCTAGAACCAACTTAGGATTATTACTAAATGCAATTGAATACATAACAGAAAAACCTACCCTTAAAAATATCTATTTTGAAGGAAATATTCACTCATACACTTATGCCGATGATGGTGCTTCTTTATACGATGTGTTGAACTTATACAATCGTAAACACGAGCTAATTAGAGATAGTTTAATTAAAAAGATGAGCAATATAGATGAGTTAGAAGAATACATAGAAAAAACAGAAGATGCTCAGCTAGGTATGATGGTAGAAATTGTAAAAGAATATGGCAATGAAATTCCAGGCATTATTAAAAAATTAAAAGAAAAACATATTTTAGGAAATAATAAAGAAGAAGCAGAAATTATTTTTTCTACAGTACATCGTTGTAAAGGAATGGAGTACGATTCGGTACATTTAGTAAATGATTTTATCACCGAAGAAAAGCTTTTACAATTAGTAGAAAATGAACAACAACAATTTTCAACCGATAAATTAATTGAAGAAATTAATTTACTCTATGTAGCTATTACTAGAACAAAAAATCAATTATATATACCAGAAAAATTATTGCCTGGAAATTATCATCAAGCCAATAATATTCATGTATTAAAAGTACTTTCTAAGAAAGAAAAAGAACAAGCTAAAACAACTGCTCAAATACAGCAATTGAGAAGTAAGAAAATGGCTATTAAGCAACCTACATCAAAAGAAAAAACTTACGATGTTCAAACAATTAGAGCTGTACATAAAGGAGCTTATCATTCATGGACAGAAGAGTTAGACAATGAGCTAAGAAAATTATTTCATCAAGGAATAGCTATGCAAGATTTATCTATTCATTTTGGTAGAACAAAAGGAGCTATTTACACTAGAATAAAAAAGTTGGGTTTGGTGGAAGAATAATTTCCTTCCTAAGCGATGGTTTATGTAACCAAGAACCAAGTATTTTACTCACTCTCTAGTGATTGGTGAATATACAATACTTAGCGAAAAAGTTACTTCTGCGGCGGGTTGTATGTTTTTTATGAGGCTACTTACTTCTCCTATTGGTTTGTGTCCCCACAAACCAAAAAATAACTCATTTCTTAGGTTACAAAAGGGTAAGAACGATGAAATCAGTTGTATCGCAAATATTTTTCCTGTGTTTTGTGAAGACACAAACCACTAGATAAATAGCTATGCAAGATCTATCTATTCATTTTGGTAGAACAAAAGGAGCTATTTACTCAAGAATAAAAAAGTTGGAGTTGGTGGAAGAGTAATATTCACCCATTTACACATTATCTATTAATGTAAATATTGGGATTTGAGCCATTTAAATTTGTTGAACTTCCTATAGGTGGAAAAGTAATTTTAACACCATCTACAAAACAGGAAAATAGCCTATTATAGCAATATGCATACCTTGAAAATGTTCCTACTTTTTCTGTACGTCTATCTCCATCTATCGAAGTAATACTAATTGTTTTGTTTACCGAAGGAATAATGATTTGCCAATTGTATGATTGAGTAAAGAAATCGGGATTAAAAAATGTTGAAAGTTGTGAAGTATCGTTACTAACTCTAAAACTCATTGTTGAATCTTTTATTAAGGTTCTTGAAAAGATTTCTTCTTGAGGAATTGTATTGGTAAATTTTTTAATGACTAATGTATCCAACTCTTCTGATGTATAATCAATAAAATTTACTACAATATAACCATCACTACATGTCATATTTCTACCGCATCCCAGCATAATTAAACCAATTGCAATTAAAAAGAATACTTTCATAGTATTACTGTTTAAAATTCATTAATTGAGATTCTATAATAATGTATGACTAACAAAAACTGTTTCTAGCTGCTTCAAATTCTTCCCAAATTTCATTCACTACATCTGCGGCGGGTTGTATATTTTTTATGAGGCTACTTACTTGTCCAATTTCTAATTCACCTTCAATTAAATCGCCTTCAAACATGCCTTTTTTAGCTCTTGCACGGCCTAAAATTTCTTTCAATTCTTCGGCACTTGCTCCTCTTGATTCAGCAGTTCTAATGGCTTCGGCAAATGGATTATTCAATAATCTTACCGGCACTGTTTTTTTCATTTGCAATTGTGTATCGCCTTCTTGTGCTTGTATAATTGCTGCTTTAAAATTTGGATGAGCAGATGCCTCATTGGTACAAACAAATCTGCTACCAATTTGCACAGCATCGGCACCTAAAATCATTGCTGCTAGCATTTGTTTACCTGTGGCTATTCCACCAGCTGCAATCAACGGAATTTGAATAGCTTTTTTTACCGCAGGAATTAAAACCATTGTTGTAGTTTCTTCTCTACCATTATGACCACCTGCTTCAAAGCCTTCTGCTACAACTGCATCGCAGCCTGCATCTTGTGCTTTTAAAGCAAACTTGCTACTGCTTACTACATGTACTACTTTAATGCCTTGTTGTTGTAAAATTGAAGTGTATGTTTTTGGATTTCCTGCACTAGTGAAAACAATAGGAACTTTATGTTGAATGATAATGTCTATATGCTTATCAATGTCAGGATATAACAAAGGCAAATTCACTGCAAATGGCTTATTGGTGGCTGCTTTACACTTTACAATATGTTCTTCTAAAACCGAAGGATACATACTGCCTGCACCAATAATACCTAAGCCCCCAGCATTGCTTACAGCACTTGCCAAACGCCATCCACTTACCCAAATCATTCCTGCTTGAATAATGGGGTATTGTATATTAAAAAGCTGTGTAATGCTATTTTTAGCAAGCATATTGTGTACTATTCTTTTTTCTTGCCTTCGTATAAATCTTCTTTAGAAACTACTTTTATTTTGTCGCCTTCTTTCAGTAGTTTACTCAATAAAGAATAAGGCCCTGTAATTACTTCTTCTTTACCTGTTAAACCAGATAGTATTTGAATAAAATTTAAATCTTGAATACCAGTAGTCACTTTTACTTTTTTTACTGTGCCATCGGTTTGTAAAACAAACACCACTTCTTCTAAATCTTCAGCCGAAATAGTTGTTTTATCTTCTCCTGACGCAGGTGATTTGTCATCTTTTTTAGCGTCTTTTTCTTGATTAACAACATCGCCTTTTTTATCTCTTGTTGTAACTGCTGCTAATGGTACAGATAATTTATCTTTTTCTGTTTTAGTTTGAATATCGGCAGTAGCACTCATGTTTGGTCTAAAAGGAAAAGGACGACCTTTTACAATTAAATCTGTATAGCTTTCTGGCAATAAACGAACATGTACTTTATAATTGGTTACTTCTGTAGATACTGCACTCACAGCATTTGACGATGCAGTTGGGTTTGCAATTTTAAACACCAATGCTTTAAATTTTCTATTACCATAAGCATCAATAGTAACAATGGCAGTATCGCCATAAGAAACTTTAGGTATATCGTTTTCGCCAACATCTACAATAGCCACCATGCTACTTAAGTCGGCAATACGCATCATTTCTGTACCAATACTTAAACTATTACCTGCAACACGTTCACCTTTTTTTACATTTAAAATATTTACAACGCCACTCATAGGTGCAGTAATAATGGCACGGCTCATGTCTTTGCTAGCTCTACTTAAATTAGCTCTTGCACTTTGTATTGCAGCTAAATTGCCTTTGATGCCTTCTTTTGCTGCATTGTAATTGGCTAAAGCTGCTTTATAAGCTTGTTCTGCAATTTCAAATTCGGCTTTAGAAGTTACTTTGTCTTCGTACAATTTCTTTTGACGATCAAATGCTTTTTTGGCTTGTTCTAAATTAGCTTCTAATGCCAATAATTGTGCTTTTGCATTAGATTCGGCAGCTTCACTTTGTGCAACACCTGCAGCAGCCTGATCTCTTTGAGATGCATAGATATCGGCATAAATTTTTGCTACTACTTGCCCTCTTTTTACACTATCTCCTTCTTCCACAAATAGCTCTACAATTTCTCCACTAATATCTGGACTAACTTTTACTTCAACCTCTGGTGAAATTTTTCCACTAGCTGTTACTGTTTCAATAATTGTTCGGCTAGCTACTTTTTCGGCTGTAACTTTTTTACCCTCTTCTTTGCCAATTATACCAGCTTTTTTTAAGCCAATTAAAGTACCAATAAGCACTACCAATATTACTATTACCCAAATTAATTTTTTACTCATACCACAGTATTTAATGATTGTTCTACTTTATAATTTTAAACCTTGTCCTTTATAAAACTCTAATAATTTCATTCTAAAAACAAACTCAAACTGATTGGTTAATCTATTCAGTTTTGCTTGCAATAAGTTATTTTGATTGGTAATTAAATCTAATGAATTAATTAAACCAGTTTCATATCTTTTCTTAGCAAACTCATAAGAGCGTTCAGCAGTTTGTACTGTTTTTTCACTAGCATTAAAACGTTGCAATGCAGTTACTGCATTGGTATATGCTGCATAAATATCTTGCTGTAATTGTTGATTGGCTTGGGTTTTAGCCAAATCGGCTTGTTTTAGTTGTAGTTTAGAATTTTCTAAATTGAGTTTCGCATTACCATTATTAAAAATGGGAACGTTAATTTGAAAACCAATATTCTGTCTAAAGTTATTGTCTAACTGTACGCCATAACCATCCCATACCTCACCAAAACTTTTTTTACCTTGCTGTAATTGAATAGAGGGTTCTAATACATTATAATTGGTTCCTCCAACATTTACAAAAGTTCCATTTGGTGATGCTGGACCTAAAGAAAATCCTGTTATTTTATTCGTACTACTTGCAAAGTTGGTAGCTAAACCACCACCTAAAGAAATAGTAGGATATAAGCCAGCTTTTGCAACTTTAACACCATACTCGGCACTTTTGTATCTTAAATCATTTACTTTTTGCTGAGGTTGTAAGGTTAATGCTAATTGATACAACCTTGCTGGTTCTAATTCAGCAATAGGGTCTAACGGAACTTTATCTAAACTTGGTGTTTCTACTTCAAAAGCATCGGACATGTTTAAATTCAATAATCCTTTCAAACTAATAATACTTTGCTGAAAGCTACCAATTGCAGTATAATAATTACTACTATCACTAGCTAATCTTGCTTCAAATTCAGCAGCACTTAATTCGGGTAAAGCTCCTGCATTTACTCTTTTTCTGGTATTTTCTAGTTGCTCACTTGTTAATGCAATTTGTGCTTGTGCAATTTCTACTTGTTGCTTATTGCTTAAAACAGATAAATAAAAAGTGGCTACATTTAAACCAATATCATTGGCGGCTCTTTCAATATCGGCCAATGCTGCTTTGGTTGAATAATCACTAACTTGAATACTGTTTTTTAATCGTCCCCAATTATAAACAGTCATTCCTGTATTAAAATTGAAGGTATTAAATACCAACTGTGTGGTAGTAAATTGGTTGGTGGTAGGATCTACCGAACGACCAAATTGCAAACCTGCACCACTGCTAAAATTTGCAGTTGGATAAACAGCTAATTTATTGGCTTGATGCTGTAAGGCAGTAATTCTTGCTTGTACTTCTGCTTGCTTTACAGAAATATTGTTTTTCATTGCATACTCAACGCAACGTCTTAAATCCCACTTGGAAACATTGTTTTGAGAAAATGCAATTAAAGTTGTGCAGCAACAAAAAGTTAATATGGATAAGTGTTTCATATTGTAACAAAAATAATAGAAAGATGTTAACCGACTTTTACAATTTTATGACATAGCCAAAATTGCATTAAATCCGGTCTGTAAATCGTTTATAATGTAATCTGGCTCTTCTAATCCTACATATAATCTTAAACTTCTGTGCCATTTATCGTTAGGGTTGAACTGATTTTTGGGCAATCCAGCACATTTTGGAATAATTAAACTTTCGTAACCACCCCAACTTACTGCCATTAGTATATGTTGCAAATTGTTGCAAAATGTTTCAATAGTTTCTACAGAATTTGTTTTTACAATAAAAGTAAGTAGTCCACAACTGCCTGTCATTTGCTGCTTGGCTAACTCATATTGTGAGAATGATGGGTCTAATGGAAAAATAACTTCTTCTACCAAATCATGATTTTTTAAAAACTCTACTATTGTGAAAGTTGTTTTGGTAATTCGTTCTAAACGGGTGGGTAAAGTTCTTAAACCTCTAATTAATAGCCATGCATTAAATGGTTGAATTCCACTGCCAATGGTTAAATATTCACTATTGAAAATTTGGGTAATCATTTGTTTGCTGCCACTTAGAACGCCTGCAACAACATCGCTATGACCGCCAATATATTTTGTGGCCGATTGTAAACTTAAATCCATACCTAATTCAATAGGCTTTTGAAACAATGGTGTACAATAACTATTATCACAAATGGTAATAATGTTGTGTTGTTTTGCTAAAGCAGCAAGAGCTTGTAAGTCTTGCAAATCAAAAGTCCAGCTGTTTGGCGATTCTAAATAAATAACAGTTGTATTAGGTTGAATGGCATTTTTAAAATGTTCTATAGATGTTCCATCAATATAAGAATGGCTAACATTAAAACGGGGTAAAATTTGTTCAAACATTTTTCTTGCCCAAGTATATACACCCTGTACACTTATTATATGATCGCCACTTTTTACATTGGCCAATACTGCTGCAAAAATGGCTGCTGCACCGCTATTAAAAACTAAGCAATCTTCTGCACCATCTAATGCAGCTAATTTTTTTCTAAGTATTTCAACAGTAGGGTTTAAGCCACGGCTATATAACCAAGTATTGTATTCATCTTCAAAACTTTTGCGTAAATCATCTACTGTGTTAAAAGCAAAGTTGGAGGTTTGAACTATGGGTGGAGCAACTGCACGAAAATAATTATCTCGTTCTTCTCCGTATTCGTTAAGTATATAAGATAAATCCATAAATGAAAGGTATAGAATAAGTGTGAGATGTTTATTTTTAGGGGGTTGAAAAATTTAATGACCTATTTTTTACGACCACAAAATAATCAACCCATCATTCAAGAAATAGATGGGCTTCGATGTATTGCTATAATAGCAGTATTGATGAGTCATTTTAATTTACAAGTTATACGATTGAGCAATTTATCAGAAGACTTTGTTTATAGCAATTCCGTTGCCTTGTTTATAGAATTGTGTGGTAATGGAGTGAGTATTTTCTTTTGTATTAGTGCATTTATTTTATCTATTCCGTTTATAAAGTACTATTTGTATAATGGCGAAAAGGTTAAACTGCAACAATATTATTGGAGACGAGTAAAACGCTTAGAAATCCCTTATTTGTTGGTGTTGGTAATTTTACTGTTGTTTAGAATTTTGGTTCAAGGAGAATTTTGGAAAACAGAAATGCCCCATTTTTTTAGTAGCGTTTTTTACAGTCATAATATAATTTATGGCAGAAGAAGTACCATTAATCCTGTTGCGTGGACATTGGAAATTGAAATTCAGTTTTATGTTTTATTGCCACTAATTATTCAACTATTTAGAATAAAACAAACCATTGCAAGAAGATTAATTATTGTTTGTTTACTAATTGCAAGTGGTATTATTTATGCAGCCAATGATACATTTTTTATTGATGCTCATTTGCAGTATTCAATTATTCCGTACTTGTCTATTTTTTTATTGGGTATTTTAATGGCCGATGTTTATTTGAGTAATCAACAAGTATTGAGTAGTAAAAATTTCTTGTTTGATATTGGTGGAATACTAGCATTTCTGTTGATTATATACAATGCTGGAGCGAGTGAATTGCATATTCAAGTACTAGAGTATATTGGTTATGTACTCTTATTTGTAGGTGTATTTAAAGGGAAAATACTCAACCAAATATTTACTGCAAAATGGGTGATGGCAATTGGCTGTATGTGTTATTCCATCTATCTTTTACACTATGCTTTGCTGTATTTTATTACAGAAAAGTTGACTTCAAATTTTTTGGTAAATAGTTACTATAAAAATTTATTGATACAAGGAGTTGTTGTTTTACCGATGGTACTTATTGGTTGCAGTATTTTTTATTTAATTGTAGAGAAGCCTTTGATGAAGAGAAGAACAAAATGATTTTTTTATTCACCACTGAGTAACAGAGCTATGGAGATACACTGAGTTTTAAAAAATCTCTGTGTTACTTTGTGTTCTCTGTGACTCTGTGGTAAAATATTCTTCGTGAGCTTTGTATCCTCTGTTCCTTCGTGTGAAATTGACTACACAGTTGCCACTTTTCTTTTATGATAAAACACAAAATATAATACCATAAATATCACCATTAATACTACGCCTGTTAAAGCTGCATAAGGTTTATCAATAACTACAGCAGTTGCAACAAAGCCATAAGCAATTACAAATAACACACAAAGCAACGGCGTTATACTTTTTGCGAAACCAGCACTAACGTTTTCTTCACCTTGCTTTCTTTTACGCAGAATTAATAATGTTGCTGCCGATAAACTCATACCAAAGCAATCCAAAAAAATACTAAAGCTTAGTACATCATCTACTTCTTTTCCAAAAAAAGTAATCACCATAGCAATGACTGCAAATAGGGTTAACCCTGGAATAAGTACTTGAGATTTGGGATGTTTGTAGGAAAATATTTTAGGAAAAACTTTGTCTTCACTCATAGCATACATCACTCTTGGATTGCTCATGAGTAAAACATTTACATAAGCCATTACACTTAAAAACATACAAGCATCAAATACTTTACCTCCAGCTTTCCCAAACGAAACTTCACACAATAATGCACCAATGGCTGTAGCATTTTTCATTTTATCGAAACCAATAACCTGTACATAAGCATAACTAATAGAGAGATATAAAAATATGACTATGAAAATACCAATTACAATTCCACGTTGCATGGTTTTTATGTTGTTGATTTCTCCTCCAAAATTGATGGTTTGCTGATAGCCACCATAAGTAAAAGAAACGGCGACTAAACTTAACATCAATAACAATCCTGCATTGCTGCCGTTATAAGCATACACAGGAGCTTTGGCATCATAACCATGCGGTTCAACAATTACTCCTTTGAATAAAGAGGTAATTAATAAAACCACTAAAGAAATTTTAATGATGGTTAATATATTTTGGGTTCGGCTACTGGTTTTTAATCCTAGTAAATTCACTATATAAAAAATACCAATGGGTACTATGGCAACAATTACATTAAACAAAACCCCAGATGGTTTACCAAACAATAAGTCACTTGCATAATCGGCTCCAATTAAAGCAACCACAGCTAAAGAAGCAGCATTGCTAATGAGTATTAGAGCATTAATAGTAAAACCAATTGATGGATGATACGCATGTGCAAATACTTTATAGTAACCACCAACCACAGGTAATCTTAAACCAATTTCAGCATAGGTTAATGCACCACATAAAGCCACGAATCCTCCAATAATCCAAGCTGCAAAAAATATAGTTTCGGTGCCCGATTTTGCTGCAATCGTTGCAGGTGTTTTAAAAATGCCCATTCCAATTACCAAGCTAATCACTATCATGGTAAGAGAAAATAACCCTAAAGTTTGTTTCTGTTGCATAAGCAGTTGTATGTGGAAAAATTATAAAAATGAAAATAAGAACAATTTAATTAAGTGTGGGTAACAATATTTTGAACAGAAAAAACTGCATTGCACATTTGCAATGGATTTGGTTTCTTCATGTTGAGTAAAGAACAAACCGTACAAGAGTGCGACGCAACAAAAGTTGCATAGTAGTACAACTGCTCGTATCAAAAAACTTGACATAAGAATTAAAAGGGAATCCTGTTAAAATCAGGAGCTATCCCCGTAGCTGTAAAGCAGCCTCCCAAACCCTCCAAAGGAGGGCTTAAGAAACGTTTCAATTTAACAAGCCACTGTGTAAAACGGGAAGGCAAATTGAAATAGCTGCAAGCCAGAAGACCTGCCAGATGCCAAACCTGCTTCATTGCAGGATTCATTCACGGCTTTCGGGTGAAAAGCATGGAATGTAAAAGGCTTACTGCAGAAGCCATTTATGTTTCTCCGTTTTTTTGTATTTCCTGAGAGCTCATTGTAAACCAATAAAACTTACAACAATGAGCAAAAAATTATTAACGCTTATTGCAATTGGTGCAACTAATGTTGCACTTGCACAACAAGACACACTGACTGGTAAACAGCTAGATGACGTAACTGTGGTTACAGCAACCAAACAAGAACAAAAACAAAGTACAACTGGCAAAGTAATTACCGTTATTGGTAAAGAGCAAATTGAAAAGAGTGCTGGCAAATCGGTTGCTCAAGTTTTAAATGAGCAAGCTGGCATTACCATTAATGGTGCTTACAACGCAGCTGGTAGTGTGCAAACGGTTTTTATGAGAGGCTCTAATGCTGGTAGAACATTGATTTTATTAGATGGCATTCCCATGAACGATCCAAGTACCATTACTACAGATTTTGATTTAAACATGTTCTCTATTAATGAAGTAGAACGTATTGAAGTTTGTCGAGGTGCTCAAAGTACTTTATATGGCAGCGATGCAGTGGCGGGTGTAATTAATATTATTACTGTAAAAAAAGACATCAACAAAAAGGTCAATGCAAAAGCTACAATAACTGGTGGTAATTTGGGCACTTTAAAAACCAATGTACAAGTGTATGGTAAAGTAAATAAACTTACTTACAC
>CALRVE020000047.1:0-24781 GCA_943371535.1 Asaia bogorensis | reverse complement strand
CTGCACCTTGTCTTGTCAATACTAATTTGATAAGAACGTACAAGTAATGCAAGCTGCCTAACCAACGGTTTGTATGCTATGGAAGCCAATAATAACTAAGCAAGGGATGACGCAACTCCAATTACATCTTAAAATTAGCACATAGCATTATGGCAATCAAAAGAGAATTCAACAAACCAAAATCAAGCTTTTCAAAAATCACCATTAGTTTGGCATCTCCAGACAGCATCTTAGAAAGAAGCTTTGGTGAAGTATTAAAGCCTGAAACCATTAACTATCGTACGTATAAGCCAGAAAGAGATGGTTTATTTTGCGAAAGAATTTTTGGACCAGTTAAAGATTATGAATGTGCTTGTGGCAAATACAAACGTATTCGTTACAAAGGCATTGTTTGTGATCGTTGTGGTGTAGAAGTTACCGAGAAAAAAGTTAGAAGAGAAAGAATGGGGCATATTAAACTGGTGGTTCCGGTGGTGCACATTTGGTACTTTAAAAGCTTACCTAATAAAATTGGTTATTTATTAGGCGTTAGTTCAAAAAAATTAGAAACCATTGTTTACTACGAACGCTATGTAGTAATTCAAGGTGGTGTTAAAGAAAGTTTAGGTACTGGTGATTTATTAACTGAAGAAGAGTACTTAGATATTATTGATAATTTACCAAAAGACAATCAGTATTTGCCTGATGAAGACCCACAAAAGTTTATTGCTAAAATGGGTGCTGAGGCAATACATGATTTATTAGAAAGATTAGATTTAGATGAATTAAGTTATCAGTTACGTAATGCTGCTGCTAACGAAACTTCTCAACAACGTAAGGCCGATGCTTTAAAACGTTTAAGTGTTGTAGAAGCATTTAGAGATTCATCTGAACGTATTACCAACCGTCCAGAATGGATGGTAATGCAGTACATTCCTGTTATTCCACCAGAATTACGTCCGTTGGTTCCATTAGATGGTGGTCGTTTTGCTTCTTCTGATTTAAATGATTTATACCGTCGTGTAATAATACGTAACAATCGTTTGAAGCGTTTGATGGAAATTAAAGCTCCTGAAGTAATCTTACGTAACGAAAAACGTATGTTACAAGAAGCTATTGATTCATTGTTCGATAACTCACGTAAATCAAATGCTGTAAAAGCTGAAGGTGGTCGTGCATTGAAATCTTTATCAGATGTATTGAAAGGTAAACAAGGTCGTTTCCGTCAGAACTTATTGGGTAAACGTGTGGATTATTCAGGTCGTTCTGTAATTGTGGTAGGACCAGAATTGAAAATGCATGAGTGTGGTTTACCAAAAGATATGGCAGCCGAATTGTTTAAGCCATTTATCATTCGTAAATTAATAGAAAGAGGTATTGTAAAAACAGTAAAATCTGCCAAGAAATTAGTAGATAAAAAAGAAGCTGTTATTTGGGATATCTTAGAAAATATTTTAAAGGGTCATCCAGTATTATTGAATCGTGCCCCAACACTACATAGATTGTCAATTCAATCTTTCCAACCGAAGTTGGTAGAAGGAAAAGCCATTCAATTGCATCCGTTAGTAACAGCATCGTTCAACGCCGATTTCGATGGTGACCAAATGGCAGTTCACGTTCCATTAAGTAGTGCAGCAATATTAGAAGCTCAATTATTAATGTTGAGTTCTCACAATATTTTGAACCCTCAAAATGGTACACCAATTACCCTTCCATCTCAGGACATGGTACTTGGTTTATATTACATTACTAAAGTAAAAAAATCTACTCCAGAAGAGCCTGTAAAAGGCGAAGGAAAAGCATTTTATAGTTTGGGTGAAGTAATTATTGCCTATAATGAAGGTGCAGTTGATTTACATGCAGGAATTAAAGTAAGAACCAATGTACGTGAAAACGGAAAGTTGGTGAAGAAGTTAATTGATACAACCGTTGGAAGAGTTTTATTTAATGAATTTGTTCCAGAAGAAGTTGGTTATGTAAATGCATTGTTAACTAAGAAAAGTTTAAGAGAAATTATTGGTGATATTATTAAAATTACCAACGTTCCAAAAACAGCTAAATTCTTAGACGAAATCAAAACATTAGGTTTCCGTATGGCCTTCAAAGGTGGTTTATCATTTAGTATAAACGATTTGATTGTACCAGAACTAAGAAACGAATTGTTAGAATCGGCAAAAGCAGAAGTAGAAGAAGTTTGGGAAAGTTATAACATGGGTTTAATCACCAATAACGAACGATACAATCAGGTAATTGATATTTGGGGTAGAGTGGATATGAAGATTACCGAAAGTTTAATTCGTGAAATGACTTTAGATAAGCAAGGATTTAACTCAGTATTTATGATGTTAGATTCTGGAGCTCGTGGTAGTAAAACACAGGTAAAACAGTTGGTGGGTATTAGAGGATTGATGGCTAAACCACGTAAGAGTGGTAGCTCTGGAAGTGAGGTAATTGAAAATCCAATTCTTTCTAACTTTAAAGGTGGATTGAATGTATTGGATTACTTTATTTCTACCCATGGTGCCCGTAAAGGTTTGGCTGATACTGCCTTGAAAACTGCGGATGCTGGTTACTTAACTCGTCGTTTGGTAGACGTTGCACAAGATGTAATTATTGCAGAAGACGATTGTGGTACTTTACGTGGTATTGCAACATCGGCTTTAAAAGATAATGAAGATATTATTGAACCATTGGCAGATAGAATTGAAGGAAGAACTTCATTGCATGATGTAATTCATCCAATTACCGATGAATTAATTATTAAAGCAGGTGAAGAAATTTCTTCTGACGTAGCTAAAGAAATTGAAGAAAGTGGTTTAGAATCTGTTGAAATACGTTCTGTATTAACCTGTGAAGCTAAACGTGGTGTGTGTGTGAAATGTTATGGTAAAAACTTGGCAACTGGTTATATAGCACAACGTGGCGATGCTGTTGGTATTATTGCAGCACAATCAATTGGTGAGCCTGGTACACAGTTAACCTTACGTACTTTCCACGTGGGTGGTGTTGCTGGTAGTGCAAATATTGAAAGTGGTTTAAGTGCAAGATTTGATGGTACTATTCAGTTTGATGGATTACGTACCGTAACTGCATTGAACAATGAAGGCAATAAAGTTCAAGTGGTAATTGGTCGTACTGGTGAAGTAAGAATTATGGATGTGAAGAACGATCGTTTATTAATTACCAACAACGTTCCTTACGGTTCTACATTACAAGTAAAAGATGGTCAACAAGTTAAAAAAGGTGAAACCATTTGTACTTGGGATCCATTTAACAACGTAATTGTTGCCGAGCAAAATGGTACAGTTTCTTTTGAAGGTTTGGCCGATGGCTTAACTTACCGTGAAGAAAGTGATGACCAAACAGGTCACAGAGAAAAAGTGGTAATTGAATCGAAAGATAAAACCAAAATTCCTACCATTATTGTTGATGGAAAAGACAATAAACATTATAACTTACCTGTAGGTAGCCATTTAGCTATTGAAGAAGGAGATGAAGTAAAAGCTGGTCAAGTATTGGTGAAAATTCCTCGTGTATTAGGTAAGTTAAGAGATATCACTGGGGGTTTACCTCGTGTAACTGAATTGTTTGAAGCAAGAAATCCAGGTAATCCTGCGGTTGTTTGTGAAATTGATGGTGTGGTAACTTTTGGTAATGTAAAACGTGGTAATCGTGAGATTGTAGTAGAAGCAAAAGACGGAATGATTAAGAAATACTTAGTTCCATTGTCTCGTCAAATTTTAGTACAAGATGGCGATTTCGTAAAAGCTGGTGCTCCATTATCTGATGGTCAAATTGCTCCATACGATATCTTAAATATTAAAGGTCCGTTTGCAGTACAAGAGTATGTAGTAAATGAAATTCAGGAAGTATATCGTTTACAAGGTGTACGTATTAATGATAAACACGTAGAAGTAATCGTTCGTCAGATGATGAAAAAAGTGGAAATTGTTGATGCTGGTGATACCAAATTCTTAGAAGAAGATTTAGAAGATAGATACGACTTTATTGAAGAAAATGATAGAATCTACGACAAGAAAGTAGTTACTAATCCAGGTGAAAGCACTAAGATGAGAGCTGGTCAAATTATCACTTTACGTGAATTGAGAGAAGAAAACTCCATTTTACGTCGTTCTGATAAGAGCCTAGTTGAAGTACGTGATGCAAAACCTGCAACTGCAACTCCGGTGTTATTGGGTATTACCAAAGCATCTTTAGGTGTACAAAGTTGGATTTCTGCTGCTTCTTTCCAAGAAACTACTAAAGTATTAAGTACTGCTGCTATCAATGGTAAATTAGATAACATGATTGGCTTAAAAGAGAATGTAATTACAGGACATTTAATTCCTGCAGGTACAGGCCAACGTGATTTTGAAAATATCATTGTAGGAAGTAAAGAAGAATATGAAGTACTTTCAGCTACAAGAGAAGCAATGAGCTTTGATGATGATGAATAATCACTATACAACTTCAGTTTAAAAAGCAGGCAATCAAATGCCTGCTTTTTTTATAATTTGTTTTTCTTCATCGTAAAATAGGCTGACCTAAAAGTGGACTTTTTTGAGGCACTAAGGAAACGAGAATGATGATAAGCAAATAACTGCTAAAGCTGTTGATGAAATATGTTTGAGCTATATTACTTCTCTTAAAATAGCAAAGGGTAATTGGTGTCTATACATAATCACTGATGCAGAAAGCATCTTTCTATTCAACCAAAAAATACATAATTAGGCATTTAAAAAAACAATAGAAGCATATTTAAAAAAAAGTCCCAGCTACATGATATAGCTGGGACTAATTATTTAATATGTTCACTTAATTAAGTAAGATATAAACTTAGGAACTTATTTCATGGTGAAACCTTCTAAAAATTTAGTGGTGAAGTTTCCTTTTCTAAAATCTTCATTCTGCATTAATTGTAAATGAAAAGGAATGGTTGTTTTAATGCCTTCAATTACATATTCACTCAATGCTCTATACATAGTATCAATCGCTTCTTCTCTTGTTCTTGCAACAGTAATAAGTTTGCCAATCATACTATCGTAATAAGGAGGAATTACATAACCTGCATAAACATGACTATCTACACGAACTCCATGACCACCCGGTGTATGTAAAGTAGTGATTCTTCCTGGTGAAGGACGGAAGTCGTTATACGGATCTTCTGCGTTTATTCTACATTCAATGGCATGCATTGTAGGCTCATAATTTCTACCAGAAATTTTTTCGCCCATTGCAATTTTAATTTGTTCTTTAATTAAATCGAAGTTGATTACTTCTTCAGTAACACAATGTTCTACCTGAATACGAGTATTCATTTCCATGAAGTAAAAGTTACGATGCTTATCAACCAAAAACTCAATAGTACCAACACTTTCATAGTTAATAGCAGCAGCAGCTTTAATAGCAGCCTCACCCATTGCTTTACGCAATTCAGGTGTCATAAACGGAGAAGGAGATTCTTCTACTAACTTTTGATGACGACGTTGAATACTACAATCTCTTTCGCTCATGTGGCAAAAATTGCCATACTGGTCGCCAGCAACTTGAATTTCAATATGTCTTGGTTCTTCAACAAATTTTTCCATGTAAATGCCATCGTTTTTAAACGAGGCAGCAGCTTCTGCTTTTGCGTTATCAAAAGCTCTTTCAATTTCTTCTTCGTTCCAAACAACCCTCATTCCTTTACCACCACCACCTGCAGTAGCTTTTAATATTACAGGGTAACCCACTGCATTTTTGGCTAAATCTTTTGCTTGTTCAACACTTTCTAATAAACCACCACTGCCTGGTACAACTGGAACACCAGCAGCAATCATGGTTTCTTTAGCAGTAATCTTATCGCCCATTCTATTAATCATATCAGGCGTTGGACCAATAAATTTTATATTATGATCGGCACATAGCTGAGAAAATTTTGCATTTTCTGCCAAAAAACCATAGCCTGGATGAATGGCATCGGCATTGGTAATTTCAGCAGCAGCCATAATGCGTTGCATATTCAAATAGCTATCGCTACTAGCTGGTTTTCCAATACAAACAGCTTCATCCGCAAATCGAACATGCAAACTATCTTTATCGGCAGTAGAGTAAACAGCAACGGTTTTAATACCCATTTCTCTACAGGTTCTAATTACACGTAATGCAATTTCACCTCGGTTAGCAATTAATATTTTTTTAAACATCTTTTTAGTTTGGATTAAAGAATTAATCATTGGCGAGTTGGCGAATTATTTAATTCGCTAATTCGTTAATTCATCAATGAATAAATTAATTAAGCAGGTTCTACCAAAAATAAAGGTTGATCGTATTCAACAGGGCTAGCATCATCTACCAATACTTTTACAATTTTTCCACTTATTTCACTTTCAATTTCGTTGAATAGTTTCATGGCTTCAATAATGCACACCACTTTACCTGGTTCAACTTCAGTTCCAACTTCAACAAGAGAAGGTTTGTCGGGAGAAGATTTTCTGTAAAAAGTACCAATCATTGGACTTTTAATGGTAATCAAATTATCTGTCTTAGGGCTTGCTTCTGAACTAGCTGGAGCAGACGGCGATGAAACAGGTGCTGCAACTTGCTGTGGAGCCGATGCAACATTATACACTTGTGCTGCTTGAGGTGCTGCAACAGTTACTATTTGTTCTTCTTTTTGTTTGATGGTTACTTTGCCATCTTTATCTTCAATACTAATTTCACCGATGTTGCTTTTGTTGATTATTTTAATCAGTTCGTGAATTTGTTTTAAATCCATAGAGCAAGTTTTTAGGAGGTTATAGTTCTATTATTTCTAGTTTCTGCTTACATAAAATTTTGGCTCATGTAAGGGGCGGCAAAATAGGTAAAATAATAGGGAAATTGCAAGTTTTTTATTCAAATTGAGTGTTTTTGCCTAAAAAATGATTCAAATTGAATAAAATTGGGCAAAAAAATAGCCCTGTAAAACAGGACTATTACTATATTTCATGTAATCATTTATTCTTTTACTCTTTCCATATAATCACCAGTTTTGGTGTTAATTCTAATCATTTCACCTTCTTCAACAAAAAGAGGAACATTTACAGTAGCACCAGTATCGATGGTTGCAGGTTTTGTTGCTCTTGTTGCAGTATCGCCTCTAACTCCTGGCTCACAATAAGTAATTAAAACAACAATTTTTTCTGGTAATTCAGCACCAATTGGTTGATCTGTTTCAGTATTAATAAAAACAAACACTTCGCCACCATCTTTTAAAAACTGAGGGGCATCAATCATTTCTTCTGCCAATGCAATTTGTTCAAAAGTTTCATTGTTCATTAAGTTGTAGCCACTTTCGTCTTTGTACAAAAACTGAAAAGCTTTTTTCTCTACACGAACTGGATAAACAGTTTCACCACTATTCCATGTTTTCTCAATACTTCTTTTATTGTCTACCCCTTTAAGTTTTGCCCAAACTTTTGCGGCAGCTCTAGCTGTTTTGTTTTCACCAAATTCTACCACACTATATAAGCTACCATCTAATTTAAGTATCATGCCACGGCTGATATCTGAAGTTGTTGCCATTGTTAAATATTTTTAGTGCCGCAAAAGTAAGGGTTGCCATGTTATTATAAAAGAGCTTGTTTTTTTTATTCAAATATTCACCAGTCATTGGTTAATATTTGCATTGCTTGTTCATACGCACAAATACTTAATTTTAGCCAATGAAAATTGCAATTATTAATGGACCTAATTTAAATTTATTGGGCATCCGTGAACCAGGTGTTTACGGATGCCAAAGTTTTGAACAATACTTTGAACACTTAGAAAAAGTGTTTAGCCATATTGATTTTCATTATTTTCAAAGTAATGTTGAGGGAGAATTAATTAATGAATTACAACAAGTTGGGTTTGAATACAATGGAATTATCATAAATCCTGGAGGATACACACATACCTCAGTTGCAATAGGAGATAGTATTGCTGCCATTTCTGCACCAGTGGTAGAAGTACATATTAGTAATATTCATGCAAGGGAAGATTTTAGAAAAATATCTCACGTAAGTGCCAAATGTAAAGGCACTATTGCAGGTTTGGGCTTAAAAGGCTACGAACTAGCGGTACGTTGGTTAATTGAAAATAAATAATTGAACAAACTTTTGCACCTCTTTATATTTGCACACCTTAGGTTTAACAATTTAATTGTAGCCTAGTAATTAATTTAGCATCGTTATTTTATTGTTTTTATGATTCAACAAACAAATTATAAAACATCATTTTAAAAGTAGTACATGAAGAATTTTACATTAGGATTAAATATTGCGTTAGCCATTGCAGTTGCAGTATTGTTTTATTTGCATTTTTCGAGTAAGGGTGCTGCAAAGCCAACATCTGTAGCAAATGCAGGAGGTGCAGCTTCTAATAATTTTAGAATTGCTTATTTTGAAATGGATTCTGTAGAAAATCAATATGAATATTTAAAAGATGTTCGTGTGGTTTTAAGAACTTTAGAAGAAAAGAAAAGTAGCGAATTGGCTTCTTTACGCAATGCAAGTAGAGCCAAATTAATGGAGTACCAAAAGAAAGGCAATACCATGACACAAGAAGAAATGGCAAAAGCCAATGATGATGTGATGCGTATGGACAATGAATTGAAAACCCAAGAACAAATTAAATCTCAAGAACTACAAGATGAGAGCATCAAAAAAATACAAGAAGTTAAAAAAAGTATTGAAGAATATTTGAAAGAATACAATAAGGATAAAAGCTTTTCTTACATTTTATCTAGCAGTAATGATATAATTTATTTAAAAGACACAGCTTACAATATTACCAACGAGTTAATTAAAGGATTGAACGAAACGTATAAAAAAACGAACAAAAAGAATTAGTAATTGCTTATTCATTATCTTCAAATCCCATCTGAATATTTCAGATGGGATTTTTTAATACCAAACACTTATGAGCAATGCTTCTTTCAAACCTAGCTTGGGTTTAATGGATGCTACAATGATTGTAGCCGGTAGTATGATTGGTTCTGGAATTTTTATTGTAAGTGCCGATATTACTAGAAATGTTGGTAGTGCAGGTTGGTTAATTTTAGTGTGGTTAATTACAGGTTTTATGACCTTGATTGCTGCATTGAGTTATGGAGAATTGAGCAGCATGTTTCCAAAAGCTGGTGGACAATATGTGTACTTAAAAGAAGCATATAATCCGTTGATTGGTTTTTTATATGGATGGAGTTTTTTTGCTGTAATACAAACAGGAACAATAGCGGCTGTTGGAGTTGCGTTTTCGAAATTTTTAGCTTACCTCGTTCCAGAGTTGGGGAACAATTATTTTTTATTTGATACGGGCATTGTAAAAGTTTATTCTGGTCAGTTAGTAGCCATTGTAATTATTATGTTATTAACTTATGTAAATTCTCGTGGTGTTAAAGAAGGAAAGTTTATACAAACCATATTTACAACTGCAAAACTATTGGCATTATTGGGTTTAATTGTATTTGGTTTTGTGTTGGCGAAAAATAGTTTTTGGGCGGAAAACTGGAAAACCGGCTTTACTGCAGTTCAAGATTTAGGTAGTAAAGATGCAACTGGTATTTTACAACCAACTGCATGGATAGGTATTAGTGGAAGTGCATTAATTGGTGCAATTGCTGCAGCAATGGTGGGTTCTATTTTTAGTAGCGATGCATGGAATAATGTAACATTTATTGCAGGCGAAATGAAAAATCCTCAACGCAATATTGGCTTAAGTTTATTTTTGGGAACACTGATTGTTACAACTATTTATATTAGTGCCAACCTAATGTATTTAAATGTGTTGCCACTCAATGAAATTGCATTTGCAAAAGACGATAGAGTAGCAGTAGCAGCAGCCAACGAAATTTTTCCAGCCTTTGGTACAACACTTATTGCTGTACTTATTATGGTTTCAACCTTTGGTTGTAACAATGGTTTGATACTAGCAGGTGCAAGGGTGTATTATACAATGGCACAAGATGGATTGTTCTTTAAAAAAGCAGGTGAATTGAATAAAAATGATGTACCTCAATGGTCTTTATGGGCACAATGCGTAGTAGCTTCTTTATTGTGTTTAAGTGGAAAATATGGCGATTTGCTAGACATGATTTCTTTTGTAGTGGTACTTTTTTATGTGTTAACCATTGCTGGAATATTTATTTTACGCAAAAAAATGCCCAATGTTGAGCGACCTTACAAAGCATTTGGATATCCTTTTTTACCAGCCTTGTATATCTTAATGGGCATTGCTTTTTGTAGCATGTTGGTTATTTTTAAACCACAATATACTTGGCCAGGATTGATTATTGTTTTAATAGGAATTCCTATTTATTATCTTGCACTAGCAAATAGAAAAACAGCATAATGAATTTTAATGAATTATTTAAAGGCTTTCAACAACTAAAAGTTGCAGTAATTGGTGATGTAATGTTAGATACTTACATGTGGGGAAGTGTAGAACGAATTTCACCTGAGGCTCCAGTACCAGTTGTGTCTTTAAAAAAGAAAGAATACAGAATAGGTGGTGCAAGTAATGTTGCGTTAAATACAGTTGCATTAGACGCTCAAACTTTTGTTTTTTCTATTATTGGAAACGATGATGACGGAACTGCACTGCTACAACTTTTGCAACAAAGCAATATTAATACCGATGGAATTATAAAAGCTAATAATAGAATTACTACCAATAAAATTCGTGTGATTGCCCGCAATCAACATATGATGCGTTTAGATGCTGAAATAACCCATGATATAGATGCAGTATTAGAAAATGAGTTATTAGCTAAAATAGAATTATTCTTTACAACCAATAAACCCGATCTTGTAATTTTTGAAGATTACAATAAAGGTGTTTTAACGACAACTTTAATTGAGAAAGTGATAGCATTGTGCAAGCAATACAATATCATAACTACGGTAGATCCAAAACGGAAAAACTTTTTTGCTTTTAAAGGAGTAGATATTTTTAAACCCAATTTAAAAGAAGTAAAAGAAGCGTTGAATGTGTTGATTGATACAGTTGATTTAAAAAGTTTGCAACAAATTCATCAGCAATTAAAAGAAGTATTAGAACATCATATTTCATTGATTACGCTTTCTGAAAAAGGCGTATTCTATCATACTGAAACAACAGCCAATATTATTCCCACACATGTAAGAAGCATTGCTGATGTAAGTGGTGCTGGCGATACTGTAATTGCAGTTGCAAGCCTTGTTTATGCTGCAACAAACGATATTCACTTAAGTGCCGAAATTGCCAATATTGCAGGAGGTTTGGTTTGTGAAGAAGTTGGAACAGTAGCAATTAATAAAGAAAAATTACTAGCAGAAACGAAGATGCTTCTACAGTAATTCCATATACAAATATTCTACTTTGAATTAAGTCTTATATTATTATACATGCTATACATGATTTGCATGTGTGGTGCTGTTAAAACTGCTAGACTTAAAAATACATACCCAGCAATAGCATTGTTATTAATAAACATAGAGCCAGTTAATCCGCAAAGAACAGTACCTATTAATGCTAAAAAACTATAGAGCATTATTTGTTGAATAATCTTTTTGTTCGAAAATTGATTATTGCTTTTTAAATAATTTACAATTGTTGTTAATGAAAGTACAGAATGCCAAACAACAAAATAAAAGGTGAATCCTAATAACATTGGTAAGTTAAAAAGAATAAAAATTATAATTGCAAAACGTATTAGAAATACCCCCTTTTCGTTATTTTCAAAGTTATTGTTTCTTAAAAAGTATATAAACGTACTTGTAAAAAATAAGATACCGTTGAATGATAATAACTGATATCTATGTAAACTAATCCAGTCAATGAGTGCTTCATTCTCTTTACCAGATTCAAACAACAGATAGATGGGCTTTACATCATCAAAGTGATGTAATAAAATTACACTTAGAATAATTAAACCATACGATATTACAAACAATTTTCCTAGTATGGTATTTGTTTTAAATTGGTTTAAATCGGTTTCACCAAAATGATAGGCAGCAAAAAATATGAAGAGTAAATTTCCTATAACAGGAAAGAACCAAAGGGTTAAAGCAAACAGCAATAATCGACCAAGATAAATAGAGAAGAATTTATATATGGAGAATGATTTGTTATCTGTATCTGCATTTTTAGATGCAACAAGTAAATCAGCTGCACCATGAGGTACTCCTAATAAAATAATACCAATTATAAATGCAATGAATTGCGTATTTGTATCAAATGTGAGTATATGCTCATGTAAAAAAAGTAAAAGGATTCCAAAGATTAATAAGGCTATTTTTATCATTAGATTTCCTTTTGAGGTGGTAAAAAAAAAGGTGTGATACAATTTTGTATCACACCCATTTTATTAAGCTTGTTGTGTTGAAGATTTATCTGTTTGAGATAAAGCATAAATCACTAAGCCAAAGCCAATTTTATTAATAGCATCACCAATGTTATATACTATATCCATTGATAATCCTTGGAACATTTTCATGCCAAATAATCCACCTTCTGTACCTGCAATGTAACCAATTGGGTAAATTGCCCATCCTACAAGTACAAACCAACCAAGTGATCTTACTGCTTTTTGTACTGCAGGTCCAGCATTTACAGCAAGTTTAGCAACTTCTCCAAACCATATTAAATAAACAATGTAGAAGTAAGCTATACCACTAATTAAACCCCATACCCAGCTTTGTGTTTCTTTACCATAGATGGCTTCACCTATGTAACCCGTAACTAACATTACTACTGAAGCAAAAATCAATTGCCATAATAAGCCAATTTTAGCACCTGCTTTTTTAGTAATTAAATAAAACTCAACACACATTAAAGGCACAGTTAAAATCCAGTCAACATAACGGAAGAATACTGGAGATTCTCCTGTTTCTAAATTGTAGCCACGCATGTAATAATAATGCACCGCTGCAATAAAAGTAATTAAACCCGACACTAACATTGAGGTTCTCCATTTCTTGTCTACGTTAGACATTTCGAAGAAGAAAAAAACGCAAGCAG
Organism: Asaia bogorensis; assembly: GCA_943371535.1. Lineage (GTDB taxonomy): Bacteria > Bacteroidota > Bacteroidia > Chitinophagales > Chitinophagaceae > UBA1930. The sequence continues at coordinate 11,800 of CALRVE020000047.1, read as the reverse complement.
CCATCATAGCCATTGTGCCTACAAAAAATGTAAAGGCAACATAATTGTTGTTTGCAATTGCATGAATTTGCAAGAGGTTTTGGAACATAAATTTTCTTTTTTTGGTTAAGAGATTAGTTTAGTGGAGGATGTTTTTTTTTGTTTATTAATCCCCATTTAAAGTTAAACACTAGAAATTTAATAAAGTTGTTTAAAATGCAGAAACCCCTAGTTTTAGGCTTAAACATTTTTTTTGTTTCATCTTTTATTATTTAACCCCGAGATCTCTTTTACGAAACAAATATTTCAGTTTTATCCAGAGAATAAAACTTCACTATATTAAAAAAGCCTTCAAGTAACAAACTTGAAAGCTTTTTTAAAAGTAGTTGCTTCTGATTTATTTAAAGCTAATCAACTCTACATCAAAAATCAAAGTACTATTTGGTCCAATTACTGCACTCACTTGTCTTTCACCATAACCTAAATGTGGAGGAATAAAAAACCTAAACTTACTACCTGCTGGCATGTATTGTAAACCTTCTGTCCAGCCTTTAATCACTGCACTCAAAGGAAAACTTGCTGGTACACCACGTTGAACACTAGAGTCGAAAATTGTACCATCAATCACCGTCCCGTGATAATGGCAAGTAACTGTGTTACTGGCTGTTGGCTTTTCACCTGTACCTAAGGTTAATACTTTGTATTGTAAGCCACTAGTGGTTTCTACAACACCTTCTTCGTTTTTGTTAGCAGCTAAAAAGTCTTGTCCTGCTTTTAAGTTAGCTGCTGCTTTTTCATTTTTCATTTGAAATAATTTGTCTGCAATACCCATGGGAATAATTATGAATTAAAAATTAGGAATTATGAATTGAAAAACTAAATTTTAAAAAACTAAAAACTAAAAACTAAAAACTAAAAACTAAAAACTAAAAACTAAAAACTAAAAATCAGACTATCTATTTTTTCTTCAACGTTATAAAAGTTGGCTAATTTTCTGATTACTGTTTCTACTAAAGCATCAGGACAACTAGCTCCACTTGTAATCAATATTTTTACAGGATTGTTATTGGGTAAAAAATCAGTGACCGTTCTTTGTTCTTTGGTTTTCCAATTGCAATCTATTAGTTCATTATTGCTAATGATTCTTTCAGCAGAATCAATAAAATAAGTAGGCAATTTCTGTTCACACAATTCCACCAAATGTGAAGTATTCGATGAATTGTATCCACCAATTACAAGAGCTAAATCAGCTTCAGTTGCTAACATGCCAGCAACTGCTGTTTGATTGTCGTTGGTAGCATAACATAAAGTATCTCTAGTGTCTGCAAAACGTTCTGCAATATTAGTAGCATCAAGATTATACTTGGTAATCATCACACTCTTTAAGTAGTCAGCAATAGCTTGTGTATCGGTTGCTAATTGTGTGGTTTGATTAATAACCCCAATTTTTTCTAAATCTTTACTAACATCAAAACCTTCACTGTAATTGCCTTTAAATTCAGTATAAAATTCAGCTGCATTTTTTTCTCCAGTTATATATTTTGCTAGTTCTATCGTTTCTTCAATGTCGTTTACAATAACTGTAGGTGTATGACTTGCAGCATGAGAAAAGGTGGCTCTTGTTTCTTCATGTTTGGGTTTGCCATGTATTACAATGCTATATCCTTTTTGGGCAATTTGTTCGCCACGGTTCCAAACCTTTTCTACAAACGGACAAGTGGTATTGTATCTTTCAGTAGGAATGCCTTTTTCATTCAACATCTTTTCAATGTCTAAGGTTGTTCCAAAAGCAGGAATCAACACTATATCATCCTTGGTAATTTCTTCAAAGGGAATCAGTTGTTTGCCATAAGTATCTTGTAAAAATTGAACACCACGTTCAATTAAATCTTTATTCACTTGTGGGTTGTGAATCATTTCACTCAACAAGAAAATTCTTTTACCCGGATTTTCATCAATTGTTCTAAAAGCTATTTCAATCGCATTTTCTACACCATAACAAAACCCAAAATGACGAGCAAGATAAATGTGTAATCCACCAAAATCAAGTAGTGTAGGGGTGAAATCTTTTTTTAATTTATCTTGTTGTTTGCGTTTATTTTTTATTGAACTAATTAAGTTGCTGCGATAAATATTGGGAACATCAAATTGTTTCATAATGCTATTATAACGGCTGCAAATGTACAAAGTTCAACGGCAATGCTGTTTTATTGCTACATATTTAAACAAACAAAAATTTTGGTGGTAATGTTATTGCATTACTTTTGCATTATGAAATTAATGCAACACATCCATCATCATCATATCTTACCCAATGGGTAGGCTATTTTGTGTGTGTTGTTCAACAATAAAACATTAAAAGCTTACTCCAACGAGTAGGCTTTTTTATTTTGGTAACCAGCAGTAGATTAAGCTTCAGCACCTGTGGCGTCGCACACTTGTACTGCACAACAAAATTGAACAAATGAATAATAACGTAAATGACACCCCTTTAGAAGATGGGGGCAAGCTAAGGTTGGCTATACAAAAAAGTGGCCGACTTTCAGAAGATTCTTTAAAACTTTTAAAGGATTGTGGTATTGATTTACGCAATGTAAAAGACAGACTAAAAACAGAAGCAGACAATTTTCCTTTAGAAATATTTTTTCTGAGAGACGATGATATTCCTGAATATGTAAATGATGGCGTTGCCGATATTGGCATTGTTGGCGAAAATGTACTCTATGAAAAAAATAAGTCCGTAGATATTGTAGAAAAATTGGGCTTTGGAAAATGCAGGTTAAGTGTTGCAATAAAACGTAGTGAAGAATATTCAAAAGAACTATTGCAAGGCAAAAGAATTGCCACTAGTTATCCTATTTTAGTAAAGAAGTTCTTGGACGAAAATAATATTCAAGCCGATATTCATGAAATTAGTGGAAGCGTTGAAATAGCACCAGGCATTGGTTTAGCAGATGCTGTATGTGATTTAGTGAGCAGTGGCTCCACCTTATTTATGAATGGATTAAAAGAAGTTGAAACCATTTTAAAAAGTGAAGCAGTACTTATTCAGAATATAAAATTGAGTTCAGAAAAATTAGCCATCTTACAAAGATTATTGTTCAGAATTCAATCGGTTAAAAAAGCAAAAAACAATAAGTATATTTTATTGAATGCTCCTAATGATAAGCTGCAAGAAATTATTGCTTTATTGCCAGGTATGAAGAGTCCAACAGTTTTGCCACTAGCAACAGAAGGTTGGAGTAGTGTTCACTCAGTTTTAAATGAAAATGATTTTTGGGATATTATTGAGCAATTAAAAGCTCATGGTGCACAGGGAATATTGGTTGTGCCTATTGAGAAGATGATTATTTAGCCCCTAACCCCTAAAGGGGGATTATGGCTAATTTCTAATTGCTAATTTGAAATTGAAAGCGATGAAAATTTATACATATCCAGAACAAAAAGAATGGAAAAAGTTATTGCTAAGACCAACATTTGACAATGTTAACTTACAAGAAAAAGTAAAGTCTGTTTTGAGTGATGTACAACAAAACGGTGATGCTGCAATAAAAAAATATACAGTACAATTTGATGGTATTGAATTGAATAATTTTGTTGTTACTGAAAAAGAAATTGTTTATGCTGTTGCTAATCTTTCCAATGATTTAAAACAAGCTATTGAAACTGCTGCTAATAATATCAATACTTTTCACCAAAAACAAACCTCAACTGTTGAAGTTATTGAAACTATGCCCGGTGTAAAATGCTGGCGTAAAAGTGTGGGTATAGAAAAAGTAGGATTGTATATTCCTGGGGGAACGGCTCCATTGTTTTCAACCATTTTAATGTTGGGTATTCCAGCTAAAATTGCAGGATGTAAAGAAGTTGTTTTGTGTACACCTCCTAATAAAGAGGGTACAGTTCACCCTGCTATTTTATTTGCTGCACAATTGGTGGGCATCAAACAAATTTATAAAGTAGGTGGCGTACAAGCAATTGCTGCTATGGCTTATGGTACAGAAACGATTCCTAAAGTGTATAAAATATTTGGTCCTGGAAATCAATATGTAACCTGTGCAAAACAATTGATTCAACAAGCAGGCATTGCTATTGATATGCCTGCAGGTCCAAGTGAAGTTTGTGTATTGGCCGATGACACTGCTGATGCAAGTTTTGTTGCAGCTGATTTATTGAGTCAGGCTGAACATGGTGTAGATAGTCAGGTTTTATTGGTAACCACAAGTAAGGAATTAGTCATTAGGGTAAATGATGAATTAGGTAAACAAGTGGAGCATTTATCTAGAAAAGCCATTGCATTGCAAGCATTAGAAAATAGTAAAGCAATTGTTGTGAATACAATTGATGAAGCGATTGATTTGGTGAATGAATATGCAGCAGAACACTTAATTATCTCTTGCAATAAGGATGAATTCATTGCTGAAAAAATTACCAATGCAGGGTCTATTTTCTTAGGTAATTATTCTCCTGAAAGTGTGGGAGATTATGCTAGTGGCACCAATCATACATTGCCAACCAATGGTTTTGCAAAAGCATATAGTGGGGTGAGTGTAGATAGTTTTGTAAAAAAAATTACCTATCAAAAATTGACTCAAGAAGGCTTAAATGCAATTGGAGAAACTGTAGAGTTGATGGCAGAGGCTGAAGGTTTGGATGCACATAAAAATGCGGTGAGGTTAAGAAGGGAGAAGATAGAATGTAGAAGATAGGAAATAGAAGGTAGAAAGTAAGATGTTTGTATGTATATTTTATTGTATATCAAAATTTAGAATAATGGCAACACAAAAATTTCAAGAATTGATAGTTTGGCAAAAAGCTCATCAATTTGTTTTGGGTGTTTATATTTATACAAAATCATTTCCCAAGGAGGAGATTTATAGCTTAACTTCTCAGTTTAAAAGAGCTGCAATTTCAATTGCTGCTAATATTGCTGAAGGTTATAAGAAAAAAGGAAAAGCCGATAAAGCAAGATTTATGAATATTGCACAAGGTTCGTTGGAAGAATGCCAATACTATCTTCTGCTTTCAAAAGATTTAGGCTATGGTGAGAACATAGAACTTGTAGGACTTCTTAACGAAGTAAGTAAAATGCTTAAATCTTATGCAATCAAAATTTTGTCTTCTAATTCCTGAATTCTTTATTTTAACCCTTTAACTTCTATCTTCTAACTTCTATATTCTTATCAATGTACAATTTAAATGATCTAACCCGTCCCAACATCAAAAATCTCACACCCTATTCATCAGCAAGAGATGAATTTAGTGGTGCAGCAAAAGTGTTTTTAGATGCCAATGAAAATAGTTTAGGCAGCCCGTTGACCAAATGGTACAATCGTTATCCAGACCCACATCAGCTAAAAGTAAAAGAAAGGGTTGCTTTTGTGAAATCTGTTCCTGCAGAAAATATTTTTTTAGGTAATGGCAGTGACGAATGTATTGATTTGTTATTCAGAAGTTTTTGCGAACCAAAGAAAGACAATGTAATCATTTGTCCGCCCACTTATGGTATGTACGAAGTGAGTGCCAATATTAATGATGTTGAAATTAGAAAAGCTCCATTGTTGGAAAATTTTCAATTGGATTTGGTTCATTTAGAAAATTTAGTAGATGCAAATACCAAACTTATTTGGATCTGTTCGCCCAATAATCCAACTGGCAATTCATTGAATAGAGCAGATATTGAAGCGGTGTTAAACAACTTCAATGGAATTGTAGTAATAGATGAAGCGTATATCAACTTTGCCAAACAAAAATCATTTATACAAGAGTTGAATGATTATCCCAATTTGGTGGTGATGCAAACCTTTAGTAAAGCATGGGGTTTGGCTGCATTGCGTTTAGGAATGGCATTTGCTTCGGTAGAAATTATTGAAGTGCTGAATAAAGTAAAACCACCTTATAATATCAATCAAGCTACACAAGAATTGGCTCTAAAAGCATTGGAGGAAGTTGGTCAAGTGAATGACATGATTAAGTTGATTGTTGACATGCGTCAGGCATTAATGGAAGTGTTTACACAAATTCCAATTGTTGAAAAAGTATATGATAGTGATGCCAATTTCTTTTTAGTGAAAATACAAGATGCCAGAAAAGTATATGAATATTTATTAACCAAAGGTATTGTAGTACGTGATAGAAGTAACGTAAAATTGTGTGACAATTGTTTACGCATTACCATTGGAACAGAAAAAGAAAATACATTGTTGGTAGATGCAATTGCTGATTATTTAAACGAACAAATATGAACACAAATTTATCATGCACCCCTACAGGGGATGGGGGATTAAATACCCGTTTAGGGGATAGGGGCAGAAGAATTTTATTCATCGACAGAGATGGTGTGATTTTACAAGAACCACCCAATGATTTTCAAATTGATTCAACCGATAAAACAAGCTTTGTAAAAGGTGCAATAACTGCTTTGTCAAAAATTGCAGCCGACTTAGATTATTACAAAGTAATGGTGACCAATCAAGATGGATTGGGTACAGCTTCTTATCCAACTGAAACTTTTGAACCCTATCAAAACTTAATGTTAAGAACTTTAAAAGGGGAGGGCTTTGTGTTTGATGAAGTAATTGTAGATACAACATTTGCTTCTGATAATAAACCTACAAGAAAGCCTGGTACTGCACTACTAACTCACTTTTTTGATGCAGATAAATATGATTTAACCAATTCATTTGTAATTGGTGATAGATGGAGCGATATTCAGTTAGCCAAGAATTTAGGAGCTAAAGCTATTTATATTAAAGGCTTACATGAATTAACTGCTGAACAAGAATCAGAACTTAGAGATAACATTGTTGTAGAAACAGATAACTGGAATGAAATTTATACTTTCTTGAAACTGGGTTTACGTAAAGTAGCTCATGAAAGAAATACCAATGAAACAAAAATAGCTGTTGAATTAAACCTTGACGGAAGTGGACAAGCAACAATTGATACAGGCTTAGGTTTTTTCAATCACATGCTAGACCAAATTGCAAGGCATGGTAAAATGGATTTAAAAATAACCACCAAAGGCGATTTACATATTGATGAACATCATACCATTGAAGATACAGGTATTGCCTTAGGAGAAGCTTTTGCAAAAGCATTGGTAGATAAAACAGGCATGGAACGCTATGGTTTTGCTTTGCCTATGGATGAAGCAGAAGCCAAAGTATTGATTGATTTTGGCGGACGTAACTGGATTGTTTGGAATGCCGAATTTAAACGTGAAAAAGTAGGAGAGATGCCCACCGAAATGTTTTTTCATTTCTTTAAGTCGTTCAGCGATGCTGCTAAATGCAATTTGAATATAGAATGTAAAGGTGATAATGAACACCATAAAATTGAAGCCATTTTCAAAGCATTTGCAAAAGCCATTAAAATGGCTGTTAAACGAGATCCATTGAGTAATTATTTGCCAAGTACAAAAGGTATTTTATAAAAAGTAGGTGTAATTTATTACCAGTAGTTTTAATTGACATTATTTAATCAGCGAAACTTTATTTTTACAAAAAGAGTTACTATGAAACGATTGCTTTATACCCTAGGATTACTATTGCCATTATTTATGTATGCACAAGACAGTAGTAAACCTGCACCAACATTTACTTTTGAAGATGTTGACAATACACCCATAAAAGTATATTGTAACCAAAAAATATTAAACCAAACACCCAATAGATTTATTTCTATTGGGTACGAATACCAAACTGCAAGTATTTTAAAAGCTAATACAGCACTTGAGGGTGATAGCAGAAAAATTAATGCTATGCGAGGTTTAAGAGTAAATTTCAATACACCATTAGTTTCTAAAAATAAACTCATAGTTAGTTTAGGTGGTCAATATGCAAGAACAACATTTGCTGGTCGAAATCAATTTGTATATCCTTTATTTCCACAATTGGTGAATGATGGTTTACATACAGCAGGCTTAAACACCACCATCTTTAAACCTCTGAACGAAAAGAATTTTATTATTGTTCAACTCAATGCCGATGCCAATTGGTTGGCTCCAACTTTAAAAAACATCAATACACAAGCCATTACATTTAGTGCAACAGCTATATATGGATGGAAAAAAAATGAATCTGAGATGTTTGGTTTAGGCGTTTCAAGAACTTATAGAATGGGCCGATTAATTTATGTTCCGGTTGTGTTGTACAATAAAACCTTTAACGATAAATGGGGTACAGAAATTACTTTTCCTGCTAAAGCTCATGTACGTAGAAACATCAATCCAAAATCTTTATTGCAATTGGGCTATGAATTAGAAGGCAATCAATTTGCATTGTACTCAACCAATGCTAGCACTGCTCCTACATTTTTACAACGTGGAGAATTTAAACCGAGATTAATATACGAAAGAAGTTTATTTGGCTTTTGGTGGTTAAGTGTACAAACAGGACTCAGGGTAAATGGAAGATTCAATGTAGTAGATAGATACGATGGCAAAGAACAACATCAAATTATTACCAATACACTCACCAATCCATTTTACTTCAATATTAGTTTAAACTTAGTTAGCCTATAAAAAAGCTATTCTAAAAGTCTAGTTGATTGTCATATCCGATAGCTATCGGATGAGTAAACAATTTCTACTTCGCAGAGAAGCATTTTGAAAATGACATAATTGCCACGGATGCACGGATTAGCATGGAGTATATACTAATCAATATCAACGTATCCGTGATTTTTCGTGCATCCGTGGCAATAAAAAAACATTTGTTTCAAATGGTTTTCAATGATTTACAATATCTGTAATTCGCAGCCGATAGCTATCGGCTCAATGTGACAAATTTGATTCCTTTATGGATAGCGTTTTTTTTATATTTCACTCTTTTATTGTATTACGTATTTAGTTCGCAACCATTTAATTTATAATTTTTGGTTTTGTATAGATGCTAAAGGCATCAAATAGGAATAGACAAAATTTTAATGCTGAATGTTCTACCCAGAAAGGGTCGAACGTAAAATCAATATTCATGTTCTATTCACATTCCACTCCTTTGGAGTGAAAACAATACCATTGCTTATTTGCCAACTAAATACCTAATATTATTGATGTAGCTTATTTTACTTTTTGTCTTTTCCAAGTGTCTGTTCTTCCAAATAAAGAGATGCCTACATAACCTCTTACTTCAATGGTATTATCATCTGTCATTTTAATAGTGCAGCTATAATCTTCACCACTTTTAGGGTCGTAAATTTTGCCATCTTCCCAAAGTTTGGTTTTAATAAATTTAAAATCTCTCAAATTTATCATTCCAATAATGGGTCTTGTTCTAAGTTTTTCATCTTCATTTTTCTTATCTACTTTAGGCTTCTTAGTTTCAGGATCGTTGGGTTCGGCAAGCCAAATAATTTTGCCCGAATATTTATCGGCTTGTTTAAAAACTTCAACAATTGCTTTACCATCGCCAGTTTTCCAAAAACCAACAATCGCATCGGCAGTATTTACTTGAGCAGTAGCAGATAAAAATGTGAATGAAATAAAAGCCATTAAGGCAAGCATGTTCTTTTTCATCGTTTATATTTTTAGCAAATTAAGTAGCTAATTTAGTATAGCCATACTACATTCAATATTTTTAACACTTTCAGCTATAAGTTATTCGTATTTATACGCTAAAATGCAATTTGCATGTAAGTAAAGTAGGCTAATATACAGTGAAGTAAATAATTCAACAACTATGCAGTTACTAGATTGGCTTTGCTAATATTTCTGTATAAAAAATTATTGCATATATGTCGTCTAGCAAAACGATTGGGCGTATCGGCATTGTGTAGTTTTACAAAAGTTTGTTTGGGTACATTGAAGTACTCGTAACAACTGCCATCTGAGAAAGTAATTTGAAGCGTTTGTTTTTTGTATTGATAATCTACAATGGCTTCATTAGAAATCGTTTGATTGTATTGAGGTAAATTTTCTGCAATGGTTTCATCGGCAATGCTTACTAAAAAATGGTAAGCTTCAATTAATTCTTTGCTTTTGGCTTCGGCAATAGGTTGTTCGGCTGCATTATCTACAAACTTATCAGGATGCCATTGCTTCATTACTGTACGATAAGCAGTTTTTAAAGTTTTTAAATCAGTTTCTTTTTCAACCCCTAATAATGTTTTGTAATCTTCAATCAGCTTCATAATACACTCAAAATTTTTGCAAGGGTACGTTATTTTGGTTAGAAGTTATGAGTTATGAGTTATAGGTTATAAGTTATAAGTTATGAGGTATGAGTTTAAGGTTTAAAGTTTAAAGTTTAAGGCTTAAGGTTTAAGGTTGGTTTTTTTTAAGTTTTTAGTTACAGGTTACTAGTTACTAGTTTCCCCCTTTAGTTTTTAGTTTTTCTCTTTTTAGTTTTTAGTTTTTCCTCATTTAGTTTTTCTCCTTTTAGTTTTTAGTTTTTTGCCTTTTTACTTTTCCTCCCAACCCCTAATTCCCAATTCCCCAATCACCCAATCACCTTTTTACTTTCTTCCCAACCCCTAATTCATAATTCATAATTCATAATTTATAATTCATAATTATTTATTCCATCTACCCTTTATTGGGTATGCTGCGGCTGATTAGTAAAGCTTAGTTTCGAAAAAAAATTTTTAATATGCGATTATTGATTGTGGTTGTATTACTCAGTTTAAGTATGGTTGGTTTTTCAAAAGACAAAAAAGAAAAGCATTTTGGTAAAGTAGTGTCAATTATGGGTAATTATGAAGGCGATATTTATATAAACCTAACTGGTGAAAATGAGGAGATGATTGAAATAGATTTAGGAACGGTGAAAGAAAAATCGAAGGGTAAAAAAAGTACGGTATCTAGTGAAGTAAGCCTCAATGCAAAAGCCATTAGAAGCTTAATGATTGATGGTGTTGAATATGTGATTAAAGATATTGAATATGAGTACAATAAACTCTACAAAAATTGCTGCTTGGTAAAGAATATACACAATGCTACTACTAGTTTATTTATATGGAAAAACAAACAAGGTGTTGAACAATTTACAATACTGTTTAAAGGGTATAGAGAAGTGAAAATGTTGCACCTAGCAAGTACTACCAATATTTTATTTTCATTGAATGGATGCGATGAATTGAAAACAAAAATTAGGAATAAAGAACAAGGTTATGTTATTACCGAAGCAACAACAGAAGCAGAAAGGGTGTCTGTTTGGCAAAAGTTTATTACCGAATCGGCCGATTGTGTAAAAACTCAGTAAATCTTGGTAGTAAAAAATATCTATTTGCCATTACATTGCAACTGTAAAATGGGTGTTGAGAAAGTAGGAAATTGAAAGGTATACTTGGTATTGGAAATGTAACATAATGAACATTCTTTTTGTAGAACCAATTTTTGCCTTATTTTCGGAAGTGAATCCAAGTATCTTAACAGAAGACTAACTGCTTTTTTTGCCCCTTTTTGATAGCTTAATTATATTATTAGGCATAACTATGCCCATATCTAACCTATAAGATGAAACAAAGAATTTTAGTATTTAGTATTTTTTTATTTGCATTATTGAGTATTGGAAATAAAGGATGGGGGCAGAGTATTGAAATTAGAGATGCTGTATTTACAACAGGTACTTATAGTAAGGGTGCAAATATCACAGTTCCCATAAGGTTTAATGGTTGTTTTGACACATTGAGTCAAACGAGACTTTACTTATCTAATGCTACAGGAGATTTTGTTAACGGAGGAACCTTAATTGGTGGTTATGCTCATTTCTTTTCAGCTTTTGTAAATGGTACAATCCCAGCAAGTACACCAAATGGGGCTGGGTATAAAGTTAGAGTTGAAACTACAAATCCTATAAAAGCAGATACGAGTAATGCATTT
>CALRVE020000046.1:0-26580 GCA_943371535.1 Asaia bogorensis | reverse complement strand
GCTACAAAGAACAAACATCCCAATAGAAAACTTGACTTTAAAAATACTCTCATTACAATTAGCATTTATTGGTTTTATCTGATAATAGTAACCGAACCCGATAAAGTTGGGAAACGATTATTGAACTTAATAATATAATAGTAAGTAGCAACTGGCAATGGACTACCATTCATTGTTCCATCCCAAGGTAGTGAATAGCCGTTTGAGAAATACACTACTTGACCATAACGATTGAATATTTCAACTGTTGCAAAAGAATAATCGCCCAAGTTTTGAATTTCCCATCTATCGTTCACTCCATCTCCATTTGGTGAAAATGCATTAGGTATGGTTACTTGTTTTAACACTTTTACCGAAACGGTATCAATGGCTCTACAATTACCTGGTGCTGTTGCGGTTAATGTATAGAGCTGATCTTTATTAGCAGTTAAACTTGGTCTTAATACATTAGGCGTAGCAAAATCTATTGCTGGCGTCCATCTAAATGTAACAGTAGTAGAATCATTGGCTGTTGGATTCATTCTAATCACAGAACCCTGAGGTACAATAAACCAAGGACCAGCATCAATAATTGGTTGAACCCAAACTCGAATATTTTTCTTCGCTGTATCAGAAACACAACCTTGTGTATTGGTAACTACTAATTTAACCTGATAATTTCCCGGCTGTGTATACAATTTAGATTGTGTTAAGTTAGCCGAAGTAATCCATGTATTGTTATCGCCAAAATTCCATCTTCTAGTTGTAATGGCACTGTTTGGAGCCGAACTTAAATCTTCAAAAGAGTTTGTTGTACCTTGACAAACGGTATCTGGATTGGCTTTGAAATTAGCCACAGGTTTACTAAAGAACGCATTGAAATTTTTCACTACATTTTTAGAACAGCCTGCACCAGAAGTTGCAGTTAAACGAACTGGATAATTACCTGCTGCTGTATATACTTTATTAGGGTTAGTTGCAGTTGACAACGGACTTCCGTCGCCAAAGTTCCAACTATAATTTATTGTACCAGATGTAATAGTAGAATTATTGGTAAAAGCTACTACACCATTGGGCATACAAACAAATGCTGGAGCTGTGAAATCGACAACAGGATTTGGATTAATCACTACATTGGTACTTGCAGTTGATTTACAATTGTTAATGGCCACTTCAACAGTATAAGTACCACTCATTGCAGGAGTAGCGTTTGGTATAGCAATATTTTTAGTGCTTGCAGTAAATCCGTTTGGTCCTGTCCAAGTATAAGTAACACCTGCTGTTGTTGAATTTGAAGTTAAATTCAAAGTAGCATCGGCACACAAAGGACTGTTATTGGTAATAGTTGGAGTTGCAGGAGGAACTGGATCTGAAATAGTTAATGGTCCAACGATATTGGATTGACAAGTGCCTAGCGTAACACTAATTGCACTATAAGTTCCTGCACCCAATGAACCAATTGTTACAACACCAGCTGCACTACTTGTTAAGGTAACTGTTGTAGGTGTAGAGCCTTTTGTATAAGCAACTGAATAAGCTGTATTAGCAGCCAATCCATTTAATCTAATTGTACCAGTTGTTGCATCACAAGTTGCAGGATTTGTTCTACTGCTTGAACTAATTGCAGGTGTTGTATTTACTACTACATTAATAAATGCAGGTAATGATGTACAACTATTTAAAGTTGCTGTAACAGTATAAGCACCAGTTGCAGTAAGATTTGCATTTGGAATTGTTGGGTTTTGAACATTGGAAATATATCCATTTGGACCAACCCATCGATAAGATACGCCTGCTGTACTAGAACTTGCATTTAAGTTTAATAACTCACCAGTACACAATGAAATATTCCCAGCTACAACAGGTGTTGCAGGTGGATTTGGATCGGCTAAATTAAATGGTCCTGCAGGTAATGAATTACAACCATTAGAAGATAAAGTAACATTGCTATAAGAGCCAGATGCTAAACCTGTAATGGTTACTGTACCAGCACCATTAGAGCTTAAACTTGCAGTAACGGGTGCATTGTCTTTTGTATAATTCACCCCATAAGTTGTATTGGGCGTTAACCCATTTAAAACAATTGTACCAGTTGCAGTAGCACATGCAGTTGGATTGGTACTACTACTTGAACTTATGGTTGGAATAACTTTAATTGTAACATTCACTGTAGCATCATTTGAAACACAACTGTTCAAAATTGCTTTTACAGTATACGTTCCACTTGCATTTAAACTTGCATTAGTAATAGATGGATTTTGTAATGAACTTATAAAACCATTTGGCCCAGTCCAACTATAAGTAACTCCAGCAGTTGCTGAACTTGCATTCAACGTTAAAGTTGTGGCAGCACAAATTGGAGCAATTGGATTGATGGTTGGTGTAGCAGGAGGATTTGGATCCTGTAAACTAATTGATGCAACAGCAGCAGAAATACAACCATTAAACGTAACAGTAATATTGGTATAGCTTCCTGCAAACAAATTTGGAATAACAATTATTCCACTTGCATTGGCAGTCATTTGTGTACTTACAGCATTAGTATTGTACGTATAAGCAACTGTATAAACGGAATCTTTCATTAATCCATTCAAAGAAATAGAACCAGTATTAGTTGCACAAGTTGCAGGATCTACTTTTGATGTACCTGAAATCAATGGTTTCGGTTTCACCAAAACTTCAACAGTATCTGGCAATGAAGTACAACCATTTTGCGTTAGTGTAACAATGTAATTTCCACTATTAGCCACTTGAGCTAAATTAATCACTGGATTTTGAGTGGTGCTTGCAAAACCATTAGGCCCCGTCCAACTATAACTAACAGTACCAACAATGGTTGTGGTTGCTGTTAAGTTTAAAGGAGTTTCAGCACATACAGGACTGTTGCTTGAAGCTGTTGGTGTTGCAGGTGGGTTTGGATTTACCAATACAACAGAATCAACAATATTAGAAGTACAGTTACCCACTTTTACAAATAGGTTAGTGTATTTACCAATACCTAAGTTTGGAATAATTACAGTACCAGTATCATTAGAAGTACGATTGATATTAATGGTATTTCCTCCAAATGTATAAGTAACTTCAAAAGGAGTATTAGTAGATAATCCATTCAATCTAATTGTTCCATCAGTACCGCCACAACTTGTTGGTGTGGTGAATGAAGAGTCTCTAATTACTGGAGTTGCAGAAACAGTGATTGTTTTAGTAACTGTATCAGCTGGGCAAGGAAAACTTGCTCCTGTACCAATAATAGTATGCCTTACTTGATACGTTCCAGCAGCAGTATAGGTAACGGTTTGTGCAGCATTACTTGTTACTGTCGTAGGTGTGCCTTGTCCTACATTCCACCACCAACTAGTTGTACCTGCAACTGCAGAGGTTGGTGTAAACGTAATTGGTTGACCTAAACAAACAGTTGTTGCACTTGTATTATAAGGAGATTGTGGTTGACCACCCGATTGAACAATTACATTAAGGGTAATACTATCTATACCACCATATTGTGTTAAGATGAGTAATTTAACAGGAAATGAGCCAGCATTAGGAAATTTGAAAGCTGGATTACGAAGATTGGATGTGTCTGCTGGATTAGCAGTAAATTGCCATTTCCATCTTATTACATTCAAACCTTCAACAGTTATAGCTGGTGAAGTAAATTTAGTAGTATCTATACCACAACCTACTGTTTGAGTATAAGTGAATGCTGCTGTTGGCTTCACTTTTATGAGTATTGGTATTTGAGTATTGTCTTGGTTACTACATCCACCTGAAAATGCATCAGGACTTACAAGTGTAAGGGGTAAATAAAATGTACCTACACTATTAAAAGTATATAAACCAGGCAAGCGATACAGATAAAATTTAGCAGAACCAATAATTGTAGAATCTAATGGAACTGGGTTATTTTGGGTGATATTAGATAAAGGAGGTGTTGGGGAAGAAATCACACTATTAAGTGCCGATAACTTCCAAGTAATACTGGTAGGTTTATATGCTAAATAAGCCCCAATATTCATTGGAATACCAAAGAAACCCCAAGGATGTACAGTAGTAATAGCAGATGTATCTGTAGAATTGTAATAGCCGGGTAATGCACTTAAGTTTTCTAAGTTAGAGCCTGCGTTATAAGCATAGCTTTCAAAACTTCCTAATCCATATGTGATACCAGTAAAAGTTGAATCACAAGTTACAAAAGATTGTGTTCCATCAGTTGCTGGAGCGATTGTCCATCTTTTTACAACAATTGAATATCCTGCTCTTCTAGGATGAGCTTGAACTAAATCAAATGTTGCGGATCCATCTATCCTCAAAGAAGGCAATCCAGCAGTTGGAACAACTAGTGAGAGATAATTTACAGAAATTTGAGTTCTCCCATTTCTATAAAAACCAGTGCTCTTTATACCTTGTTCAATTGGACTTACAGTAGCCATGTCTGGATCGCCCAAACCTCCTGCACCTAAACATCCACCACCAGTCATAAATTGGGCAACAAAAATTGGTTTATCAGATTCTATATAGTCAGGTGTGTTGCTTTCAAATTGATAATAATTTCCGTTTTGCAAACCCGTTAATATTGTACCATTTCTTCTTACAATTGTTGTTGGATCTGCTACAGCTATTTTAAATGTGCTTGTTCCAAAAGAAGATGGCGTTGATGAACCAGAGAATGGAACGGTTAAATATTGTTTGCCCCAGGCCTGTTGAGGGAAAAGTTGACAATTATCATTATCACCACCACCTTCTCCACAACTAGCTGGGTTTGAAGTTCTACTACTACCAGCAAAAACAGCAATTGGTTTACAAATTCCATCAGAACCTGCAACGGATCTGATTTTTGTGCCAGTTAACTCTTTGCCAGTTACCGCTGTTCCTCCATTTCCGTTTGCATCAGAACCATCATTTGCACCAATTAACTGGTAGATTTCCCCTTTTTGTAAAGTAATTTGTTTGGTTACACCAGGTGAGAAACCAGTAGAATGTGCTGGATTAGTAGTTCCCGCTTGAGACCTTGTTTTAACAGAAGGTGTTATTTCTACAACAGTATTGTCTTCTTTTGCAATAATATATGTCCAATTAAAGCAATTAGAAGCATAATCCTGTTTACTATTCAAAGAAACATAAGAATATCCCCAAGCTTCTGTTGGCAATAACATACTTGCTCCAGAATTAGTGTTTGTATATATATGGCTGTACGCAACTATAGGCACTGTACTACTAATATAGATAGCCTTCTTTCTAAATATGCCTACACCCCCACTTCCTAAAGGTGGCGGATCAGTAATTAGCCTGCAATCAAAACTGCCAGTCTTTGGCATTGGACCAACCGTATTTCCCGTAGGCAATGCTGAGTTTGCAGGAACAGTACCAGTATTAATAACCGTATTAGCTGGTATATTATAAACCCTTCTCCATACATTAGTTGCAGGGAAGCCACCTGCACCAAATATAGTTACTGTAACTGTTGCAGCTTGTGATTGAGTAGCTAAATACAAAACCATATCCATAGAACCGCCATCAGCACCAGCTCCCTCCATTTGTTGATGATGCCCATAAGCTACCCAAAACTCCCTACCCCTGTTTGAAACAACTTGGGCATCCATTGCATTTACAAAAAGCAATAAGCAAAGCAGAGCCATGAAGCCCTGCTTTGTTTTGTTGAAAAAATTTAACTGTACGTTCATTGTAATCGCATTTTAGCTGTAAGCAACAGCAAACTAATCGTATTATCGAATTAAATTGATAGAACCCTTCATTTCAGATTGTGTACCATTTTGTAAAGTCATTTTCAATACATATATGTACACACCACCAGGTTGTTGTTTGCCTTTGTAACTTCCATCCCATCCATTAGATTGGTTGGTTGTTTCAAACACTTTTTCGCCCCACTGATTAAATACCATAAACTGCATGCTTTGAATTACATATCCATACACTCTTAATACTCTGTTTGCAGGATTAGAAGAATTTGGATTGAATGCATTTGGTACATAAATCTGATCTATTAAAGTTCTACCTGTTACAGCATCGCTGATACTTGTTTGACAAGGTATGCTGCCTAATGCTCTTACCAAGATAGTAACACTTGTGTTTGGCTGTAAACCACTTACTACATGTCTTAATCCTGTAGAACCTGTACTTGGTGTATTCCAAGTTGTACCATTATCTATACTTACCTGATAACCTGTTGCTCCAGTTACAGCAGCCCAATCGAATGCAATTGAAGTTGGTGTAGATAAACTTGTATTTACTGTTACCACTGGTTTAGCTAAAATTGGTAAAGTATTGATGGTAACTAATTTTCTTAGGGTTGCTGTACAAGTTGCAGATGCTTGTTGAACATACACTAAAGTATTACCAGCAATATTATTAATAGTGTAACTATTGCCTGTTGCTAGTAAAGTTCCAGCAGTAGCAGCATTGTACCATGTATAAGTAATGCCAGGTTCAGGGTTATTTACTGCAATGGTTACATTGCTACCAATACAAGTGGTAATTACATCTGGCGTAATTACAGCAGGTGAATTGGTACAACCTGAAACGGCAACTGATGTTCCGGTTTGACAAGTATTTACCCCAACTGCTCTTACAACTACACTAGTTGTTTGTAAAGTACCTAAACCAGTTACCGTATGTGTTAAACCTGTAGTACCTGAACTTGGTGTTACAAATGCTCCACCATTAATAGATACTTGATAAGTAGATGCACCTGTAACTGCTGTCCAACTAAATGTTACACTTGTTGGTGCTGAAGCTGAAACAGTAACGGTTGGTGCACTGAGTAATGCCAATAAGTTAATTTTTACTCGTTTTCTAGTAGCACTAATACAACCTGTTGAAGCAACAGCTTCTACATAAAACTCTTCATTACCAGCTACGTTGTTAATGGTATAAGCAGTACCTGTAAATAAGATGGTTGTTGAAGTTGCAGTTGCATACCAATTATAAGTTGTACCTGTAACTGGTGCTTGTATAGTAAAGGTTACATTATCGCCTGTACATACTGCAATAGAATCGGTAACCACATTTACAGTTGGTAATGGATTTACTATAACCTGACGAGAACTATCTCTTAAACAACCATCTGCAGTTACTACACTTAATTTTTCAGTAAATGTGCCTGCGGTTGGATAAGTTAAGTTTACTGTTTGCCCAGTTCCAACTGTACTGTTGTTGAATGTCCAATTCCATTGATTTACAGTTACCCCATTAGGGCTTTGTGCATCTGCTGTAAATGTTGCAACATCTCCAGCACAACCATTAAAGCTTACATTAAACCCAATAGCTGGTGAAGGAATTACTTGAATTGGAATCAAATCGGTTTGACTATTATCACAACTTCCAATAGTAGGTGCTGTAAATGTTACAGGCACTAAATAGAAGCCAGGAGCACTGAACTTATAAGGCTGTGGTAAACTAAACAAATAAAACTTATCTCCTGAAGGTGTAATAACACTGTCTGTTGGTACAGGATTATTGATTGTTACATCTACGTTTGGTGTTAAGTTTGGAACTTGACTAAAGTTCCACTTGATACTAGTTGGAATTACAGCCAATGACATAGTAAATGTGAAAGGAGCATCTGTACAAGTGTACTCTTTATTAATAACACCTGAAGGAGTTAATAAACTAGGATTACCTGTTGCTCTCAAATTCTTTACTAAAGTACCCATATTGTAACCATAACTTTCTACACTACCTAAACCATAAGTTATACCAGTGAATGCACTATCACACTCAACACGTACTTGTTGTTTAGCAGCTGTCCAACGATGAATAACCACTGTATAGTTTACCCCTCTTAAACTTGGGTCTCCGTTTCTTGGATGACTATAAGTATAAGTAGGATTTGTTATCAATAATGTTGTTCCATCAAAAATTTTCAATGATGGTAAACCGTTGGTTGGAACAATCATGGTTAAATAATTTACAGTAATAGACTGGTCGGAATTTCTATAAAATGCCACTTTATCAATACCTTGTTCAATTGGGCTGATATAGAACATTTCAGGATCACCAACACCTGTTCCACCAACACAACTTCCACCACCTGTGAACTGAGCCATCATAATTGGCTTATCGGCCTCAATAAAATCAGCTTGGTTTGTTTGGAATTGGTAATAATGGTTATTTACTAAGCCTGTTAGTACAGCACCATTTCTTCTTACAACAGTAGTAGGGTCTTGCACTGCTACTCTAAATATATTGGTTGCAAAAGGGTTTGCTGCACCGCTAAATGCATCACCACTAAACGAAGTTGGTGCTGTTAAATATCTACGACCCCAAGCGGTAATTGGGAAATTTTGTTGCATAATAAAATCAGAACCACTAGAACAACCTCCAATGGTAATATCAGTTCTTGAAGTTCCGCTAAATACTGCAATTGGGAAACATTTACCTGCACTGTTGGCTACAGCTTTTACTAAACTACCTGAAAGGTCTGTAACTGCAACAGTAGCTACAAGTTGTAATACCTGCCCTTTATTTAAAGTTACAGTAGTAGGTGCACCAGGTGCAAAACCAGCATTTTGTACTGCTACTGTTGGTGTTACTTGAATTACTGTATTATCGTTATCTGCAATTACGTAAAAGTATGGTCTTGCATCTCCGAAATTCGGTCCATTGGTAATACAAAGTGTTTTGTATTCATAACCCCAAACACCTACAGGTAGTAACATAGTTGCACCTGAAGAAGTACTTCCAATTGCATGAGAATAGGCTACAATTGATGCATCACTTATTATTTCTACTGATCTATCAAATAAACCAGGTGTATTTAAAAAAGCATTATCAGGGCCATTTTTTGGAAGATTATCGGTAGTTACAACTGTATTGGCAGGAATAAAATAATTTCTAAACCAAGCTGTACCGTTTACACGTACTTGCACATTTGCAGGTTCATTACCAGTACTTAAATAAACTACCATTTCTTGAGTTGTACCTGCGTTTAATTGATTGATTGCATAAGCAAAGTAGAAACGTTTACCTCTATTAGAGCTATCCCTATCTGGTAATATTGGTGGTGCATAAGGATTGGTAATACCTGTGAATCTGTCTAAATAAGAAATTCCAGTTTGATAGATTCTTCTCTTCGCCAATTCATTTCTGCTGGTATAACCAACTGTCCACGCATTACTCAATGTGGTTCTACCCAAACCTAGTTGAGAAGGTACAGGAATAGAGCCTAACCAACTATCTATATAATACAAATCGGCATCATAATCATAATTTCCACCGCCCGGTATATCTACTTTAGTATAGAAATACATGGAGTCTAAATTGGCAGCAGCTAAGCCTGTTGGCACAACACCAGAGAAACGTCTTACCTCTACACTTGGAGGTGGTGTTGCCGACCATTTAATTCTCATTACAGTATCAGTTCCAAAACTAAATACTTGTGTTGTGTTGGCTGCAGGTGTTGCAGGAGTTGCCAACATTACTGTTGGTTGAGCGGTTGGGAAAAACTCATAAGCACCTAAATCCGGTACACCTGCAATTAATGTAGTTGGACGATTGTTGCCATCATGATCTACATTGTTATTTTCAATTTGTACACCTCTACCATGAATAGCCCAAACATCGGTATTGGTAAGGTTTGGTTTTAAATCTACATCACTTACAAATGCAGGATTCATACCTATAGAGAATACATCTTGTAAAGTTGCAGTGGTCCATGCAGCTAAAGAAGGATAAGTAGCTGCTGTTGGTGCTTGTCTATTGATTAACACTGCACCTGTAGTAAACAACATATTGTAGTTACTCAAAATGTTGCCAGAATTACCAACAAACATGGCTCTACCACCTGCCTTATGTGAGAAGATATTATTACGAACATTGATGCTTGTAGCAGAGGTATTTAAGAAATATGCCGCAAAATTATTAGTGGTTGAAGTTGCAATACTGTTGATTGAGTTATTGTAATAATCTCCATTAGAAGAGTTGTTACAATAAATACCATAAGAAGATGCACCTGTAGTATTAATACTAGCAGTGTTGTTAAATACATTAATGAACGGAGAAGCACTTACATAAAACCCGAAAATATTACCTGTATTGCCTGTACCTGCTATAACATCATTATTCATCAACTTACCTCTATTAATATTTGAACCATCACTTGCATTAACAAAAATGCCATATTGATTTCCATTAGAATTGTTGATGTTGATTTTGTTGTTCATTATTTGATATAATGAATCGTTCTCTGTTGTGTAAATACCATACGCTGAAGAGAATGTTGGTGCAGTTACATTTACTGTATTTTTATTTACTTTTAATATGTTGGTAAAGTTGCTGTAGATACCATATTGATAAGCTCCATTAACTGTATTGCTATCTATTACGTTATTACTTGTTCTTACGGCTGCTGATACTCCTGAGAAGAATATTCCAGATGAACCATTATTAATGGTATTGCCTTTAATAACAATGTTATTACCTCTAAATGAAGAGGCATGTACAGCTGCAAAATTAGCTGAGGTATTTATAATTACTGGTGCATTGATCACACAGTTAGCTAAACTATCGAAGGTAGATGTACCAGCAAAGTCTACAGCTCTACCAAAGCTAGTACCTGTTGCACTAATAGTTAAATTTCTAAAGTAAATAAATTTTGTACTATCAAACCTTAATGTGTAGTTAGCAGTACTTAATGTTGATGCAAAAGTTAATTCTGCTGATGCAGGATTACCGTTTTCGGCTTTAAAAGTTACGTTTACTGTTGGAGACGTTCCTGGCACATATGGAATTCTAATTTGCTCATTATAGGTACCTGGTTTAACATTAAATATTACTGAACTTTGAATACCACAAGATAAAGCAGTTACTGCTTCTTGGAAAGTTTGGAAGTTAGCATTGGGTCCAGGATTTGGTACAGGAAAGGTGGTAGGTTGTGTACCATCAATTGTATAAGTACCCCCTGGTAAAATGGCATTCAAATTCATTTGAACTACAGTTGAGAATGCACTATTACTTGCACAAGAAACCAAACAACGATAATAAGTTCTAACATTGGTTAATGTGTCGAAGTTTGGAGTAAATAATAATGGACCAATATTCGTCCAACCAGTTGTTCCATCAGCAGACTGTTGCCATTGGAAAGTTAAAGAACCCAACGCACTGAAACCAGTTAAGTTTAAACGTATGGGTTGTTCTAAACATAAACCAGATGAAGGTGTAACAGTTGCAGTACCTGCATTTAAAATAGCAGGACAAGGAGCAGGAGCAAACTCGTAAGCTCCCATATCTGGTGTTGTTGCACTTCTGCTTAAGTTTAATATATCGGTATTAATACCTACAGTATTCAAACCTCTGTTATCAATTGATAAAGCTTGTGGTTTATAATCGCCAGTTGCTGGATCAACAAAAATTGGATCTGAACTCCAAGAATTGGCATCCAAACTAGATGCAGCTTGCCATGCAGCCAATGTTGAATGGTCATTAGAACCCCAACGACCAATTCTATTCAACGTTCCTCCAGCATTTATATGTATATCATTGTTGTTAGAGGTAATGCCACTTGTTGTTGTTGCATAGAACAACCCATGCTTAATACCATTACCTCCACGAGTAATACTGATAATATTATTTACAAATTGAATGGCATTTGCCGAACCTGTTTGATAGAAACCAACAGTAGCACCTGTTGCTGTACTTGCAGTTTCATCTAATGCAATGGTATTATGATAGTAATTTACACCAGCAGACGTAGTATTGTAAATACCATATTGAGCTCCATTTCCATTGAATGAATAAATCAAGTTATTGCTTACAATGTTTACACTACCAACAGCAGCATTTACACTATTGTGATATATACCATAAGCAGGTAAAGTTGCAGTTGGCAAACCACCCCATAAATTGGTAATTCTATTTTTTGAAATTATTAAATTATTGCTTAAAGCAGCAGTAGAGTAAACACCATAAGCTGTTGTTACACTTGTTCTTATTGGTCGAGAGAAATTGTTTCCTTCAATTACAGTTCTGTTTGTTCCTGCAACATATAAACCAAAACTATAAAAATCTCTAAATGTATTATTGGTGAACTTATTATCGTTGATTAATTGTGTAGCACTACCTACTAAAGTTGCACCATAGAAACCACCCACTATTGTATTTCTATCAAATGTATTGCCATCACAAAAAGTATTACCAACGCCAACTGCACCTGCTGCTACTGCATTAATTACAATACCTGCATAGTTGGCTGAAGTAGAAGTTTCAGAAACTAAGATGGTTGATTTACGAACAGTATTGGTGTCGGCATTATTAATTAATTGTACACCATAACCAAAAACACCTGCTCCTCTAGCATCAATAGTTAAACTATCAAAAGTAATATAGTCAGCTCCGTTCAATTTAATAACTGCTCTTTCAGCACTTGTATTAGAACTGAAAGCAATGGTATTACCATTTCCATTATAGGTAATGGTGTTTACTACAGATGTTCTAGCAATGCTATCTAAAATAAATTGTTCATTATATGGTCCGCTATTAGCTACAACATTAAATGTTACAGCACCCGTAATTCCACAAGCCATTGCAGCTTTAGTAGCATTAAAAGTTTGGAAATTACCAC
Source organism: Asaia bogorensis (assembly GCA_943371535.1). Taxonomy (GTDB): domain Bacteria; phylum Bacteroidota; class Bacteroidia; order Chitinophagales; family Chitinophagaceae; genus UBA1930. Next base: position 14,027 of record CALRVE020000046.1, on the reverse strand, counting down.
CAGCAACACCAGGCACATAAGTAATTGGTGCACCAGCATTAATAGTATATGTACCTGCTGGTAAGGAAGGGGTTACATTAACTAAAATAGGCGTTGTTAATACAGTAATACCGCCACAAGTAATTGCACAACGATAATACCCTGTAACATTGGCAATTATAGTAGTATCAGGAGTTAGTTTAGGATTACCTACATTGGTATATGTACCAGCTAAAGTGGTTGAGAATTCCCACTGAAATGTTTGATTAGCACCATATGGTCCAATTACTACATTTAAGTTAATTGGTGTTCCTTGACAAGTATTCGTAGGTGCAACTTGAGTAACACCAACTTCAGGAGGAGCAATACAACCAGGAGCAGTAAACTCATAAGCTCCCATATCTGGAGTGGTTGTGCTTCTTACTACACTGTTCACATCATCTACAACAGCCAATGCTAAACCTTTATTATCTATTGCTGCATTAGCTGGTGTATAATCGAAAGTTGCTGCATTAGCAAATACTGGTGGAAAATCTAATGAAGCAGCGTCTTGCAATGTTGCAGTTCTCCAATTTTGTAAAGTTGTTCTATTGGCTGTAAAAAAACCAACATGATTGGTAGCAGATGTAGTAATATTAAAGTTATTATTATCGCTAAATAATGTAGTAGTGGCTATATGAATACAATGTTTTTGACCTGTACCACCACGATTTATTGAAATGATATTATTATAAAATAATAAACCGCCAGATGTACCAGTTTGGAAAAAACCTCTTGTTACTTGAGTAGTAGTTGCAGTTAAATTTTCTAATGCAATAGTATTATGAAAATACCAAATATTGTTTGAACTTGTATTGAATAAACCATACTGCAAACCATTACCATTGTTAGCGGCAATTACATTGTTTTGAATAAAATTATCGTTACCCGATGAACCACTACTTGAATTAAAGTTAATACCATAAAAAGCAGATGTACTTGTTGGGGCCCCTCCAAAAGGATTGATGATTTTATTTTTTTCTATTAAACATGAGTTACTTTGTGTTGTAAAGAAAATACCATTGAACTCATTTACATTAGTACGTATTGGTCTGGTAATAGTATTCTTTGAAATTAGTGTATTATAACTACCTGCAACGTAAATGCCATAAAAGTGAAAATCTTGAATAGTATTACTAACTATTTGATTAAACCCATTGGCTCCACCTGCTACAGTTGCAGTTAAGGTTATACCATAGTAACCACCATTGATGGTGTTATTTTCAATTTTATTAAAATCGCTAAGTGTAGTGCCATTTCCAATTGCATCAGCATCTGTTCCACTAATTACAATACCAGCATAGTTTGTACTAGTAGAAGTTAGCGAAGAATTAATAGTACATTTTCTTATAATATTGCTATCTGCATTATTGGTTAAGTGAAAACCAAAACCTTGAGTACCTGCATTAGCATTAACTATTAAGCTATCAAAAATAAAATGCTTAGTGTTTTTTAGTTTGATAACTGCTTTTTCATTGGCATTGGTAGATGTAAATGAAATAGTATTACCATTTCCTTTAAAAGTAATGGTATTGTTTACACTTGTATTTGCTACTGCACCATTGATAATTAATTGCTCATTATAAGGACCAGTTCCAGCAACTACATCAAATATTACTGCTCCACCAACACCACAATTCAATGCAGCATAAGCAGCAGCAAAACTATTAAAGTTTGAAGCAGCACCTGCACCCGGCCATGTAGTTGGTAGGTTTTTATTAATGGTATAAGTGCCAACAGGTATTGGCGGACTTGTAACTGTAATTTCACTTGAAGCAGCAGAACTACCACCAGGTAATGTACAAGTTACATTTAAGCGATAACGGCTCGTTACAACTTGTGTAGTAGTTGCAGAGAAAGTTGTTGCACCTGCAATATTTGTCCATGTAGTTCCTCCATTGGTAGAAACCTGCCATTGGTAAGTTAAGCCTGGACCAACATCAACCCCACTTGCATTTAAAGTTACTGTTTGACCAGCACAAACATTTAAAGGAGCAGCAGTTGCAGTTCCAGCAATTGGTGTGCCACTACAATCGGCCCAATTGCTTAAAATCAAATTGTCTAACCCAATATCAGTTGCACCATCATCGCTCACTGCTCTAAAACGAATAACAGTAGTTGCAGATAATGTACTAAAGAAAATAGTTTTTGTTCTCCAAGCTGTTGCTAAACCTGCACTATCTAAACGAGTGAAAGTAGTACCACCATCGGTTGAAAGTAATATTGATAAGCTATCAGTTCCACTTGTATTAATAAAGTCAAACTGTAAACGCTTATTAGCAGAGGTTGTGTTGGCACTTATAAATACATCCAAACTACCTACACTATTAACAACTGCATTGAATGAATGAAAACGAGCAGAAAAATTACCAGTCGATGACGCAGGTGTATAACCACCATTTACTGTTGTCCAAGCTGCTGCAGTACCATCATCATTTCTTCTCCAAGAATTATTACCTGTTGCTGGACTATTTGACCAAAATTGATTAGGTACATCTCTCGTACCACAACTGTTAGACCAAGTATTTTCAAAACTTTCTACAACGGGTAATGTTACATAAGTTGGGCCGGTAACTGAGTTTACTTGAACAGATATAGAATTAGTACTTGCTGGTACAGATGTACAAGTAACTACACATCGGTAGTATCTAATGGATTGTGTTTGAGTAGTTGTATAAATTGAAGCTATAGCACCAGTGATATTTGTCCAAGTTGTATTATCAGGAGAAGATTGCCATTGATAAGCCAACCCTGTTGCAACCGTTGCTCCACTTAAACTTAAAGTAAAGGGTGTACCTGCACAACCTAGATTAGTAGAAGTAGAAACTGCAGTTCCTGCATTAGGCGTTCCTGAACAAGCAGCAGCAGGTGTTACATTAAAAACTATATTAGGACGGCTTGTAGGCGTAACAGTAGCAGAACCATTAGTAGTTAGAGTTGTACCACATAGATTGCCATTATTATCTGATGCATGAGCTCTAGATCCATTAAATGATAATCCATTGGTTATGGTTACTAGTGCATTTTCAGTCCAAGTTGTTCCTGCAGCATTATTAGGATCTCCGCCACAAACCTCAATGATAATATTATCGGTGCCATTCCAGAAAAATGGGGTATTAAAAGTGAACGTGTTTAAACCTGTTGTTGCAGTGTAGTCTACTGGACCAAAAACAGTATTATTTACAGGTTCCCAACTTGCCTGATCTAAGGTTGTAACGTTAGAAGTTGCAATCTTAACAGTGTATTGTTCTATGGCAGCACCTGTACCAGTATTAATAGTAAGTACATTAAACTTAATGGAGTTTATAAACCCTGGAGTCATACCAGCACCAGTTAGTTCAGATGCTCTGTACAAATATTGTTGTTTATGACCTTCCCAATAATCTGGCAAAGCCGCTGGATAACTAGTAGTGCTATTGGTGGCTGTTCCTGTACCTATAGCATAATCTGTTTGAGCAAACAGTTTAGTAAATACTAAAGAAAATAACACCAAAAAAAGTAGAAAAGGCTTTTTAAACCCTACACAAGTTGCGTAGCAATGTCTCATAATGCTGTAATTATAAATGGATAGTTGAGCGTATTTCAAGAGAATATAAGCGTTAGTTTAGTTGCATAGATATTAGATACATAACATATCTGATTGAATTTTTCAAAAATATTAGGATTGCTAAAATAGCCATGTTTTTTATACAACTCAAGTTTTGTTGCAACAAAATAGAATATAAACCAAAAAAATGACCATTCAAGAACCCAACGCATTCATTTTCAATAGATACTTAATAATGTACTAAGGCTGCCCTACAAGCAGCCTTAGTGACTATTTTTTATTGTTTTACAAATTTTGTAAAGCCTGTTTCACAACCATTGTTGCAAATCATTTTCACAAAATAACTACCATTGGCCAAGTTAGATACGCCTAATTGAATTGTGTTATTTCCAATTACCAATGATTGAACTGTTTGTACCACCACTTTTCCGGTTATATCGGTTACTAAAACAGTTACTTTTTCAGCACTCGGCGACTCTATAGTTAACTTCACTTCACTTTTTGCAGGGTTTGGATACAAGCCTGTAATCATTATAGCTCTTACTTTATCGCCTTTGATTAATACAATGCTCGAATAAGTAGCTCTTCCATCTTTATCTACTTGTTTCAATCTGTAATAATTGTTACCACTTAAAGTTCTTACATCATTAAAACTGTAGTTGATGGTATTTGTACTATTGCCATTTTCGGCTTTACTAGCCACATAAGTTAAAGTACTAAAGTTTCTACCATCGGCACTGCGTTCTATACTAAACCCAGCATTATTGGTTTCTGTAGTGGTTGTCCAACTTAAACGGTTAATAGCACCTTCTTTAATACCAGCAAAATTGATTAAGCTTACTGGTAATGCATTACAACTAGCAGAAGTATCTACATTAGCAGCAACTAAAATTCTTGCACTTTCGCAACCTGTTACAACTTCCCAATCATAGAAATAATAGTATAAATCATTTCTAGCTGTATTGGTTGGTGCAGCAGATAATGTACTTGTATTTATTGAAACAATTCCTGGTACAACATAAGGAAACCCATAGTTACCACTTGGTGCATTAGCTGCAGGTTCAAATAATAATCCAGTAATACTAGTACTTCTAGCACTATGGCGTAGCTTTAAATTAGTGCCAGGCTGAATTAAAAAATTCAACTCTACTCTTTGACCTACAACAGATGCAATAGGATTACCGGTAACGTTTACTATTTTTGTATGCAATACTGTACCAGCACCATTAATAACTTCAATGGTTACTGTTCCACTTGTATTTGCAGCTGAAGCAATAGCATAAACCACAACAGATTTCAATTCAAATTCAGCTAATGCATCAAACACTAAACCAAAATTGGTAGTACCTGCACCCGAAGTTGCAGTACTATTTGCAATTGTTTTGCCTGTATTAGCAATGCCAGCACCATTTGATGCCGAAACGTAATAGTTAGTAGTGTCTAGCAATACTGGAGTTGTAAAAGTGCTACCAGTATACAATGAAGTTCCACCAGTTGGTGTAGCATACCAATTGATAATTGATCCCGTACTTGCCGTTGCACTTAAATCTACCGTTCCTGCTCCACAACGATTAGCTGGTGTTGTGCTAGTAATACTTGGGTTATAGAATAGGATTGTTTTAACTGAATCTGAACAAACAGATCCTGCACCATTTTTAATTATTGCTTTAAAATAAGTAGTGTCATTAATTACTAGTGAAGTGTACGTTGCATTTGTTGCACCACTAATATCACTAAACGTTACGTTATTATTGGAAGTTTGCCATTGTATTGTGTTAGGTGCATAACCAGTTAATGGATTTAGAGTTAATGTTGTAACGCCACCAACTATACAAAAATCTTTTGGATTTGCCTCGATAGTTGAAATGGGTTGAACACGAACTAATACAGAATCTATTGCTGTACAATTGATAACAGCATCATTTGCATTTACATAGTATTTAGTTGTTTCACTTGGAGAAACATTGATTGTAGCACCGTTTAAAGCTACGGGAGTCCAACTATAAGTATAATTTGTATTGCTACTTGTTACACTTAATGCTGCACTAGCTCCATTACATACTACAGAATCTATAGTAGATGCTGTAATTGAAGGAGCTGATGTAATGGTTGCTGTTACTGGTGTTCTTGTGCCTTCACAACCTGTTGATAATTGCCAATCATAAAAATAATAGTAAGTAGTTGTTGACAAAACTGTTAATGACGTCATACTACCAACAAAAGTTATATCGGTATTTGACAAAGCTGTATAGGCAGCTGGCGACATTCCTGATGTTTCCCAACCAATACCGCCCGAAGTGAAAGTAGTCATCAATAGCCTATACCCATTGCCTGGTAAAACATCTAAATTCAAAGTTAAAATGTGAGGTACTGGAGCAGTAGTTGAACCGCCACCTGGCCATGAAACATTTACAGGACTTCCAACAGTATTTCCTGCACCATCTAATAAAGTAATGATTCCTGCACCAGCAGTTGCTGAAGTTGAAAACACTTTTACACTTTGCAATAAAAATGGATTGATTGCATTAAACTGTATACCCCTTGGAGACGCAATTAAATTTGATGCAGTTCCTGGAGATGATTTTCCAACCTGATAACTTCCTCCACCTACCAAAGCAGCTGCATAATATGTTTTTGTAGACAATATTGTTGGAGTTGTAAATGATGCTCCAGTAAATAAAGCTGTTCCACCAGTAGGTGTATCATACCATTTTATATCTGCTGTGCCATTAGCAGTTGCAGTTAAGGTTAAACTCCCAGGCCCACAGCGTGTTGTTCCTTGTGAAGTAAGTATTTGAGGATTATTAATGATCACACTATCTGCTGTACCGTTTTGTTCATTCGTACCACAAACTGCTACCATTCTAAAATAAGTGTTTTGGCTAATTGCTGTTTGTAATGTATAAATTAATGTATCAGAATTGGTGATATCTGTATAACTAGCTCCCCCATTTATACTTTGTTGCCATTTTACAGAATTATACCCTTCAGCATCAGTTGAGGTTAACTTTGGAGTTCCTCCTACTGCACAGTAGGTTTTTGGAGTAGCAGTGGCTGTTCCTCCTGTTAAATTTAATTTTTCTCTATCTACCGTAATGGTATTATTGGTTGGATTTACATCGCCTACCACGTTTACATTAACACTAAAGTTATAGTTACCTATACCGCTCATGTTAATGGTTGACGAAGGTGTAAATACAGAAACATTCAATGCTGATGCAGGTGCCAATGTGCCAGTATTAATAACTGCAGTGTAAACAGTATTTACAACTCCTGCAACAGTAACTGTTACAGTGGCTGGATTGATAGCAAAATTGATGGTGTCTACACTATTATTTCTTATTGATACACTTACATTTTCACTATTATAACAACTCTTTAATGAAAGAGAAGGTGAGGTTAATGAGGCTACCAGTAAATCTAAGCCTACCGATGGTGGCACTTCAAATGCTCCAGGATCTGGTGATGTCAACGTTCTTGCTTTGCCGTTAATGTCTGTTGCTACTCCAACATTAGCACCTATATTATCTACTGCTACTTCTGTTGGTGTATAATCTTGCAAATTCACATCGGTAAATAATGGATCTACGCTTACACTTTGCTGATCATAAGCTCCACTATTAGCAGCTTGCCATAATGCCAATGTTGCCGAACCTGCTGTACCAAATGAACCAATGCCATTATTTGTACCTGAACTAGATATATTGTATAAAACATTATTATTAGAAGTTATAGTTGATGTGGTTGTACCAAAATACACACAATGCTTATCGCCTGTACCTCCTCTATTAATATAAATAATGTTATTCTTAAAATCAATATTGGTGGCTGCGGTTGTTTGAAAAAAACCTCTTGTAACACCAGCAGTAGCTGCCGAATGATCTAACACTACTGTATTGTGATAGTATCTTACACCATCAGAACCTGCATTATATAAACCATAAATAATGCCTGAGCCACTATTAAAGTTGTAAATTATGTTATTGATTACTCTATTCTCATTTCCTACAGTTGCATCATTCGCTGTACTAAATACTCCATAAGCAATACCTGATTGAGTAGTTGCTGCATTATGGGTATCGTGTATTTTATTACCCTCTATAACACATTTTATATTACCTGCTCCTAATTGTACACCAGCAAATGTGGTGACTGCCGCAAGTGTAGGTCGGCTGATATCATTGAAAGAAATAATGCTTGAATCGTTGTGTGTTAAGATAATACCAGATGCATAAAAATCTTTAATTGTATTTCTAATAATTTGATTTTTTACGCCATTTAAACTTGTGGCTGTACCAGTTATTATTATACCTTGATGACCACCAGTAATAGTATTACCAACAATTACATTATGGCTTGCACTTCCTGCAGTTGTAACAGATGTTGTTGAACCAGAGACAACAATACCAGCACTATTACTTTGTGTTGTACTTAATGAACCAATGGTGATGTTACAGTTTTTTATAGAATCATAATCGGCTCCATTGGTTAAATGAATACCCCAACCAAAACTTGTTGTTGTAGTTCCTGTTGTTCTTATATCTAAACTATCTAAAGTAATATAATCAGCTCCATCTAACTTTATAACATGCCTATCGGCTGTTGGTGGATCAAATTGTATGATTGCTCCATTTCCTCTTATGGCAACTCTATTAGTAGCGTTGGTTCCAAATATTTGAGGAATCGTAAATTGTTCATTGTATGGACCGCTACCTACTTCTACATTAAATGTTACTGGACCATTAATACCACATGCAATAGAAGATATGGCTTCTGCAAATGTTTGAAAATTACCCCCACCTGTTGGCAATGCATTATTTATGGTAAAATTACCAGAAACTAAAGCTGGCGAAGTTACTTGTACACTTGTTGAAGTATCTGATACACTGCTGCAAGTAACTATACATCTATAAAATGAAGTTGCAGTTTGTGAGGTTGCTAATGCAGCAGAGCTAGAAGCAGCAACAACATTTGACCAAAGTGATGTACCCGTTGGAGAACTTTGCCATTGATAAGTTTGGCCAGTTCCTGTGCTATTTCCTGTTAAGCCTAAATTGAAGTTTGTACCACTACAAACATTGGTTACACTGCTTGTTGGTGTGCCTGCTACTGATGGGGCTGTACATGCAGATGCCGGAATAACATCAAAACCAATAGGTGTAAGACCCGTTCCTGCAGTTCCAGTTGCTGAAGCATAAGCTCCAAAAATTCTTTGATTCAACGTTGATGTTGTAATACTATTAACCGAATTGCCACCAGAAGTATTTAAGTTAGATTTCAATTCTACAATGAGCGACTGAGCGGGGTCATACGCAAAAGGTGTAGTTAAAGTAATACCATACCAGCTACCTGCGGTTATACCTGTAAATTGAAATGAGTTACTCTGAAAAACTGTAGTTAATCCAGTTAAATAGTTACCATCGCTAAATGTATTACTGGTACCAGTTTGTAGCATACTAATTGAAAAATCAGGTTGATAAATAGTATTGGCATTTACAGTTTGAATTCTGATATACAACTTTGAAATTAAGTTACCAGAACTTAATGCTATACCTGCAGCAGTGCCTGTTGTTGTAAATGCTCCTGGAGCATAAATCCATTGAACTTTATTACTGGTTGTTGTACTTAAGGGAAATCCATTACTTGCAGTTGAGGGTACAGCATTATAAAATGTTGGTGTACCAACTTGAGAAAACCCTTTTACCAATAGTAACAAGAAAGAAAATGCAAATAAACTAACAATTTTTCTCATAAAAGAAAATTTAGGAGGTAAAGTGAAGAAAATAGGGTGGTGTAGATTGTTGAAAATTATGCTTTTATTTCTATTTCAGAAAAGGTGGCATTGGAACAGAAACCCACTCTTTTGGAGAGTGATGATAAAAATTAATTACTTGAATTAGTTCATCAAAAAAATTGCTTTTTACTATAATAATTTGCTGAGAAAATTTATGCTTGGTAGAAAAGAAAATGAAAATAGTAGTAAAAAATGAGGCGATTGAATCAGGTAAATTATTACATGACTGATTCTGTGAATCAACCAATAAATATCCTCTATTTTGATTAGTAAATACTTTGTGTAGTATTTTCAACATAAGCAGTTTCCCCCGATGCTTGCAAAATAAGAAAATTATTTAGGTTGCAAAATTTTTTTTAGTTGTTTATGCAACTACCATACTATAATTCATGTAATTTGTGCAAAAAAATAAATATTTTTAAAAAATTACATTTTAATGACAAATAAGAATTGATTTATCCCTCCTTAGCCAATTTTCTTAATACAACCCATTGCTTTAAAGCATCTCTAGATTCTATTGCAGGATAACCCAATACTTTTTTACCAGCTTCAAAATTATTAATTACACCACTTTGTCCGCCTACTTGTACTCCATCTCCTAATGTAACATGATCGCTAATACAAGCCCCACCACCTACAATAACTCCATTACCTAAAGTAACAGATCCTGCTAAACCACTACTTCCTGCCATAATGCAAGATTTTCCCATTCGGCTATTGTGCCCAATTTGTACCAAATTATCTAGCTTACAACCATCGCCAATAATGGTTGAACTAAACTTTGCTCTATCTATACAAGTATTAGCTCCAATTTCTACATGATTACCAATTACCACATTTCCAATATGGGTAATTTTTACCAATCCTCTTCCATCGGCACTTGGCCTATACCCAAAACCATCAGCTCCAATAGTTGAGTTTGAATGAATGATACAGTTTTTTCCAATCACTGTTTTTTCTCTTATTACCGCACCCGACCATATAGTAGTATTTTCTCCAATACTTGTGTTATCAAAAATGGTTACATTAGGATAAATAGATACATTGCTACCTAATACTACATTTTTACCTATAAAACAATTGGCTCCAATTTTACATCCTTCGCCAATTACAGCACTTTTATCTATTACAGCTGTTGTATGTATAGCAGTATCAAATTGAGGCAAAGAATCGGCATATAAATCGAGTACTTGAGACATAGCTAAATCGGCATTCTTCACTTTAATAATTGCTTTATTCTCTACTGCTGCAAGGTTAATTTCTTCATTTACAATTACTGCACAGGCTTTAGAACTTAGCCATAAATGAGCATATTTTTTGCTACCAATAAAAGTGATTTGATTTTCTTGAGCAAAATCAATTTGCTCTGGGCTAGCAATCATCAATTCAGTATTCCCTTCTAACGTTCCTTGTATTGCAGTTGCAATAGTTTGTATATTAATTGATTTCATTTGGCTTTAATTTATGCAGCAAGTTAACTAATAACTATTGATTGAATGATTTGATTTTTTGTAAATTGAATTATAGCCTTTGCTTAATGATAGGCATAATTTCATTTTTCCATGTATTAAAATTATTATTTAAAATTTGCTCTCTTGCCTGCCCCACTAGCCATAAATAAAAACTTAAGTTTTGCAAGCTTGCCAATTGCAATGCTAAAATTTCATTGGCAATAAAAAGATGACGCAAGTAAGCCTTTGAGTAATAGGTACTCATTTCATTGGGTAAGCCAATATCAATAGGAGTAAAATCGGTTGCCCATTTTTTATTGCGAATATTTATAACGCCTTGTGTGGTAAATATCATACCATTTCTACCATTCCTTGTGGGCATTACACAATCAAACATATCTATACCTAAAGCTATATTTTCCAATATATCCCAAGGTGTGCCAACCCCCATTAAATAACGTGGTTTATTCAATGGTAAATACTCACAACAAAATGCTGAAAACTCGTACATCATTTCAATGGGTTCGCCCACACTTAATCCACCAATTGCATTACCTGCTGCATTTATAGAAGAGATAAATTCACAAGATGCCTTTCTCAAATCTTTATACGTTCCACCTTGTACAATAGGAAATAAATTTTGTGTATAGCCATATTTATCAGGTGTTTCAGCCAATCTATTTACACAACGTTGCAACCAACGATGTGTTAAATGCATACTTTTTTGTGCATAGCCATATTCACTTGGATAAGGTGGACATTCATCAAACGCCATAATAATATCGGCTCCAATACTTCTTTGAATATCCATTACATTTTCTGGACTGAACATATGTTTGCTACCATCAATATGGCTTTGAAACATGGCTCCTTCCTCAGTAATTTTTCTTTTTGCTGCTAATGAGAAAACCTGATAGCCACCACTATCAGTTAATATAGGTTTATGCCATCCATTAAACTTGTGTAAACCACCTGCAGCTTCTAAAACCTCTACCCCTGGTCGTAAATACAAATGATAGGTATTGCCCAAAATTATTTGTGCCTGTACATCATTATATAATTGTTGTTGCGTAACTGCTTTTACACTACCCACAGTACCAACAGGCATAAAAATGGGCGTTAATATTTCACCATGATCGGTGGTAATTTTTCCTGCTCTTGCTTTTGTAACAGTATCGGTTTTTTGTAACTCAAATTGTAGTTGTGGCATAAGCGGCAAAAGTAAATAGTTTTAGAGTTATATAGTTATACAGTTTGGAGTTGTATAGTTTGGAGTTATTGGGTTACTAGTTACTATTTACTAATTTCTAATTTCTAGTTTTTCTGATTGTATTTTAAACTTTTAGTTTTTCAATTTTTAGTTATTAATTTTTTTCTGCCTTCTATCTTCTGTCTTCCGTCTTCTATCTTCTATCTTCTGCCTTTTGCCTTTTGCCTTTTGCCTTTTACCTTTTACCTTTTACCTTTTACCTTTTACCTTTTGCCTTTTACCTTTTACCTCTTACCTTCTGCCTTTTCCCTTTTCTTATCCACATATCCCCCATAAGTTAACATTACGGTAATACAACAATTATTTTTGCTTTTATGATATTGAATGTTCCGCCTATTGTTTGGTTAATTGTATTTATTGTTTTTTGTGCAATTGTTGCCATTCAAGTGTTTTATTATTTGTTCTTTTTTCTTCGTTTGGCTATGTATAAAAAACCCGCTAAACAAACTTCTGTAGAATATCCAGTTTCTGTAATTGTTTGTGCAAGAGACGAAGCCAATAATTTAGCCCATAATTTACCCGGTGTTTTAGTGCAAGATTATAGAACCACACATGAAATAGTTGTGGTAAATGATAATTCTACAGATGATAGTAAATATTTAATTGATGAATTTAAAAAGAGTTTTAAAAACCTGAATCATATTGAGCTTTCTCAAGAAGCAAAAATGATCACAGGAAAAAAGTTTCCATTAAGTATTGGTATTAAAAGTGCCAAACACGAAATTGTTTTACTTACCGATGCCGATTGTGTTCCTGCAAGTGAAAATTGGATGTTTAAAATGCAAGATGCATATAACGAAAACATTGAAGTGGTATTGGGCTATGGTGCTTATAAAAAGAAAAATGGATTATTGAATAAGCTTATTCGTTTTGAAACCTTTCATACAGCTTTACAATATTTTTCTTATGCATTAGCTGGTATTCCTTACATGGGTGTAGGAAGAAATTTAAGTTACAAAAAAGATGTATTTATTAAGAATAAAGGATTTTCTGCCATTAATATGATACCAAGTGGCGATGATGATTTGTTTATAAATAAGGTAGCCAATAAAAAAAACACAGCCATTGTTTTAGATGCAGATGCTCATACCTTAAGTGAACCAAAAACCAGTTGGAACGAATGGATGAACCAAAAATACAGGCATTATACCACTGCTAAATTTTATAAACCCATCCACAAATTTTTATTAGGTTTATACTCATTTAGTTTGTTTTGGGTGTATCCTTTGCTAATAGTAAGTGCCATTTTTTATTGTTGGTGGCTTGCTCTAGCTGTATTTGGTGTACGTTTAATTACGCAAGCCATTGTATATTATAAGAGTATGAAAAAACTGAACGAAGCCGATTTATGGCCTTGGTTTTTACTATTTGATGTATGGATGCCTTTGTATTATTTATGTACCATTCCAGCTATTTGGAAAAGCCCTAAAAGAACATGGAGTTAATTTTCATTACGCTTATTCTTCAAATATTTTCAATTGAGTCAACCTTTTCAACTTCTATAACTACCTTACATTTGCATCATGCAAGCAATGGATATTTTATTAAAATACTTCGATGATTTTACGCCCTCTCAAATACAACAGTTTACTGCTTTAGAAGCATTGTATAAAGAATGGAACGAAAAAATTAATGTAGTTTCTAGAAAAGATATAGATCAAATTTATTTACACCATGTACTACACTCTCTAAGTATTGCAGCAATTACCGATTTTAAGCCTGGTGCCGATATTATTGATATTGGTTGTGGAGGTGGTTTTCCGGGTGTGCCATTGGCTATTTTTTATCCTGAAGTAAATTTTCACATGGTAGATAGTATTGGTAAAAAATTAAAAGTAGTACAAGCTGTTGCAGAAGTTGCAGGTATAAAAAATATTACCACACAACATAGCCGTGCCGAAGAAATTAAAAATAAAAAATTTGATTTTGCAGTTAGCCGTGCAGTGG